>NZ_JAUZVE010000020.1:0-149483 GCF_031844425.1 Microbacterium sp. ARD31
CGACATGATCACCGTCGAGGGCTCGGGCGAGGACTTCACCGTCGACGGCGCCACGGTCGTGTGCGGCAACGTGCAGACCGCCAACGCCACGGTCTACCTGGTCGACCAGGTCCTGATGCCGCAGATGTGACCCGTCCCGACGACGCACGGCAAGGATGCTGACGTGGACCACGTGAGGCCCGTACCGGACGGGGCGCCCGTGGGCGTCCCGTCCGGGGGCTCGCCCCCCGGCGCCCCCGGCGCCACCGAGCTGGCCGAGCTGCTGCAGCGGTCCGCGCGAGGTGACGAGGCGGCGTTCGCCGCCTTCTACGACGCCACCTCGGCGCGGGCGTACGGCCTCGCGCTGCGGGTGGTGCGCAACCCCGCGCACGCCGAGGAGGTCGCCCAGGAGGCCTACCTGGACGCCTGGCGCTCGAGCGCCCGGTACGACGCCGCGCGCGGCAGCGCGGCCGGCTGGTTCCTCACCATCGTCCACCGCAAGGCCGTCGACCGGGTCCGCTCGGTCGAGGCGGCCACCACCCGAGACGAGACCTGGGACCGCGAGTCCGCACCGGTCGACCACGACCAGACCGCCGAGGCTGCCTACGCGTCGCTCGAAGCGGCCCGGGTGCGCGGCGCGGTCGCCACCCTGACCGACGTCCAGCGCCAGGCCGTCGAGCTGACCTACTTCGGCGGCTACACCCACACGGAGGTCGCCGCCCTGCTGGACGTGCCGCTCGGCACGGCCAAGACTCGGATCCGCGACGGGCTGATCCGACTGAGAGACCTGATGGGAGTGGCATCGTGAGCGACCGACTGAGCGACCTGCACAAGCTCACGGGTGCCTACGCCCTGGACGCGCTCGACGACCTCGAGCGCGCGCGCTTCGAGCGGCACCTGGCTGCGTGCGAGGACTGCCGCGCCGAGGTGGGCGAGCTCCGCGAGACCGCGGCCCTGCTGGCGGAGACCTCCGCCACCGTCCCGCCGCCGTCGCTGCGCGACTCCGTGCTGGCCGGCATCTCGCAGGTCCGCCCGCTTCCTCCCGAGGTGCCACGGCCGGAGGAGTCCGCCGGGGCAGACCGTCCCGCCCGGGCCTCCCGGCGCCGCGCCTGGCTGCCGCTCCTCGTCGCAGCCGCGCTGGCGGTCCTCGTCGGCACCGGCGCGATGATCGTCCAGCCGTGGGCCGACGACACCCCGGGTCGCGGCAGCCTCACCGCGGCCGAGCAAGTGCTCCGGGCCGACGACGCGCAGGAGGTCTTCGTCGACCTCGGCGCGGCCGGCCGGGCGACCGTCGTCCGGTCGAAGTCGGTCGATCGTGCCGTGATCGTCACCGAGGACATGGTGGCGGCTCCGGCGGGCAAGGCCTACGAGCTGTGGTTCCAGACGCCCACTCAGGACATGGTGCCGGCCGGGATGATGCCCGAGGGCCCCGACCAGACCATGGTGCTCGAGGGTCCGGCCGCCGAGGCGATCGCCGTCGGGATCACGGTCGAGCCCGAGGGAGGGTCCCCGGCACCGACCACGAAGCCGATCGCGCTGTTCGACCTCAGCGAGGCCACGTGACCACGGACGGCGACCGGGCGGGACAGCGCCGGGTCGCCGTCGTCGGATCGGGTGTCGCGGGGCTCACCGCCGCGTGGGTCGCCTCGCGCACCGCGCACGTCACGCTCTACGAGGCCGACGCGCGCCTCGGTGGCCACGCCGACACCCACCGCGTGGCGACCCCCGACGGCGAGCTGGCCATCGACACGGGGTTCATCGTGCACAACCGGCGCACCTACCCCACGCTGCTGCGGCTCTTCGCCGAGCTCGGGGTCGCGACGCAGCCCTCGGAGATGTCGCTGTCGGTCAGCGACGCCGGCACCGGGGTCGAGTACGCCGGCGCCCTCGGGCCGCGCGGGCTGTTCGCGCGGCCGTCGTCGCTGGCCTCGCGCGACCACTGGCGGATGCTG
Source organism: Microbacterium sp. ARD31 (assembly GCF_031844425.1). Classification (NCBI taxonomy): domain Bacteria; kingdom Bacillati; phylum Actinomycetota; class Actinomycetes; order Micrococcales; family Microbacteriaceae; genus Microbacterium; species Microbacterium sp. ARD31. The sequence goes on from NZ_JAUZVE010000020.1 coordinate 1,932, forward strand.
GTGGAGATCCCCCGCTTCCACCGCAGGGCGCGCGCGCTGCTCGCGTCGACCCCCGAAGCGGCCGACGACCGCACGTTGCGGGACTTCCTGGCCGAGGGCGGGTTCTCGGCGTTTTTCGTGCGGCACTTCATGGAGCCCCTGGTGGCGGCCGTGTGGTCCTGCGACCCGGACCACGCGCTGGACTACCCCGCGCGCTACCTGTTCACCTTCCTCGAGCACCACGGCATGCTCGGCGTCTTCGGCTCCCCGCAGTGGCGCACGGTGACCGGCGGCTCGGCGACCTACGTGGCCGCGGTGGCGGCCGGCCTCGACGACGTACGCCTCGAGACCAAGGTGACCACGCTGCGCGAGCTCGCGGACGGCGTCGAGGTCACCGACGGCAGCGGTGCCACGACCACCTTCGACGCCGTCGTGGTCGCGACCCACCCGGCGCAGGCGCTGGCCATGCTCGAGCAGCCGACCGGGCTCCAGCGGGAGGTCCTCGCCGCCCTGCCCTACAGCAGCAACCCGGCGCTCCTGCACACCGACACCTCCCTGCTGCCCCGGGCCCGCCACGCCCGCGCGTCGTGGAACTTCCGCCGGCAGCGGGATGACGCGGGCGGCGTCACCGTCACCTACGACCTCACCCGCCTCCAGCGGCTGCCCACCGACACCCACTACCTCGTCACCCTCGGCGGGGAGGACCTCGTCGACCCGGCGACCGTGATCGACCGGATGGAGTACGAGCACCCCCTCTACACCCCGGAGTCGGTCGCGGCTGCGCGCCGCCTGCCGGAGATCCACACCCCGCGGATCGCCTTCGCCGGGGCCTACCACGGCTGGGGGTTCCACGAGGACGGCGCGCGCTCAGGACTCGCCGCGGCCACCCACCTCGGACTGCCGTGGCCACGGCCCGCCCACGTCGTGCCACAGCCGGGACGCTTCGACACCACGATCCGGCACACCCGGCGCACGCCGTTCGCGCGCCGCTTCGAGCACGCCTCGACGTTCTGGCTGGTCGACCTCGACGACCTCCCCGACCACGGGGTGCTGGCGCGCTTCGAGGCCCGCGACCACCTCGGCTCACCGGACCTCACCCTGCGCGAGAACGTCGAGGGGTTCCTCGCCGACAACGGCGTCACGCTGGGCGAGGGCGGCGGAAGGATCCTGATGGCCGCCCACCCGCGGTCGTTGGGCCACTGCTTCAACCCGATCAGCGTGTTCTGGTGCTTCGATGACGCGGGCGCGCAGGCCGGGGTCGTGGTCGAGGTCCACAACACCTACGGCGACCGCCACGCCTACCTCGTCCACCCCGACGAGCAGGGCCGCGCGCAGACCCCCAAGGCGATGTACGTCTCCCCCTTCCACGGCGTCGACGGCACGTACGACGTCGCGGTCCCGGTCCCGACCGACCGCCTGCACGTCGCGGTCACCCTGCGCGACCACTCGCAGCCGGGGACGGCCTCGCCGGCACCCTTCAGCGCCAGCCTCACCGGCACCCGCAGCGACGTCCCGCTGCGCCGGACGCTCGGCGCGACGCTGCGCGGGAGCGCACTGATCCGGGCGCACGGCACCTGGCTCTGGGCGCGCCGGCTCCCCGTCCGCCCCCGTCCCAGCCACCGCCAGGAGGGCGTCCGATGACCCTGGAGAAGACTCCCGGCACGGAGCAGGGGCTGCCCGCGCTCGAGCCCCTCACCCGCACCCCGCGCACCGCCGTGTCCGCCGCGGTGGCGCGACGGCTGTTCCGCAGCGCGGTGTCCCGGCTGGCCGTGACGGTGGTGGAGGAGCCCACCGGTCGACGGCTCGGCCGGGGCGGCCCGACGATGCGCGTGCACCGGCCCGACGAGTTCTACGCACGGGTGGGCCGCGACGGCCTGATCGGCTTCGGCGAGGCCTACCTGACGGGCGCGTGGGACGCCGAGGACCTCGCCGGCTTCCTGACGGTCCCGGCGGCGCGGATGGCCTCGCTCGTCCCCGAGTCGCTGCAGCGCCTGCGCGCCCTCGTCACGCACCGGACGCCCCGGCACCAGCGGAGCACCGAGGCCAACAGCCGGGCCAACATCGCCCACCACTACGACCTCTCCAACGACCTCTTCGCGCTCTTCCTCGACGAGACGCTGAGCTACTCCTCCGCCCTCTTCGACACCTCCACCACCCGCACGGCCAGGGGCCCGGGATCCGTCGGCGACCACCTCGTCGCCACGCCGCCCGAGCCCGTGGACGGCCCGGACGCGCGCGCCCACGCCCCCGACCTCGCCGAGGCCCAGGCGCGCAAGATCGAGCGGCTGCTCGACGCCGCCGGGGTCACCGCCGGCAGCCGTGTCCTGGAGATCGGCACCGGGTGGGGCGAGCTCGCGATCCGCGCCGCGCGCCGCGGGGCGAGCGTGCACACGATCACGCTGTCGGTCGAGCAGCTCGAGCTGGCCGAGCAGCGGATCGCAGCCGCCGGGCTGGCCGGGCGGGTGCGGGTCGAGCTGATGGACTACCGCTCGCTGGCCTCAGGCGGGGCGACGTACGACGCCGTGCTCTCCGTGGAGATGATCGAGGCCGTCGGCCACGAGTTCTGGGGCACCTACTTCGCGACCATCGACGGGGTGCTCGCGCCCGGCGGCCGGGTCGCGATCCAGGCCATCACCATGCCGCACGACCGGATGCTCGCCACCCGCGGCGGCCACACGTGGATCAACAAGTACGTCTTCCCGGGCGGCTTCCTGCCCAGCGTCGAGGTGATCGACGAGATCACGCGCGAGGAGACGAGCCTGCGCCTCGTCGACCAGCTCGAGCTGGGCAGCCACTACGCCGAGACGCTGCGGCGCTGGGACCGCCGCTTCCTCGCGCAGCGCGACGTCGTCCTCGACCTCGGGTTCGACGAGGTGTTCATGCGGATGTGGCACTTCTACCTGGCCTACTCGCAGGCCGGCTTCGCCAGCGGCTACATCAACGTCTCCCAGCTCACCTTCACCCGGGAGGACCGGTGACGAGCACCGCGCAGCGACGGGTCACCGACGCCGGGATCGCGCACCGCCTCGCCGCGGCCGTGCGCCCGTTCATCGGTGGCGACCTGCCCGTGCGCCTCCAGGCGTGGGACGGCTCGGTGGCCGGACCGGACGGTGCGCCGCTGGTGGTGCTGCGGTCGCCCGACGCGCTGCGGCGGCTGCTCTGGCACCCCGGCGAGCTCGGGGCCGCGCAGGCCTACGTCACCGGCGAGCTCGACGTGCCGGAGCAGGACGGCTGGGACCTGCAGTCCGCCCTGGCGCACGTCTTCGCGGTGGGCGCCGAGCGCGGCCTGTCCGGCGTACGGCTCTCGCCGCGCGCGCTGGTCGACGCGGTCCGCACCGCCGCCGGCCTCGGTGCGCTGGGCCGGCCGCCGGCCGCACCCCGGTCGCAGGCGCGGGTCAGGGGGCGGCTGCACAGCCTGGCGCGCGACCGGTCGTCGATCAGCCACCACTACGACCTCTCCAACGAGTTCTACGCAGCTGTCCTCGAGCCGCAGATGGCCTACAGCTGCGGCTACCACGCGACGCCCGACGTGCCGCTCGAGGAGGCGCAGCGCGCCAAGCTCGACCTGGTCTGCACCAAGCTCGGCCTGGAGCCCGGGATGCGGATGCTCGACGTCGGCTGCGGCTGGGGCTCCCTGTCGCTGCACGCGGCCCAGCACTTCGGCGCCCACGTCGTCGGCGTCACCATCTCGCAGGAGCAGAAGGCCTTCGTCGACGCCCGCATCGCCGAGCGCGGACTCCAGGACCGCGTCGAGATCCGGCTCCAGGACTACCGCGAGGTCCCCGAGCGCGACCACTTCGACGCCGTCGGCTCGCTGGAGATGGGCGAGCACGTCGGCGCCCGCAACTACCCGACGTACGTCGAGGTGCTGCGACGCTCGGTGAAGCCCGGCGGCCGCGTGCTGGTCCAGCAGATGTCGCGGCAGGGCGCCGGTGGCGGGAAGCACCCCGGCGGCGGTCCGTTCATCGAGTCCTTCATCGCACCCGACATGACGATGCGCCCGGTCGGCGAGACCGTCGCGCTGATCGAGGCCGGGGGGCTGGAGGTGCGCGACGTGCACGCCCTGCGCGAGCACTACGTGCTGACCGTGGCCGGCTGGATGCAGAACTTCGAGGCGCACCTCCCCCGCCTGCGGGAGCTCGTCGGCGAGGAGGTCGTCCGCGTGTGGCGGCTCTACCTCGTCGGCGGCGCGCTCGCCTTCCGCGACGGCCGGATGGGCGTCGACCAGGTGCTGGCGGTCCGCCCGGGCGCCCCGCACACGCTGCCACCCGTCCGGGACTGGTGAGCGCCGTGGCGCAGGTGCTGGTCGCGCTGCTCACCGCCGCTGTCGTCATGGGGTCGACAGCGGCGGTGAGCCGGCGCCTCGACCGGGTCGCGGTCGTCGACGTCGCGTGGGGGCTGTCGTTCGTCGCGATGTCCGTGGTCCTGGCCCTGGTCTGGCCGGACGCCCACTCGTGGCTCCTCGCCGTGCTCGTCACCGCATGGGGCGGCCGGCTGGCGTGGCACATCGGCCGGCGCTCGCGCGGCCACGGCGAGGACCCGCGCTACGAGGAGATGCTCGGCGGGCCGGGCTGGTCGTCCGGGGCCAGGCGGGTCCTCGGGAAGGTGTTCCTGACCCAGGCGGTCGTCTCGTGGCTGGTCGCCGCGCCGGTCCAGGCGGCGGCGATCGGAGACGTCCGCTGGTGGCCCGTGGTGTGGGTCGGCGTGGCGGTGTGGGCGGTCGGCGTGTTCTTCGAGGTCGTCGGCGACGCCCAGCTCGAGGCCTACAAGGCGCAACCGCGCGAGTCGCGCCCGCGCATCCTCGACACCGGGCTGTGGGGCTGGAGCCGGCACCCGAACTACTTCGGCGACGCCTGCGTGTGGTGGGGCCTGTGGCTCGCCGGGGGGCTCGCGCTCGGCTGGCTGCCCGGCCTGCTCACCGTGTGGGCGCCGGCCGCGATGACGTACTTCGTGCGCAACGTCACCGGCGCCAGGCTGCTGGAGCGGACGATGTCGCAGCGCCCGGGGTGGGAGGAGTACGCCGCCCGGGTGCCGCTGTTCGTCCCCCGCCCGCCCCGCGCCTGACCCACCGTTGGGGGATCCTCGCGCGCCGTGACGTTCGGCCCTGTCAGGGGTCGACCGGCTTCGGCACACTCGGTCCGTGGCGAGGGAGGACGGGCTCGACCCTGCCGTCGCGGCCATGCGGGATGGTGACGAGGCGGCGTTCCGGCGCGTCTACCGTGCGGTGCAGCCGCCGCTGCTGCGCTACCTGACGGTGCTCGTCGGCGCCGCCGACGCCGAGGACGTGGCCAGCGAGGCCTGGGCGCAGGCCTTCCGCGACCTCGACCGGTTCGACGGAGACGCGGACGGGTTCCGGGGCTGGATCACCACGATCGCGCGGCACCGCGCCCTGGACCACCTGCGGCGCGCACGCCGGCGGCCGACGTCGGCGCGGCCCGTCGAGGGGATGGTCGAGCTTCCCGACCCGGCCGACGTGGAGGGCGACACCCTCGGCCGGGTGCAGTCGGAGGCCGCCCTCGCCCTCATCGCCTCGCTGCCGCGTGACCAGGCCGAGGCCGTCATGCTGCGCACGGTGCTCGGCTTCGACGCGCCCACGGCTGCGCGGATCCTGGGCAAGAGCCCGGGGGCGGTCCGGGCCGCCACCCTGCGTGGCCTGCGGCAGCTGGCCAGGCGGATCTCCGAGGAGGAGTAACACTTCCCGGCTCCGCGGCGCTGAAGGTGTGAGATGACCAGCGGGGGCCCACACCTGTCCCGCCGTGACGCCGAGCGGCTGCTCGAGGACCCGGCGGCGCACGGCAGCGCCCTCGGCACCGTCCTGGCCGCGGCCGCCGCACCGCCGCGGCCCGCCGAGCTGCGGCGCGAGCCGGCGGCCGTCGCCGCGTTCCACACCGCCCGCCTCGCCCCTGCCCCGGCCGTGCGGCACCACGTCGTCCCGCCCGAGAGGCTGGGCGGGCGTGGCGCCAGCCGTCTCGTCGTCGCCTCCGCGACCGTGCTCGCGCTCGCCGCGGGAGGGTTGCTGGTCGCCGACACCCAGTGGCTCGGCGACCTGTCCGGCGCGGTGTCCGGCGGGACGTCCCAGTCCGTCGCGGACGCGTCCGACGGCTCCTCGCCCACCGAGCCCTCGCCCGCCGACCCGCGCAGCACCAAGCCCCCGACCGCGGACAACCGCTCGCCCCGGTCGGCGGACCCGGCGCCCGGCTCCGGGCGGCTGCTCGACCGGGCCTGCCGGGACGTCCTGGCCGGGCGTGCGCCCGATCCAGCGGCCGTCCGCACCGTCCGCCGGCTGACCGGCGTCTCCTCCGGTCGGGCCGAGGTCGTCGCGCTCTGCCGCGACCTGCGCGAGGAGGACCGATGACTCCCGGGTGACACCTGGAGGCGGCTGCGTTCCGCGGACGACCCCCTCCCGCTCCCGTACGACCGACCTCCCCCGTCGGGAGTACGGACAACCCCCCGCATGCGGCGGGAGCACGGGCCTCCACAACGCACACCGGCAGCGGCACGGCCCACCCCACCCACCCGGGGCCGTGCCGCTGTTGCGCGTAGCCTCGGCGGTGTGGACGCCGTCGACCGGGCCTTCGCGGCCCACCCGCGTCAGGGCTTCCTGCCGCGGGCGGTCCGTCGCCGCGCGTCCTACGACGGCCCGCTCCCGATCGCGGCCGGCCAGACCAGCTCCCAGCCGCGCACGGTCGCCGACATGCTGCGGCTCCTCGACGTGCGCACCGGCCAGCGGGTGCTCGACGTCGGATCCGGCTCCGGGTGGACCACGGCACTGCTCGCCCACCTGGTGGGTCCGACCGGCGAGGTGCGCGGCGTCGAGCTGGAGCCGGAGCTCGTGCGCTTCGGGGGTGACAACCTCGCCGCGACCGACCAGCCGTGGGCCACGATCACGCGCGCCGCACCGGGCGTGCTCGGCGACCCCGGCGGGGCGCCGTACGACCGGATCCTGGTCTCCGCCGAGCCAGCGGAGCTCCCGCAGGAGCTCGTCGAGCAGCTCGCCGAGGACGGGCGGATGGTGATCCCGGTGGCCGGGACGATGCTGCTGGTCACCAACCCCGGTGCCCACGTGAGCGAGCACGGGTACTACCGGTTCGTGCCCCTGCGATGAGCCTCAGCGCGCCGGGCGCGCCACCTGCTCGGCGAGGGTCGCCGGCGCCTGGATGCAGTAGGAGTCGGTGAGCAGCTCGGCCAGCTCCTCCCAGTCGGTGTCGTCGTCGAGCAGCATGCCGATGGCGTTGCCGCCCCAGCCGGACCGGAAGTAGGGGGCACCCATGTGCTCGAAGGCGGCCACCTCGTCGGGCTCGCCGCGGAAGGTGATGCGGAAGAGCTGGTCCTCACCGCCGAAGACGTGCGCCACCGTGGCGCCGCCGACGCGCCATCGGGTGCCGGTCCACGCCGGCTCCATGCGGCACCGAGGCAGCGCCGAGAGCACGCGGTCGATGCGCTGCACCCACTCCTCCGGGACGAGCGGTCGGTCGGCGAGGGCCACGGCGCACAGCCTGCCACTCGCCGCCGACACCGGTTAGGTTCGTCGCATGAGCTACCCACCGGCGATCTACCACGGGGAGTCGGGCGAGGTGTCGGCCCGCCTGGTGCGGGGCGACGGCGAGCCCGCGCTGGTCTACCCCAACGGCAACAAGGTCTTCCACCTCGCCCTCGGATCAGGGACCGGGGGGACCTACGGCCTCTACCGCTGGGAGTTCGGCGGTCCGTCGAGCGGCCCGGGCGCGCACTTCCACCGCACGATCACCGAGTCGTTCTACGTCCTCGAGGGCACGGTGACCATCTACGACGGCCGCGAGTGGGTGAAGTGCCGCTCGGGCGACTTCGTCCACGTGCCGGCCGGCGGGCTGCACGGCTTCCGCAACGAGGACGGCGCGGCCAAGATGCTGCTGCACTTCGCGCCGGGTGCCCCGCGCGAGCGCTACTTCGAGCAGCTCGCCGAGGGCACGGCCGACATGACGCCCGAGGAGTACGACGCGTTCATGCGCGAGCACGACAACATCTGGGTGTGACGGTGGACCTGTCCGCGCAGGAGGACACCAACCGCCGGATGCTCCGGGCGCGCGACGAGATGGACCGGCGCTACGCCGAGCCGCTCGACGTGCCCCACCTGGCGGCGATCGCGCACCTGTCGCCCTCGCAGTTCGGCCGGGTCTTCCGGTCGGTCTACGGCGAGACCCCGCACCGCTACCTGCAGCGCCGACGCGTCGAGCGCGCGATGACGCTGCTGCGCCAGACCGACCGGGCGGTCACGGACGTCGCCTGGGACGTGGGCTTCGCCAGTCTCGGGACCTTCAGCCGGACCTTCAGCGCGATCGTGGGCTGCTCGCCCACCGAGTTCCGTGCCCAACACGAGCCGGTGCACGTGCCGAGCTGCTTCATCGCCGCGTGGACGCGCCCCCGCACCGGTGCCCCCACGACAGCGGTTTCGGAGAAGCGGCGGGGGTCGGACGCTGACTAGCGTCCTCGTCATGACCACCCACCACATCACCAGCCTCCACATCCGCAGCGTCCCCGTCCTCGACCAGGACGAGGCGCTCGACTTCTACACCTCGAACCTCGGCTTCGAGGTCCGCGACGACATCGACCTCGGCTTCATGCGCTGGCTCACCGTCGGCGTGCCCGGCCAGGACACCTCGCTCCTCCTCGAGCTCGTCGGCGGCCCCCAGCACGACGACGCCACCGCCGCCCAGGTCCGCGAGCTCGTCACCAAGGGCGCGCTCGGCGGGCTGTTCCTGCAGACCAGCGACGTGCACGCGACGTACGCCGCCCTCGTCGAGGCCGGCGTCGAGGTCACCCAGGAGCCGGTGGAGCAGCCCTACGGCACCGACTTCGGCATCCGCGACCCGTTCGGCAACCACATCCGGATCAGCCAGCCCAACGGTGCCTCCCCGCAGGACGTCCAGGAGCGTTACGAGTCCGCGGGCGCCTGAACCTCGCGTCCTCTGATCCGTCATACGTTCCCGAGCCGATGCGTTCGGGAACGTATGACGATGACCGCGTCAGTAGGACTTCGGCAGCCCCAGGCTGTGCATGGCGACGAAGTTGAGGATCATCTCCCGACTGACGGGGGCGATGCGGGTCGTGCGGGACGCCACGATCAGCCCGGCGACGCCGTACTCCTGCGTGATGCCGTTGCCGCCGTGGGTCTGCACGGCCGCGTCGACGGCGTGGACGCAGGCCTCGCCGGCGGCGTACTTCGCCATGTTGGCGGCCTCACCGGCACCCATGTCGTCACCGGCGTCGCACAGCGCGGCCGCCTTCTGCGTCATCAGCCTGGCCAGCTCCACCTCGATGTGGGCCTGAGCCAGCGGGTGGGCGATCGCCTGGTGCGAGCCGATCGGCGCCCGCCACACCGTGCGCTCCTTGGCGTACGCCGTCGCCCGGTCGAGGGCGTGCCGGCCGAGGCCGGTGGCGAACGAGGCGGCCATGATCCGCTCGGGGTTGAGGCCGGCGAAGAGCTGCACCAGCCCGCCGTCCTCGTCGCCGACGAGCGCGTCGCCCGGGAGGCGCACGTCGTCCATGAACACCTGGAACTGCTTCTCCGGGCTGACGATCTCCATCGCGATCGCGGTGTGCTCGAAGCCGACCGCGTCGGTCGGCACGACGAACAGGCAGGGCTTGAGCTTGCCCGTGCGCGCGTCCTCGGCACGGGCGACCACGAGGACGTGGGCGGCCTCGTCGACGCCCGAGATGTAGATCTTCTGGCCCTTGAGCACCCACTCGTCGCCGTCGCGGCGGGCGGTGGTGGTGATGTTGTGCGAGTTGGTGCCGGCGTCGGGCTCGGTGATCGCGAAGGCCATCGTGGCGGTGCCGTCGCAGATGCCCGGCAGCCACCGCTGCTTCTGCTCCTCGGTGCCGTAGCGCGCGATCACCGTGCCGCAGATCGCCGGGCTGACGACCATCATCAGCAGCGGGCACCCCTGCGCGGCGAGCTCCTCGCACACCGCGGCGACGTCGGCGATGCCGCCGCCCCCGCCGCCGTACTCCTCGGGGACGTTGATGCCGAGGTAGCCCGCCTTGGCGATCTCGAGCCACAGCTCGGTGGTCTTCTCGCCGGTGCGCGCCTTCTCGGCGAACCAGTCGCGGCCGTAGCGGCTGGCCAGCCGGGCGACCTGGCGCCGCAGCTCCTGGCGCTCCTCGGGCTCGGTGAAGGTGGTCATCTCATTCCTTTCGACGTGGTTTCGAGGCTCGCTGCGCTCGCACCTCAACCACCGGGTGACTGATCGACGACGGCCAGGACCTCCCCGGACGCGACCTGCGCGCCGGGCTCGACGTTGATCTTCGTGACCGTGCCGTCGTGCGGCGCCGTCACGGTGTGCTGCATCTTCATCGCCTCGAGCACGAGGACGACGTCGCCGGCCGCCACCTCGCGGCCGGCCTCGACCTTGACCGCCACGACCGTGCCGGGCATGGGTGCGAGCAGCGAGCCGCTCGCGACGGCGTCGGCCGGGTCGGTGAACCGCGGGACCTCGCGCAGGCGAACGGACCGAACGGGCCCGTCGACGTACACCTCCCGCGTGCCGGAGGTCCGCGGGGTGTCGATCAGTCCGTCGTACCGCACGGTCACCCCGTCGACCTCGAGCCGGGCGTGGACCGGTGACGCCTCCAGGACGATCGCTCCGTCGACGACGAACCCGTCGCGCGTGCCCCACCACTCGACCGGCTCGTGCCCCTCGAAGGTGGTGCGTTGCGGCTGGCTGGGGACGTTGCGCCAGGCCGCCGGGACGCCCTGCTGGACCGTACGACGTGCCGCGTCGTCCGCAGCCAGCATCAGCGCACCGGCGACGAGCGTCCTGCGGTCGATCGTCGTGGACCCGGGTGACGGACGCGACTCCAGCCACGTCGTGGTCATCTCGCCGCCCACGAAGACCGGGTCGGTGAGGATCTCGACCAGCTGGTCGCGGTTGGTGGTCACGCCGTGGATCCGGGCCCTGCGCAAGGCGGCGACGAGCATCCGGACCGCCTGCTCGCGGGTCGGCGCCCAGGCCATCACCTTGGCCAGCATCGCGTCGTAGAAGGTCGACACCTCGTCGCCGCTCGCGAAGCCGCTGTCCACGCGGACACCCGACGAGGGCAGGAGGCCGAACCGGCCGTCGGCGGGCAGGTCGAAGGTGACCAGCCGTCCGCTCTGCGGGGTGTACGACGCGTCCTCGGCGTAGAGGCGTACCTCGATCGCGTGACCGCCACGCAGCGGCAGGTCGCCGGGCAGCCCGGCACCCTCGGCCACGCCTAGCTGGAGCTCGACCAGGTCGAGGCCGCGGACCAGCTCGGTCACCGGATGCTCGACCTGGAGACGGGTGTTCATCTCCAGGAAGAAGAACCGGTCGGTGGCCGGGTCGTAGAGGAACTCGACCGTGCCCGCACCCCGGTAGCCGATGCCGCGCGCGAGCCGCTCGGCCGCCTCGCACATCGCCCGCTCGGTCTCCGCAGGGAGCCCCGGCGCGGGCGCCTCCTCGACGACCTTCTGGTGGCGGCGCTGCACCGAGCAGTCGCGGGTGCCGAGCGCGACAGCGGTGTCGGCGTCGGCGAAGACCTGCACCTCGACGTGGCGGCCGGCCTCGACGTACGGCTCGACGAAGACGGTTCCGTCACCGAAGGCGGACGCCGCCTCGGCGCGTGCGGCCTCGATCTCGGCGTCCAGCCGGTCGAGCGAGCGGACGACGCGCATGCCCCGGCCGCCGCCGCCGGCCGACGCCTTGACGAGCAGGGGGAAGTCGGCGTCCGTCGGGCTGTCGGGAGCCGAGAGCACGGGCACGCCGGCCGTCTCGGCGACCTCCTTGGCGCGGACCTTGTCGCCCATCGTCTCGATGGCCTCCGGCGGTGGCCCGACCCAGGTCAGGCCCGCGTCGACCACCGCCCGCGCGAAGTCGGCGTTCTCGGACAGGAAGCCGTAGCCGGGATGGATCGCGTCGGCGCCGGCCCTGCGTGCCGCGTCGATCAGGAGGTCGATGCGCAGGTACGTGTCGGCGGGCGCGTTGCCGGCCAGGCGCACGGCGTGGTCGGCCTCGGCGACGAACGGCAGACCTGCGTCCGCGTCCGAGTGGACCGCGACGGTCTCGATGCCGAGACGCCGGCAGGTCGTGAAGACCCGGCGGGCGATCTCGCCCCGGTTGGCGACGAGCAGTCGGCTGATCATGTACGGAACACCCCGAATCCCTGGGCGCCCTCGAAGGGCGCGTTCTCGATGACGCTGAGGCAGATGGCCAGCACGGTGCGGGTGTCGCGGGGGTCGATGACCCCGTCGTCGTAGAGCATCCCGGACAGCGCGTAGGGCAGGGACTGCTCCTCGACCATCGCCTCGACCATGGCGCGCATGCCGGCGTCGCCCTCCTCGTCGTACGCCTGGCCCTTCGCCTCGGCGGCCGCACGGGCCACGATCGACAGCACGCCAGCCAGCTGCGCCGGGCCCATCACGGCGGACTTCGCGCTCGGCCAGGTGAAGAGGAAGCGAGGGTCGTAGGCGCGGCCGTTCATGCCGTAGTTGCCGGCGCCGTAGGAGGCTCCCATGATCACGCTGAGGTGCGGCACCGAGCTGTTGGAGACGGCGTTGATCATCTGGGCGCCGTGCTTGATGATCCCGCCCTGCTCGTACTCCTTGCCGACCATGTAGCCGGTGGTGTTGTGCAGGAAGAGCAGGGGCGTGTCCGACTGATTGGCCAGCTGGATGAACTGCGTCGCCTTCTGCGCCTCCTCCGAGAACAGCACGCCCTGGGCGTTGGCGAGGATGCCGATCGGGCGCCCGTGCAGCTCGGCCCACCCGGTGACGAGCGAGGTGCCGTAGAGGGGCTTGAACTCGTCGAACGGCCTGCCGTTGCGCTCGCTGGTGCCGTCGACGATCCGCACGATCACCTCGCGCGGGTCGAACGGCTCCTTGAGGTCGGTCGGGATGAGGTCCAGCAGGCCCTCGGGGTCCGCGTCGGGCTCGGCGAAGGCCGGACCCGCCGGTTGAGCAGGGCCCCCCGGGCCCGTGTCGAAACCCACGGGTCCTTGGTTTCGACACGCTCGCTGCGCTCGCTGCTCAACCGGCGGCGCGGGCTTGCGGCGGTTCAGCCGCGCCACGATCCGGCGGCCGATGCGGATCGCGTCGTGCTCGTCCTCGGCGAGGTAGTCGGCGAGGCCGGAGACGCGGGCATGCATCTCCGCGCCGCCGAGCGACTCGTCGTCGGACTCCTCGCCGGTCGCCATCTTCACCAGCGGCGGGCCGCCGAGGAACACCTTCGCGCCGCCGCGGACGAAGACGGTGTAGTCGCTCATGCCGGGGACGTACGCGCCGCCGGCGGTGGAGTTGCCGAAGACCAGCGCGATCGTGGGCTGCTTGCGCGCCGAGGACCGGGTGAGGTCGCGGAACAGCCGGCCGCCGGGGATGAAGATCTCCTTCTGCGTGGGCAGGTCCGCGCCACCGGACTCGACGAGCGAGATCGTCGGGAGGTCGTTCTCCTCGGCGATCTGGGAGGCGCGGAAGATCTTCTTCACCGTCCACGGGTTCGACGCGCCGCCCTTGACGGTGGGGTCGTTGGCGCTGATCAGGCACTCCACGCCCTCGACGACGCCGATGCCCGTCACCACGGACGCACCCACGGTGAAGTCCGAGCCCCAGCCGGCCAGCGGCGACAGCTCGAGGAAGGCCGAGCCCGGGTCGAGGAGCAGCTCGATCCGCTCGCGCGCGGTCAGCTTGCCGCGCGCGTGGTGGCGGTCGACGTACTTCTCACCGCCGCCGGCGACCGCGGCCGCGTGCTGGGCGTCGAGGTCGGCGAGCTTCTCGAGCATCGCCTCGCGGTTGGTGGTCATGCCTCGAGCACCGCCTTCATCCGCTCGAGGGTGGTGCGCATCCCGCGCTGGTTCGTCCGACGGCGCAGCGGGCCGAGGACGAGCCAGTACAGCCGGGTCGGCAGGTTCGTGCCGAGCCGGAAGTACTCGGTCACCAGGGTCCCGCCGTCCCGGGGCTCGAGGCGGTAGCCCCAGTTGTTGACGTTGAGCTCGTCGGTGCCGACCGCGAACTCGAAGACCTCCTCGGGCTCGCACCTCGTCACCCGGCACAGGCTCCAGTAGGTCGGGCCGACGCCGTTGCGCTTCACGTGCCCCTTGAAGTACGCCCCCACCTCGGGGCCGGTCGAGCCGCGCGTCCAGCGCGCCTCGAAGGTCTCGGGGCTGAACTCCCCGATCCGGGTGACGTCGCTGACGAGGTCCCAGATCTCGGCGGGGGGCGCGTCCATCCACACCGACACCTCGTCGCCGAGGGAGGGCAGCTTGATCATCGGATCTCCTTCATGAGGCGTAACCCATCAACTTGGCGGTCAGGTCGCGCAGCACCTCGTCGGTCCCGCCCCCGATCGGCAGGAGCCGGGCGTCGCGGTAGTGCCGCTCCACCTCGGTGCCGTGCATGTAGCCGGTGCCGCCGAAGAGCTGGACGGCCCGGTCGCAGACGAAGGCGGCGCAGTCCACCGCGGTCTGCTTGGCCAGGCACGCCTCGGCGACGACCCACTCGCCGGCGGCGTGCCGGGCCGCGACCGCGCGCGTGTAGGTGCGCGCGACCTCGACCTGGCGGCGCATCTCCACCAGCGTGTGCTGGACGGCCTGGTTGTCGATCACCGGTCGGCCGAAGGTCGTGCGCTCGCGACAGTACGCCGCGGCCAGGTCGAGCGAGCGTGCCGCGATGCCGTAGCCGTGCACCGCCAGCGCGATCCGCTCGACGACGAACTGGTCCGCGATCTGGCCGAAGCCGGAGCCCTCCGCGCCGACGAGGTTGGCGGCCGGCACCCGCGCGTCGACGAACGACAGCTCGGCGGTGTCGGAGCAGTGCCAGCCCATCTTCCGCAGGCTCCGGTCGACGGTGAAGCCGGGCGTCCCCTTCTCGACCACCAGCAGCGAGATGCCGCCATGGCCCGGCCCGCCGGTGCGGACCGCGGTCGTGACGAAGTCGGCGCGGACGCCGGAGGTGATGAAGGTCTTGGCACCGTTGACGACGTAGTGGTCGCCCTCGCGCTCGGCGCGGGTGGTGATCCGGGCGACGTCGGAGCCACCGCCGGGCTCGGTGATCGCGAGCGAGCCGATCGTCTCGCCGGCCAGGGTCGGCCGGACGAACCGCTCGACGAGGTCGGCGTCGCCGCTCGCGGCGATGTGCGGCAGCGCGATGCCGGCGGTGAAGAGCCCGGCCATCAGTCCGCTCGACGCACCCGCCTCGAACATCGCCTCCTGCACCACGATCGAGTCGACGATGTCGCCCCCACCGCCGCCGACCTCCTCGGGGAAGGCCACCCCGATCAGGCCGAGGTCCCCGGCCGTGCGGTGGAGCGCCCGCGGGATCTCGCCGGCGTCCTCCCACTCCTGGAGGTGCGGGACGACCTCGCGGCGCACGAACTCCGCCGCGGTCGCGCGCAGCGCCTCGTGCTCCTGTCCGTCGGTGGTCACAGCAGGCTCTCCTCGATCGAGACGGTGCGCGAGCGCAGCCACTCGCCGAGGCCCTTGGCCTGCGGGTCGAAGCGCGTGGAGGCGGCGACACCCTGCCCGAGCAGCCCGTGCACGACGAGGTTGACCGCACCGAGGTGGGGCAGCAGCCAGACCTCGACGTCGAGGTCGGCGGCCTCGGGGAGCAGCGCCCCGATCCCGCGCGGCGACATCATCTTGAACAGCCACTGCACGCGGGCGTCGTACAGGTCGCGGTCGGCGTCGTCGTGGGCGACCCAGAGGCCGATGTTGGCGTCGCCGCCCTTGTCGCCGGAGCGGGCGTGGACGAAGGTGCCGAGCGGCAGCCGGCGGGTGAGCACGTCGGGGCGCCCTGGGTACGGCGACGGGCGCGCGCCCGGCGCCTCGCCGGCCGGCGAGTACTCCCTGGCGTCAGCGACCACCTCGCGGCGCCCGTCGGCGTGGACGACGATGTGTGTCACCCGGGCGCGGTCGACGTGCTCGGCGCGGTAGACGCCGTAGGGGGTCGCCGGCGCGGGCGGCGCGGTCATCGTGAAGCCGGGGTAGGACGCGAGCGCGAGCTCGACGGCCGCGGAGGTGAACGCGCGGCCGACCGGGTCGGGCGAGGGGTCCTTGACCGTGCAGCGCAGCAGGGTCGACGCGGCCTCCTCGGTCGCCGCGTCGGCCGGTGGCGGCGTGACGTCGGACCAGGTGACCTCCGCCGCGGTGAGCCGCGAGCCGAGCTGGTCGCGCACCCACTCCGCCTTGGCCTCGACGTCGAGGCCGGTGAGCACGAACTCGGCGCTGTTGCGCCAGCCGCCGAGCTCGTTGACACCGACCTTGAGCCGCTCGGGCGGTGCCTCGCCGACGACGCCGGAGATCGCGACGCGGTCCGGCCCCTGCTGCTCGAGACGGATCGACTCGAGGTGCACGGTGACGTCGGGGCCGAGGTAGCGCGTGGACTGGATCTCGTAGACCAGCTGGGCGGTGACCGTGTCCACGGTGACGGCGCCGCCGGTGCCGGCGTGCTTGGTCATCACGCTCGACCCGTCGGCCGCCACCTCGGCGACCGGGAAGCCGAGCGGCCGGTCGCGGTGGGGCAGGTCCAGGAAGCCGCTGAAGTTGCCGCCGGTGGCCTGCGCGCCGCACTCGATGACGTGGCCGGCGACGACCGCGCCCGCCAGCTCGTCGTACGACGTCGGGGTCCAGCCGTGGTGCCACACCGCCGGGCCGACGACGAGGGAGGCGTCGGTGACCCGCCCGGTGACGACGACGTCGGCGCCACCGCGCAGCGCGGCGGCGATGCCGAAGCCGCCGAGGTAGGCGTTGGCGGTCAGGGCGTCGGCGAAGGCGAGGTGGCGCACGTCGTCGCCCTCGACGTGGGCGATCGCCGGGTCCAGCCCGAGCCCGGTCGCGACCTCGCGCAGCCTGTCGGCGAGGCCCGCCGGGTTGAGCCCGCCGGCGTTGGCGACGATCTTCACGCCGCGCTCGAGGGCGAGGCCGAGGCAGTCCTCGACCTGGCGGACGAAGGTCCGGGCGTAGCCGAGGGAGGCGTCCTTGAGCTGGTCCTTGCCGAGGATCAGCATGGTGAGCTCGGCGAGGTAGTCGCCGGTGAGGACGTCCAGGCTCTGCCCATCCTCCGTGGCTCCCTCCAGCATCTCCCGCATCGCGCTGAGCCGGTCGCCGTAGAAGCCGGAGCAGTTGCCGATCCGCACGACCCCGCTCATCGCGGCGCCCTCCCGCCACCCGGCTGGCCGGCGAAGGCCTGCGCGATGTCGAGCCACCGGTCCACGTCGGGCCCGGTCGCGACGAGGTCGGTGTCGGCGCGGTGGACGCGCTGCGTGACGAGGCGGCAGAAGTCACCCGCGCTCCCGGTCAGCGTCTGGGCGGCGCCCTCCGGACCCCAGGCCCACACCTCGCCCGACGGCGCGACGAGGTCGATGCGGAACTCCTCGGCCGGCGCATCGAGGCCGTGCACAGCGAAGGCAAAGTTTCGGGTGCGGACGCCGAGGTGGGCGACGTGGCGGATGCGGTCGGTGTCCTCGACCAGGGCGCCGAGCGCCTCGTGCACGTCGAGGCTGTGGGCCCAGGTCTCCATCAGGCGGGCGGTGGCCATCGAGGTCGCCGACATCGGCGGCCCGAACCACGGCATCTTCGCCCCGCTCGGGTACGACGCCAGCGCGGCGTGCAGGTCGCGCCGTGCCGAGCGCCAGCGCGCCAGCAGGTCGGGCTCGGCCGCGACGGCGTGGGCCTGCGCGTCGACGAAGCCCTCGGGGTCGGCGATGGCGCCGAGCACCACCTCGTCCCAGGCCTCCTTGTCGGTCGCGGCCTTGAGGGCCACGCCGTCGGTCCACGCGAGGTGGGCGACCTGGTCGGCGACGTCCCAGCCGGCCGCGGGCGTGGGGGTGTGCCAGCCCGCGTCGTCGAGGTCCGCGACGAGCGCGTCGAGCCGCTCCCCCTCGGCGGCGAGGTCGGCCAGCACCTGGGTCAGTACGTCGCTCACTCCTGCTCCTTCTTCTCGCGGTCCAGCTCCCGGTCCAGCACGTCGGCCCACTCGCGCAGGATCCGACGGCGACGGGCCGAGTCGTCGGAGATCGTGGACGCCAGGCCCAGGCCGCGGACCAGGTCGAGGGTCGCCTGCACCAGCTCGCGCACGCCCGGCTGCGACTCGTCGGCACCGAGGGCGGTGGCGGTGAGGCGGTGGGCCTCGCGCCCGACCCGCTGCTCCAGCGGCGCGACCGCGGCCAGGAGCGCCTCGTCGGTGCGCGCCGCGACCCACAGCTCGAGCGCCGCCGCGAAGACGGGCGAGGCGAAGTGGTCGCCGAGCATCTCGAGCATCGTGCGGAGTCGCGTGCGCCGGTCCGTGGCGGTGGCGACCGGCTGAGCACTCAACCGGTCGAAGGCGTCGGCCAGCTCGGCGCCGCGGCGCTCGGTGAGGTGCTCGACGGCGGCGACGACCAGGTCGTTCTTGGTCGGGAAGTGGTGCAGCTGCGCTCCCCTGCTGACGCCCGCACGCTCGGAGACCAGGGTGGTCGAGGTGCCGGCGAAGCCGCGCTCGACCAGCAGCTCCACCGTGGCCTCGAGGAGACGGGCGCGCATCGCCCGGCTGCGGTCGGCCTGCGGCACGCGGACCGGGGAGCCGAGCGACGACGACGGGGACGACATGCGCACAGCCTGCCGTCGTACAAACAAACAGTCAAGCCTGACTTTTTTGTCGACGACCGACCGCTCGGCGCTGCTCAGTCCAGCCGAGCCACCAGGGGCAGCCGCGAGCGGGCGGTCACCCCGACCACCGCGGCGGTCAGCAGGGGTAGCGCGACGACGATCACCACGATCAGCGGCCACGGGACGGCGAGGTAGGGCCCGGTCTCGCTGAGCGAGGTCAGCGGCCGCGAGATCGCGACACCGGGGATGAACCCGACGGCCGCCCCGAGGACGGCACCGACCGAGCCCACCACGAGGGCGTACGACGCCGCCACCCGCCGCCGGGCACGCGGCGCGGCGCCGACCGCGGACAGCGTGGCCAGGTCGGGCCGCGCGTCGGAGAGCGCGAGGAAGGTGGCGGTCAGCGTGCCGCCGAGCATCAGCACCCCGCCCAGGGCCCCCAGTACCAGCAGCACGATCACGGCCTCCGGAGGTCGCTGGTATCCCCGCTCGACGTAGAGCGAGGCGTCGGCCACGACCCCGTCGACCGTCTCCTGGATCCGCGTCTCGGTCTCCTCGTCGAGGTCGCCGGTGAGCCGCAGACCGGTCGTCACGACCTCCATGCCGGTGTCGCGGGCGACCTGCGGGGGCACGACGGCCATGGCCGGAGCCGGTCCGAGCCGCGCCGAGTCCCACGCGACCAGCAAGGCGGGCACCCGCGCCGACGACCGCGACTCCGGCTGCTGGGCCGACTGGCCGCGCCAGGTCTCGGTGCGGATGGTCGCCTCGTCCACGGCGTCGGTCCGGAGCGTGAAGAGGACGACCTGTCCCGCGGAGAGCCCCGCGTCCACCCGGCGCTCCTGCTCGCCGTCCAGCCCGAGCTCGGCGGCCCGGTCGGCGACGACGGTCGACGACATCCCGTAGAAGTCGAGGCAGCACTCGTCCGGCTCGACGTCACGGGGCCCCTCCACCCAGGTGCTCGTGTAGCCGTTGGGGTCGTAGGCCTGGCTCGGCCCGCGCGTCGTGTCGAGCCGCACCTCGGGAGCCGCCTGATGGACCGCGCGCTCGATGCGGTCCCACGACGCTGCGAGGTCGGGCGACTGCTCACCCTCCAGCACCTCGGGCGCCCAGACCAGGCTGCCGGTGCCCATCGGGGCCTGCGGCTGGTAGGTCTCCTGGTTCTCGAGCTCGTCGCTCGCGTTCGCGATGCCCAGCGCGACCACCCCCGCCACCGTCGCTGCGACGGCGGCGACGGCCGGCACGGTCCGGGTGCGGTGGCGCGCGGCGTCGCGAGCGGCGTACCGCGCGGTGAGGGGCAGGCGGCCGGCGAGCCTCGAGACGGCCGAGACGACGACCGGGACGACGAGGATCATGCCGAGCACGGAGACGATCGCCGCGCCGGCGATCCAGTAGGCGCCGCTGGCGTTGTCGGACGTGAACGCGCCGTAGGTCGAGGCCGCGATGCCCACGCCGAGCAGGACCAGCCCGACGACCGGGGTCGACGCGCGCGGGCGCCGGTCGCCGCGCCGTCCCGCGAGGACGGCCACGACGTCCTGCCGGCTGGCCAGCCAGGCCGGCACGACCGAGGCCAGCACGGCCGAGACCAGGCCGAAGGCGGAGATCGCGGCGAGGTAGGGCAAGGGCAGCTCGAACGGGCCGAACCACTCGCCGTTGAACCTTTGGACCAGCGGCAGCAGCGCCCAACCGGTGGCGACACCGAGGACCAGGCCGAGGACCGCGGCGACCAGTCCGAGGACCAGCCCGCTGCCCAGGATCACCCGGCGCGACTGCCGCGGCGTGCCGCCCGAGGCGGCGATCAGCGCGAGCGTGCGGGCGTGGCGGCGGGCGCCGACCGCGAAGGCCGGACCGGCCAGCAGGACGACCTCGATGAGCGCCATCACCACGATCAGCACGGCCACGGCGACCATCTCGCTGCTGCCGGTGTCGTAGCCCATCTGCTCCGCGGTCGCGGTGAAGTCGGGCGGGTCGGCGAGGACGGCGCGCGAGGTGACCAGCCCGCCGATCTCGTTGAGCTCGCGGACCGTCGACCACGGGACGGGCCCGGCGTCGACCAGCCACTCGCGCACGTTGGTGGAGTCGCCCGGCAGGTCCGCGACCGACCCGAGCATCACCGGCTGGTCGCGTGCGGTCGCGTCGCGTCCGGCGCCGACGATCGTCAGCGTCGCCCCACCGACGCGCACCTCGTCGCCGAGGGCGAAGCCCCTGTCGAGCATCGCGTCGTTGACGACGACCTCGCCGGGGCCGTCGGGGAGGTGACCGGACCCCAGCTCGAAGAGCCCGCGGGTGATCGGGTCGGACAGGTCGACGCCGGTGGTGGTGAAGCTGACCACGCGCTCCCCCAGCCGCGCCCGCTGCCAGCCGGTGGCCATCGGCACGAGCCGGGCGTCGTCGCCCAGGACGCCGAGCACGTCGGCGGCCTCGAGTGGGTCCTCGTAGTCGAAGTCGCCCACCTGCATCCACCCGCCGCCCCGGATCGGGTCGGCCAGCTGGACCACCGGGCCCCGCCCCTCGGTGCGCACGCGCGCGTCGGCGGCGCCGAGGACGCGGTCGGCCGCCTCGGCGCCGGAGACCTCGGAGGTCTTGATGACCACCGCGGCGGCGCTCACCGCGAGGACGGGCAGGGTGATCATCACCAGCACGAGCACGCTGCGGCCACGGTGGCGCAGCGCGTCGCGCCAGGCGATCAGCAGCGCGGGGCGCCAACCGGTCATCGAGCCGTCTCCTCGGCGAGCAGCTGCTCGGGCTCGTCGGAGCCGGTCTCGTCGACGACGACACCGTCGCGCAGGAAGACCACGCGGTCGGCCCACGCGGCGTGCCTGGCCTCGTGGGTCACCATCACGCCGGCAGCACCGGCGTCGCAGCGCGCCCGGAGCAGGCGCAGGATCTCCTCGCCGGTGTCCGTGTCGAGGGCCCCGGTCGGCTCGTCGGCGAGGATCAGGCGCCGGTCGCCGACGATCGCGCGGGCGATCGCCACGCGCTGCTGCTGGCCGCCGGACATCTCGTCGGGGAAGCGGTCGGCGAGGTCGGCGATGCCGACCTCCTCCAGCGCGGTCAGCGCCAGCCGCCGGGCGATGCGCCCCTTCTCCCCGTCGAGCTCGCGCGGCAGGGCGACGTTCTCGGCGGCGGTGAGGGCGGGGATCAGGTTGAAGTCCTGGAAGACGTAGCCCACCGACGTGCGCCTCATCCGGGCGCGCCCCGCGTTGTCGAGCGAGGCGAGGTCGGTGCCCTCGATCCAGACCGAGCCGGAGGTCGGGGCGTCCAGGCCGCCGGCCAGGGTGAGCAGGGTCGACTTGCCGGAGCCCGAGGGCCCCATGACGGCGACCAGCTCGCCGGGGTGCGCGCGGAAGGTGACGCCGCGCAGCGCGTGCACCTCCGTGGCGCCCTCGCCGTGGACCCGGCTGACGGCGGCGAGGTGGAGCACGGCGTTCACCGGGCGACCCCCTCGGTGGACGTCGCGGCGGGTGCGTCGCGTCGTACGTCGGCGCGGTCGAGGGCGGCGCGGCGCAGCCGGGCCTCGCAGTGGTCGAGCCACCGCACCTCCGCCTCGGCGTCGAAGACGAGGGAGTCGAGGACCAGGCTCCAGGCGAGGTCCTCCGGCTCCTCCGGCGCCGCGGCGCGGCCGGTGCGCTTGAGGCGGGTGTAGTCCTGCAGCGCCGCGACGGTCGCGCTCCGCTGGCGCTGGATGATCGTGCCCACGTCGACCCCGGGGAGGGTGACCGCGATGGCGAGCTTGATGGCCAGCTCGTCGCGCGGGGGTTGGGAGCGAGGCACCGGCGTGGCGAACCACTCCGACACCTCGCTCCGCCCCGCCTCGGTGGCGCGGTAGCTGACGTGCCGCTCGGTCCCGGAGTGGTGGTCGTCGGCTCCCCCGAGCTCCACGACCTCGACCAGTCCGTCACGCTCGAGTCGCGTGAGGGTGGTGTACACCTGCCCAATGTTGAGCGGCCACGTCTCGCCCGTGCGCTGCTCGAACTCCGCCCGCAGCTGGTAGCCGTACATCGGCCCCTGCTCCAGGATCGCCAGCATCGCCTGTCGGATCGACATCCGCGCCTCCGTGGTCCGTCCACCGCCCCCCGTGAGCGATGGATACCGGGTATGTATACCACGTATGCATGGTGCTCCGCACCTTCGTGATCCCCGGTCAGCCGGGGATTCCTGAACTTGTCGGCCCGTGCACGGCCTGACATGTTCAGTGATCCCCGGTCAGCCGGGGATCACGAGCGGGGGTCAGACGGCGGCGACGGTCAGCACGACCCGGGCCCGCTCGGCGGGGCCGATCCAGCGACGGCGGGCGCGGCGCAGGCGGTACGACGACCACGCCAGGAAGGGCACGGCGACGGCGACCGGGAGCCAGGCCCACGGCAGGGCGGCGAAGGCGGTGAAGAGCATGGCGGTGAGGGTCGTGACCAGCGACAGCCGGCCGGCGTACCCGGCCATGGCGGCGTGCGGCGCCGGTGTCGCCCGCGGCGAGGACAGGTCGACGGAGTAGGGCGACCGGACCGACCAGGTCATCACGACCGCGAGAACCTGCACGACCACGACGAGCCAGCACGCTGCGACCGACAGGCCGGTGACCAGCGGCGGCAGGCCGTTGCGCAGCAGGGCGAGGACGACGGTCACGCCCGACACCATCACCATGCACTCGGCGACGACCAGGGCGCGGACGTCGAACACGTCCCGCGCGGAGACCGGCAGGGTCTCGCGCCAGACCATCCCCTTGCCGTCGAGGCACCAGGCGTTGACCCCGAACAGCAAGGCCGCACCGCTCGCGGTGAGCCCCGGCAGCAGCATGACCGAGCTCCACTGGAGGCCGGTGACCAGCGCGATCAGGCCCGGGCCGAAGCCGAGGACCAGCAGGCCGCGGCGCATGCCCACCGAGCGCCAGACCGACCCGCGGTCGAGCCGCCTCAGCAGGGCGCGCTCGGGCGAGCCCCAGCGCGGCTCGGGCACGTGCCGCGCCTCGTGCACGCCCGATTGGACGCGCAGCTCCTCGCGGGGCGGCAGCCCGAGCGCCCAGGCGGCGGGTCGGGCACCGGCGACGACCGCGGCGGCGGCGACCACGAGCAGCACGAGGACCGCCACCGGCCACCGTGCGGTCGGTGCCGCCTCGGCCAGCCAGGTGGTGGGCAGGGCGCGGACGAGCGGGCCGAGGGCCCCGGCCAGGTGCAGTCCGGCGAGGGCCAGCACGACGAGCCCACCGGCCACGCGGACCACGACGACGCCGTGCGCGGTGCGGCGTACGCCCTCGACGGCCCAGCCGATCGCCTGCCCGGCCGCCGACGCGGCGAGCACCCAGGCGAGCACCACGAGCTGGGCGCCGAGCAGGTGGGCCGGCTCCGCCACCAGGGCCGAGACGGCCAGCAGGCCCCACATCTGCACCAGCCACGCGAGGTTCACCGGCGCGAGGAGCAGCGCGCCGAGGTGCTCGGTGACGGGGCTGATGGGGTGGATGGCCGCCTCGCTGCGCGAGAGCAGCTCGCGGCCGCCACCGCTGCTCATCGCGGAGCTGACGGAGAGCGCCAGGAAGCCGAGGAAGGCCGCGCCGAGGTTGGCCTGCAGGGCCGTGACCGCCTTCTGCACGGTCTCGCTGCGGACGGCCTCGAGGTCGAAGTACGCCGGCGCGACGGCGAAGCCGACGGTGAGCGCCACGACGACCAGTGCCCCACCCACCGCCGCGGCGGGACGGCGTACGGTCCGGGCGCGGAACGCGACGAGGTGCCGGGTGTCGCGCGCGGACCCGACCCAGTCAGTCGAGGAGGTCACGGTAGGCCTCGCCGGTGAGCTCGGCGGCCTGCATCGCCGCGACCCGGTTGCCCCCGCGCAGCACGACCGCGGTGCCGCAGGCCTCGAGGGCCAGGTCGCGCAGGTGGGTGGAGAGCAGCACGCAGGCACCGCGCGCCCGGGCGTCGGCGACCACCTCGAGGGTGGCCTCGACGCCGAGCGGGTCGACGCCGTCGAAGGGCTCGTCGAGCAGCAGCACGGCCGGCTCGTGCAGCGCCGCGAGCACGACGCTCAGCCGCCGGCTCATGCCGTGGCTGAACCCGCCGACGACGCGGTGCGCGACGTCGCCGAGCTCGAAGCGCTCGAGCAGGTCGCGGCCGCGCCCCTCCCAGTCGTCCATGCGCCGCAGGCGGGCACTGAGCTGGAGGTGCTCCCACGGCGTGGCCCGCGGGACCAGGCCGCCGACGTCGGGGCAGTAGCCCACCACGCGCTTGACGCCGAGGGCGTCGGTCGAGGCGTCGTGGCCGGCCACGGTCACCTCGCCGGCCGTCGGCGGGACCACCCCGGCCAGCACCTTCATCGTCGTCGACTTGCCCGCGCCGTTGCGCCCGAGAACGGCGGTCGCCTGCCCGCTGTCCGCCACGAGGTCGACTCCCGACACCGCCTCGACGTCACCGAAGCGCACGTGCAGGCCGCGGACGACGACGGCGGGGGTCTGGCTCACCACCCGATTCTCGCCGACCGGGCACTTCCTCGCGGAGAAATGCGCTGACCGGGCACTTCCTCGCGGTGGCAGCGCGAGGAAGTGCCCGGTCGGCGGCGTGCAGCGCGAGGAAGTGCCCGGTCGGCGGCGTGCAGCGCGAGGAAGTGCCCGGTCGGCGGTGTGCAGCGCGAGGAAGTGCCCGGTCAGGCGGGGAAGGTCTCGCCCTTCGCCGCGAGGTCGCGGAGGTACGCCGTGGGGCGGAAGCGCTCGCCGTACGTGTCGGCGAGCTCGTCGGCTCGCGCCAGGAAGGCCTCCAGCCCGACCGGACCGACGCCCTTGCCGGTCTCGTCGAGCGCCTGCCAGCCGGTCATGAACTGGGCCGCACCGCCGGTCAGCGCCGGGAAGCCGATGCCCATGATCGAGCCGATGTTGGCGGCCGCCGCCGAGGTGATGACGCCCTCCTCGAAGCACTTCGCGGTCTCGAGCGCCTCGATGAACAGCATCCGGTCGCGGACGTCGCGGATCGGGACCTGCTGCTCGGCGACCGCGAAGTGCTCCGCGAGCCCCGCCCACAGCGTCGTACGCCGACCGTTGTCGTCGTAGTCGTAGAACCCGGCGCCCGCGAGCCGCGAGGGCCGCCCGAGCTCCAGCATGGTGTCGACGACCGTCGACGACGGGTCCGCGGCGACGTCCTTGCCCGCCGCCCTCCAGGCCGCCTCGTTGGCGACGCGGATCTTCTTCATCAGCTCCATGTTGAGCTCGTCGCTGATCTGCAGCGGGCCGACCGGGAACCCGGCCGACGTCGCCGCCCGCTCGAGCGAGACCGGGTTCACGCCCTCGGCGAGCATCGTCAGGCCCTCGTTGATCTGGGTGCCGATGACGCGAGAGGTGTAGAAGCCGCGCGAGTCGTTGACGACGATCGGCGTCTTGCGGATCTGCTGGACCACGTCGTACGCCTTGGCCAGCGCCACGTCGGAGGTCTCCGCGCCGCGGATGATCTCGACCAGCGGCATCTTGTCGACGGGGCTGAAGAAGTGCAGCCCGATGAAGTCGGCGGGGCGGTCGACGCCCTCGGCGAGCTCGGTGATCGGCAGGGTCGAGGTGTTCGAGCACAGCAGCGCGTCGTCGTCGACGTGGGGCGCCACCTCGGCGAAGACCTTGGCCTTGAGGGACGGGTCCTCGAAGACCGCCTCGATGACGAGGTCGCATCCGGCCAGGTCCTCGGCGGACGCGGTCGGGGTGATCCGGCCGAGCAGCTCGTCGGCCTTCTCCTGGGTGATCTTGCCGCGCTCGACGCCCTTGGCGTTCAGCTTGGCGGTGTAGGACTTGCCGCGCTCGGCCGCCTCGAGCGTGACGTCCTTGAGCACGACCTGCATGCCGGCGCGGGCGCAGGAGTAGGCGATGCCCGCGCCCATCATCCCGGCGCCCAGGACGGCGACCTTCGTCGCCTGCCAGCGCTCGATGCCCTGCGGGCGCAGCGAGCCGGAGCCGATCGCCTGGAGGTCGAAGAAGAAGGCCTGGATCATGTTCTTGGCCTGCTGGCTGACGACCAGGTTGGTGAAGTAGCGGGTCTCGATGCGCGAGGCGGTGTCGAAGTCGACCTGCGCGCCCTCGACCGCGGCGCTCATGATCGCGCGCGGCGCCGGGTAGACAGCGCCCTTGGTCTGCTTGCGCAGCAGGGCCGGGAAGGCCGGCAGGAACTGCGCGAGCGCGGGGGTCTTCGGGGTGCCGCCGGGCATCTTGTAGCCGGCCCGGTCCCACGGGTTCTTCGCTGCGTCCTCGTCGTCCTGGTGCGCGAGGATCCACGCCTTCGCCGCCGGCACGAGCTCCTCCCGCGTCGCGACGAGCTCGTCGACGAGGCCCTTGGCCAGCGCGCCCTGCGGGTCGAACTGGGTGCCGGGCATGAGCACATCCATCAGCGCGGACTGCAGCCCCAGCATGCGTACGACGCGGGTGACCCCGCCGCCGCCGGGCAGCAGGCCGAGCGTCGACTCGGGCAGGCCGATCTTGACCGAGCGGTCGTCGACGGCGATGCGGTGGTTGGCCGCCAGCGCGATCTCGAGGCCGCCGCCGAGCGCGGCGCCGTTGATCGCG
Source organism: Microbacterium sp. ARD31 (assembly GCF_031844425.1). Classification (NCBI taxonomy): domain Bacteria; kingdom Bacillati; phylum Actinomycetota; class Actinomycetes; order Micrococcales; family Microbacteriaceae; genus Microbacterium; species Microbacterium sp. ARD31. The sequence goes on from NZ_JAUZVE010000020.1 coordinate 28,999, forward strand.
GCCACGACGGGGCGGGGGAAAGTCTCGAGCCGGCGGAGGCTGGCCTTGATCGCCTCGGCCGTGGCGAAGATGGCCGGGGCGTCCTCGGGGGTCGCGGTCACCATGCTCTTGAGGTCGCCGCCGGCGAAGAAGGTCTTCTTGGCGCTCGCGACCACGACGCCGGTGACGCCGTCCTGCTCGTCGTGCAGCCGCTGCACGGCGGCCTCCATGGACGAGAGGTAGAGCTCGTTCATGGTGTTGGCGCTCGAGGTCGGGTCGTCGAGCGTGAGGGTGACGATGCCGTCGGCGTCCTGGTCGTAGCGGACGGCGGTCTGGGTGTCAGTGGAGGTCATGGGATTCCAATCGGTTCACGAGAGGCTCGGCGCGCGGCCGCGTCTGGACTGACGAGCGAGCCAGCGCGACGAGCGCAGCGAGGCAGCTGGGGAGCGAGGAGGGAAGACGGGGCTCACGAGCGCGCCGAGCACGGCGAGCGGAGCGAGCCCATCAGCACAGCTCGACGATGGTGGCGATCCCCATGCCGCCGCCGACGCAGAGCGTGGCGAGGCCGCGCTTCTGGTCGCGACGGGCGAGCTCGTCGACGAGGGTGCCGAGGATCATCGCGCCGGTGGCACCGAGCGGGTGGCCCATGGCGATGGCACCGCCGTTGACGTTGGTGACGTCGTGGCTGATGCCCATGTCGCGCATGAAGCGCATCGCCACGGCGGCGAAGGCCTCGTTGATCTCCCACAGGTCGATGTCGTCGACCTCGAGGCCGGCACGCGCCAGCGCCTTGCGCGCGGCGGGGGCCGGTCCGGTGAGCATGATCGTCGGGTCGGCGCCGGAGACGGCGGTCGCGACGATGCGGGCGCGCGGCGCCAGGCCGAGCGCCGTACCGACTTCCTCGGTGCCGATCGCCATCAGCGCGGCGCCGTCGACGATGCCCGAGGAGTTGCCGGCGTGGTGGACGTGGTCGATCGCGGGGACCCAGTGGTACTTCTCCAGCGCCACGTCGTCGAAGCCGGCGTCGCGGCCGATCTGGGCGAAGGACGGCTTGAGACCGGCGAGCCCCTCGACCGAGGTGTCGGGGCGGACGGTCTCGTCACGGTCGAGGACCGTGACGCCGCTGAGGTCGCGCACCGGGATGACGGCGTCGTCGAAGTAGCCGTTGGCCCAGGCCTTCGCGGCGCGGTGGTGCGACTCGGCGGCGTACGCGTCGACGTCGGCGCGGCTCCAGCCCTCGATCGTGGCGATCAGGTCGGCGCCGATGCCCTGCGGCACGAAGCCGGTCTGCAGCGCGGTGGCGGGGTCCATGGCCCAGGCGCCGCCGTCGCTGCCCATCGGCACGCGGCTCATCGACTCGACGCCGCCGGCGATGATCAGGTCCTCGAAGCCCGACCGCACGCGCTGCGCGGCCTGGTTGACGGCCTCGAGCCCGGAGGCGCAGAAGCGGTTGAGCTGCACGCCCGCCACGGTCTCGGGGTAGCCGGCCTTGAGGGCGGCAGTCTTGGCGATGTCGCCGCCCTGGTCGCCGATGGGGGTCACGACACCGAGAACCACGTCGTCGACGCGGGCCGGGTCCAGGGTGGGGTTTCGGGTCTTGAGCTCGTCGAGGAGTCCGACGACCAGGTCCACCGGCTTCACCTCGTGCAGCGAACCGACGGCCTTGCCGCGGCCGCGAGGTGTGCGGATGTGGTCGTAGACGAATGCTTCTGCCATGTGGGCGATTGTGACACCATTACTGTCACAGTCCAACAGGTGTGGGCCGCGTCACGTCGGACCCGCGGATCGACGACGAGAGGATGGGTGCGTGGAGACCGAGCTGCTGACGCTGGACGAGCTGACCGAGCGCACCGGGGTGAGCGCGCGCAACGTGCGCTTCTACGCCTCCCGCGGCCTGGTCCCCTCGCCGATCCGGCGCGGGCGCTCCGGCTACTACGGCCCCGACCACGTCGCCCGCCTCGAGCTGGTCCGCGAGCTCCAGGGGCACGGCTTCACCCTCGCCGCCATCGAGAGGTACGTCGAGCAGATCCCCGACAGCGCGACGCCGTCCGACATCGCGCGCCACCTCTCGCTGCTGGCGCCGGTCACCGGCGACCGTGACGTCGACGTGCCCGGCGGCCTGTCGGGAATGGGCATCTCCCCCGAGGCGGCGGCCGCCGTCGCCGAGGTCTACGCCGAGCACGGTCGACAGGTCGCCGAGGAGCTGTCGGAGATCGTGCGGACCATGGTGTGGCCGCAGTTCCGCGAGCACGGCTACACCGCCGAGCAGCTGCGCGAGTTCATCCACCGGCTCAAGCCGCTCACCATCGCCGGGCTGGTCACGGCCTACGAGCAGGCGATCGACGAGAGCCAGGCGTCGTACGACGCGAGGCGGGCGCGCTGACCGCCCATCGGGGTGTTCGCCGCACGGGTCGCGCTTGGGAGGCTGGGACCGTGACCCTCGACGTGCAGCGGACCCGATGACCGCAGCCGCGGTCTACTTCCTCCTCGGGGTGTCGCTCCTGCTCGCGACGGTGCTCCCCCAGGTGACGCGTCGCATCGCGGTGTCGCCGCCGATGGCGCTGGTCGCGCTGGGCATGCTGTTCGGCCTGCTCCCCATGGTGGACAGCGCGGACCTCGAGCCCCAGGCCCACCACGCGCTGATCACGCACGTCACCGAGTTCACCGTGCTCGTCGCGCTGATGGGCGTCGGGCTGGCGATCGACCGCGTCCTCGACGTCCGCTCGTGGCGGTCGTGGCGCACCTGGTCGCCGGTCTGGCGGCTGCTGCTGGTGGCCATGCCCCTGACCATCGGCGGCGTCGCGGTCCTCGGCTGGTGGGTCGCCGGCCTCGCGCCCGCGGTGGCGCTGCTGCTCGGCGCGGTGCTCGCGCCGACCGACCCGGTGCTGGCCTCGGACGTCCAGGTCGGCGAGCCGCTCACCGACGACATCGACGACCCCGACGACGAGGAGGGGCACGACGAGGACGACGACATCCGCTTCGCCCTGACCGCGGAGGCGGGGCTCAACGACGGCCTCGCCTTCCCGTTCGTCCACCTCGCGCTCCTGCTGCTGGCGGGCGGCTTCACGCTGGTCGACGCGTCCGCCTGGGTCGGCTGGTACGTCCTCGGCAAGATCGCCCTCGGCGTGGCGGTCGGCCTCACCCTCGGCTGGCTGCTCGGGCGCCAGGCCTTCCACGCCAAGAGCGACAACCTGCGGCTGGCCGACGTGGGCGAGCCCCTGCTGGCGCTCGCCGCGCTGCTGGCGGCGTACGGCGCTGCGGAGCTCGTCGGCGGCTACGGCTTCCTGGCGGTCTTCACCTGCGCGATGACCCTGCGTGCCTCGCACCACGGGCACTCCTACCAGCGCGCGATGCACGCCGTCGTCGAGCGACTCGAGCGGTTGATGACCCTGCTCGTGCTGCTGGTCCTCGGCATGGCGATGACCCAGGGGCTGCTGGAGCACCTCGACTGGCGGGGCGTCGTCGTCTCGGTGGGGCTGGTCCTGGTGGTCCGGCCGGTGGCGGGCTGGGTCGCGCTGGCGGTGCTCTCGCGCGAGGAGCGGCTCGACGGCGGGCTCGACCGCGGGGAGATGGCGGCGGTGGCCTTCTTCGGGGTCCGGGGCGTCGGGTCGCTGTACTACCTGGCGTACGCCGCCTCGCACGAGCACCTGCCCGACGAGCCGTGGCTGTGGTCGACCGTCGCGTTCACCGTCATCATCTCGGTGCTCCTGCACGGGGTCACCGCGACTCCCGCGATGGCCCGCCTCGACGCGCGCCGCGGCCGCGCCGGCACGCGCGGGTGAGGCAGCCCCTTCCCCCGGGCTGACAGCATGGGTGCATGGCGACTGTTCTCGTGACCGGCGCGACCGGCTTCATCGGCCGCCGCCTCGTCCCCGTCCTGCTCGACGCGGGGCACGACGTGCGGGCGATGACCCGGCACCCGGACACCTACGACGGCCCGGGTGAGCCGGTCGGCGCGGACGTGATGGACGCCGACTCGCTCCGGCCCGCGCTCGAGGGCGTCGACGTCGCGATCTACCTCGTCCACTCCCTCGACGACCCCGACTTCGAGCGCAAGGACGCCGAGGCGGCCCGGAACTTCAGCAGCGCCGCCGCGGCGGCGGGCGTGAGCCAGATCGTCTACATGGGCGGCCTCGGCGACGACGAGCAGGACCTGTCCGCCCACCTGCGCTCACGCCGCGAGGTCGAGGGCCTGCTCGGCGCGGACGGCGTGCCGGTCACCGTGCTGCGCGCCGCGATCGTCGTCGGCCACGGCGGCATCTCCTGGGAGATCACCCGGCAGCTGGTCAAGAACCTGCCGGCGATGGTCGTGCCGAAGTGGGTCGCCACCCGCACCCAGCCGATCGCGATCGACGACGTGGTGCGCTACCTCGCCGGCGTCGTGGCCCACCCCGACGCGATCGGGCGGACCTTCGAGATCGGCGGGACCGAGCAGCTCACCTACAAGGAGATGCTCGAGATCGCCAACGAGGTCGCCGGCAGCCGCCCGCTCCCGATCGTGGTGGTCCCGATGCTGACGCCGCGGCTGTCGTCGTACTGGCTGGCGCTGGTCACCGACGTCGACGTGACCACGGGCCGCAACCTGATCGACTCGATGTCGACCGAGGTCGTCGTCACCGACACCTCGATCCGCGACGTGGTGCCGGGCGAGCCGCTGTCCTACCGCGAGTCCGTGCGCCGCGCGCTCGCCGAGCGCGACGGCTCAGGCGAACAGCAGGGGTAGCAGGAAGAGCATCGAGAGCGACCACGTGATGTGGGTCAGGATCGGGGCGAGGATCCCGCCGCTCGCACGTCGCTCGAGGCCGCACACCGTGCCGAGCAGGACCGCGGCGAAGCCGAGCATCACGTTGCCGGTGGCGAGGGTCGCCACGACGTAGGCGATCGTCGTCCAGAGGACCGGGTGGCGTGGGATCGCGGCATACATCGCGCCGCGGAAGAAGAGCTCCTCGGCGATGCCGTTGAAGAAGGTGATGATCGCGAGGATCGTCAGCGACCCCTGGTCGGCGTACTCCAGCACGGAGGAGACGTACGTCGCCAGCGGGTCGATCTCGCGCACCACCAGCGCGCCGAGGACGAACACGCCGACCATCAGCAGGCCCAGCAGGATCGGCGCCAGGATCGGTCGGACGAACAGCTCGCCCTCGCCCGCGATCCGGCCGAGGTGGAGCCGGCCGGACAGGAACGCGCCCGCCGCCCACACCCCGGCGAGCACGATCGCCGCGACGTAGAACGTCGAGCCGCCCGGCTCGAGCCGCAGCGACCAACCGAGCACGGCCGCACCGACGAGCACGACGATCGCCGCCACGACCTGCCGGCGGCGGAAGGCGGCGGCGGTGTCGCGCTGGTCGCGGGGCACGACGTCCCACAGCGACCGGCGGATGAAGGTGCGCATGACGACCAGCCTAGGTAACGGCCCACAGCCGGGACCGCCCGGTCGCACCACACCCCGTCGACGGCATACGTCAGCCGTCGTCGGGGTGCCGGGGCGAGGTCAGCGACCGCGGCTGAACGACGCCGCGCTGTGGCCGCCGGCGCGCTGGCCGGACTGGCCGGCCTGGCCGCCCGAGCCGCCGCGGCGACGCTGGCCGCCACGCGACTGACCGCCCGTGGCCGCCTGGGAGCCTTGCGACCGCTGCCCGCCCTGCGAGCCGCCGGACGCCTTCGCGCCCTGGCCCGACCGCTGGCGGGAGCCCTGCTTGGCCTGGCCGCCCTGGCCGCCACCGCCGTTGCCGCGGCGACGCGACCGGTTGCGGCCGCCACCCTGGGCGCGCGCACCCTGGGCGCCCGCGCCGGTCGGGGTCTCGACGACGAGGCCGCCGGGCACGAGCGAGCGCTCGCCGGGCGCGAGCTGGACCAGGACCGGGTGGTCGGGACCGTTGACCTTGGTCGTCACCGGCTTGATGCCGGCCAGGCGGGTCAGGTCGCGCACGTCCTTGACCTGCTCGTCGGTCATCAGGGTGATGACGGTGCCCTCGTTGCCGGCGCGTGCGGTGCGACCGGAGCGGTGGAGGTAGGCCTTGTGCTCGACCGGCGGGTCGGCGTGGACCACGAGCGACACGTCGTCGACGTGGATGCCGCGGGCAGCGATGTCGGTCGCGACCAGCGTCGTCGCGGTGCCGGAGTGGAACGCCTCCATGTTGCGGGTCCGCGCGTTCTGCGACAGGTTGCCGTGCAGCTCCACGCTCGGCACGCCCGACTTGTTGAGCTGGCGGGCCAGCGCCTTGGCGCCGTACTTGGTGCGGGTGAACACGACGGTGCGGCCCGGGGCGCTGGTGAGGTCGACCAGCACCGGCACCCGCTGCTCGCGGGTCAGGTGCAGCACGTGGTGGTGCATGGTGGCGACCGGCGACTGCGCCGAGTCGGCCTCGTGGGTCACCGGCTGGCTGAGGAAGCGCTTGACCAGGACGTCGATCGCCTTGTCCAGGGTGGCCGAGAACAGCAGGCGCTGGCCCGACTGGGGCGTCTTGTCCATGATCCGGCGCACGCCCGGCAGGAAGCCGAGGTCGGCCATGTGGTCGGCCTCGTCGAGGACGGTGACCTCGACGGCGGAGAGGTCGGCGTAGCCCTGGCCCATGAGGTCCTCGAGGCGGCCCGGGCAGGCGATGACGATGTCGACGCCCTTCTTGAGCGCGGTGACCTGCGGGTTCTGGCCCACGCCGCCGAAGATCGTGCGGGTCGTGAGGCCGGTGGCCCTGGCCAGCGGCGCGAGCGAGGCCTCGATCTGGCCCACGAGCTCACGGGTGGGCGCGAGGATCAGCGCACGGGGCTTGCGGGGCATCGCGGGCAGCTTGCTCGCGTCGAGCCGCGCGACCATCGGGAGCAGGAAGGCGTACGTCTTGCCCGAGCCGGTGCGACCGCGGCCCAGGACGTCACGGCCGGCGAGGCTGTCGGGCAGCGTCGCGGCCTGGATGGGGGTGGGGGTGGTGATGCCCTGCTGGTCCAGGACCTGGACGAGCGAGGAGGGCACGCCGAGCTCGGCGAAGTTCATGTGAGTTGCTTTCGGTTGGCGTCTCGCCACCGTGAGCCGCGGCCCGCGTGCGGGTCGTGCGGCGTACGTGCCTCAGAGTGAGGGAAGGTCCCCAGCGGGGAGCCTGCGCCCGGGGCAAGACCGGCCGGGCGTCTGAGGTGTCAACGCTAGTGGGACGGGTGGTGTTCCCGTGAATCCCCGGCGACGTGACGTGCCCCCCAGACGCCCGGCGGCGCTCAGGCGCAGCAGGCGTCGGCGCGGGCCGCGGACTCCGGCGCGTCGCCGGTGGTGTTCGTGGCCGGGGCGTCGTCGGTCACCGTGTAGACCTCCCAGCGCTCGCCGTTGGGCGTGCCCTGCACCCAGAACTTGTCCTGCTTGGCGTAGCAGCAGACGGTGTCGCGCTCCTCGGTCGTGGCGAAGCCGGCCGCCGCGAGTCGGGTCAGCTCGGCGTCGACGGTGTCGACGTCCGCGACCTCCACGCCGAGGTGGTTCACGCTGCCGCCCTGGCCGGGGCTCTCGATGAGCACGAGCTTCAGGGGCGGCTCCGCCACGGCGAAGTTGGCGTAGCCCGCGCGCACCTTGTGGGGCTCGGTGCCGAAGAGCGTGGAGTAGAACGCGATCGAGGACTCGAGGTCGTCGACGTTGAGGGCGAGCTGCAGTCGGGACATGTCCGGACTCCTTCATATAGATGGTTGTCGATGTCTGAGATTGCACCGTACATCGACATCTGTCAATATTCACGTGTGTCGAAGTCTCAGCTGACCCTCACCCCCGTCGAGACCGCCGCGTGCTGCTCGCCGCTGCTGCGCGAGCCGCTGTCGCTGGAGCAGGCCGAGCGGCTGACCCCGCTGCTCAAGGCGCTCGCCGACCCGGTGCGGCTCCGGCTGGTGTCGATCGTCGCGGCGAGCGAGGGCGGCGAGGCCTGCGTCTGCGACCTCAACGACGCCTTCGACCTGTCGCAGCCGACGATCAGCCACCACCTCAAGGTGCTGCACGACGCCGGCCTCCTCGACCGCACCAAGCGAGGGGTGTGGGTCTACTACGCCGTACGCCGCGAGGTGCTCGCCGACGTCGCCGCGCTCATCGGCGGGAGCGCATGAGCCCCCACGACGGCACCGAGGTCGTCGACCGGCTCTCCGTCCTCGACCGGTTCCTCCCGCTGTGGATCGGGCTGGCGATGGTGGCGGGGCTGCTGCTCGGCCGGTCGGTGCCCGGCCTCGACGAGACGCTGTCGGCGGTCGAGGTCGACGGGATCTCGTTGCCGATCGCGATCGGGTTGCTCGTGATGATGTACCCCGTCCTCGCCAAGGTGCGCTACGACCGGCTCGACAGCGTCACCGCGGACCGCCCGATGCTGGTCGCGTCGCTGGCGCTCAACTGGCTCGTGGGTCCGGCCCTCATGTTCGCGCTGGCGTGGCTGATGCTCCCCGACCTGCCGGAGTACCGCACCGGCCTCATCATCGTCGGTCTCGCCCGGTGCATCGCGATGGTCATCATCTGGAACGACCTCGCCTGCGGCGACCGCGAGGCGGCCGCGGTCCTGGTCGCCCTCAACTCGGTCTTCCAGGTCATCGCGTTCGCCGGCCTGGGCTGGTTCTACCTCGAGGTCCTCCCCTCGTGGCTGGGGCTCGACAGCGCGACGCTCGACGTCTCGGCCTGGCAGATCGCCAAGTCCGTGCTGATCTTCCTCGGCATCCCGCTGCTGCTGGGCTGGCTGTCGCGGACGTACGGCGAGCGCCTGCGCGGGCGCGACTGGTACGAGTCGACGTTCCTCCCGCGCGTGGGCCCGTGGGCCCTGATCGGCCTGCTCTTCACGATCGTGGTGCTGTTCGCGCTGCAGGGCGAGCAGGTCACCAGCCGTCCGCTCGACGTCGCCCGCATCGCGCTCCCCCTGCTGGCGTACTTCGCCCTGATGTGGGGTGGCGGGTTCCTGCTCGGACACGCCCTCGGCATGACCTACGAGCGCACCACCACGCTGGCCTTCACCGCGGCCGGCAACAACTTCGAGCTGGCGATCGCGGTCGCGATCGCGACCTTCGGGGTGACGTCCGGCCAGGCGCTGGCGGGCGTCGTCGGCCCGTTGATCGAGGTGCCCGTCCTGGTGGGCCTGGTCTACGTCAGCCTCGCCCTGCGCCCGCGCTTTACGCGATCGAGCCCCGTCCCGTCCGTCGAGGAGAACGCACGATGACCACTCCCACCGTCCTGTTCGTCTGCGTCCACAACGCGGGCCGCTCGCAGATGGCAGCAGGCTGGCTCCAGCACCTCGCCGGCGACCGTGTCGAGGTGCTCTCGGCCGGATCGGCCCCCGCCGACTCGATCAACCCCGTCGCGGTCGAGGCGATGGCGGAGGTCGGCGTCGACATCACCGCGGCCGCGCCGAAGGTCCTCACCGACGACGCGGTCCGCGAGTCCGACGTGGTCATCACGATGGGCTGCGGCGACGCCTGCCCCTTCTACCCCGGCAAGCGCTACGAGGACTGGAAGCTCGACGACCCGGCCGGCCAGGGGATCGAGGCGGTCCGCCCGATCCGCGACGAGATCCGCCGCCGGGTCGAGGAGCTCATCGTCTCGCTCGCGTGACGGCAGGAGCCGCTCAGGCGCTGGCGCGCCGCACCAGCGTCGGCGGGATGATCAGCCGCACCGGGTGGCTGCCGTCGACGCCGTCGACGCGCTCGAGCAGCAGCCGGGTGGCGCGCTCGGCCATCTCGTCGACCGGCTGGCGCACCGTGGTCAGCGGTGGGGCGGTGCGCTCGGCGACGCCGAGGTCGTCGTAGCCCACCACGGCGATGTCGTCGGGGATCCGACGACCCATCTCGGCGAGGACCCGCAGCGCGCCGACCGCCATCAGGTCGGAGGCGACCACGAGGCCGTCGAGGTCGGGGTGGCGCTCCATCAGCGCGCGGGCGGCGGCCTCGCCGCTGCGCTCGGTGAAGTCGCCGTGCTCGACGGCGTCGGCCGGCAGTCCGGCCGCCGCCATCGCCTGGCGCCACCCGGCGAGCCGGTCCTCGGCGGCCGTCATGTCGGCCGGCCCGGCGATCGTGCCGATGCGTGCGCAGCCGCGCCCGATCAGCAGCTCGGTCGCCTCGCGCTCGCCGGCGGTGTTGTCGACGTCGACGTAGGCCACCCGGTCGCCGCCGGTCCACGGCCGGCCGCCGAAGACACAGGGCAGGCCGAGGTCGGCGAGGTGCTCGGCGAGGCGGTCGTCGCGGTGGTGGGAGACGACGAGCGCGCCGTCGACGTGGCGGTTGGTGAGGTAGCGCAGGGTGCGCGCGGTCGAGGCGCCAGGCCGCGCCAGCAGCAGCACCAGCTGGATGTCGCGCTCGCCCAGCACCCGGGTGACGCCGCGGAGCGTGCCCGCGAAGAAGGGGTCGGAGAACACCCGGTCGTCGGGCTCGGGCACCACCACGGCGATCGAGTCCGTGCGCCGGGTGACCAGGCTGCGGGCCGCGGGGTTCGGGACGTAGCCCAGCTCGCGGACCGCGAGGTCGACCGCCGACTGGGCGCGGGCGCTGACCCGCTGGCCGCCGTTGATCGCGCGGGAGGCCGTGGCGCGCGAGACACCCGCGACGCGGGCCACCTCGTCCAGGGTGGGGGTCCCGGAGCCGTGAGGGGTCCGCGGGGTGTTCACGCGCGCCACGCTAGTCGCCCGTGGGGTCGGGCGACGGCAGGACGCCGGTGCGCGCCACGTCGGCGTACCAGCGGGCGCTCGACTTCGGGATCCGCTCCTGGGTCTCGTAGTCGACGTAGACGAGTCCGAACCGCTTGGCGTAGCCGAAGGCCCACTCGAAGTTGTCGCAGAACGACCACTGGAAGAAGCCCCGCACGTCGACCCCCTCCTCCACCGCGCGGTGCACGGCACGGAGGTAGGAGTCGAGGAAGGCGATCCGGTCGGGGTCGTGGACCACGCCGTCGGCGTCCGGGCGGTCGGCGAAGGCCGCGCCGGTCTCGGTGAGGTAGATCGGCAGGTGCGGGTAGTCGTCGTGCAGCCGGCGCAGCAGGCGGTGGAGGCCCTCGGGCTGGATCTCCCAGCCCATGTCGGTGACGGGCAGTCCGCGGCTGGGGAAGGTGACGTGCTCGGAGCCCACGAACGGCGACAGCGCGACCCGGTCCGGGTGGTCGGCACCGATCCCGACGACGTCGGTGCGCGGGTGCCCCGAGACCTCGTTGCCGTGGTAGTAGTTCACGCCCAGCACGTCGATCGGCGTGGAGATGGTGGCCAGGTCGCCGTCGCGGACGACGTCGTACCAGGACTGGCCCTGCCACTGCAGGTGCGCGGTGTCCTCGAGCAGGTCGGCGGGGTAGGAGCCCCGGAAGACCGGGTCGAGGAAGAGCCGGTTGTGCAGCGCGTCGATGCGGCGCGCGGCGTCCACGTCGACCGGGTCGCTCGGGTCGCTGGGGTCGGGCACGGTGAGGTTGAGGCTGAGCCCGAAGCGCACGTCGTCGCCCCGGCTGCGCAGCGCCTCGGTCGCCATGCCGTGGGCGAGCAGCAGGTGGTGGGCGGCGACGAGGCCGGCGGGGCCCTCCTGCCGGCCCGGCGCGTGGTGGCCCGCGGCGTATCCGATCAGCGAGGAGCAGAACGGCTCGTTGAGCGTCGTCCAGGTCGGCACGCGGTCGCCCAGCACGTCGTAGACCGAGGCGGCGTAGTCGACGAAGCGGTGCGCGGTGTCCCGGTTGGTCCAGCCGCCGGCGTCCTCGAGGGTCTGCGGGAGGTCCCAGTGGTAGAGCGTCAGCCACGGCGCGATGCCGTGCGACAGCAGCTCGTCGACCAGCCGGTCGTAGAACGCGAGGCCGGCCGGGTTGACCGGCCCCGCGTCGGGACGCACCCGCGGCCACGCCACCGAGAAGCGGTACGACGTGGCGCCGAGGTCGGCGAGGAGGCCCACGTCGGCCGGCATCCGGTGGTAGTGGTCGCAGGCGACCTCGCCGGTGTCCCCGCCCAGGACGGCTCCGGGGACCCGGGAGAACGTGTCCCAGATGGAGGGGGTGCGCCCGTCCTCGGCGACGGCGCCCTCGATCTGGTAGGACGCGGTCGCCATGCCCCACACGAAGTCGCGCGGGAACCGCGCCTCGGCGTGGGTCACTGCGGCCGTCTCCGGCCTGCTCTGCACACTCATCCCTTGACTGCTCCTTGCATGATGCCGGCGACCATCTGGCGGCCGGTGAGGACGAAGAGGACCAGCAGCGGGACCGTCGAGAGCGTGGCGCCGGCGAGCACCAGGCTGTAGTCGACGTAGTAGCCGCTCTGCAGCTGCTGGAGGGCGATCTGGATGGTCGGGTTGCTCGCGGGCAGCACGACCAGCGGCCAGAAGAAGTCGGTCCAGGTGGCCATGAAGGTGAACAGCCACAGGATCCCGGCGGCCGGCCGGGCGGCGGGGACGGCGACGTTCCAGAAGGTCCGGAACAGCGAGCAGCCGTCGACGCGGGCGGCGTCGATGAGCTCGTCGGGGATCGCGTCCACGAGGTACTGGCGCATGAAGAAGACACCGAACGCGGTGACCATGCCGGGCACGATCAGCGCCCACAGCGACCCGACCCAGCCGAGCTTGGCCATCACGATGAACAGCGGGATGATCCCCAGCTGCGTCGGCACCGCCAGCGTCGCCACGACGAAGACCAGCAGCGGGGTGCGTCCCTTGAAGGCCAGCTTGGCGAAGGCGAAGCCGGCGAGGGTGGAGAAGAAGACGACCGAGGTGGCGACCGTGCCGGAGACGATGAGGCTGTTGCCCATCGCCTTCCAGAACGGTACGGCGTCGAAGGCGCGCTGGGCGTTCTCCCAGAAGTGGCCGCCGGGGATCAGCGGCGGCACCCGCTTGGTGAGCACGTCGCGGCTGTGCGAGCCGACGAGGAAGGACCAGTAGAGCGGGGCGCACGAGCCGAGCAGGAACGCGGTCAGGAGCCCGTAGACGAGGAGGCCGGGGCGGCGGTTCATCGGCGCAGTCCCTTCAACGCGCCGGAGTGCCGGCTGGCGAACAGGTTGAACAGCGCGAAGACGATGATGATCAGGAACAGCAGCCAGGCCACCGCCGAGGCCATGCCGAGGTCGCGCACCCGCCAGCCGAGCTCCCAGAGGTACATCGTCAGCGTCTGGTACTGGCGGTCCGAGCCGCCGAGGCCCTGGGTGTCGAAGAGCCGCGGCTCGGCGAAGATCTGGAGGCCGCCGATCGTGGAGGTGATGACCACGAAGATCACCGTCGGGCGGATCAGCGGCACCGTGATCGAGACGAACTGGCGCACCTTGCCGGCTCCGTCGAGCGCGGCGGACTCGTACACGTCGCGCGGCACCGCCTGCATGGCGGCGAGGAAGATCAGCGCGTTGTAGCCGGTCCAGCGCCAGTTGACCATCGATGCGATCGCGAGGTGGCTGGACAGGCGGTCGACGTGCCACCGGACCGGCTCGAGGCCGATGCCCTGCAGCGCCTCGTTGACGAGGCCGTAGCGGTCACCGAAGACGTTGCCGAAGATCAGCGCGACCGCCGCGGGCGCCACCACGAACGGCAGCAGCACGCTCATCCGCCACAGGGTGCGCGCGCGGAGCTGGGTGTCGAGCAGGCCGGCCAGCGCCAACGCGATGAGCACCTGCGGCACCGAGGAGAGCAGGAAGATGCTGATGGTGTTGCGCAGCGCGTTCCAGAAGTAGCGGTCCTCCAGGACACGGCGGTAGTTGTCGAGCCCGGAGAAGTCCCCCTGGCCCGAGAGCAGGCCCCACTGGTGCACCGAGACCCACGCCGTGTAGCCGAGCGGGAACATCCCGACCAGCAGGAACAGCAGGAAGAACGGCGAGATGAAGACGTACGGCGTGACCTTGACGTCGAGCCGCGACAGACGTTGCCGCCACTGCGAGCGCGGTCCGCGCCGTCCGTCGGGCCGGGCCCCGGCCGGGGACGCCAGGTGAGTGGCGTCCCCGACCGGCTGCACGGCAGTGGAACCTGCATCCATGGGTGGGATCAGCCCAGTCGCTCGACGTCGGCCAGGAAGGACTCCCAGGCTTCGTCGGGCGTCTCCTGCCCCTCGTCGACCCGCTGGATCGCCTGCTGGAAGGCGGTGTTGATGTCGGCGAACTTCGGGCCCTTGTGCGGGATGAACGGCACGGCCTCGGCCCGCTCGGCCAGGATCTTGCCGGTCGGGGCGTCGTTGAAGAACGCGTTGGTGGCGCCGGTCAGGGCCGGGTCGTCGAGCGCGTCGACCTGGCTCGGGAAGGTGCCCTTGGCCTCGAACGCCTTGATCTGCTGCTCGGGCGCGGTGAGCCACTTGGCGAGCTCCTTGGCCTCCTCCTGGTGCTCACCCTGGGCGGGCACCGTCAGGTAGGAGCCGCCCCAGTTGCCGCCGCCGCCGGGGAACACGTTGGCGATGTCCCAGCCCTCGACGCCGTCGGCGTTGCCCTCGATGACGCCGAGCATCCAGCCCGGGCACGCCATCGTCGCGAAGCCGTCGTTCTGGAACGCCGCGGTCCAGTCCTCGCTCCACTGGGTCAGCCCGGTGGTGAGTCCGTCGGCGACGTTGGCAGTGACCGTGTCGAAGACCGCCTTCACGTCCGGGTTGTCGGCGGCGATGACGTTGTTGTCCTCGTCCTCGAAGGAGTACTCGGTCTGGTTGATCATCGCCTGCGCGGTGCCGCCGGAGCTGTCGTACCAGGCGGTGTCGGGCACCTTCTTCACGAACTCGCGACCGGTCTCGAAGTAGGTGTCCCAGTCCTCGAAGAGGGACGCGACCTTCTCGCGGTCGGTGGGCAGCCCGGCCTTCTTGAACAGGTCGGCGCGGTAGCAGATGCCCTCGGGGCCGATGTCGGTGCCGTAGCCGATGAGCTTGCCGTCGGGGGTGGTGGCCGCCTCGGTCTTCCAGTCCAGCCAACGGCCCTCGACCTCGGGGTCGGTCAGGTCGACGAAGGCGTCGGACTGCTCCATCAGCGCCGACCACCAGTCGACCTCGATCGCCTCGATGTCGGACAGCCCCGAGCCGGCCGCCAGCTTGGTGTAGAGGTTGTCCTGGTGCTCGTTGGCCGTGCCGGCCTTCTTCTGCTCGACGACGACGTCGTCCTGCATCGCGTTGTATTCCTTGATGAGCTCTTCGTAGCCGAACTCGTTGAAGGTCGCGACCGTGAGCTTGATCTTGCCGTCCGCGGTCGTGCCATCCTCGCTGTCACCGCCGCACGCGGCCGCCGTCGAGGCGAGGGTGAGCGCCAAGAGCGCGCTCGTGGCGAGTCGCACCCGCCGGGTCTTCCGTGTCTGCACCACTGCACTCCTGCCGTCCTGCGAAGCGCCGGACAGGGTGTCCGGCCTGGAGGTGGACGGTGAGCGTGAGGTGTGAGAGCGCTTCCACTTCCGTCCGGGCATCACTATGACCGCGGTCACATGGAGTGTCAATGGGGCGCGTGATTGTCACGTTCCAGTCACTGGGAGCGCTTCCATGAACGCGGCAGTGGTCTGGACCTCAGCCCTCCGCGAGGAGGGCCCGCACCCGCGGCACGACCTCCTCGCCGTAGAGCCGGACCGACTCCATCCGCTGCTCGTGGGGCAGCGCGCCGACCGAGTACTTCAGCTGGAAGCGCGAGAGCCCGAGCGTACGCACCGCCCATGCGATCTTGGCGGCGACTGTGTCGGGCGAGCCGACGAACAGCGCCCCCTTCGGCGAGGCACCCTGCTCGAACGCCACCCGGCTGTAGGGGCCCCAGCCGCGCTCGCGCCCGATCCGGGTGAAGAGCTCGGCCTGGTGGGGGTAGAGCTGCTCGCGGGCCTCCTCGTCGCTCGCCGCGACGTGCCCCGGGGAATGCATGCCGACGGGTAGCTCGGGGTGGCCGAGCTCCGCCAGGGCGCGGCGGTAGAGGTCGGCCAGCTGGACGAACCCCTCCGGGGAACCACCGATCACGGCGAGCACCAGCGGCATGGCGTACCTCGCGGCGCGCACCACCGACTCCGGGGTGCCGCCGACGGCGATCCAGGCCGGGAGTCGACCCGCGGCGGTCGGCGGGTACACCTGCTTGCCCTCCAGCGGCGGGCGGATCGAGCCCTCCCAGCTCACGGGCCCCTCGGACTGCAGGGCCGCGAACAGGTCGAGCTTCTCGGCGAAGAGCCGGTCGTAGTCCTGCAGGTCGAGGCCGAAGAGGGAGAACGACTCGATGAACGAGCCGCGACCCAGCTGCACCTCGGCACGGCCGCCGGAGACGGCGTCGAGGGTCGCGAAGCGCTGGTAGACCCGGATCGGGTCGTCGCTGGACAGCACCGTGACGCCGGTGCCGAGCCGGATCCGCTGGGTGCGGCCGGCGATCGCGGCCAGCACCACGTCGGGCGCGGTGATCGCGTAGTCGGGGCGGTGGTGCTCGCCGAGCCCGATGTAGTCGATGCCGACGCGGTCGGCCAGCACCGCCTCCTCGACGACCTCGCGGATCGTCTCGGGATGGTTCGCGGGAGCGGCACCCACCGGCGCGTCGCCGAAGGTGTCGAGGCCGAGCGAGGGGTGCTCGCGCGTGCCGAGGACGTCGTAGCTCTCGTCGCGGGACATGTCGCGATCCTCCCTCATGCCCCGGCGGGGACGAGGACCCGGCGGGCGCGCCTCACTGGAACGACAGGACCCCGTCGTCGATGCGCCCACGCCGGAGCGTGCGGGCGTCGTGGAGGTAGTTCTGCTTGAGCTGCCACGGGGCCACGGCGCCCTGCCGGGGCAGCGTGTGGACCACCCGCTGGACGTAGCCGGCGTCGAAGTCCATCAGCGGCACCTCCGCCACCGACGGGTCCCGGACCGGCACGACCGACCGGGCGCCGGTCTCGCGCAGGTGGCGCAGCAGCCGGACGACGTACTCCGCGACGAGGTCGGCCTTCAGCGTCCACGACGCGTTGGTGTAGCCGATCGTGAAGGCGAAGTTCGGGACGCCGCTGAGCATCATCGCGCGGTAGGCCATCGTCTCGTGCGGCTTGACGGTGGCCCCGTCGACCACGAGCTCGGCGCCGCCGAAGACCCGCACGTTGAGGCCGGTGGCCGTGACCACGACGTCCGCCTCGAGGTGCTCGCCGGACTCCAGCTCGATGCCGGTCTCGGTGAAGGTCCGGATCCGCCCGGTGACCACGTCGGCCCGCCCGGAGCCGATGGCGTGGAAGAGGTCGCCGTCGGGCACCAGGCACAGCCGCTGGTCCCAGGGGTCGTAGGCCGGCTTGAAGTGGGTGTCGACCTCGAAGCCCTCGGGGAGCAGCCTGACGTTGGCGGCCCGGATCAGCCGACGCACGAGTCGCGGCCGGCGCCGGCTGAGCTGGTAGAGCGCGGTGGCCACGCCGATGTTCTTGGCGCGCACGAGCGGGTACGACAGCCGGTCGCCGAGCAGCCGGCGGGCCCGGCGGGCGAAGCCGTCCTGCGCGGGCAGCGGGAGGACGTACGTCGGGGAGCGCTGCAGCATCGTCACCCGGTCCGCCCCGCTTGCGGCCAGGGCGGGGACCAGCGTCACCGCGGTCGCCCCCGAGCCGATCACCACGACCCGCTTGCCCTCGTGGTCGAGGTCCTCGGGCCAGTGCTGCGGGTGCACGACCCGGCCGGCGAAGCGCTCCTGCCCCTCGAAGTGCGGGGTGTAGCCCTGGTCGTAGTCGTAGTAGCCGCTGCAGGCCCAGAGGAAGTCGGCGGTCACCTGCCGCGGCTCGCCGTCGACCTCCGCCGTCACCGTCCAGCGCGCGGTGTCGCTGTCCCAGGCCGCGGAGGTGACGTGGTGGCCGTAGCGGATGTGCCGGTCGACGCCGTAGGCCCGCGCGGTGTCGCGGACGTAGCGCAGGATCGAGGCGCCGTCCGCGAGCGCGGTGGTGCCGCGCCAGGGCCGGAAGCGGTAGCCGAGGGTGAACATGTCGGAGTCGGAGCGGACGCCGGGGTAGCGGAAGAGGTCCCACGTGCCGCCGCTCGCCGCGCGCCGTTCCAGGACGGCGTACGACGTCCCCGGCAGGTCCTTGGCCAGGTGCGCCGCGGCGCCGATGCCGGAGAGCCCGGCACCGATGATCAGCACGTCGACGTGGTCGCTCACGCTCCCGAGACTAGGCGATGCGGCCCCATTTGTAACTACGAGTTACATCACTCGGGGATCATGTGCTCCCACGGCTTGGTCAGCTGGAAGCGACGTCCACTGATCTCGGTGATCTCGACCTCGACGACGTTGTACTTCGGGGTCGCGACCCACGGCCGGAGCGGGACGTTTTCCGCGCGGTGCTCCTCGACCTCGTCCAGCACCCGCGCGCGACCGCGCGCGATCACGCTGGCCGCCGCTTCCTCGTCCATGTGGTCGGCCTCGAAGGCGACGTCGGCGTTCATCACCACGCCGATGAGCTTCGACCCCTCGGCCGTGCGGAACAGCAGCGTGCGGCGCCCGGAGTGGTCGCGGTCCACGGCGTAGTTGACCGGGACGATGTGCACCTCCTCGAGGAGGTGGTAGGCCAGGCGCCCGAGCTCCTGGCGGTCGAGGAAGTCCCAGCACTCCTCGGTGCTCATCCGGGTGATCGGCTCGTCCATGACACGACGCTAGGCGGGTCCCGGCTGCCACCGTAGGGCCGAACGTCCCGACCTCCGCCACCCGTCGATCAGGTGCGAGCCGAGCGAGCCTCGAGACCCGTCAGCCGCGCGCGTGGAGCTCGACGAACCTCGCGAGCAGCCGGACCGGCTCGGTGACCATCGCCTCGCGGGCCGCAGCCTTGAGCGCCTCGCGCTCGTGCGGCTGGTAGTAGCCGTGCGCGCTGTAGGCGTCGATGCGGTCGCAGATCGCGACCGCGTCGAGCTCGGGGTGGAACTGCGTGGCGTAGACGTTGCGCCCGAGCCGGAACGCGTGCACCGGGCAGGTGGCGGTCGAGGCCAGCAGGACCGCGCCGTCGGGCAGGCGCGAGACCGCCTCCTTGTGGCCGAGGTAGGCCGCGAACTCGGCGGGCAGGACGCCGAAGAGCGGGTCGGCCCGCCCCTCGTCGGTCAGCCGGACGGGCAGCGCGCCGATCGGCTCGCCGTAGGTGCGGTCGACGACCCCGCCGCCCAGCCCGCCCAGGACGCCGATGCCGTAGCAGGCGCCGAGGAAGGGGAAGTCGGCCGCGACGACCTGCCGCGCGAGGCCGCGCAGGTCCGCCTCGGCGCTGCGCTGCGCCTCCGACTTCGCCTCCTCGGGGTCGGAGGCGTTGAAAGGCCCGCCGCCCAGGACGATGCCCGACCAGTCGGCGAGGTCGACCGGGCCGAGCGGACCCTGCTCGAGGCGGACGCGCACCAGCTCGTCGGGGCGCAGGCCGCAGCCGGCCAGCACGGCGTCGTACTCCTGCTGGGCGACGTCGTCCTCGGCCCGGGTGCCGAGGAACAGGAAGGGGCGCATGCCGCTAAGTCTGGACTGCGGCGCCCGAGTCGATGAGGGCGTCCACGTCGGCGACGCCCCACGCGGCCAGCGCCTCGCGGGTGTGCTCGCCCGGCAGTGGCGGGGCGCTGCGGATGGACGAGGTCGTCCGGGAGAACCGCGGCGCCGGGGCGGGCTGGGTCACGCCGTCGAGGGCGACGAAGGTGCCGCGGGCGGCAAGGTGGGGATGGTCCGGAGCGTCGGCGAGCGGCACCACGGGGGCCACGCACGCGTCGGTGCCGTCGAAGACCTCGCACCACTCGGCCTGCGTGAGCTCCCTGAACCGGGCGGTGAGCGCGTCGCGGATGGCGCGCAGGTTGGCCGGGTCGTCGCGGTCGGGCAGGTCGACCCCGATGCGCGCGACCAGCTCGGCCCAGAACTGCGGCTCGAGCGCGCCGACGCTCATGTGCCGCCCGTCGGCCGTCTCGTAGAGGTCGTACCAGGGGGTGCCGCCGTCGAGCAGGCCGGACCGGCGGCGACCCGGGTCGAGGCCGAGGGCGGCGAAGGTCGAGGCCATCGCGTTCAGGTGGGCGGTGCCGTCGACGATCGCCGCGTCGACCACCTGCCCCTGCCCGCTCGCCCGCGCCTCGAGGAGGGCGGCGAGGACGCCGATGACGAGGTACGTCGACCCGCCCCCGAAGTCGCCGAGCAGGTTGCTCGGGAAGTGCGGGCGGGAGCGGTCCTGGCCGAGGCCGTGGAGCGCGCCGCTGATGCCGATGTAGTTCATGTCGTGACCGGCGACCTCGGCCCACGGCCCCTCCTGGCCCCAGCCGGTCATCCGGCCGAAGACCAGGCGCGGGTTGCGCGCCCAGCAGTCCTCCGGGCCGAGGCCGAGCCGCTCGACGGCGCCCGGGCGCATCCCCTCGACGAGCACGTCAGCCTGCTCGACCAGGTCGAGCACCGCCGCGACCGCCTCGGGCCGCTTGAGGTCGAGCGCGACGCTCGGCCGGCCGCGGTTGAGCAGGTCCTTGTCGCCGGCGGACAGCGGGTTGCCCCCGGGCCGGTCGACGCGGATCACGTCGGCACCGAGGTCGGCGAGGATCATGCACGCGTGCGGGCCGGGCCCGATCCCGGCGATCTCGACGACCTTCACGCCTCGCAGCGGCCCGGTCCCCTGCCCCAGCTCGTACGTCATGCGGTCGATCATGACAGCACCACTGTCATCGGGCGCCGGACCGCGAGCGGGGGTTTCGGTGGCACGCGTCGGGGCATCAGGAGCACATGGGGCAGGACAACGTCACGCACGCCGCGTTCACCGGGGCGATCCGCGACGTGCGGGACGCAGCCTCGCGGCTCCGTCGCGACCGCGACCGGATCGACGATCGGGTCTCGGGCTACTCCTTCGTCGAGGCGTGGGCCGACGATGGGTGACCTCCACAACTGCCGCGTGTGCGGCTACCGCTGGCCGACACCGCCATGGGGCGACGACGGCGAGAGCCCGGACTTCGACATCTGCCCGTGCTGCGAGGTCGAGGCCGGTTACGAGGACGCATCCCCCGAGGGGGCCCGTCGCTACCGAGCCGAGTGGCTCGCCAACGGGGCACCTTGGGCGGACGAGTCCACCCCGCACGACGGCCTCACCACCGAGGAGCGGCTGACCCACGTTCCCCCCGGTTTCGAGTGAGAGATGCGAGCGGCTGTCAGTAGGCCCCGTCGACGACCGTTTCAGGGTGGACCATGCCGGAGCGTCTGTCGGGTCAGGTAGTCCAGTGGCGAACGGTCCTCCTATCGGCTTTCGGGCAGCCATTGCTCACTGGACTACCCGGGCAGGACCCGAGTGACGCACCGCACCTTGCAACTCGTTGCATAGGTCGGGCACCATGACGCCATGGCCCTCGAGCACGCCCTCCTCGTCGCGCTCAGCGAGCGCCCGGCGAGCGGGCTCGAGCTGACCCGGCGCTTCGAGCGGTCGCTCGGCTTCTTCTGGCAGGCCACCCACCAGCAGATCTACCGCGTGCTCGCGCGGATGGAGGCCGACGGCTGGGTCACCGTCGAGGTGGTCGAGCAGGAGGGCCGCCCCGACAAGCGCGTCCACACCCCGTCGCCCCGAGGTCGCGAGGTGCTGGCCGACTGGCTGGCCACGCCGATGCCCGCCGAGGCGTTCCGCAGCGAGGTGGCCGTCAAGCTGCGCGGGGCGTCGTACGGCGACCGCGCGACGCTGCTGCGCCACGTCGCCGACGCCCGGGCCGACCACGCGGTGCGGCTCGCGGCCTACGAGCAGATGGAGCGCGAGCAGTTCCCCGACCCGGGCGCGCTCGAGCCGGGCGTCCGCGACCGCTGGCTGGTGCTGCGCGGCGGCATCCGGCTGGAGCAGTTCTGGATCGACTGGCTCAGCGAGTACCTCGACGCCCACGGCTTCGAGGCCCGCGCCGCTGGCACCTCAACCACCGAGAGAGACACCGCATGACGCACCCCACCTACCCCCACCTCCTCGAGCCGCTCACGCTCGGCGCCGGCGAGGACGCGCTCACCCTCCGCAACCGCGTGGTGATGGGCTCGATGCACACCGGCCTCGAGGACCACCCGTGGGACATCGACAAGCTCGGCGCCTTCTTCGCCGAGCGCGCGCGGGGTGGCGTCGGCCTGATCATCACCGGCGGCTACGCGCCGACCAAGCGCGGCTGGCTCAAGCCGTTCGCCTCCGAGATGACCAACCGCCTCCACGCGATGCGCCACGAGCGGATCACCGGCGCGGTGCACGACGCGGGCGGCGCCGTCGCGCTGCAGGTCCTGCACGCCGGCCGCTACGGCTACCACCCGCTCTCGCAGAGCGCGTCGGACAAGAAGTCGCCGATCACGCCCTTCAAGCCGAGCGCGATGTCGAGCAAGGAGGTCGACCACACCGCGACGGCGTTCGCGAAGAGCGTCGCCCTGGCCCGCAAGGCCGGCTACGACGCGGTCGAGATCATGGGGTCCGAGGGCTACCTCATCAACCAGTTCCTGGCCGCCCGCACCAACGATCGCGACGACCAGTGGGGCGGCTCGGCGGCCCGCCGCATGCACTTCGCCGTCGAGGTCGTACGCCGCTCGCGCGAGCTGGTCGGGCCCGACTTCCCCATCGTCTACCGGATTTCCCTGCTCGACCTCGTCGAGGGCGGGCAGACCTGGGAGGAGACCGCCGAGCTGGCGCTGCACCTGCAGGCCGCCGGCGTGACCGTCTTCAACACCGGCATCGGCTGGCACGAGGCGCGGGTGCCCACGATCATCACGCAGGTCCCCCGCGGCGCCTGGCGCTCGCACACCGCGCGGCTCAAGCAGGTCGTCGACGTGCCGGTGTGCGCGTCGAACCGGATCAACACCCCCGAGCTGGCCGAGGACATCCTCGCCGCCGGCGAGGCCGACCTCGTCTCGATGGCGCGACCGCTGCTCGCCGACCCGGCGTTCGTCGCCAAGGCGATGGACGAGCGGGCCGACGAGATCAACACCTGCATCGCCTGCAACCAAGCCTGCCTCGACCACGTGTTCTCCAACGAGCGCGCGTCCTGCCTGGTGAACCCCCGCGCCTGCCACGAGACCGAGCTCGTGCTGATGCCGACCCTGCGCAAGCAGACCGTCGCCGTCGTGGGCGCCGGGCCGGCGGGCCTCGCGGCGGCGACGTCCGCCGCCGAGCGCGGGTTCGCGGTCACCCTCTTCGAGAGGTCGCCGTCGATCGGCGGCCAGTTCCGCCTCGCGATGCAGGTGCCCGGCAAGGAGGACTTCGCCGAGACGCTGCGCTACTTCACCCGCCGGCTCGACGTCCTCGGCGTCGACGTGCGCCTCTCCACCGAGGCGTCGGCCGCCGACCTCGCCGGCTTCGACCAGGTCGTCGTCGCGACGGGGGTCGAGCCCCGCATCCCGGAGATCCCGGGCATCGACCACCCGAGCGTGGCGTCGTACGCCGAGGTGCTGAGCGGCGCCGTCGTCCCCGGCCAGCGGGTCGCGGTGATCGGCGCGGGCGGGATCGGCGTCGACGTCAGCGTCTTCCTCACCCACGAGGAGGAGGACCTCGACGACTGGATGGCCCACTGGGGCGTCGGCGACCCCGCGCTGCACGAGGGCGGGCTCACCGAGGCCAAGCCGCGCACGCCCACGCGCGAGGTGACCCTCGTCCAGCGCAAGACGACGCCGATCGGCATCGGGCTGGGCAAGACGTCGGGCTGGGCGCACCGCGCGGTGCTGAAGCAGTCGAGGGTCACGATGGTGAGCGGCGCGACCTACGACCGCATCGACGACGCCGGCCTGCACGTCACCGTGGACGGCGTCGCGCGGGTGATCGAGGCCGACACGATCGTCGTGTGCGCCGGGCAGGACTCGGTGCGCGACCTCTACGACGGCCTCGGCCGCGAGGCGCACCTCATCGGCGGGGCCGACGTGGCCGCCGAGCTCGACGCGAAGCGCGCGATCAAGCAGGGCACCGAGGTCGTCGCGGCCCTCTGACGGGCCGGGCGCCTCAGTCCTGCCGGACGACCACGCGGGTGCCGCTCGGCACCACCACGACGTCCTCGTCGTGCCCGGCGTCGTAGACGAGCACCTCGAAGAGGTCGCGCATCGAGACGAAGCCGGCGATGAGGTCACCGTCGATCACCGGGAGGTGGCGCACCTGCGCCTCGACCATCCGGCGGGCGGTGTCGAGGACCGTGTCCTTCGGGCGGGCGGTGACGAGGTCGGTGGTCATCACGTCCGCCGCCGTCACGTGCTCCGGGTTCGACCCCTGGGCGAGGTGGTGCACGATGTCGCGCTCGGACAGGACGCCCGCCAGGTGGCCGTTCTCCACGACGCACACCGCGCCGATGCCGTCGGCCGCGAGGGCCTCGGCGACCTCCAGCAGCGTCGCCTCGCCGGGCACGATGGCCACCGGCCACACCATGACCCGGGAGATCGCGTCGGTGGGGTGGGTGCCGGGTCTGCTCGCGGTGTGCATGGTCGCCTCCAGTGTTCGCGGCTGGTCGCCGTCGTCTGCTGACCCCAGCCTCGGCCGTCGGGGACCGCGTCGTCAGGGGCGTAGGTCCCCTGCGACGGGACCGAACTGCTCCTGCCTCGTCCGGACCGTCTCGATACGTTGGGGCCACACCCCCCTGCCCGATCGAAAGCGAGACCTGGCGTGTCCGACCGACAGCCTCCCTGGGCCGCCTCCTACCCGCCGGGCGTGCCCCTGCACCTGGAGTACGGCGACACGACCGTGCTCGACCTCTGGGAGGACGCCGTCCGGCTGCACGCCGACCGGCCGGCGCTCGACTTCCTCGGCCGGGTCTCGACCTACGCCGAGGTCGACGCGGACGTACGACGCGTGGCGGGCGGCCTGCACGCCCTCGGCGTACGGCCCGGGGACAACGTGGCCCTGGTGATGCCCAACTGCCCGCAGAACGTGATCGCGTTCCTCGCGGTCCTGCGCCTCGGTGCCGCCGTCGTGGAGCACAACCCGCTCTACACCGCCGCCGAGCTGCGCGGCCCGTTCGCCGACCACGGCGCCCGCGTCGCGATCGTGTGGGACAAGGTCGTGCCGGTCGTGGAGGAGCTCGTCGCCGGCTCCGCCCTCGAGCACGTCGTCGCCGTCGACATGACGACCCGGCTGCCCTGGCGCACGCGCCTCGCGCTGCGCCTGCCGGTCCCGCGGGCGCGGGCCGCCCGGGAGCAGCTCACCGCTCCGGCGCCCGGCGCGATGCGGTGGGACGACCTCGCCTCCTCCGCGCCGCTGGACGACGCGCACCCGCGCCCTGCGAAGGACGACGTCGCGCTGCTGCTCTACACCTCCGGCACGACCGGCGTGCCGAAGGGCGTCCCCCTCCTGCACCGCAACCTCGTGGCCAACGTGCTCCAGGGGCGCGCCTGGGTGCCGGGCCTCCAGGCGGGCCGGGAGTCCTTCCTCGTCGCGCTGCCGCTGTTCCACGCCTACGGCGTGACCGTCAGCGTGCTGCTCGGCCTGACGCTGGCGGCCAAGCTGGTGCTGCTGCCCAAGCCCGAGATCGGCCTGATCATGGACGCGGTGGCGCGGGAGGTGCCGAGCTTCGTGCCGGCCGTCCCACCGCTCTACCAGCGCATCGTCGACGAGGCGGAGCGTCGCGGCGTCTCCATCCGCGGCATCCGCTACGCGCTGTCGGGTGCGATGCCGCTGCCCGCTGCGCTCGTCGAGCGGTGGGAGCGGGCCACGGGCGGGCTGCTCGTCGAGGGCTACGGCCTCACCGAGACCTCGCCGGTGGTCGTCGGGAACCCGATGACGAGCGCGCGGCGGCCGGGCGCGATCGGCGTGCCCTTCCCGGACGTCGACGTACGCATCGCCGACCCCGACGACCTCGACCGCGACGTCCCGATGGGCGAGCGCGGCGAGCTGCTCGTGAAGGGTCCGCAGGTCTTCTCCGGCTACCGCAACCTGCCCGAGGAGACGGCGGCCGCCTTCCACGACGGGTGGTTCCGCACCGGTGACGTGGTGACCATGTCGCCCGACGGGTTCCTGACGGTCGTCGACCGCATCAAGGAGGTCATCATCACCGGCGGGTTCAACGTCTACCCGTCGGAGGTGGAGGCCGTGATCCGCACGCACGCCGGGGTCGTGGACGTCGCCGTGGTCGGGCTGCCGCACGAGGAGGGCGGCGAGGAGGTCGTCGCCGCCGTGGTGCTGGTCGAGGGGGTCCCGGTGCAGCCCGACGAGCTGCGAGCGCACTCGCGCGAGGCGCTGACGCCCTACAAGGTGCCGCGCCGCGTGGTCTTCGTCGATGAGCTGCCCACCAACCCGATGGGCAAGGTGCTGCGCCGCGAGGTCGTCTCGCGGCTGCACCGCACGCGCCCCTGACCACCGCCGGCCCTCCACCCAGGGTCGTACAGTCGCGGCATGCCAGCCCTCCCCCTGCGCGACCCGCTGGCCGCGGCCGGACTGCGCTCCCAGGCGCGGCACCGCGCTGACGTGGGACGGCTCGGGCTCCCCAGCGGGCCGCCCGCCAACGCCACGGCCCTGGGCGAGCTCGCCTCGCTCCTCGACGGCGTGCGCCTGCTCGGCGCGATGCCGCGCCTGTCCTCGGCGCCCCGCGGCGACGGCCACCTCGTGGTCGACGTCCCGGGCTGGCGCGCGCCCGAGCTGTCCGGCCTGCCGCTGCGCCGCTACCTCCTCCGGCTCGGGTACGACGCCCGCGGCTGGGGCTTCGGCACCAACACCGGCGACCCGCGGCGCGACGTCGAGCGGCTCTCGGGCCGGGTCCTCGAGCTGGTGGCGGAGACCGGCCGGCCCGCCTCCCTCGTCGGATGGAGCCTGGGCGGCGTCATCGCCCGTGACGTCGCCCGGCGCCACCCCGACGCCGTACGGCGCGTGATCACCTACGGCACGCCGGTCACCGGCGGGCCGCGGCACACCACGGTCGCGCGCGCCTACCAGCGCGGCCCGCGGCCCGACGCCCGACGCGTCGCCGAGCGGCTCGACCCGACGGCCCCCGTCCCGGTGCCGCTGACGATCATCTTCTCCCGGCGCGACGGGATCGTCGCCTGGCAGGCGTGCCTCGACCACACGTCCCCCGAGGCCGAGCACGTCGAGGTCGCCTCGACCCACATCGGCATGGGCATCGACCCGGACGTCTGGGCGGTCGTCGCCGACCGGCTCGCCCGCCCCTGAGGACCTCGGCGGGCCGGACCTGAGGACCGGCCCGCCGGGCAACCCCTGCCGATGTGGTCGGACCACTGTTCACGGATCCCGGTCGCCGCGCAGGACGCGCCTGCGGAGCCCGGCCGCCCCAGGGGTGAGGCGAGGCCACGACCGTAGGCCACCCCTGGCCACGGCGCGACCGGTATTCAGGCGCGATGTCGAGGACGCTCCGGCCGCTCCGTCCCGGGTGTGTACGACGACCACGACACGCAGGAGGATGGATCCATGGGACACGTCACGCGCTTCGACCACGTCGGCGTCACGGTCCGCGACCTCGACCGGGCGACCGACTTCTTCGTCACGCTCGGCCTGGAGGTGCAGGGCCGGCAGCCGGTCGAGGGCGACTTCCTCGACACGGTGATCGGCATCCCGGACTCGCGCACGGAGATCGTGATGCTCGCCTGCTCCGGTGGCGGCAGCCCGGTCGAGCTGTCGAGCTTCGTGCGGCCCGACCCGGTCGAGGGCTCGCCCGACGCGATGGCCAACGAGCTCGGCCTGCGCAGCCTCGCCTTCGAGGTCGACGACCTCGACGCGGCCGTCGCCGCCGTGGCCGCGGACGGCTACGGCCTCGTCGGTGCGATCGGGCAGTACGAGGACGTCTGGCGCATGGCGTACGTCCGGGGCCCGGAGGGCATCATCGTGGCCCTCGCCCAGCGGATCGGCTGACGCGCGCGACCCCTCGGTGCTGTCGCCGGCTCAGCAAGGGCATGCACTGGTGCACTAGCGTGCGGATGGTGTCCCCGCGCAGGCAACGGCCCCGGCTGCGGGGCCTGGTCCCCGGGCTCGCCGTGCTGCGCGGCTACCAGCGGAGCTGGTTGCGCCCCGACCTCGTGGCCGGCGCCACCGTCGGGGCGATGCTGATCCCGCAGTCGATGGCCTACGCCGAGCTCGCCGGCATGCCTCCGGAGTACGGCTTCTACGCCGTCTTGGGCCCGCTCGTCGTCTACGCCCTGGTGGGCACCAGCAGGCACCTCGGTGTCGGGCCCGAGCCGGGCACCGCGATCCTGGCCGCCGCCGGCGTGGGTGCGATCGCCGCCGGGGACCCGGGCCGCTACGTCGCGCTGATGGCCGCGCTCGCGCTGGCGGTCGGCGCGATCGCGATCCTGGGCGCGGCGGCTCGGCTGGGCTTCATCGCGTCGGTGCTCTCCAAGCCCGTGCTGGTCGGATACATCACCGGGGTCGGCCTCACCCTGCTCAGCAGCCAGATCGCGGCCTTCGCAGGGGTCCCCATCGAGGCGGACCGCTTCTTCCCGCGGGTCGTCGAGCTGGTCCAGGAGCTGGGCGACGGCGACCCGGCCACGTCGGCCCTGGGCACCGCCACCCTCGCGCTCGTGCTGGCCCTGCGACGCTGGGCCCCCACCTGGCCCGGGGCCCTGATCGCGGTTGCACTGGCGACCACCCTCGTCTGGCTCATCTCGGACGCAGAACCGATCGTGCCCGTGGTGGGCGTCATCCCGGAGGGCTTGCCCACCCCCGGGGTGCCCGACGTCGGTTGGGCAGACCTGGTGAGCCTCCTCCCGGTGGCGGTCGGGATCGTGCTGGTCGGGTTCACCGACAACGTCCTCACCGCCCGGTCCATCGCCGATCGTCTCGGCTACCGCGTCGAGCCCAACCAGGAGCTGTTCGCCCTGGGGCTGACCAACCTGACCTCCGGCCTCTCCCAGGGCTTCCCCGTGTCCTCGTCCGCCAGCCGCACTGCAGTGCCCGCCTCCCTGGGCAGCCGCACCCAGCTGGTCTCGCTGGTCGCCGCCGGGCTCGTGGTCGCCACGCTGGTGCTGCTCAGCCCGGTGCTGGGGGAGATCCCGCGCACCGCGCTCGCCGCGGTGATCGTCGCGGCGGCGATCGCGATCCTGGACGTCCCGGGCTACCGGGCCCTGTGGCGCGCCAGCAGGCAGGAGGCCCTGCTGGCCGTGGTCGCCACCTTGGGCGTCATCGTCTTCGACGTGCTGGTCGGCGTCATCGTCGCGGTCAGCCTCTCCATCGTGGTCGCCCTGAGCCGGATCGCCCGGCCGCACGACGCGATCCTCGGTGACGCTCCGGACCTGGACGGTTGGGTGGAGGTCGACGCGCACCCCGAGGCCACCCCTGAGCCCGGCCTCCTCGTCTACCGGTTCGACGCCCCGTTGTTCTTCCTCAACGCCGAGCGCTTCGCGGCTCGGGTCGTGGACGTGCTGGAGACCAACCCCGGCGCCGAGGAGTGGCTGGTGCTGGACTTCGAGGGCGTCGGGGCCCTGGACGCCACCGCCCTGGACATGCTCGACGGCCTGCTCGAGCGACTGGACGGGCTGGGCATCGAGGTGGTCGCCGTGGCCCGGGCCAACGACGACGTCGTACGACGCCTGCGGCGGGTCGACCTGCTGGAGCCGGAGGGGCCGGTGCGCGACTTCGCCACCATCAATGCCGCCGTCCGGGCGTTCCGCCAGCGTCAGCGGGAGTAGGGGCGACCGGCTTCTCGACCCTCGGGGCTCAGTCCCCCGGCGCAAGCTCGAGGTGTCCGACCACCCGGCCGTCCTCCTCCGTCTCGTCCGTCATCCCTGCCGCGCGCAGGAGACGCAGGATCGCCTCGTTCTCCGGCATCATCTCGGCGCGCAGCCTGCGCACTCCGACCTCGCGTGCCCGCTCGCACAGCCGGCGGAGCAGCACGGTGCCGAGCCCGCGGCCGTGCCAGGAGTCGGCGACGGTCACCGCCAGCTCGGCCTCGTCCGGGTCGGTCTCGTAGCGGATGAAGCGGGCCACCCCGATGATGTAGCTCGCGTCCTCGGTGGAGTGGGCGACGAACGCCTCGTGGTGGACGTGGTCCACGGAGGTGAAGTAGGTCGCCTGGCTGTCGGTCAGGCGCGGCGTGCCGGTGAGGAATCGCTGGTACTGCGACTCCTCGCTCATCGGGGCGAAGGCGCGCTGCAGCTCGGTGGCGTCCGTGCGGCGGACAGGACGGATCCGCACGGCGTCACCGGTGCGCAGGCGTACCGCGTCCTCGTCGCCCACCGGCGCTACTGGCCGAGCGGGGGCAGCGTCACGACCTGCCCGGCGTACGAGAGCCCGGCGCCGAAGGCGATCAGCAGGGCCGTGTCGCCGGCGGCGGCCTCGTCCTTGCGCAGCATTGCCTCCATCGCGAGCGGCACCGAGGCGGCCGAGGTGTTCCCGGCGTCGACGACGTCGGTGGCGATGGCGACCGACTCGGGCAGCTGGATGTTCTTGGCGAGGGTCTGGGTGATGCGCAGGTTGGCCTGGTGGGGGATGAAGGCGTCGAGCTCGTCGACGCCGACGCCGGCCAGGTCGAGCGCCTCGTGGGCCACCTTGGCCATCGCGAACGGCGCCCAGCGGAAGACCGCGGTGCCCTCCATCTGGACGACCGGGTGCTCCCGCTCGGAGTGGCCGCCGAGGCAGCTCGGCGTCTGGGTGATCACGTGGGCCTGGGAGCCGTCGGAGCCCCAGGCGGTCGGGCCGATCCCCGGTACGTCGGACGGGCCGACCACGACGGCCCCGGCCCCGTCGGCGAAGATGAACGCGGTGCCCCGGTCGGTCGGGTCCATGAAGCGGCTCAGCTGCTCCACGCCGATGACGAGGACGTGCGACTCGGCGCCCGAGCGCACCATCGACGCGGCGAGGTTGAGCGCGTGGCAGAAGCCCGCGCACCCGGCCGAGATGTCGAAGGCCGCGGCCGTGAGTCCCAGCGCGGTCGCGACCTGCGGGGCGGAGGCGGGCGTGTGCTCCGGGTGGGTCGACGTCGCGACGATGACGCACCCGACCTGCGCCGCGGCCACCCCGGCGGCGGCCAGCGCCCGCTCGGCCGCGGACACCGACATGCCGATCAGCGTCTCGTCCTCACCTGCGAAGCGGCGGGTCCGGATGCCCGACCGCGTCTGGATCCACTCGTCGGAGGAGTCCAGGACCTCGCAGATCTCGTCGTTGGTGACGACGCGCTCGGGCCGGTGGACGCCGAGCCCCAGCATCGCGGCGTGGGTGAGGTCGGTGGACTGCTGGATCGTCATCCCCCGAGCATAGGCACGGCCGCGAACACGCGCCCCTCACTGTGCCGGGCACTAGGCAGGGGCTGCGGAGGGGAGCAGACTGGAGGACCTTGAGCGCCGGACTGATGACCGAGGTGTTGCCATGGGCAGACACCAATCGAACAGGATCGATGCAGCTCTGTCATCCCCGCCTCATGGCGTGCGCCTGCTCTCCTTCCTGGTCGACGCAGCCATTGTGGCGATTATCGCGTTTGTGGCCGGCGGCGGATGGTCTCTCCTGATTGGCACCTTCGTGCTTTACCACTCGGCGTCGCTCTGGCTCACTGGCCAGACTGTGGGCAAGGCGATCGGGAATCTCGAGCTGCGATCCGCAGACGGAAGTCGACTTCCGCGCACACCGAGGTCGGTCGCCCTTCTCATCGGACGGTCGAGCGTCGGATACGCGATCGTGGACGCATGCGGACTGGGCGTCCTACTCGCACTACCGCAAGCCAACAGAGCGCGCCGCTGCCTACACGATTGGGTCTTCGGAACACGCGTCGTCATGCGGGACGACTTCTCCTGGGCATTGCCCCGCCTCCGGCAACGACTCCTGGACTTCGCCAACAACCGCAGAGCCGCATCGGCCGCTGTCCAACGCGAGCAGGAGGAAACGCGGCGCGTCGCAGGCCTGTGGCACTGGTTGGTGACGGGCGCGCTCGCGCTCGAGCAGGTCCTGGATGCCATACAACGCGCCGTCGGTCATATCGCAGGATGGTTCGGCGGGCCTTCACCCGCCACCGGTTCGTCCGTTCTGTCGACCAAGGCAGCGGCCTCGGTGGCGATAGCGTCATCCGCGGTCACCGCTGGCGCGATTACAGGGCTCGCGACGTGGGCGGACGCCGAGGACGCGTCGTTCGAGGGTCGCTGGGGGCTGATCGAGGTGAAGGAGGTCGGGTCGAACACGTTCGAAGGCCGGATGTCCGAGGACACGAGGAGTGCCGACGGCTGCCTGTTCGAGTCGGGACAGCTCGTGTGGCGGTTCGCGGGCACAGAGCAGCTCCTGAACGGCGCCGTCATATGGGCTCGGCTGAGCGATGGGGAGTGCACCGGCTTTGAATGGGGACCAGCCACGTTCGAACTACGTGACAGAGGAACCGAGGCGAACCCCGGCGATGACGTGCTGCGTCAGTGCTCGATCAATCCGAGGACCGACGTGCGGGCATGTCACCGTTTGAAGAGGAACTAGCAACTCATCAAAGTCAGGCGACGGGTGTGAGTCCGGTGCGTCGAGCGCTGGGCCCCCAGCAGGTGCGTGGCTGCGTAGCGCGCGGGGCGTACTCGCGGCACGTTCGCTCCCCTGACGAGCGGGTACGACGCACGTGCGGCGGTTGTGGCCCTCCCGCAGCGTGTCGAGGGGCAACAACCGCCGCACCTGCGGCAGACGAGCTCGCGCGGTCAGGCCGTCGCGGGGACCACGACCCTGCGCCGGCCGAGGCTGGGCAGCCAGCGCACGTCGCCCGCGGTGGTCGCCGACGAGCCGTAGGCCAGCAGCGCGAGGAAGACGCCGTACACCGGGAGGTGGCCGACCATCTCGGTCTGGCCGAAGAGCAGGAGCGTGGCGTTGAACGGCACCATCGCGACCAGGACCGCGACCTGCGGGAAGGCACCCGAGATGACGAGCAGGCCGAACAGCAGCTCGGTGGCGCCGGCGATGGCCACGAAGGTCTCGGGCGAGACGTGGATGCCGACGAGGGCGAACACGTCGAGCGCCGGGTAGTGCTCGAGGGTGTCGATGGCCATCCCCGGGTTGGTCAGTTTCTCCGAGAAGGCGAGCACGATCAGGGCGACGCCGACGCCGAGCCGCAGCCACAGCAGGGCCCAGCGGAGCTGGGCGCGGGGCGGGTGTGCCGCTCCGTTCGCATCGGGTCCCGGAGGTACGACGACGAGGAAGGCCGCGACGGCCGCGAGGTTCGCGCACTCGCCGAGCGCCGTGGGTCCGGCGACCAGGGCGAGCGCCGGGCCGAGGCCGAGCACGAGCGCGGCGGCCGGGCGCAGGTTGATGCCGGTCACCAGCCAGATCCCCAGCGTGGCTTCGACGAGGAGGAGGGCGTTGCCGCCGACGCCGTCGAGGTGGTCGTTGGACGGCGTGATGAACGCCCCCGTCGCGGCGAGCGCGAGGAGCGCGACGCCGAGGTGGATGCCGAGGAGGCGCGGCACCCACGGCACGAGGCGGCCGACGGGCGCCAGGAACGGCAGCTCGGGCCGGTGGATCCGGAGGGCGACGAGGCGCCACGCGACGGTCACGGCCACCACCGCGGCGGTCAGCACCAGCGGCAGCGGCGAGAGGAAGAAGGACCAGTCGCCCGCCTGCTGCGACTCGACGAACCAGCGTTCGTGCGTCGGCAAGGCAGGGACGAGCGCGGCGAGGGGGAGGGTCATGTCACCACCATCGGCTGCGCGCCCGGTCCGGATGAGCGGCGGAAGGTCCGGATCCCGGGGGACCTTGGTCCCGAATACGCTGCACGGGTGAAGGCCCCGCGCTGGCTCCCGGGCCCGGCGACCGCCGCGCTCGTGGCCGCCGGCGGGGTCGCCGGCGCGGTCGCGGTCGCCGCTGGCCACCCGTTCGTGGACCTCCTCGCCTACCGGCACGGCGGTGACTCCGTCCTCGCCGGGTCGTCGCCCTACGCGAGCGACGATCCCGTGACCGGGCTGCCGTTCACCTACCCGCCCTTCGCCGCCGTGCTGATGGCGCCGCTGGCGCTCCTGCCGCACTGGCTCGCCGCCGCCGTGTGGACGGCCGCCTCGGCCGCGGCGCTCGGCGGCTCGGTCGTGCTCGTGCGCCACGCCCTCGGGCGTACGACGTCGGCCTGGGCCGCGGTCGCGCTGTCCGTCGCCGCGCTGGCGCTGGAGCCGGTGTGGCAGAACCTCGCCTTCGGTCAGGTCAACCTGCTGGTCCTGCTCGTCGTGCTCGCCGACGTGCTCCGCTCCGACCGTCGCCTGGCGGGCGTCGCGCTGGGCGTGGTGGCGGGGGTGAAGCTGACCCCGCTCGTCTTCGTCGCGCTGCTCGTCCTCGTCGGCCGGCGCGCTGCCGCCGCCCGCGCGGTGCTGGCGTTCGCCGCCACGGTGGCGATCGGGTACGTCGCGGTGCCCGGCGCGACGTCGTACTGGACCGAGCGGCTGCTGGACCCGCGCCGCGTCGGCCCGCCGGCGCTGGCCCACAACCAGTCGGTCTCCGGGGCGCTGACCCGGCTGCTGGACGGGGTGCCCCCGACGGCGGTCTGGGCGGCCGTCGCCGGGACCCTCGCGCTGGGCGTCCTGGCGGGCGCCGCGGCACGGTGGCGCGGCGGCGACCCGGTGCTCGCCACGTGCCTGGCCTCCGTGGCGATGCTGCTCGCCTCGCCCGTGTCGTGGTCGCACCACTGGGTCTGGGCGGTGCCCGTCGCCCTGGTGCTCTGGGAGCGCAGCCGCTGGGCCGCCGTGGCGTGGGCAGCGGTGTTCGTGACCCGGCCGATCCTGTGGCCGCCGTGGGGCGGAGGACGCGAGCTGGGGTGGAGCGCGCCCGAGCACGTCGTCGGCAACGCCTACCTGCTCGCGGCGCTCGCCCTGGCGGCCTGGGCCGTCAGGGCGGGGCGCCGGGCACCGACGTCGGTGCCCTACTGACGGTCGGGGTCCGCCTCGGGGATCGGGGCGCCGGGGTCCTCACCCGGTGCGACGGGGTTGACCGCCGGGTCCCCGGACGGGACGACCTGCGGATCGGACTCGGGCTCCATCGGTGTCGTGGTCATCCAACCTTCGTACGCCGCCCGCGCCGGGGCCGCAACGTCCGCCCCACCCCCTGAGGTGGGGTCCGCGACGGCCACCTGACACCGGCCGCCGGCCGGGGCAGGCTCAGGGGCGGCGGCCGCCGCGGCGCTGCTGCACCTTGCGCACGGCTTCCTTGATCCTGGCCTGGTTCTGCGGCTTGCGGGCCTCGTCGTAGACCTTCTTGGCGATGCCGGCAGCGGCGAGCTTCTTCGCGATACCCATGCGTCCACCCTGCCAGCGGGCACCAAGGCCCCTGCGGAGGACTGGCGTCAGGCCCCGCCGACCGCCCGCTCGTGGGCGGTCCACGCCGCGCCGTTGTGCCACCGCTCACGGCTGCCGTCGGCAGTCGGGTACCACCCCTCGCCGATCGCACCGGGCGGCGTGGCTTCGTCGCGCGTGAGCACGTCGGGGGCGAGCACGCCGACGTGGGTGTCCGGCAGCACCGGAGGGCCCTCGGGTACGACGACGTCGGGCTCGCCGGCGGGGATCGTCCACGACGTCGGGCGCCTGGTCTCGCCGGGGGCCGGCTCCGGTGCCGGGAAGCCGGCGAGCCTCGCCATGGTGTGGCCGAGCGGCCCGCTGACCTCGACGTGGACCCCCGGTTCCGTCGGCCGCCGCTCCTCCAGCTCGGCGCGGAGCTCCGGCGGCAGCTGACCGTAGAGCGTCGCGGCCTCACGCATGAGCTCGTCGTTGCTCCGCCCACCGGGCGTCATCATCTCGACGGCGAGGCCGCCCATCCGCTCAGCGGCGTCCGACGGGGTGCCCACGGCCTCGAGCTGGGCACGCGTGGCGGCCCGCAGCCGTGCCGGGACACGGACGACCGCCAGCACGAATGCCCCCAGCAGGAGGGGGAACGCGAGACCGTCGTGCCCCGTCAGCACCGCGACCATGGCAGCGAAGCCACACACCATCGGGCCGAGGCCCAGCCCCGTTCCTCGCTTCGCCATCGACGACCTCCCGCTGTCCGCGACCCCGGCGGTCGCCGGTCAAGGGTGCAGGAGGTCGGCCGCTGTTGTCCGGCGTACGGCACAATCACCGGGTGACCACTCGGATCTCTGTGGCGGGCCTCGGCTACGTCGGCCTCTCGATGGCGGTGCTGCTGGCGCGGCACAACACGGTCGTGGGACTCGACCTCGATGCCGAGCGGGTCGAGCGGCTCAGGCGCGGCGAGAGCCCGATCCACGACGACGACATCTCCCGCTTCCTCGCCGAGGAGGAGCTCGACCTCGCCTTCACGACCGACCCGGAGGAGGCGCACAGGGGCGCCGACTTCGTGATCATCGCGACGCCGACCAACTACGACCCGGTGACGAACTACTTCGACACCGGCTCGATCGAGGCGGTGATGCGCGACGTCCAGCGGATCAACCCCGACGCGACCATGGTCGTGAAGTCCACGGTCCCGGTGGGCTACATCGAGGACGTACGCGCCCGGCTCGGCACCACGGACGTCATCTTCTCCCCCGAGTTCCTGCGAGAGGGGCGGGCGCTGCACGACAACCTCCACCCCGCGCGCATCGTCGTGGGCGAGGACTCCGCACGCGCCCGGGCCTTCGCCGAGCTCCTGGTCAAGGGCGCGGACGCCGACGACGTACCCGTCCTGTTCACCGCGCCCACCGAGGCCGAGGCGATCAAGCTGTTCGCCAACACCTACCTCGCCATGCGGGTCGCCTACTTCAACGAGCTCGACTCGTTCGCGCTCTCGCGCGGCCTGGACTCGCGCTCGATCATCGACGGGGTGGGGCTCGACCCGCGGATCGGCACCCACTACAACAACCCGTCGTTCGGCTACGGCGGCTACTGCCTGCCCAAGGACACCAAGCAGCTGCTCGCCAACTACTCCGACGTGCCGCAGACGCTGATCTCCGCGATCGTCGAGGCCAACACGACCCGCAAGGACTTCATCGCCTTCGACATCATCGACCGCGGGCCGGAGGTCGTGGGGATCCACCGGCTGATCATGAAGGCCGGCTCGGACAACTTCCGGGAGTCCTCGGTGCAGGGCATCATGAAGCGGCTCAAGGCCAAGGGCATCGAGGTCGTGGTCTACGAGCCCGAGCTCGGCGAGGACCACTGGTTCGGCTCCGAGGTCACCGACGACCTCGCCTCCTTCAAGGAGCGCGCCGACCTCATCGTCGCCAACCGGATGGTCGAGGAGCTCGACGACGTGGCCGACAAGGTCTACACCCGCGACCTCTTCGGCGCGGACTGACCGCTCTGCCGCCGGACCTCCGTCGGTTTCGAGGCTCGTCGCTGGCGCTCCTCACACCTCAACCAGCGAACGTCGGTTGAGGTGCGAGCGCAGCCACCGGACCCTAGTCGGTTGAGGTGCGAGCGCAGCGAGCCTCGAAACCACGACGACCAAGGGGTTTCGAGGCTCGTCGCTGGCGCTCCTCGCACCTCAACCAGCGATCGGCTAGCGGCGGCGGCCGAAGATGCCCTTCTTCTCGACCTCCGGCTCGCGGGGCGTGACGGCGGCCGGTCCGTCCTGCCCGAGTGCCTTCATCAGGCGGTCCTCCGACTTCGCCGGGTCGACCGCGGGGCGGGCGGGGAGCAGGAAGCGCTCGACCTCACGCTCGGGGGTGGGCACCCAGCCGACGGCGGTGGCGTCGTACGCCTTGACCCCGAATGACTCGTCCATCAGGGCCTCGCGGTCGTCGCCCGGCGCGGCGAGGCGGGCCACGCGGGCCAGGGCGGCGGTGCGCTCGAGGCGCGCGGCGCCGCCGGTGGGGTACGTCAGCGCGCGGGCGCCGTGGTGGGTGCGCTCGAGGTCGCCGAGCATCGCCGACACCGCGACCGGGAGCGGGGCGAGCGAGACGTCGGGCAGGGTCAGCACGAACTCCGCGTCGGACGAGGCGGGCGCGGTCTCGAGCAGGCGCACCCGCGGCTCGTGGAGGTAGGAGCGGTGGACCAGCCGGGTCTCCAGGACCGGGTCCTCGACGGGCTGCACCCGGTCGTCGTGGACCGAGCTCCACGGACCGACGACCGTGACCCGCAGGTCGGGGACGTCGCCGTCGAGCAGCGAGTCGACGACGCGGATGGTGTCGTCGGCGGGACCCGCCGGGACGACGACCTCGAGGTACGGGACCTGGTAGGCGCGTCCGCGCTTGTTGCGCTTGGGCCGCATCGTCGGCACGAGGTCGGCGAGGTAGGGGTCGTTGAAGCGGTTGACCTGCTCGGCCCGGCGCAGCACCTGCGAGCGGCCGAGGTGCCAGCTGCGCGCCTCGCGGTCGACGACGAAGACGCCGCCGGCCTGGGCCAGGGAGTGGCCGAGGTGCATGTCCTCGCCGAGCTTCAACGACGGGTCGAAGCCGGCGGAGTCGAGGTAGAGCGCCTTGGTGACCGAGCCGGTCATCCCGATGTGGAAGCGCTGCGCCCGCGGCCCGGCGGTGCGCAGGTCGTCGGTCTTCGCCCAGTAGTCCTCGACCCACTGGTGCGCCTCGTGCTCCTGACCGGGGAAGAGGTCGGCCGCCTCGCCGGCCGCGATCCGGTCGCGCACGACGGCCGGGTCGACCTCGAACAACGACGCCGGGTCGACGAACAGCTTGTGCCCGCCGGGGACGGCGTAGTCGACGAGGTGGTGCCAGCGGGCGTGCGCCTCGACCTCCTCGCGGTGGGCGAGCATGTCGGCGTCGTACCAGTGCAGGACGTCACCGTCCGCGAGCCGCGCGCCGAGCTGGCACGCGTTGGCCCGTCCCCAGCCGTGCTCCACGCGGACCAGGCGGGTGTTGTCCGGCCTGACCTCCGGCAGCTCCTGCGGCGGCGAGCTCTGGTCGTCGACGACGAGCACCTCGAGCAGGTGGGCGGGGTAGGACTGCGCGGCGAGCCCGGCGAGGACGTAGGGCAGCTTCTGCTGGTAGTTGAACGTCGGGACGACGACGGTCACCGACAGGGTCGGCTCCCACGCGCCGAGGGCCGGCGGCGTAAGGGTCCCCCAGTCGTTGTGGCGCACCACGGTCTGCCGGGCCATCTACTGCGTACCCCCGTCCGGACGGTCGGCCTCGTCGACCTCCAGCGCCAGGCTCGGCTGGAAGCCGCTCCACTCGGAGGCCACGATGTCAGGTCGGCGGAACTCCTCGTCGTCGCGCACCCAGGTGTGTCCGTCGCCCGTGCGGCGCAGGACGTAGCCCAGCCCGTGGGTGCGGTAGATCCGGCCACCGGCCGCCTCGACCCCGGCCAGCAGCTGGGCGTCGACGTACTTGCGCACGCGCCGGAAGTCGCCGAGCGAGCGCAGCAGGCCGCGCTCCATCAGCAGCGTGCCGCCGGCGACGAAGCGGGCGAAGATCTCCGAGGGGTGGTTGCGGCGCACGGTGACGTCGCCGCGGCTGTCGTTGGCGTGGAGGTAGACGAACTCCGAGGGCATGCCGACCACGTCGGCGCCGGAGAAGCGGCGGGCCATCAGCAGGTCGTGCACGGCGTCGGGTGAGTACCAGTCGTCGTCGTCGACCTTGAGCAGCACCTCGCTCGACGCCGCCCGCGCCGCGGCGCTGAGCACGTCGCCGAAGAACGTCGACTCGTCGAAGGAGAGGACCTGGTGCGGGCGGTCGCCGAGCGCACGGCGTACGGCGTCGCGGTCGGGCTCCCAGCCGTGCGCGGCCAGCACCAGCTCGACGTCGGCGCCCCGCTGGCGGGCGACCTGCCGCAGGGCGAAGTCGAGCATGTCGGGACGCTTGGTCGACAGCAGCGCGCTGACCGGAGGCAGCCCGACGTGGCGGACGCCGGCGCGGGTGGCGAGGGCGGACCGCCAGGCGAGCGTGGAGTGGTGGTCGAAGGCGGCGCGCCGCACGGCGAGGCTGTGCTCCTCGCGGCGCAACGGGTCGTCGAGGTCGACCGCTGCGTCGAGCGCGGTGGCCAGCGGCGGCGCGACGTCGAGCACGCCCTCGGTCACCAGCGGCACGCCGGAGATCGCCAGCGCGAGGAGGTCCGCGGTGCGGGTGTCGGCCGGCAGGCGGACGCCCTGGAAGGCACGTGCGGCCGCGACGACGTCCTCGGTGACCGGGCCGGTGGTGATCCGGGAGAGGTCGACGACGCCGTGGTCCCAGTCCTTGCGGAAGCCGGTGGGGTTGAAGACCCGCTCGTCGACGGGCTCCGGGCCGGGGTCGGTGACGACCGTGGGTGCGCGGTCGATGACGTGGTGCTCGGCCACGCTCTGCTGGCTGGTGGCCCCGCGGCGCGCGACCACGACGTCGGGCGGCACGTCGCGCTCGGGGTCGCCGGCGCCGGCCACGTCGGGCAGCAGCACGGACCGGGCGTCGAGACCCGGGGCCGCGGGCCGGCCGGCGTACGCCACGACGAGGCCGCCGTGGGTGGTGTCGCCGGGGCCGGCCGCCTGCCGCGCCATCTCCATGACGACCAGCTGGGCGCGGGCGCCGGAGGCGAAGCGGGCGACGGTGAGCACGCCGCGGTCGCCGGCCTCGCGCGCCGCGAGGTGGACCAGCGGCGGCCACTCCGGGCGTGGCACCAGGACCCACGGGGTCGGGGCGTCGGTGAGCCAGCAGGCGATGGCCTTGGCCTGCCCGAGGAGGGGTACGGCGCTCGCCATCCGCCGCAGCCGGGCACGGTCGGCTGCAACGACGAGGACCGAGCCCCATCCCTTCCGCGGACCGTCGAGGGACGACAGCGTGACGACCTGCGGCGTCAGCCCGGGCACGTCCTCGATCCCGTGGAGGGCGTCGAGGGCCAGCCCACCGTCGGAGTCGTCGACCAGGACCAGCGTGGGTCCGGGCAGGCGGAGGTCGTGGAGAGGATGGGTCACGGTCGGACGCGCTCCTTCAGGGAGGCAGGCAACGAGTGCTTGACCAGCGGCCGGGGCTGGCGCCAGAGCCAGTCACGGCTCACGTGGTCGATGATGTGGACCCCCTCGGGCGCGGTCACCTTCACCAGCCCGCCCAGCGCCTCGGGGTCGCCGTTGCGGATGGCCTCGTCGACCTCGAACTCGCGGAGCTTGCGGTAGAGCCGGGTGTTGGTGAAGTCGACGCCGTCGCGGCGCCAGTGGGCGTACTCGTCGGCGTCGAGCCACTTCACCTCGAGCACCAGGCCCTGCTGGAGCACGATGCGTTCGACGCCGGGCGGGAACTCGCGCAGCTCCCAGTCGAAGGCCTTGACGAAGGTGAAGTCGGGGCCCATCGGGTAGACCCACGGCTCGAGGAAGCGCAGGGACAGGTCGAGCCAGCCGGTGGACTCGTCGACGACGGTCAGCGGGTGGCGGGGCATCGCGACGATCGCGCGGGTCGACTGGAGCTGCCACGACAGGTCGCGCAGGATGCCCGCGCCCTCGGGCGTGAGCACCATGTCGCCGTCCCACTTCATCGAGTAGGTCGTGCGGACGTGCGAGAAGCACCAGTTGTAGAAGTGGGTCAGCGAGTGGACGCTCGTCGCCGGTGTCGCGAGGTGCTCGCCGCCCGCGCGGGCGACCCGGTGCGGGTAGTCGAGCACGGTGAGCCGGTCGGCCGCGCCGCACTCCTCGGCGACCGTGCGCGCCACCTCGGCGGTGCCGTCGTCGGACCCGTTGTCGACGAGCAGCACGTGGTCGACCGCCGAGAAGATCGGCGGCAGCACCCACGGCAGGTTGCGTGCCTCGTTGCGCACCCGGAAGACGCACGTCAGCCCGGGCACCAGCGGCTCGCCCGCCGTCCACGGCCAGGTGACGTCGTACGCCGGGTCCTGCTCGAGGGAGGCGATGTCGGGCATCAGGCTCCTCGGCCCCGCTCGCGGCCCATCGCCTGGCGCAGCTTCCGGCGGGCGGCCGGCGGGACCATCGCCCGCACGGCGTGCGGCACGCGGTCGGCGCCGCTGCGCCGGGGGGCCTGCTCGGCCGCCTCGCGCCGCGCCTCCGCGGCCGCCGTACGCCGCTGGGCGACGACGGTGGAGTGCGCGAACGCCTCGGCCTCGGCGTACTGCTCGGCGTAGGCCGTGCGCAGCTGGTCGCAGGTCTGGTGGAGCTCGGCGGAGTCGTCGTCGGCGAGCGCGTCGAGCGCCTGCCAGGTCTCGTCGGCGAGCTCGCGCAGCCGGGCAGGCACGCCGATGTCGTCCCACGTCATCGTGACGCGACGCAGCGAGGGGTCGATGAAGCGGTGCACCTCGGCGATGTCGACGGCCATCGCGGTCTTCACCCCGGCGAGGTCGAACGCCTCGCCCAGCGCGAAGACCGGCTGCGTCCAGTCGTCGAGCAGGTCGCCGTAGCGGACGAACGCGCGCTGCTGGCCGCGGGTCGCGCGCTCGGTGTGCAGCATCATGTTGACCCACGCCGCGGTGCGGGTGATGGCGCCCTGGTCGGAGCCCGCGCCCATCCTGCCGTAGTAGGTCTGCTTGGAGCCGACGACCTCGGTCACCGGCCGCAGCATCGTGACGTACGACGACGTGGCGTCGCAGCGGTCGGCCGCTGCCCGCCACAGCCCGAGGAACCAGGCGGCGCGCGGGTCCTTGATGACGAGCTCGTCGGCGACGCCGAGCTGCTCCTCGAGCCACGTCGTGACCCGCTGTCGCAGGGCGTGGTCGCCGCTCGTGGTGCCGGTGTCGAGCCACGCCCGCGGACGCGCGTCGGAGACCTGCACGTTGCTGCGCTGCAGCAGCTCGTGGTGCAGGTCGACGACCCAGCGCGGCTCGCCGAAGCCCTTGGGGTTGGTCGCGTCGGCGACGACCTCCGGCTGGGGCACGTGGAGGCCGAGCGTGCGCAGCGTGCCGGCCATGGTGCTCGTGCCGCTGCGGCCCGAGCCCACGACGAAGACGACGCGGCGGTTGGTCATGTCGCGAGCCTATCGACCCCGGTCCCCGGCGCCGCTACAGGTGCTGGGGCTGCGCGGCGATCATGTCGGCGTACCAGTGGAAGGAGTTCTTCCGGGTGCGCTTCAACGTCTCGTAGTCGATGTGCACCAGCCCGAAGCGCTGGGTGTAGCCCTCGGCCCACTCGAAGTTGTCCATCAGCGACCACGTGTAGTAGCCCCGGACGTCGACGCCGCGGGTGATGGCCTCCGAGACGGCGTTGAGGTGGGCCCGCAGGTAGTCGATGCGCGCCTGGTCGTCGACGACGCCGTCCTCGTCGGGCCCGACGTTGTAGCTGCACCCGGACTCGGTGATCATGATCGGCGGCAGCGCGGCGCGGAACCGGGCGCGGAACATGACCAGCCACTCCCGCAGGGCGTCGGGCACGATCGGCCAGCCGAAGTCGGTCGTCGGGTAGCCGACCACCTCACGGAAGTCGAAGGGGATCTCGGAGTCCTCGTCGGCGGCCGCGATCTTCATCGGGTTGTAGTAGTTGACGCCGTAGAAGTCGAGCGGCTGGCGGATGGTCGCGAGGTCACCGTCGACCATCACCTCGTCGAACAGCGGCATCAGGTCGGCGGGGTAGCGACCGAGCAGCATCGGCTCGAGGAACGTGCCGTTCCACAGCGCGTCGAAGAGCTTGCTCATCCCCACGTCGGCGTCGTCGTCGCTGGCCGGCCAGATCGGCGCGTGATTGTTGGCGCAGCCGATCGACGTCGCGCCCGCCCGGCGCAGCTCGATCGCCGCCCGCCCGTGCGCGAGCAGCAGGTGGTGGACCGCCGGCAGGCAGTCGAAGAGCATCGACTTGCCCGGGGCGTGCGTGCCGAGGCCGTAGCCCAGGATCGAGGCGACGTTGGGCTCGTTGACGGGGATCCAGTGCTCGACCCGGTCGGCGAACCGCTCGCCCAGGATGGCGGCGTACTCCGCGAAGCGGTCGACGGTGGAGCGGTTGAGCCAGCCGCCGTCGTCCTCGAGGGCCTGCGGCAGGTCCCAGTGGTAGAGCGTGACCATGGGCTGCTGGTCGTTCTCGAGCAGGGTGTCGATGAGCCGGTCGTAGAACGCCAGCCCCTTCGCGTTGGCCGGTCCGCGGCCGGTCGGCTGGATCCGCGGCCAGCTGACGGAGAACCGGTAGCCGCCGGTCCCCAGCTCCTTCATCAGCGCGACGTCCTCCGCGTAGCGGTGGTAGTGGTCGCAGGCGACCTCACCGGTGCTGCCGTCGGCGATGCGTCCGGGCTCGGCGCTGAAGGTGTCCCAGATGCTCGGGCCCTTGCCGTCCTCGTGAGCCGCACCCTCGATCTGGTAGCTGGCCGTGCTCGTGCCGAACCGGAAACCGGGTGGGAGCAGGGGGAACTGATGCGGGGGAGGCACATCCGCGAAGATATCGGCATGTCAGGGACCCTGTACGCCGGATCCACGAGGTCGCAGGAGTCCGTGCCAGGGCGGACCACCCGGCACTCGTTCTCGTTCGGTCCACACTACGCCCCGACGAACCTCGGCTTCGGGCCGCTGGTGTGCCACAACGACGACGTGCTGGACCCGGCTCCCGCGATCGTCGCCGGCTACTCCGAGCACCCGCACACGGAGCTGGAGATCGTCACGTGGGTGCTCGAGGGCGCCCTCGTGCACACCGACTCCACGGGCGCGTCCCACGTCGTCGAGGCGGGCCGGGCGCAGGTCCTCTCGGCCGGCACCGGCATCCGCCACAGCGAGGTCGCCGACCCCGCCTCCGGCCGCTGCCGCTTCGTCCAGGCGTGGCTGCTGCCCTCGGCCCCCGGCGCCGAGCCGTCGTACGTCCTGGGCGAGGCGCCGCCGCCTCGATCCCACCTGGTCGAGGTGGCCGGCGGCTCCGG
Source organism: Microbacterium sp. ARD31 (assembly GCF_031844425.1). NCBI lineage: Bacteria > Bacillati > Actinomycetota > Actinomycetes > Micrococcales > Microbacteriaceae > Microbacterium > Microbacterium sp. ARD31. The sequence goes on from NZ_JAUZVE010000020.1 coordinate 73,244, forward strand.
GCTGCCGATCGGCACGACCGGCGCCCGGCTGCTCGTCGCCCGCCTCTCCCCCGGCTCCTCCGTCGTGCTCCCCGACGACCCGCGCCAGCACGTCTTCGCCGCCACGGGCGCCGTCGCGGTCGGGGACGTCGCGCTGGGCGCGGGCGACGCCCTCCGGATCACCGACGAGCCGGGCCGGTCGGTCACCGCCACCGAGGCGACCGAGCTCCTCGTCTGGACCTTCGCCGACCCCGCCGGATGAGCAGGCCGCCGGTTGAGCAGCGAGCGCAGCGAGCGTGTCGAAACCAAGGCTCAACCGGCCGTCTCGGGCCGGCGACGCCAGTAGCCGGCGGCGAGCTCGGGTAGGTCCGCCCACCGGCCTTCGATGAGGGCGAGCCGTTTGTCGCGGCGCCACCCTTGCACCTGCTTCTCGAATGCGAACGCCTCGTCGACACGTTCGAACTCGCCCGCCCAGGCCAGGCGCACTGGCCGCCGCCTCTTCGTGTACTCGGCTCCCAATCCCTCGTTGTGCTCCCAGATCCGCCTCTCGATGTTCCAGGTGCTGCCGACGTAGAAACTGCCGTCGGAGCACTCGAGGATGTAGGTCCAGGGCATCCGACCAGTCGATCCGATCGGGGTGGGAACCCGACAGGGGTGCTCGTGGATCTGTGGATGGAGCCTTGGTTTCGACACGGGCCCTGGGGGCCCTGCTCAACCGGCGGCCCTGCCCCCACCACGCCGCCGCCGGTTGAGGTGCGAGCGAAGCGAGCCTCGAAACCCGTCTACGGGATGAGGACGCCCGGGTTCAGGATCCCCGAGGGGTCGAGCTCGGCCTTGACGGCGCGGAGGATGCGGACCCCGACCTCACCGATCTCCTGGGCGAACCAGGGCTTGTGGTCGGTGCCCACCGCGTGGTGGTGGGTGATGGTCGCACCGGCGGCGATCATCGCGTCGCTGGCGGCGGCCTTGGCGACCTGCCACTGCGCGACCGGGTCCTCGCCCTGGCGGGCGGCGACGGTGAAGTAGAGCGAGCAGCCCGTCTCGTAGACGTGCGAGACGTGGCAGAGCACGAGTGCGCCCTCGCCGAGCGCGGACTGCAGCGCGGCCCTGACGTCGTCGTACAGCCGGCCGCGGTTCGACCAGAAGGTCGCGGTCTCGAGCGTCTCGACGAGCACCCCGTGGTCGAGCAGGGAGTCACGGAGGTACGGCGCGTGGTACCGGCCCTGCACCCACCTCTCCCCCGGCTCGGTGCCGAGCGGCGTGCCGCCGAGGTCGGTGAGGACGGCGGTGACGGCGGCCTGCCGCGAGGCGACCTGGGAGGGGGTGCCGTCGTAGCCGGTGATCATCAGGCAGCCCGGGTCGTCGGCGCCGCCGATGGACGAGGGGTCGGCGAGGTTGATCGCGGTCTCGGACTCGTCGGAGAGGCGGATCACGGTGGGCAGGAGCCCGGACTGCGCCAGGGTGCGCATGGCGTCGGCACCGGCGTCGAAGGACGGCCACCGCCAGCCCTCGTACGTCGTCACCTCGGGGAGGCGGCGTACGCGCACGGTGACGGAGGTGATGACCGCGAAGGCGCCCTCCGAGCCGAGGAGCAGCTGGCGCAGGTCGGGCCCGGCGGCGTTCGCCGGAGACGACCCGAGGTCGAGCGACCCGGTCGGCGTCGCGGCGGTGAGGCCGACCACCATGGCGTCGAAGCGGCCGTAGCCGGCGCTCGACTGGCCGCTGGAACGGGTGGCGGCGAAACCCCCGACCGAGGCGTGCTCGAACGACTGCGGGTGGTGGCCGAGCACCAGGCCGTGCTCGGCGAGCAGCGCCTCGGCCTCGGGCCCACGGAGGCCGGGCTCGAGTGTGGCGGTCATCGAGACCTCGTCGACGGCGAGCAGCCGCTTCATCCGCACCAGGTCGAGGCTGACCAGGCCGGCGAAGCCGTCGCGGCGCGCGGCGAGGCCGCCCGTCACGCAGGTGCCGCCACCGAACGGCACGACCGCCACGCGGTGCCGGTCCGCCCAGGCCAGCACGGCGCCCACCTCGGCGTGGCCCCTCGGCCGCACCACCGCGTCGGGTGCGTCGCGCAGGTCACCCGCCCGCGCCCGGAGCAGGTCGGGGGTCGACTTGCCGCGGGTGCGGAGGACGCGGGCCTCGTCGTCGGTGCGCACGTGCTCCAAGCCGACCACGACCCGCAGCTCGTCGAGCAGCGCGTCGTCGAGGGTGGGCGCGGGGGGCACCGCCCCGGCGACGGCGGGGCGGTCCTGCAGCCCGAAGGCCAGCTCGACCAGGCCGCGTGCGGAGTCGGGCAGGTCGGCGGCAGCCGCGGGGTCGCCCCAGCGCTGGGGGTGCATCTCGACGGAGGGCTCGAACGACGTCATGCGTTACAGTGTGACACATGTCGTCACTTCGTCACATCCCTGACTCGCGGCTCGACGGTTACCTCGACGCCGCGCGCGACTGCATCCTCGACGTCGGCTGGCGGCGTACGACGCTGACCGAGGTGGCCAGGCGCGCCTCGGTGTCACGGATGACGATCTACCGCGCGTGGTCCGACATGGGCTCGCTGCTCGGCGACCTGATGACGCGGGAGTGGGTCGGCATCGCCGCCGCCACCCGGGTCGCCGCCGCCGACACCACCACGCCGGCCGGCATCGCCGCCGCCGCGCTCAGCACCGTGCGCGCGCTGCGCGACAACGAGCTGTTCGTCCGGATCGTCGAGCTCGACCCCGACCTGATGCTGCCCTACCTGCTCGCGCGGCGCGGGCGCTCGCAGGAGGCGCTCATCGAGATCCTCGCCGCCGAGATCGAGAGCGGGCAGGCGTCCGGCGCCATCCGGTCCGGGGACCCCACCGCGATGGCGCGCGCACTGACGCTCGCCGGCCACGGCTTCGTCTTCTCCGCGCTGACGATGGTCGACGCCGACGTCTCCCTGGAGGACCTCGACGCGGAGTACGTCCGGCTCGTCACCCGGACCCTGGAGCCGTGATGGGGCCCGGGCGCCGGATCACCGCGGGCCTCGCCGACGTCCCCGCGGAGGTCGACGTGGTGGTCGTCGGCCTCGGCATCACCGGCGCCGGAGTGGCCCTCGACGCGGTGACGCGCGGGCTCGCGGTGCTCGCGGTCGACGCGCACGACCTCGCCTTCGGCACCTCGCGCTGGTCCTCCAAGCTCGTGCACGGCGGCCTGCGCTACCTCGCCCAGGGCCAGCTCGCGATCGCCCACGAGAGCGCCGTGGAGCGCGGCATCCTGATGGACGTCACCGCCCCGCACCTCGTGCGGCCCCTCCCGATGCTGACGCCGGTGAACGACGCCATGCCCCGCAGCCGTACGACGCTCACCTGGGCCGGCCTGCACGGTGGCGACCTGCTGCGCCGGGCGGCGCGCACGCCCGCGCGCACCCTTCCCCGACCCCGGCGGCTCAACGCGACCGAGGCGCTCGACTTCGCCCCCGCGCTGAGGGCGGAGACCCTCCGCGGCGGATACCTCTCGTGGGACGGCCAGCTCGAGGACGACGCCCGGCTCGTGACGACCGTGGCCCGCACCGCGGCGTCGTACGGCGCCGAGGTCCGCACGCGCGCCCGCGTCACGTCGGCGACCGGCACCGTGGTGGACCTCCGCGACGAGCTCACCGGCCAGTCGTGCCGGGTCCGGGCCAAGGCGGTGGTCAACGCCACCGGGGTGTGGGCCGGCGACCTCGACGACCGGGTGCGGCTGCGCCCGAGCCGGGGCACGCACCTCGTCCTGCGCAGCTCGTCCCTGTCCGCCACCCGCGTCGCGGTGATGGTGCCGATCCCGGGATCGCGGGCGCGCTTCGCGATGGTGCTGCCGCAGCCCGACGGCACCCACTACGTCGGCCTCACCGACGAGCCGGTGACCGGACCCGTCCCGGACGTGCCGACGCCGAGCGAGTCGGAGATCGACTTCCTGCTCGGGGTCGTCGCGTCGGCCTTCGGCGTCCCGCCGACCCGCGCCGACGTGGTCGGGGCCTTCGCCGGGCTGCGCCCGCTCCTGGAGGTCGCCGGCACCGACGCGACCTCCGACCTGTCGCGCCGCCACGTCGTCCTGACGTCGCGCACGGGAGTGACGACGGTCGTGGGCGGCAAGCTCACGACCTACCGTCGGATGGCCGAGGACACCCTCGACGCCGTGGTCGCGACGACCGGCCTCCCGGCGGGGCCGTGCCGCACCTCGGGCCTGCCGCTGCTGGGTGCCGCACCGCGCGAGGAGCTGCGCCGCAGCACCGCGCCCGCCCGGCTCGTACGCCGCTTCGGCACCGACGCCGACCTGGTCATGACCACGGCCCGCGACGTCACCGGCCTGTCCGACGACCAGCTGCTCGCACCCGCCTCGCCCACCGTCCCGGTGACCCTCGCCGAGCTGGTCTTCGCGGTCACCCACGAGGGCGCGCACGACGTCGACGACCTGCTCGACCGTCGTACCCGCGTGGGCCTCGTGCCGGCCGACCGCGCGGTCGCCGAACCCCTCGCGCGACGCGCCCTCGAGCTCGCCGACGGCGCCCTCGCGGGCCGTCCGACCGGGCAGTGACGGAGCCGACAGCAAAATCCCCGGGGACTTCGGACGAACCCCGGACAGGACGTCGGACAGGTGGGAAGGTTCTCCACGGCGCGCCCCTTGCTGACCCCATGCAGCAAGGGGCGCCCAGTCCATTTCTGATGGGCTCGCTCCGCTTCGCCGGTGTCCGCGGCGCTTGGAGGCAGCGCCTTCGTCGTCGTTGCCCGACCCTCCTCCGCTTCGCTCCCCCGGCTCGACCCCTCCTCCTGCAGGCGCCGCCGCGCCGCGGACGGCACCCCCTGCCGTGAATCCCCGGGCCTCTGGAAGCGACTGACCTGATCTCAAGGCAATCCCGGATCGCCCCAGCCTCCCCAGCCCGCGCGCTCGGCGCCCGACGTCGTCTGGACTGAGGAGCGAGCGAGCGCGACGAGCGCAGCGAGGCAGCTCGGGAGCGACGAGGGAAGACGACGTCTTCAGGGGCGCCGAGCACGCGCGAGCGGAGCGAGCGCCAATTACTCGACCGTGACCGACTTCGCCAGGTTGCGGGGCTTGTCGATGTCGTGGCCGAGGTGGAGCGCGGCGTGGTACGCCAGGAGCTGGAGGGGGATGGTCAGCAGGATCGGGTCGAGCTCCGGCTCGTTGCGGGGGACGACGATGCGGCGGGCGCCGACCTCGCCGAGGCCTACCTCCTCGTGGGTGACGACCACCAGCGGGCCCCGGCGGGCGTCGATCTCGTGGAGTGCGCCGACGTTGCGCTCGGTGAGCTCGTCGTGCGGCACCAGCGCGACCGTCGGGACCTCGGGGTCGATGAGGGCGAGCGGGCCGTGCTTGAGCTCGGAGGTCTGGTAGGCCTCGGCGTGCCGGTAGCTGATCTCCTTGAACTTCTGCGCCCCCTCGCGGGCGACCGGGAAGCCGCGGACCCGACCGATGAAGAACAGGCTCCGTGCCTCCGCCAGCACCTTCGCGACGTCGACCAGCTCCTCCTCGCCGGCGAGGACCTCCTCGATCTGGCCGGGCAGCCGCTCGAGCCCGGCGACCAGTCGCTTGCCGTCGGCGATGGACAGGTCGCGCACGCGACCGAGCTGGAGCGCGAGGAGCGCGAACCCCAGGAACATGTTGGTCAGCGCCTTGGTGCTGGCCACGGCGACCTCGGGGCCGGCGTGAAGGTAGATGCCGCCGTCGCACTCGCGCGCGATGGCGGAGCCGACGACGTTGACCAGGCCGACGCAGCGCCCGCCCTTGCGGCGCACCTCCTGCACGGCGAGCAGCGTGTCGATGGTCTCCCCGGACTGGCTGACCGCCACGTAGAGCGTGTCGGGCTCGATCACCGGGTTGCGGTAGCGGAACTCGCTGGCCGCCTCCGCGTCGGCGGGGATGCGCGCCAGCTCCTCGATCAGCCCCGCCCCCATCTGCCCGACGTAGTAGGCCGAGCCGCAGCCGAGGATCTTGACCCGCCGCACGGCGCGCAGGTCCCGGGCGTCCATGTCGAGGCCGCCGAGGTGGGCGGTGCCGAAGCGCTCGTCGAGCCGCCCGCGGAGCACCGCCTGGGCCGTCGTCGGCTGCTCGAGGATCTCCTTGCGCATGTACGACGCGTGGTCGCCGGCCTCGTAGGCCTCGGCGTCGATGTCGACCTCGGACGCGGTCTTGCCGGTGGCTGCGAGGTCGTGGTGGCGCATCGTGCTGAAGCCCGCCGCGGTGACGGTCGCCATCTCGCCGTCGTCGAGCATCGCGACCGTCGTGGTGTGGCGCACGATCGCGGCGAGGTCCGAGGCGACGTACATCTCCTTGTCCCCCACCCCGACGACCAGCGGGCTGCCGTTGCGCGCCACCACGATCCGGTCGGGGAAGTCGGCGTGCACGACGGCGAGGCCGTAGGTGCCGACCACGGAGCGCAGGGCGTCGCGCACCTTGCCCTCGAGGGTGTCGGCGTCGCTGCGCGCGACGAGGTGGGCGACCACCTCGGTGTCGGTGTCGCTCGCGAGCGTCACGCCGGCATCGGTGAGCTCGGCGCGCAGCGCGGCCGAGTTGTCGATGATGCCGTTGTGCACCACCGCGACGCGGCCGAGCTCGTCGGTGTGCGGGTGGGCGTTGACGTCCGTCGCGGGGCCGTGGGTCGCCCACCGGGTGTGCCCGATCCCGGTCGAGCCGGCGAAGCGCTTGGGCAACGAGTCCTCGAGGTCGCGCACGCGTCCGGCCTGCTTGGCCACCCGGACGCCGCGATTCCCGATCACGGCGACGCCGGCCGAGTCGTAGCCGCGGTGCTCGAGCCGGGTGAGGCCCTCGAGGACCACCGGCGCGGCGTCCTGACGGCCGATGTAGCCGACGATTCCACACATGGGTGCTGGGTTCCTGTTCTCTCGTGGTCTATCCGTAGACGATCCGGCGCAGCTGGCGCTCGGAGAGCTCCGGAGGCGCGACGACGCGCGTCCGCAGCTCCTCGGCGATGCGCGCGAAGATCTCGGGGTTCTTGGCGCCGTACGTCTTGAGGCTGGCGTGCCGCGACCGGACGTACTCCTCCACGGGTTGCGCATGGAAGGCGATCACGTCGTCGATCACCCGGGCCGCCTCACCGGGCGTCAGCGACGTGGTGGCGACGACGTGGGACACGAGCGCGGGGTCGGGCACCGGACGATCGTGCGGCCAGACCGCTCCTGAAGGCAACTTCCTGCCCGAATTCGGGCAGGAAGTACACGATCACGAGAGAACGCATCTTTCGCGGTTGACCTCAGCAGTCCCATGGGGAGGGCGATGCGCGCTCCGAAGCGCTTCGCCGCGTCCCAGTGGGGAATCACCACCCATCTTCAGCGAAAAGGTGGTGCGCAGGTGGGGACGTGCTATCTTTGGTGAACAAAAGGTGAACGGGAGGTGTCACATGAGCAAGCAGACGATGACCGGAGCCCCGGTCTGCACCTGGGTGGCCGTGACGGATGCATCCGGCCGCACCCACATGGAGGCGCGCTGGTCGGTCGCGTCGACGGTCCGTTCCGAGGCCGCCTGAGCCCAGGCCACCACGTCCCCGAGCCGCGCCCCCACCGGGGCGCGGCTCGCTGCATGTCGGGCGCCAGGCAAAATCTCGCACCCCACGGGAATGAACCCAGGACGGCGCTCGTTAGGATGGTTGAAAGTTCTACCAACCACCACCTCCAGGAGCTCTCCCCATGTCCACTGGTTTCGACGCCCCCACCACCGCCATCGACGACATCTCCGGCGACTACACCCTCGACGTCAGCCACAGCCGCCTCGGCTTCGTGGCCCGCCACGCCATGGTGACCAAGGTCCGCGGCCAGTTCGGCGCCTTCACCGGCACCGCCACCATCGACGAGGCCACCCCCAGCAGCTCGAAGGTCGAGCTCAGCATCGACGTGGCGTCCATCGAGACCGGCAGCGCCGACCGCGACGGCCACCTCAAGTCCGCCGACTTCTTCGACGCCGAGACCTACCCCACCATCACCTTCCGCTCCACCGACGTGCAGCGCGACGGCAGCGGCTGGGCCGTCACCGGCGACCTGACCATCAAGGACGTCACCAAGCCGGTGACCGTCGAGTTCGAGCACACCGGCTCGGCCCGCGACCCGTTCGGCAACCTCCGCGTCGGCTTCGAGGGCGAGACCACCATCAACCGCAAGGACTGGGGCCTGACCTGGAACGCCGCGCTCGAGACCGGCGGCGTCCTCGTCTCCGAGAAGATCAAGCTCGAGTTCGACGTCTCGGCGATCCAGAACGCCTGACCCACCGGGCACTTCCTCGCCCACGCACGACTGACCGGGCACTTCCTCGCGGTTCATCGCGAGGAAGTGCCCGGTCAGCGCATTTCAGCGCGAGGAAGTGCCCGGTTGGCGCGTCTCAGCGCGAGGAGGTGCCCGGTCAGCGGGGGTTCTTGCCCTTGTAGCCGCCGCCCTTGCGGTGGCCGCCGCCGGGACGGCCGCGGAAGGGGCCGTTGTCGGGCTTGATCTCGATGAGCTTGCCGGAGATGCGGGTGTCGGCGAGGCGCTCGAGCGTGCCCCGGGGCAGGTCGGCCGGCAGCTCGACGACCGAGAAGTCCGGCTTGATGGAGATGTAGCCGAAGTCGCCGCGCGACAGCCCGCCCTCGTTGGCGAGCGCGCCCACGATCTGGCGCGGCTCGACCTTGTGCCGCTTGCCCACCTCGATGCGGTACGCCGCCATCGGCACGCCGCTGCGCGACTCGCGGGGCCCGCGGTCGGCCTTGCCGCCGTGGCTGGGGCGCTCCTCGAAGGAGCGCTGGCGCGGCTCGGGCTCCGGCTCGAGCAGCAGCGGCTGCTCGCCGTGCATCACCGCGGCCAGGGCGGCGGCGACGTCGACCTCCGACACGTCGTGCTCGCTGACGTAGTGGGAGACCACGTCGCGGAAGAAGTCGATGCGCTCGGGCTCGGTGAGGGCCTGGGTGATCTGGTCGTCGAAGCGGCTCAGCCGGGTGGCGTTGACGTCGTCGACCGTCGGCAGCTGCATCTGGGTCAGCGGCTGGCGGGTGGCCTTCTCGATGGCGCGGAGCAGGTGGCGCTCGCGCGGGGTGACGAAGGCGATCGAGTCGCCGCTGCGCCCGGCGCGGCCGGTGCGGCCGATGCGGTGGACGTAGGACTCGGTGTCGGTCGGGATGTCGTAGTTCACGACGTGGCTGATCCGCTCCACGTCGAGGCCGCGGGCCGCCACGTCGGTGGCCACGAGGATGTCGAGCTTGCCGGCCTTGAGCTGGTTGACCGTGCGCTCGCGGACCTGCTGCGGCACGTCACCGTTGATCGCCATCGCGGAGTAGCCGCGCGCCCGCAGCTTCTCGGCCAGCGTCTCGGTCTCGTTCTTCGTGCGGACGAAGACGATCATGCCCTCGAAGTTCTCCACCTCGAGGATCCGGGTGAGGGCGTCGACCTTCTGCGGGTAGGACACGATCAGGTAGCGCTGGGTGATGTTGGCCGAGGTGGTGGTCTTGTTCTTGACCGTGATCTCGACGGGGTCCTCGAGGTACTTCTTCGAGATGCGCCGGATCTGCGCGGGCATCGTGGCGGAGAAGAGCGCGACCTGCTTGTCGTCGGGGGTGTCGGCGAGGATCGTCTCGACGTCCTCGGCGAAGCCCATCTTGAGCATCTCGTCGGCCTCGTCGAGGACGAGGAAGCGCAGCTCGCTCAGGTCGAGGGTGCCCTTCTCGAGGTGGTCCATGATGCGACCCGGCGTGCCGACGACGACGTGCACGCCGCGCCGCAGCGCCGAGAGCTGGACGCCGTAGCCCTGGCCGCCGTAGATCGGGAGCACGCGCACGCCCTTGACGTGGGCGGCGTACTTCTCGAAGGCCTCCGAGACCTGGAGCGCGAGCTCGCGGGTCGGGGCGAGGACGAGCGCCTGCGGGGTCTTCTGGTCGCGGTCGAGCTGGGACAGGATCGGCAGTGCGAAGGCCGCCGTCTTGCCGGTGCCGGTCTGCGCCAGGCCGACGACGTGGCGCCCCTCGAGCAGCGGCGGGATGGTCAGGGCCTGGATCTGCGACGGGGTCTCGTAACCCACGTCCGCCAGTGCCTTGAGGACCTCGGGCGCGAGGCCGAGGTCGGCGAAGGTCTGCTCGGGTGCTACGGGCTGCTCGTCACTCACCCGACAACGGTAGGGCCTCGCGGAGCAAACAGTCATTCCGCGGGGCGCGGATAACCCCGCGACAGCGTGGGACGTGAGGCAGCACACTCCTGCCCATGCCCGCACGCGTCCCGACCCTCCCCGAGGGCCTCACCACCCGACCGCTCGAGAAGACCGACGCGCACGCCGTGTTCGTGCTCATGGCCGCCCAGGAGCAGGAGGACATCGGCGAGGTCGCCATCGAGGAGGCAGACATCGTCAGTGACTGGGCCAAGCCCAGCCACGACCTCGGCACGCGCTCGGTCGGCGTGCTCGACGGCGACACCCTCGTGGCGTACGCCGAGCTGATGGGCGCCGACCGCGCCGACACCGCCGTGCTCCCGGCCTACCGCGGCCGCGGGATCGGCACCTGGCTGGCCCACTGGCTGCAGGACCTCGGCCGGCGGGTGGGCTCGTCGGTGATCGGCATGCCGGTCCCGCAGGGCTCGCCCGGCGACCGGCTGCTCGAGGCCCTCGGCTACCACGTCCGCTGGACCAGCTGGGTGCTCAAGCTCCCCGAGGGCGCGACGATCCCGCACCGCGAGCTGCCCGAGGGGTACGTCGTCCGCGCGGCCGAGCCGGACGAGCTGCGCGCCGCGCACGACGTGCTCGAGGACGCGTTCCTCGAGTGGTCGAGGCGCGACCGCGAGCCGTTCGAGGACTTCGTCGCCGCCACGTCGGGACGCCCCGGGTTCGAGCCGTGGAACCTCCGGGTCGCCGTCGACCCGGCCGGCGAGGTCGTCGGCGTCTCCCTCGTGCTGGTGTCCGACACCGGCACCACCGGGTACGTCGACCGGCTCGCAGTCCGGCGTGACCAGCGCCACCGCGGACTGGCCCAGGCCCTGCTCGTGGACTCCTTCGCCCGGGCCCGCGAGCACGGCACGTCGACCTCCGAGCTCAGCACCGACTCACGCACCGGAGCCCTGACGCTCTACGAACGGGTCGGGATGGTGCCCACCAGCACGTGGGTCAACCGCGGCATCGACCTGGTCATCACCGAGGAAAGCGTCGTCGCTCGCCGCTGATTCGAGGGATTCCGAGGCATCAACGGGTGGTCTAGACCCCGCACCCGACCACAAGATTGAGGCTCCCACAAACGGGGTAGGCCACTTACCATCGATCGACGCCGTTCGGGCGGTGCCACGGCGGGGGCGTGGGGCTCCGGTCTGGAAACTGTGGGGGGTAGGACGTGCAAGATCTTCATGCGCTGGTCGTCGAGGACGATCCAGACATCTCGTCGGCGTTGGTGGAGACCCTCGAGGGGGCGGGTTTCCGGGTGACGTCGGCTCGTGACGGGCGGGCAGCGGTCGACGTGGCGACCGCCGACCCGCCGGACCTGGTGACGCTCGACCTGACGTTGCCGCACATGGACGGCATCGAGGTGTGCCGTCGGATCCGCGAGAACAGCGACTGCTACATCGTGATCGTCTCGGCGCGCTCCGACGAGGTCGACAAGCTGATCGGCCTCGAGGTGGGTGCCGACGACTTCGTGCTCAAGCCGTTCTCGCCGCGCGAGCTGCGGGCCCGGGTGGCGGCGCTGTTCCGTCGCCCCCGCTCCGCGACGCTCGTCGACGACCTGCCTGCGGCCTCCGCACCGCACGTGCCGAGCCCGTCGCAGCCGGCCGACGAGCCGAGCGTGATCTCGTGCGGCGCCGGTCTGGTCATCAACTCCGCGCGCCGCGAGGTCAAGGTCGACGGCACCATCGTCGACCTGACCCGCATCGAGTACGACGTGCTCGAGTACCTCGCCACCCACCTCTCGCGGGTGTGCACGCGCGAGGAGATGGTGCTGGCGATCTGGAGCAGCGCGCTCACCCACGACCACCACCTCGTCGACGTCCACGTGGCGAACCTCCGCGGCAAGCTGCGGCGCCACTCCGACGCGACCTGGATCCACACCATCCGCGGCATCGGCTACCGGATGGACAAGGAAGGTCAGCAGCACGGGCGCCGGGCGGGCGGGGGGCCCTACCTGGTGGCCCGCTTCGACTCCGAGGACTGGGCGCGCGGCCTGGACTTCTGAGGCGCTCCGCGGACCGAGCACCGACACGGGTCCCACCGCGGACCGGGGCATGCGGCTGCGTGCCCACCCGCAGGGGCGAGGCGACGGTAACGCCTGATCCACAGCACCACACAGCAGTGGTCGGCGCCCTGAGACGGCCACTAGGATCACCAAGCGGGGGGATAGGCGGGGCAAGAAAAATATGATCAACCAACGCACGGCCGTTGTCGTCGAGGACGACAGCGACGTGGGTGAGCTCATCTCGGGGCTGCTGGACCAGGCGGGATTCGCGGTGACCGTCGCGCAGACCGGCGCGGAGGCGCTGACCGTCATCCGCGAGCAGCTGCCCGACCTGGTGACCCTCGACATGTCGTTGCCCGACATCGACGGCGTCGAGGTGTGCCGGCAGGTGCGGCTCGTCACCGACTGCTACGTCATCGTCATCAGCGGCCGCACCAGCGAGATCGACCGGCTCGTCGGCCTCGAGGTCGGTGCCGACGACTACCTCGTCAAGCCGTTCTCGATGCGCGAGCTGCAGGCCCGGGTCGCGGCCCTGTTCCGTCGCCCCCGCGCCACCGACCAGGCCCCGGAGCCCCGGCGCCCGACCGCGCCCGCGCCCGTCGCCAACGGTCAGCGCCCGAGCGGCTCCGCACAGATCGGCTGCGACCACCTGAACCTCAACACCGGCGCCCGCGAGGTGCGCGTCTCCGGCCGCGAGGTCGACCTGACCCGCACCGAGTTCGACCTGCTCGCCCACCTCGTCAGCCACCCCGGCGTGGTCGTCCCCCGCGAGGACCTCCTCCGGGCGGTGTGGGCGACCGACTTCGTCCCGGAGAGCACCCACGTCGTCGACGTCCACCTCGCCAACCTCCGGCGCAAGCTGCGCACCGACCCGGCGAGGGCCAACGACCACGAGTGGATCCGGACCATCCGGGGCGTCGGCTTCCGGTTCGACCCCTGCTGCCCCTGACCGGACGGGTCAGCGCGCCGACTCCCGCAGGGTCGCGCCGCGGGCCCCGCGGACCGTCATCGACGCGCTGACGAGCGCGACCGTGCCGAAGACGGCGGCGGCGAGCAGCGCCAGCACCACCAGTCGGACAGGGGAGATCGCCGCCACCAGCGCAGGTGTCGTGGCGTCGTCGGCGTAGCCGAGCGTGATCGTGCGCAGCACCACCCACTGGGCGAGCGACCCGGCCAGGATGCCCGCGAGCGCGGCGCTGCCGAGGACCACCGCGAGCTCACGCACCACGGCCACCATCACCGACCCACGGGGCACCCCGACCACGCGGAGCGCCGCCGCGTCGCGGCGACGGGCGGGCAGCTGGACCGCGGCGCTGACGAACAGGCCGGCCAGGGCCATCACCAGCACGAGCGCGGCGACGACGCCGTACAGGCGCAGGGCGAGGGCGTACGCACTCTGGTCGAGGACGTGGCGCTCCTGCGCGAGCGTCGTGGAGACGGTGAGCCCGGCCTCCGAGAGTGCCTCGGTCACCGAGGCGGGCGTCCCGTCGCGCGCGAGGACGCGCACGGTGACCAGGTTGTCGTAGACGGGACGGTCGGTGATGAAGGAGGAGTAGTCCACGAGCAGGCCGGACGGCCCGGTGAAGGGCATGCCCTCGATCTCGCCGACGCGATCGACGGGGATCAGGCCGTAGCCCTCGTCGAGCTTGGCGATGGCGCGGTCCTGCACGCCCGGGCCGGCCAGCGCCGGCCGGTCACGGGTGAGGCCGCCCGCGGTCAGGCGTGCCATGCCGACCGACTCACCGGTGTCGACCGTCAGGTCGAGCTCCCCGCCGGACTCTTGCAGGTCGGTGATGGAGGTGCGCACCGCCGGGTCCGGCGTCGGCGTCCAGGCGGCGCCGTCGATCCCGCCCTCGACGGGTGCACCGTCGACCGAGATGTCGACGACCCGGAGGGTGCCCGACATCCGGGTGTTGGTGCCGGCCCCACCGCCGAGCGTCATGCCCTCCAGGGGGCAGCCGGCCTTGCAGAACCCGATCCTGGTCGAGCGGGTGTGCTCGCCCTCGGGGTAGGGGCCGAGGTAGGCCTTGAGCGGCACGCCGCCCCGGCTGCCGAAGCGCACCTCGACGGCGAGGTCGCGGTCCATGTCGGCCCGGTTGTCGATGGTGATCGACAGCCGTCTGCCCCGCACCGTCGGCACCGTGCCGCCGGGGGCGATCTCCTCGGCGACCTGCTCGACGTCGAGGCCCGGGCTCCACGTGGGCGGCCAGGTCGCGACCCGCGCCAGCCGGCTGCTGTCGACGATGGAGAAGTTCGCGCCGGGGTTCGTGGCGCTCGCGGCCGCCATGATCCACTCGCCCTCGGGGTCGATGCGACGGGTCAGGTCGACGGTCTCCGACAGGGTGAGCGTGGTCGACCAGGTGCTCTGCGCGGGCGAGGCGGTCGCCGCGACGCTGGTGCGCCAGGTGGCGGCGGAGTCGTAGACGCCCGCGCCGAAGACCGCGACCGCGATCGCTGCGGTGATCGGCAGGATCACCAGGGTGCCCTCCTGGCGGCGCGAGATCGCGCGCGAGGAGACGAAGCCGCTGAGCGAGCGGCCGCGGGAGCGACCGGTCCACCAGGTCGCGAGCACGGCCGTCAGCCGGGTGGCGCCGAGCCCCGCGACCACGGCGAGCAGGACCGGCAGCACCAGGTCGGTGGCGTCCGGCTCACCGGGCCCGCCCGCCGACAGCTTGCTGGCCAGCACGGCCACGGCGAGCGCGACGAGGGTGAGCTGCGCGACGACCGACCAGCGGCGCGCGGCGACCGGGCGGCGTACGCCGGAGAGCTGGGACGCGAGCGACTCCCGGACCACCAGGCCGATCGCCACGCACGCCACGGTGAAGGCGGCGGCGAGCACGAGCCCGGCCGCGATCCAGCTCGCGGCCGGCAGCGGGAGCGGGAGTCCGGGCACGAGCCAGCTGCGCACGAGGAGCACCGAGAGGCCGAGTCCGAAGCCCAGGCCGACCGGGATGGCGATCAGCAGCAGCGCGAGCGGCTCGGCCAGGCCGAGGCCCCACAGCCGGCGTGCGGTGACGCCGCGCAGGGACGCCAGCGCGAGCTCCGGGACGCGCAGCTCGCTCGCGGCGTTGAGCAGCCGCATCAGCAGCGCGAGCGCGACGAGGACCAGCGACAGCACGGCCGGCGCGATCGAGCTGCGGGCGGTGGACTGCTGGAACCGGACCTCCTCGACCACGTCGCCGAGGGAGTTGGTGTCGTCCTTGCGGATCGTGCCGCCCTCGACCTCCACCTCGGTGTCGCTGGGCAGGGCCGTCGCGGCGGTGGCCGCCTCGTCGAGCTGGGCCGGGGTCAGGTCGGGCGGCACGTCGAGAGGAGTGTCGACCCGGACCGTCCAGCCGCCCATCGCGGTGAGGGTGTCGTCGGTCGTGATGAGCGGGGCCGGCTGGTACGGCGTGTACCCGCCGTTGATGGTGGTCTGCTCGTTCGTGCGGGTCAGCCGGCTCGGGATCAGCCACCCCTCCCCGGGTCCCGGAGTGTCGTAGGTGCCGACCACGGTGACCTCGGAGAGGGCCGGTCGCGGCAGGTCGAGCTCCTGGACCCCGGGCGTCTCGAAGATCGGCAGCTCCAGAGGCTCGCCGAGCTCGGCGCCGTTGGCCTCGGCGTCGGCGGCGAGCATGAGCACCTCGCCCCGCGCCTCCGGGCACCGTCCGTCGATCTCGAGGTGCTCGCAGGCGTCGGCGCGCGACCAGAAGGTCACCACGCCGCGCAGAGCACTGAACCTCTCCGACTGGGCGATGACCACGGGCTCCTGCCACCGGCCCGGGGTCAGCCGCTCGGAGGCGGCGACCGCGTCCCGCTCGGCCTCCTCGAGCGCCGTGCCGGAGTCCGGGGTGAAGACGCGGCTCAGGCCCGTCAGGCCCGCCGGGGTCTCCTGCAGCCGGGTGACGACGTAGGAGTTGGTGACCGCCTCGGAGAACACCGGCCCCAGCACCGCGGACCCGATGGCGAGCGCCGTGAGCAGGACCGACCCGGCCGAGAGCAGGGCCCGCGCCCGCAGGCCGCGCAGGATGGCGCCGAGCAGCTGCATCATGCTCCCTCCTCCTCGCGCAGGAGGCTGGGCCTGGTGGTGGCGGCGCGCACCGCGCGGGCCCGGCCGCCGACGAGGACGACTGCCACGGCGGCCACCACCGCCGGCACGGCGAGGGGCCACACCTGCGGGGTCGTGTCGAGCGGCATCCCGGCGGGCGGTGAGGAGAGCAGCGGGATCCCGGAGAGCAGCAGCGTCACAGCGAGCCAGCCGCCGGCCACGACGACGGCGAGGACGAGCAGGGTGAGGCTGGCCAGCTCGGCGCGGCCAGCCCGTCGCGCCGTCGACACCGAGATGCCCAGGACGCGCAGCGAGGCCACGTCGCGGCGGTAGTCGCGCAGGTGCCGCGCGACGCCGGCGCCCAGGGCGAGCAGCGCGACCAGCGCGCAGGCGAGGGCGGTGAGGGCGTACGCCGCGGACTGGGCGCCGCCGTGGCGCTCGCCCAGCGCCTCGCGCACGGAGCCGAACGTGCGCCAGGACGACCCCGTCGCCTCGGCGACCTCGTCGAGCATGTCCTGGGGGGTGCCGTCCGCCGCGACGACCTGGACCTCGGCGGACGGGACGGTCGGACCGGAGCCGACGGCCGAGGTGCGGATGTCGGTGAGCAGGCCGATGCTGCCCAGCAGTGGGAGGGTGCGGGCGACACCGATGACGTCGGTCGCGCGGTCGTCGCCGCCGAGGTCGAGCGCCTGCGGCTCCGCCTCGTCGGCGACCAGCGCCGGCACGGCGGCGCCCACGTCGAGGTGCAGCTCCATCGTGACGCTCGGCAGGAGGGCCACCTGCAGCCCGTCGGGCCGGTTGACCACGAGGTTGCGCGGCGGCTCGTAGTTCGGGAAGAAGTTGTTGTTGAGCACGGTCTCGATGGCCGACGGGTCCGGGGTCCAGGCCTGGTCGGTCAGCTCGGTGTCGCCGAGCCGCACCCGCTCGAGGAGGAACGTGAAGTCCTGGTTGTCGAACACCGACTCGGAGCTGCGCCCGACGTCGATGCTCGTGATCGTGCAGCCGTCGGCGCAGTCACGGACCCGCACGGTCCGCGTCACCAGCGTGCCGTCGGCCGGCACGGCGAAGGGCACCGCCACCGAGCCCGTCGCGTTGGAAGAGGTGACGTAGCGCAGCGTGACCTCGGCGTTGCCGCCGCCGAACGGCTCCCGCTCGCCGTCGGGACCGATGAAGTAGCGAACCCGCGGCACGTCGATGCCCGAGGCGGTGATCCGGAGCCGGTCGCCCGTGGCCCGGAACGGGTCCACGTCGCCCCCCAGCCGGTCGACCGCGTCGGAGGCGGCGCGGGCCGGTGTGCCGTCGTAGAAGTCGCCGACAACGGCGTCCCAGCGGTCGGCGTCGACGTAGGCCCGTCGCTCGGCCAGCCGGTCCTCGTTGCGCACGATGGCTGTGGCGATCAGGTGGGTGGCGTCGGGGTCGACCCGCTCGGTCAGCTCGACGGCGCCCATGGCGCCGGTGTCGGCCGAGATCACCCGGGCGCCGGGCACCTCCACCCGGGCCTGGTCGTCGGTCCACCCGCTGACGCTCACCGCGCCGCTCAGGGCCAGCGACCCGACGACCGCGGCCGCGACCACGAGGCGGATCGGGGTCACCAGGTCGTCGGCGCGGGCCAGCCGGCGCGCGGCCAGGAACGCGCCCAGGCCTCGCTTCTCGGTGGCCGGGGTGAGGCCGCGGGCCGCGATGCGGACGACCCAGATCGCCAGCTGGCCCAGGGCGAGGCCGACGAGCGCGGGACCCACCAGCACGACCAGGTCGGGGTCGCCTGCGGCGCTGCGGCTGCGGTAGGCCGCGACCCCGGCGCCGACGAAGACGAGGAGGCTCAGGAAGACGGCCAGCGTCGTGGCCCGGCGCGGACGGCGACGGGTGGACACCTGCGCGGCGAGCGGCTCACGGAGCGCGGCGGCGGCCGACAACCCGACGATGAGCAGGCCGGCGCCGGCGATCGCGGCGGTGACCAGGAGGGCCGGCCGGCTCCACGGGTCGGCCGCCTCGTCGAGCCACGTCCGGATGGTCAGGACGGTGCCGACCGCGCCGAGCGCGAGGCCGACGAGGGCGCCGAGGAGGATCGCGAGCAGCGGCTCGAGCAGCAGGAACCGCCACAGGCGCAGCCCGTGGATGCCTCGCAGCCGGGCCAGCCCGATCTCCTCACGACGCGCCACGGCGAGCTCGGCGCCGATGCTCGGCACGGCGACCGCGCCGAGCAGGAGCAGCGGCGCGGTGAGCCACGGCGATAGCTCGGCGGCGCGCGCGAACTGCAGGACCGTCACCGCCCCGGTGACCACGACCACCGTCATCAGCACCAAGGTGGTCAGGGCTCCCCGACGGCTCCAGGCGCCACGAAGCACGCGGCTCAAGGGCGGGACCTCTCCACCTGGGCCTCGCCTCGGGTGGTGGTCACCGGACCACCCGGCCCTCGTCGAGCGCGATGTGGAGGTCGCAGGCCTCGACGACGGCGGGGTCGTGGGTCGCGACGACGACGACCGCCCCGCGGGCGGCCTCCTCGCGCAGCTCCTGGAGGACCACGCCGCGGTTTCCCTCGTCGAGCTCGGAGGTCGGCTCGTCGGCGAGCAGGACGTCGGCGCCGACCACGAAGCCGCGGGCACAGGCCACGCGCTGCATCTGGCCGCCGGAGAGCTCCTCGACCTGGCGCTCGCCGAGGTCGGCGATGCCGAAGCGCGCGAGCGCGGCCTCGGCCGCCTCGTCGGCGTCGGCGGGCGCGACGCCGCGGGCGCGCAGGGCGATCGAGACGTTCTCCCGCGCGGAGAGGATCGGCACGAGGCCGTAGACCTGCAGGACGAACGCCACCTCGGGCAGCGGGTCGCCGCTGCCGGTCCACATCTCCCGGCCGTCGAGCAGCGCGGTGCCCGACGTCGCCTGGAGCAGCCCGCCCGCGATCGACAGCAGCGTGGTCTTGCCCGACCCGCTCGGCCCCGACAGTGCGGTGACCTTGCCGGCCGGGAAGGCGACGCTGACATCGTCGAGGAGCGTCCGGCCGGCGACGTACGTGATGGAGTCGAGGCGCAGCTCGCTGGGCTGGTTCACGCCGGGGCTCCTTCGCCGCTGGCACGCGTGACGATGATCCGGCCCTGCTCGTCGTCCTCGAACCGGACGAGCGTGCCGGGCGGCCACTCCGCGGCGATGTGCCCGGGCAGGTGGAGCACGCCGTCCTCGCCCACCACGGCGTACTCGGACCCGCCGTGGCCCTCCGCACCGACCCGACCGCCCTTCATGGTCACCGTGCGCGGGAAGGTCGCGGCCACCTCGGGCTGGTGGGTGACGACGACGATCGTGGTGCCGAAGTCGTCGCCGAGGGAGTGGACCAGGTGCAGGACGTGGTCGCGGTCGGCGTGGCTGAGCTGGCTGGTCGGCTCGTCGGCGAGGAGCAGGCGCGGCGACGTGGAGACCGCGCAGGCGAGGGCCAAGCGTTGCCGCTGCCCGCCCGACATGGTGGAGACCACCTGGTCGGCCTGGTCGAGCAGCCCGACGCGGTCGAGCAGCTCGGTGTCGGCCAGCGCGTCCTCGCGCTCGGACCCCGACAGCGAGAGGCGCGCGAAGGCGATGTTCTGGCGGGCCGTGGCGTAGGGCAGCAGGTTGCGCGTCGAGCCCTGGAGCATGGTGGAGACCTGGCGCGAGCGGATCCGGGCGAGGTAGCGCTCGCCCATCCGGGAGATCTCCTCCTCGCCGAGGAAGATCTTGCCGGCGCTCGGGCGCTGGATGCCGCCCAGCAGCGCGAGGAGGGTCGACTTGCCCGAGCCGCTGGGCCCGAGGAACGCGACCCGCTCGCCGGGCCGGATGGTCAGGTCGACGCCGCGCAGGGCGACCACGTCGTGGCCGCCGAAGGTCTTGTAGAGGTGGACGACGCCCTCGCACCGGATGCCGAGACCACCCGTGCGGGACTCCTCGACCGTGGCCGCGCTCTCCCGCACGTCTCCCCCATCTCTGCCGAACAACCGGCTCAACATACACAAACTGACGTACCTTGAGCGCATGGTGATTCGAGTCGCGCTCGTCAATGACGACGAGGTCGTCGTGCGGGGCCTCGACGCGATGATGCGCAGCTACACGCACCGGGTCGAGGTGGTCGAGCTCGTCGCCGGGAAGCCGGTCGTCGCGCCTGTCGACGTGGCGCTCTACGACACCTTCGGGATGGGCCAGGGCAACGGCGAGGCGGTCAAGCGGCTCGTGGAGAGCCCGCAGGTCCGCACGGTGGCCGTCTACACCTGGAACTTCCAGCCCTGGCTGACCCGCGACACCCTCAACCAGGGCGTGCGCGGCTACCTCTCCAAGAGCCTGCCGGCCGCTCGCCTCGTCGACGCGCTCGGCGCGATCGCCGCCGGCCAGGTCGTGGTCTCCCCCTCGCGCGGGCGCTCCGCGCTCGTCGGCGGCGACTGGCCCGGCCGCGAGGAGGGGCTCACCGCCCGCGAGGCCGAGGTGCTCTCCCTCATCACGATGGGCCTGAGCAACCAGGACATCGCCGACCGCACGCTCCTCTCGCTCAACTCGATCAAGTCCTACATCCGCTCGGCCTACCGCAAGATCGACGTGGACTCCCGCTCGAAGGCGGTGCTCTGGGGCGTCGAGCACGGCATGCGCGCCGACCGGGTCCGGATCAACGGGTCGCCCGCGCGCGAGGCCTGACGCCTCTTCCTCCCGCGGTGGGCGCGGGAGTGACCGGCGAGTAACCACCTCGGTGTGAGGGTCGTTGCACCTCCTGAGCCCTCCAGGAGGTACGCCGTGCAGCCCATCGCCCGTCCCACCCGACCGACCGCCGCCTTCCTCGCGGTCGGCCTCGCCCTCGCGCTGCTGGCCGCGCTGCTCGTGGCCGCGGCGGAGCCCGGTTCCGCCGCGCCTGACAAGCCCGGCAAGGCCGGCAAGGCCGGCGCCGTACGCATCGAGGTGCTCTCCAACCGAGCCGACCTCGTTTCCGGCGGCGACGTGCTCGTGCGGATCACCGCACCGCGCAGGGCCGGGGCGCTGCGGGTGACGCTCGGGGGCAGGGACGTCTCCAGGACGTTCCGGAAGCGCTCGACCGCTCTGCTCACCGGGCTCCGCGAGGGGCGCAACGTCCTGGTCGCGACGGCGGCGGGGGCGAGGCGCGACCGCGTGGTGGTCACCAACCACCCGAACGGCGGGCCGGTGTTCAGCGGCCCCGTCGCGGCGGCGTACGACTGCCAGGACACGGCGACCGACGCGCTCTGCAACGAACCGGCCCGCTACTCCTTCCTCTACAAGCCCTCCGGGCAGAAGGCGCTGAAGCCCTACGACCCGGCGCAGCCTGCGTCCGACGTGGACACCGCCACCACCGACCAGGGCAAGAAGGTCCCGTTCATCGTGCGGCGCGAGGACGGCTACCAGGACCGCGACCGCTACGCCATCCTGACGCTGTTCACCCCCGGCACGCGGTGGAAGGCCTGGGACCCGCAGCGGCAGTGGAACCACAAGGTGCTCGTCACCCACGGCGGCGGGTGCGGGGCGAGCTACGCGCCGGCCGAGCCGCCGCTGGAGGACGCCTCCGGCACCCTCGACGCCATCCCCGTCCCGCTCGTCGACAGCTCGTACGTCGAGGCGCTCGGCCGCGGCTTCGCGGTGATGTCGACCGCGCTGGCGAACACCGGCCACAACTGCAACGTCGCCCACAACGCCGAGTCCCTGATGATGGCCAAGGAGCGGCTCGTCGAGCAGTACGGCACGATCCGCTACACGATCGGCACCGGCTGCAGCGGCGGGTCGGTCGCGCAGCACACCGTCGCGAACGCGTACCCGGGCATCTACCAAGGGCTCGTGACGACCTGCTCCTACCCGGACGTGATGAGCCCGGGCTCGCAGTTCGCCGACTACCACCTCATGCGCGCCTACTTCGAGGACCCGTCGGCGTGGGGGCCGGGCGTGGTCTGGTCGCCGACCCAGATGGCCGACGTCGAGGGCCACCTGACCCCGGTCAACGCGGTCACCGCCGACGAGGGGTTGTTCAGGAGCGCGATCAACCCGGAGCACGCGTGCCCGGGCGTGCCCGACCCGGTCCCCGGCGACCGGACGACCCGCTTCGACTCCGACAGCAACCCGGCCGGCGTGCGCTGCGACATCCTCACCCTGATGCGCAACCAGCTCGGTCCGCGCCCGGAGTCGGTGTGGAGCGCGCAGGAGAAGGCCGTCGGGGCCGGCTTCGCCGGGATGCCGTTCGGCAACACCGGCGTGCAGTACGGCCTCCACGCGCTGCTCGGCGGTCGGATCACGCCGGAGCAGTTCGTCGACCTCAACGAGAAGGTCGGCGGGCTCGACGTGAACGCCGACCCGGTCGCCGCGCGCACCGCGGGCGACCCGGCGTCCATCGCGAACGCCTACCGGACCGGGCTGCTCAACGAGTTCAGCAACACCAGCGAGGTCGCCATGATCAACCACGGCGGCCCCGACCCGGGCCTCGCGCACGACTACGCCCACTCGGTCTGGAGCCACCTCCGGCTGCAACGCTCGCAGGGGCACACCGACAACCGCGTCGAGTGGTTCGGCCCGACCCCGCTGCTCGGCGACGTGCGCTGGCCCGTCGAGGCGTTCGTCGCGATGGACCGCTGGCTGGCGGCGGTGGAGGAGGACGACCGACCCGTCCCGCTGGCGACGAAGATCGTGGAGGACAGGCCGGCGTCCCTGCAGGACCGCTGCCTGGCCGACGGCGTACCGGGTGTGGTGTGCCGCTCCGACATCGCGCGCACCAACCTGTCGACCCCGCGCCAGGAGGCCGGCGGCCCGGCGGCCAACGACGTGCTGGCCTGCCGGACCCAGCCGCTCGACCGCTCGTCGTACCGCCTCCCCGGCGGCCTGCCGGTGCTCTTCACCGACGCCCAGTGGGCGCGCCTGCAGGCGGTCTTCCCGACCGGCGTGTGCGACTGGGCGCTCCCCGGCATCGGCCAGGGGCCGGCGCAGACGTGGCTCGGCTACGGCACCGCGACCCGGGCGACGTACGGCGGCGCGGCGCTCGGCGCCGTGCCCCGCGGGTCGGGGCTGGGGTGGTTCGGGCGCTCGTTCCGCCCGATCTGGCGCTGATGGAGTTGGGGGTTCGAGCCCGTACCCTTCTCCGGTGAGTCAGCAGCACCAGCAGGTCCAGCAGGGCATCGACCCCGACAAGCTCGCCGTGGCCCTCGAGGTGCTGCGGGACGTGGCGACGCTCCCGCCGGACCACGACGACGTGCGCACGATGAAGCGGGCCGCGTCGTACATGTACAAGCTGATCAAGAAGCAGCGTCGCGCCGAGATCCGCCAGGAGCGGCACCAGCACGACCTCGACATCATCGCGAGGACCGCCACCGGCTCGCCGATGCGCATCGACGACGAGACCGCCGGCATCCCGCTCGTGTCGACCACCGTCGGCGCCTTCGCCGGCGAGCTGATCACCGCGCGGGGCTGCTACATCTGCAAGCAGGACTTCACCCTCGTCGACGCGTTCTACCACTGGCTGTGCCCGAGCTGCGCGGCGATGAGCCACGCCAAGCGCGACCAGCGCACCGACCTCACCGGCAAGCGCGCGCTGCTCACCGGCGGCCGCGCCAAGATCGGCATGTACATCGCGCTGCGGCTGCTGCGTGACGGTGCCCACACCACCATCACGACGCGCTTCCCCAAGGACGCCGTGCGCCGCTTCGCCGCGATGGAGGACGCGGGCGACTGGCTGCACCGGCTCAAGGTCGTCGGGATCGACCTGCGCGACCCGACCCAGGTCATCTCCCTGACCGACGACGTGGCCGCGGGCGGGCCGCTCGACATCATCATCAACAACGCGTGCCAGACCGTACGTCGCCTGCCGGGCGCGTACTCGCACCTCATCGACGGCGAGAACGCACCGCTGCCGACCGCGGAGTCGCTCGGCGTCCGGGCGCTCCCGGAGATGGTCACCTTCGACCGGATCTCCGAGGCGCACCCCGCGGCGATCGCGGGCGCGCTCTCCGACACCGCGGTCGCCCACCACGAGGGTGAGTCGGCCGAGCACGCGCTCGCCGCGCACAACGCGGCCTCGCTGACCGCCCTCGCCCTCAAGGCGGGCGGTGCCTCGCTCGACGCGCACCTGGCCGGTACGGCGATCGACGCCGGCGGCCTGATCCCCGACATCCAGGACAACAACTCCTGGACGCAGGTGCTCGACGAGGTCGACCCGCTGGAGCTCCTCGAGGTGCAGTTCTGCAACTCGATCGCACCGTTCCTCATCAACTCGCGGCTGCGGCCCGCGCTGCGCGCGGCCGTGGAGAACGGCGCGCGCCGCGCCTACATCGTCAACGTCTCCGCGATGGAGGGCCAGTTCGGGGGAAGGCGCTACAAGGGCGCCGGGCACCCGCACACCAACATGGCCAAGGCCGCGCTCAACATGATGACCCGGACCTCGTCCGGCGAGCTCTTCGAGACCGACCAGATCCTGATGACCGCGGTCGACACCGGCTGGATCACCGACGAGCGCCCCCACCACGAGAAGCTCCGGATCGCCGCCGAGGGCTGGCACGCGCCGCTCGACCTGGTGGACGGCGCGGCGCGGGTCTACGACCCGATCGTGCTCGGCGAGCAGGGCCAGGACCTCTACGGCTGCTTCCTGAAGGACTACCAGCCGGCGCCCTGGTGACGGGCGGGGCTCAGACCTCGAGCCAGGCGAGCACCGCCAGCACCCGGCGGTTGTCGTCGGGCGCGACGGGCAGGTCGAGCTTGGTGAAGATGCTGTTGGCGTGCTTGTCGACGGCCTTCGGGGTGATGAACAGGCGTGCCGCGATGGCGGCGTTGGACCGGCCCTCGGCCATCAGCGCGAGCACCTCGCGCTCACGCTCGGAGAGCCGGTCGACCGCGCGTGCCCGGGGGCGCGCCATGATCGTGGAGACCACCTCGGCGTCCAGCACGGTGCCGCCGCCTGCCACGCGTCGTACGGCGTCGACGAACTCGCGGATGTCGCCGACCCGGTCCTTGAGCAGGTAGCCGACGGCGCCGCCGCCGTCGGCGAGCAGCTCGCGGGCGTAGAGGTGCTCGACCCACTGCGAGAGCACCACCACCGGGAAACCGGGGCGTGCGGCGCGACAGGCGATCGCGGCCCGCAGCCCCTCGTCAGTGAGGGTGGGCGGGAGGCGTACGTCGAGGATGGCCGCCTCGGCGTCCGGGTCGGCCAGCGCGGCCTCGAGGTCGGGCGCGTTGTCGACGGCGTGGAGGATCGTGAAGTCGTGGGCCAGGAGGATCCGGGTCAGCCCGTCGCGGAGGAGGGCGTTGTCCTCGGCGAGGACGACTCGCACGGCACCTCCAGCGTGACCAGGGTGGGACCACCCGCGGGGCTCGAGACTCTCACGCTGCCGTCGAGCGCCGCCAGCCGCCGCGCCACCCCGCGCAGGCCGGTGCCGCCGGAGGGGTCGGCGCCGCCGCGACCGTCGTCGCCGACCACGACGACCAGCAGGTCGTCGTGCTGGCCGAGCTCGACCCACGCGTGCTCGGCCCCCGCGTGCTTGGCCACGTTGGCCAGGCACTCCAGCACCGCGAAGTAGACCGCGGTCTCGACCGGGGCCGACGGACGCTCGGGCAGCTCGCCGGTCACCGTGACCGGCACCGAGAGGTCGAGGGCGAGCGCCTGCACCGCGCCCGCCAGGCCGCGGTCGGCCAGCACAGGGGGGTGGATGCCGCGGACCACGTCGCGGATGTCGCCGAGGGCGGCACCGGTGGTCGTCGACGCCTCGGCGAGCAGCTCGCGCGCGGCTCCCGGGTCGCTCTCCATCAGCTCGCGCGCCAGACCGAGGTTCATCTGGAGGGCGACCAGCCGCGCCTGCGCGCCGTCGTGCAGGTCGCGCTCGATGCGGCGCAGCTCGGCCGCGGAGTCCTCGACCGTCTCGGCGCGGGTCTCGGTGAGCACCTGGACCCGCTCCTCGAGGAGCTCGTGGCTGCCGCGGCTCAGCAGGCGGGCATCGGCCACCGAGCGCAGCCGCATCAGCTGGGGGGTGGCGTACCACCAGAGCACCAGGGTGACGATGCCGACCATCAGCAGCACCACGACCAGTGACACCGCGAGCCCGACGCTGGCCGACACGAACGCCCAGGCCAGCTCGCGCCAGCTCATCGGGTCGCGGCCCCAGGTGGCCAGCCGCGCCAGCAGCGGCAGGTCGTCGTCCGGCAGGCGGTCGGCCGGCACGGGGTGGCCGAGGGTCGCGGCCGCCATGGCCCGGTGGCGGTCGGCGATCCAGCGCAGCAGGGGCAGCCCCACCAGCAGGACCGGGATGCCGATGACGAGCAGTGCGGTGCCTCCCCCGACGGCGACGAGCGTGGCCGCGAGGATCGTCGGCACGGCCAGCGCCACCTGGGCAAGGGCATGGCCGGTCAGCCGGAGGGTGCTCGGTCGCGGGGCCATGGCTCCATCCTGACCGATCGCCACCCCACCGGTCGGTGGGGTTTTCCCCACCTCCGACCGGGAGGTGCCACCCCTGCCGTGGGCGCCCGTCGCCGCAACCGTGGAGCCCGTACCGAGAACCCACACCGAACGGAGCACGGCCATGGCTGCCGACCTGATCACCCGGATCCCCCAGCGGGCGGCGCGCTGGAGCGCCGAGCACCCCTGGCGCGCGATCCTCACCTGGCTCGTCCTGGTCGTGGCGGCGACCAGCCTGGCCTTCCTGGTCCCCACGCACGAGGCGGAGCCCGCCGACTACCGCATCGGCCAGTCCGGTCGCGCGGAGGCGATGGCGGAGCGCGCCGGGCTCGACGCCCCCGACACCGAGCTCGTCCTGCTCAGCGGCGACCGGGCCGCGGTGCCCGGCGCCGCGCGCGAGGTCGCCCGCCGGATGGCCGACGTCGAGGGGGTCGGCGGGGTGTCGCCACCGGTGTGGAACGACGACCGCACCGCGATGCTGGTCTCGGTGGCGCTGACCGAGGGGGCCGACGACGTCGCCCCGCTGACGGAGGTGACCGACGCCGTCGCCGCCGAGCACCCGGGGCTCACGGTGCGCCAGACGGGCGGGCTCAGCCTGGACGAGGCGATCAACGACCGGGTCGCCGACGACCTGGCCTCGGCCGAGGTGATCAGCCTGCCGGTGACGCTGGTGCTGATGCTGCTGGCGTTCGGGGCGCTGATCGCCGCCGGCCTCCCGGTGCTGCTGGCCATGGGCAGCGTCGCGGCCACGATGGGCATCTCCGCGGCCGTCTCCCACGTCGTACCGGCGGAGCCGACGGTCGGCTCGATGATCGTGCTGATCGGCATGGCGGTGGGCGTGGACTACTCGCTGTTCTACCTCAAGCGCGAGCGCGAGGAGCGCGCCCGCGGGCGGAGCACGCTCGACGCGGTCGAGATCGCCGCCCAGACGTCCGGGCACTCCATCCTGGTCTCGGGCTTCGCCGTGGCGGCGGCCATGTCCGGGCTCTTCCTGGTCGACTTCGTCACCTTCACCTCGCTGGCCGTGGGCGCGATCATCGTGGTCGCGGTCGCGGTCGTCGGCTCGATCACCGTGCTGCCCGCCCTCCTGGTCAGGCTCGGCCGGTGGGTCGACCGGCCTCGGGTGCCGCTGCTGTGGCGCCTCAACCGCCGCATCGGCGCGGGCGGGATCAGCCGACGCATCCTCGCCCCGGTCGTACGACGTCCCGGGCTGGCGCTGGCCGGCTCGGTCGCCGCGGCGACGGCACTGGCCGTGCCGGCGCTCGGCATGACGATGCACGCCGCCAACCTCGAGACCCTGCCCACCGGCATCCCGGCGGTGCAGACGATGCGGGACGTCGCGGACGCCTTCCCCGGCGAGGGCACCACCGTCACGGTGCTCGCGGAGGGGACGGGATCGGCCGCGGCCCTGCGCGACCTGGCCTCGGACGCCACCGGCGACGGTGCGTTCACAGCCGTGCCGGAGGGACTCGCCACCTCCGAGGACGGCGGCACCTCGTCCCTCACCCTCGCACTGCCCTGGCCCGACTCCGACGACCGGACGGTCGAGGCGATCACCGACCTGCGCGAGTCGACCGCGCCGGCAGCGCTGGACGGCCTGGAGTGGGCCGTCGGCGGGGACGCCGCGTCCAACCTTGACTTCGACCAGCACCTGTCGGACTGGATGCCGGCGGTGATCGGGTTCGTCCTGCTGCTGACGCTGGTCATGATGGGCGTGGCCTTCCGCAGCGTGCCGCTGGCGCTGGTGTCGACCGCGCTCAACCTGGTGTCGGTCGGCGTGGCCTTCGGCGTGCTCACGCTCGTCTTCCAGCACGGCTGGCTCGAGGGCGCGCTCGGCTTCACCAGCCCGGGGTTCGTGATCGACTGGATCCCGCTCTTCGTGCTCGTGGTGCTCGTCGGGCTGTCGATGGACTACCACGTCTTCGTGACGGGACGGATCCGCGAGCTGGTCGGGCGCGGGCTGCCGACGCGGCTCGCGGTCGAGCGCGGCATCCGCGACAGCGCCTCGGTCGTCACCAGTGCCGCGGCGGTGATGGTCTCGGTGTTCGCGATCTTCGCGACGCTCAGCATGCTGGAGATGAAGATGATGGGCGTCGCGCTGTCGGTGGCGATCCTGCTCGACGCGACGATCATCCGGCTGGTCATGCTGCCCGCCGCGCTCGTGCTGCTCGGCGACCGGGTCTGGTGGCCGCGCCGCCCCGTCCACCCGACGGGTGAGGTCGTCGACGCCGGCACCGACCGGGAGCCGGAGCTCACCCCCGTCGCCTAGGCGCCGCTGGTTCACCACGGTATGTCGGCGAACCCGCACTTCCCTCGATCAGCTGACGCAGGGAAGTGCGGGTTCGACTGCATACCGTGATGAACCGTCAGTGCTGCGGGCTGACGCCTGCCCGCCTGTTCCACACCACCGCGGCTGGTGTCCGCCTATAGTCCGCGCTGTGCGCACCCTGACGCTCGCGGCCCTCGCCGCCGCCGCCGTCCTGTTCCCGGTCGCGGCTCCGGCCGCCGAGCCGAGCGAGGACTGGCGGGCCACCGCCTGCACCACGCTGCCCGACATGGGACCGTCGGGGCCGCCAGAGGCGGCCCAGGCGTCGGGACCTCCGGTCCTGCTGGCCAGCGACCGGGTCCCCGTCGACGGCCTGCCCGGCGTCATGGTCGGCGTCGACCGGCTCGACTTCTCGGGCGTCACCTGCGAGGTGCTCTACGTCGACGGGCCACTCCCGCGCGACGCCGTGCTGCACGTGGCGAGCAATCGCTGGTGCGCGGCGTTCGACCGGGCCCTGGACGGCGTGCCGCAAGCCGGGAGCAGGCTGTGCTCGGAGCTCGGGAGCCCGACGCGGCTCTACCGTCGCACGTGGCCCGGGACCCCGCGCGACACGCTGCCGGTGAGCGTCACCACGTTCCGGCCCCACGGGTCGGAGGTGCTCACGGCGCGCGACGACGTGCCGCGGAGCTGGGTCGGCAAGACCTTCACCACCGACCACACGGGTTCGACGTGGAAGGTGTCGATCGCCGGGACGGTCGGCGAGCGCCACGAGTTCGACCGCTCGCGTGCGACCGACCGCGCGGCGCAGGCGACGTACGAGCGGAGGGTCGCGCGGGCGGCGCGGACCTTCGAGCAGCGCACGGCACGGATCGCGGCCTCACACCGCTCGCTCGCCTGGAAGGCGTGGCAGCTCCAGGAAGCCCGCAAGGAGCGACGGTCGGCGTTGGCCGAGGCCCGTCAGGTGCGGCGCCTGGCCCTGCATGGGGTTCGGCTCGTGGTCCGCGACTTCTACGACTCGGCAGAGGGCACGCTGCCGGCAGCCTGACGGCACCTGCCGTTCGCTGGTTGACTGCCCGCATGAGCCTCGAGACCGCCGAAGAGTTCCACGCCCGGGTGGCTGCCGCGACCGACGCCGAGGGCCGGCTGCCGGTTGCGATCGAGGCGATGCCGGGGTGGGACATCTTCCCCTTCGAGCTCGAGGGCCTGCGGATCAAGCCCCTCGAGCCGCTGCTCGACGAGGAGCCGGCCCGACGCGGCGAGGACCCGGCCGACTGCCCGTGCGCGTCGCCCGCGACACCCGAGCAGGAGGCCCGCGTGGTGTGGAGCAACGAGCGCTGGGTGCTCGCCGACGCGGGGATGAAGCTGCCGGTGACCCTGATCCTCAAGCCGCGCGACCACCACGACCTCGCCGACCTGCCCGACGACCTCGCCTCGGAGATGGGCCGCCTGATGGTGGCCGTCACGGCTGCGGTCGAGAGCCTGCCGAGCGTCGGGCGCTGCCACGTCGGCCGCTACGGCGACGGCGGTGCCCACCTGCACCCCTTCTTCTTCGGCCGCCCGGCCCGGATGGCGCAGCTGCGCGGGTCGTGCGTGCTCGACTGGGAGGAGAACCTGCCCGACATCCCCGACGACGTACGCCGTGCCAACGCCGCGCACGTCGGCCACCGGCTCGTCGAGCGGCTCGGCGGCAGCGGTCCCGCCTGGGAGCTGCAGCCCGTCTGAGGCCGGGGGTGGCGGCACACCGCACGCCAAGGACCCCCAAGCGCGCAATCTGCCGCCACCCACCGACGGGCGTACGGCAGGGTCAGCCGGGGAGCGTCGGCTCAGTCGCAGGAGCCCCCGCCGTCACCGCCCCCGCCGTGACCACCGTCCGTGCCGAGGGCGCCGCTCCACCCGGCCGCGTGCACGGGCCGACGGCGTACGTCGGGGTTGCCCGGCACCAGGACCGCGTCGAGGCAGGCGGCCAGGACGACGACCAGCACGAACCAGGTGGCGGCGGTCGCGACGACGGCCGTGCGGCCACCGCCGGTGAGCAGCACCAGCGCCACGGCGAGCGTCACCACCACGGCCGACGCCGCGACGAACGTGAGCCAGGCCGTGCGGGCGTGGGGGGCGAGGCGACGCGTCAGGGTGCGCATGGCGTCAGTGTGCTCCTGCGCCGCCGCCACCGCCAGCACTCACCGGCAGGGGAGCTAGACGGGTCTCGTCGTCTCGTGGGTGGTGACCACGTCGTGGGCCGCCGCCCAATCGCCGATGTCGCGCTTCTCGATCGCGGCGGCCATCAGGTCGGGGAACAGGTCGGGGGTGCAGGCGAAGGACGGGACGCCGACCCCGGCGAGCGCGGCGGCGTGGTCGGCGTCGAACGACGGCTGGCCGGAGTCGCTCAGCGCGAGGAGGGCGATCATCGTCGCCCCGGACCCGACGACTGCGCGCGCCCGGCTGATCATCTCCTCGGCGATCCCGCCCTCGTAGAGGTCGCTGATGAGGACCAGCACGGTGTCCTCGGGCTGGGTGATCCTTCCCTGGCAATAAGCCAGCGCGCGGTTGATGTCGGTGCCGCCGCCGAGCTGGACGCCGAAGAGCACGTCGACCGGGTCGTCGATCTCGTCGGTGAGGTCGACCACCTCGGTGTCGAAGACCACCATGCGGGTGCTGACCGACCGGATCGAGGCGAGCACCGCGCCGAACACGGAGCTGTGGACGATCGACTCCGCCATCGACCCGGACTGGTCGATGCAGAGGATGATCTCGCGCTCGACCTGGGTGGATCGCCGCGCGTAGCCGACCAGCCGCTCGGGCACCACGGTGCGGTGCTCGGGCAGGTAGTGCTTGAGGTTCGCGGCGACCGTCCGTCGCCAGTCGACGTCGCGCATCCGCGGCCGGCGGGTGCGTGCCGACCGGTCCAGCGCGCCGGTCACCGCCTGCACGGTGCGCTGCCGGAGCCGCTCCTCGAGCTCGTCGGTGACCTGCCGCACGACGGCGCGGGCGGTCTCGCGCGAGTGCTCCGGGATCACCCGGCCCAACCCGATGAGCGTGCTGACCAGCCCGACGTCGGGCTGGACGGCGCGCATCATCTCCGGCTCGAGCAGCATCTGGCGCAGCCCCAGCCGCTGCATCGCGTCGCCCTGCATCACCTGCACGACCGAGGACGGGAAGTAGGTGCGGATGTCGCCGAGCCAGCGGGCGACGCGCGGCGAGGACCCGCCGAGGCCGGCCCTGCGCTCGCCGTCGTACAGCGCGGCGAGGGCGTCGTCGCGACGCGCGTCGGCCTCGGTCAGGGCGATGCCCTGCCCGTCGGCACCGGTGAGGCCGTCGGCCTCCTCGCCGCCGAGGACCAACCGCCAGCGGGTCAGCCGGTCGCGGCCCTCAGGCTGCTCCGTCACGGGACACCTCCTTCCAGCCGACGAGCCGCGCCACGGCCAGGACGGCGGGTCGCGCCTGCTCGAGGTCGATGCCCGTGGCTGCCACCGCCGCCTCGGCGCCGGTCCGGCCCAGTCGGGACACCTGCTCGCCGATGGTGCGCCGCTCGGCGGCGCTGAACTCGGCGAACGTACGCCGCACGAGTGGCAGCAGGTCCTCGAACTCATCCTCGCCCAGCCCGGCGACCCACGTGTCGACCAGCCCGAGGAGCGTCGCGTCGTGGACCAACAGCACCGCGTCGCCGGCGAGGAACCCGGCCAGCCACGCAGCGGCCTGGGGAGCGGAGGAGGCCAGGGACAGCCGGCGCCCCATCCGGTGGGCGGCGGTGTCGGGGTCGATCCGGCCGGCGTCCAGCAGGATCCGGGTCGCCCGGCCGGCCACCCCGCCGGCCACGTGGTCGGGGGCGGACACGGCCTCCAGGGCCTCGGCCCAGGCGCCGTCGAGCTCGGGGTCGGCGAGCAGCGCCAGCCCGCGCTGCGCCCCGGCGATCGCCGTGACCATCTCCGCGGCCGCCTCCTCGTCCAGGCTCGCGCAGGCCATGGGCAGGCCCACGCAGGCGCGGACGACCGTGGCCCCGAGCACGGTGCGCACCCGGGCGGTGTCGACGCCGCGCACGTCGCCGTAGCGGCAGGTGCGCGCGAGCGGTTCGACCGTGGCGAGCAGGGCAGGTACGTCGTGCTGGACCGCGGCGCGCGCGTCGAGGGCGTCGAGCACCGCCTCGACGCCGTCCGGCAGGTCGGCGGTGAGGCAGGTGGCGACCAGGTCGGCGAGCTCGGTCAGGTCGGCGGACCGCGCGGCCCGGTCGGCGGCCCGGACGGCCGCCGCAGCGGCGATCGTCGTGCCCCAGATGCCCGCCTCGACGAGGTCGACCGCGAGCTCGGGTCGCCACTCGAGGGTCCAGCTCTCCTTGAACGTGCCGGTGGTGCGGCCGGTGTCGGCGACCTCGCCCCAGGGCACGCCGAGGAGCTGGAGGCGGTGCAGCAGCACCGACCGTGCCAGCTGGCTCTCGCGCCGCAGGTCGAGGTCGACCTGCTGGACGGACGCGGTCGGCTTGAGGCGCAGCGACCGCTGCTGGCGGCTGAGGTCGGCCGCCAGCGGCACGACGGGGGCCGCCTCGGGCACCGTCCCGAGCTCCTCGCCCACCACCAGGCGCTGGTGGACGAGGTCGAGCGGCAGGCGCGACCCCTCGCAGAGCACCGTCTCGGCGGCGTCGTCGAGCTCGCTCAGCCCGACCGAGGGCCGCCCCCGCACGGTGGCCAGGGCCTCGGCGAGCCGCGCGGCCTCCACCACCGACGCCGTGGAGGCGTCCAGCCGCTCCTCGCGCAGCGTGCGCGCGACGCGGACCAGCCACGACGTGGCCAGGTCGCGCGGGTCGGGGTCGGGCCGGCTCAGGTGGTCGAAGAGGTGCTGGTACCACCCCGGTGCGCTCACCCCGGCGCCGTAGCCCGAGGCGTAGCTGAGCCGGGCGGCCGTCCACGGCGTCCAGGCGGCGGCCACCTTGGTCTTCGGCAGCCTGGTGATCAGGTCGCCGTCACGGCTGGCCGGCGGGAAGTCGGCGGGCACGAGCGCCGGGGCGTGCCAGGCCCCGCAGACCACCGCGATCCTCGCCTCCGGGGCGGCCTTGACCTCGGCCCGGAGCACCCGTCGCATCCACTGCTCGCGGCGTGCGTTGCTGCGCACCTCCGGGTCGTCGGCGGGACGGGTGTCGGCCGACCGGACCGCGCCCATCGCCTCACGGATCGCCGCGAAGCGCTCGGCCGGGGAACCGTGCCGCTGCTCGACGGCGTCCTCCCACCAGCGCTCGGCGTCGTCGTACCCGGCGGTCGCGGCGAGCGTGCCGATCGGGTCGAGGCGCTCGGCCGGGACCGGCTCGGCGACCGGCACGCCCTCCGCGTCCGGCTCGCCGGAGCCGGGCTCCGGCCCGTCCTGCTGCGCCAGCGCGAACGCGTGCGTCGCCGGCAGGTCGAGGAACCGCACGGGTACGTCGTGGGCGAGGGCCCAGCGGGCGGCGACCCACTCGGGCGAGAAGTGGGCGAGGGGGTAGAAGGTCGCCCGGCGCGGCTCCTCGACGGCGTACACGAGACCGGCGACCGGTGGCACCATGTCGGCCTCGCCCAGCAGGTCGACGATGGCGTCGAGCTCCGGGCAGCCCTCGATCAGGACGAGGTCCGGGGGCTGCTCCTCGAGCGCGGCCCGCACGGCCCGGGCGGAGCCGGGGCCGTGGTGGCGTACGCCGTAGACGTCGACAGGCATGGTGCGCGGCTCAGCCGAGGTCCCGGCAGGCGCGGTAGAGGTCGCTCCACTCCTTGCGGTTGCGCATCACCGTCTCGAGGTACTCCTGCCACACGAGCCGGTCCTGCACCGGGTCCTTGACGACCGCGCCGACGAGGCCGCCGGCGACGTCCTCGGCCCGCACCGTGCCGTCGCCGAAGTGGGCGGCGAGCGCGAGCCCGTTGGTCATCACCGAGATCGCCTCGGCGGTGGACAGCGTCGCGCTGGGCGACTTGATGGTCGTGCGCTGGTCGCTGGTCACGCCGCTGCGCAGCTCGCGCATCACCGTGACGACCCGCTCGATCTCCGAGAGCGAGGCGAGGTCGGCCGGGAGCTCGAGGGACGCACCGAGGGCGGTGACGCGGGTGCGGACGATCTCCACCTCCTGGTCGAGGGAGTCGGGCAGGGGCAGCACCAGGGTGTTGAAGCGGCGGCGCAGCGCGGACGACAGGTCGTTGACGCCCTTGTCGCGGTTGTTGGCGGTGGCGATGAGGTTGAAGCCCGGCTTCGCCTGCACCTCCTCGTCGAGCTCGGGCACGGGCAGCGTCTTCTCCGACAGGATGCTGATGAGCGAGTCCTGCACGTCGGACGGGATGCGGGTCAGCTCCTCGACGCGGGCGATCGCGCCGGTCTCCATGGCCCGCATCACCGGACCGGCGACGAGGGCCTCGCGGGACGGCCCCTCGGCGAGCAGCCGCGCGTAGTTCCAGCCGTAGCGCAGCGCCTCCTCCTGGGTGCCCGCCGTGCCCTGCACGACGAGCGTGGAGCGGCCGCTGATCGCGGCCGCGAGGTGCTCGCCGAGCCACGACTTGGCCGTGCCGGGGACGCCGAGCAGCAGCAGCGCCCGGTCGGTGGCCAGCGACGAGATCGCCACCTCGACCAGCCGGCGCTGGCCGAGGTACTTCGGGGTGATCCGGGTGCCGTCGGGCAGCTCCCCGCCGAGGACGTAGGTGGCCACGGCCCACGGCGAGAGGTGCCACGACGGCGGCCGCGGCCGGTCGTCGACGGCGGCCAGCGCGGCCAGCTCGTCGGCGTACGCGTCCTCGGCGTGCTGGCGGAGCACGTCGGGCGTGGGCTGCGTGGTCGTCATCTGAAGGCCTCCGTGAGGGATGTGCGGAACGCGTGGAGCTGCAGGGTCTCGGTGAGGGCACGGCGCAGGTGGCTCGCGTCCTCGGGCAGGCGCGTGAGGGCTCGCTCGACCTCGGGAGCGAGGCCGGGGCCGAGCGCGACGGGCAGGAGCGGGGCCACGGCGTAGCCGAACGACGGGTCGGTCCGGTCGCCCTGGATCCGTCCGAGGACGGCGCGGCCGAGGTCGTCGGGCCAGGGCCGGGGCGCGTCGCCGAGCAGGCCACGCAGGTCGCGGCCGCGGGCGGGGCGCTCGACCCAGTCGGCCAGGAGCCTCGCCCGGCGCTCCTCGGGGAGCAGCCACAACAGGCGCGGGTCCGGTGCGCCGTGGTCGACGAGCGCCACGGCCCAGTCGGTGTCGCTGCGGTCGAGGACAGCCTCCGTGATCCACGCGAGCACGTCGGCGTCGCGCACCATCGTGAGCGTGGCCGCGGGGTCGCGACCCGTGATGTCGGTCCAGGTCGCCAGCGGCGCGCCGCGCACGACCTGCGACAGCCACACCGTCGGCGCCGGGCTGACGCCCTTGGCGGGCGCCGTCAGCCCGTCGCGCACCGCCGCCTCGTCCGGCGCGTCGGGCACGTCCACCTCGAGGTGCCGGACGAGCAGGCCCTTGACGTGGACCAGCCGGCGCAGGCGCCCGGCCATCCGGGCGGCCCGCGCGCTGTCGGGGAGCCGGTCGAGCATCGCGGCGGCCGCCTCGCGGACCGACTTCGCCCGGTCGTCGAGCGCCCGCTCCAGCAAGGGCTCGTCGGCCGTCGACAGGCCGGGGGCGAGGGCGCGGAGCGCGTCGGCGCGCACCTTCGCCGACGCCGTCGACCACTGCGCCTCGAGCAGCTCGCGGGCCACCGCGGGGTCGGCCCGCCGGCCGAGCGCGAACGCGGCGGCCGCCTCGGCGCTCGACATCGTCGGCCACGCCTCGACCCAGTCGACCTCGACGGCGGGACGCGGCTCGTCGGCGTCGACGAGGAGGGCGGACCAGGCCTCGTTGAGCCCGGCCAGCCAGCGGCCGCGCGCACCGAGCGTGCCGCCCAGCGCCGTGGCGACGCGGCCCCGGCCGGCCGCGAAGTCCAGCAGGACGGGCAACAGCGGCCACGGCACGCGCTGGTCGGCGGCGTCGGCCAGTCGCAGCCACTCCACGACGAGCTCGTCGCGCGCGGCCTTGGACACCGGCGGCTGCGTCAGCAGCAGGGTGAGCAGCTGGGCGGCGCGGTCGGAGGCGGCCGTGCGGACCTCGGCGGCCGCGCCCAGCGCCGCGTCGCTCGGCGGCGGCAGCGGCGCGCCACCGCGGGACAGGGCGTCCGCGACCGCGGCCGCGGCGAGCAGCCGGTGCTCCGCGGACTGGTCGCCCGCCTCCAGCTGGAGCTCGGGCGGGGCGCTCGGGGGCTCACGCCGCGCGCTGCCCACGAGGGCGGACGTCGCGACGTCGCCCAGCCACCGGTCGACGGCGCTCACAGGGCCAGCACCCCGTCGTCCAGCCAGGCGGCGAGCGGCCGGAACGCTCCGGACTCGACCTCGCCGAAGACGTCCACCGGCTCACCACCACTCACGGCCAGCAGGGTCCACACGGTCGACGCATCGGCCACCGGGAGCGACCCGGTCGCGTCGCTGACCCGCCACTGACCGTCCTCGCGCACGAGGCGTACGCCGGCGAGCGGGGCCGGGTGGAGGTCGCGCCACGGCGCCCGGGCGAGTCCTGCGGCGGCGGCTGCGTGCACGCCGGCCAGGGTGGTGCGACCCGGCAGCCCGGTCACCGGCACGGCCCCCGTCGGCGGGTCGCGGAACAGCGCCCGGCGTGGCGCCGAGCCGGGGTAGCGCGAGACGTCGACGTCGAGCCGGGCGCCACTCAGCTGCGGCACGGCCAGGGCCTGGCCGTAGCCGGCGAAGTCGAGGACAGCCACCACCTCGCCGTCGTCGTGCGCCAGCCAGGTCCGCTGCTGCTGGAGCCGGCCGTCGTCGGTGCGCACCGCGCCGAGGACGGTCCACGGCCCCGGGCGCACGTCGGCGTCGCGCACGTCCTCGCTCGACTGCGCCCACCCGACGGCGACCCGCACGTCGGCCATCCCCTCATCGTCGAGGGCCGCCCGGGCCTGCCACGCGCAGGTGATGGTCCACCAGCGCCCGACCTCCGCGAGGAGGTACGTCGACCACTCGCGCCGGGCGTGCACCTGCGACCCCGCCTCGCGGACCCGCTCGGCCAGTGCCGGCAGCTGCGCGTCGACGAGCCGCGCGGCGGCGGTGTCCCAGTAGGAGTAGGGCTGGGTGCGAGCGGCGGCGAGGCCACTGCGCACGAGGTCGGCCAGCCAGAGCCGGAAGTCCTCGACGCCGGCATCCATCCGCGCGAGCCGCTGCTCGAGGCGCCTGGCCTGCGCTGCCGGGTCGGACGTGCTCTCGGCGGTGCGCGCCGGCCTAGCCGCGCGCTCGGCCCGTTGGGCGGCCCACTCGTCGGCGAAGTCCGCGATCTGGCCCGACTCGTCGATGACGCCCTCGGACCACAGCATGAGCAGGGCGAGCGCGTGCTTGCAGGGGAACTTCCGGCTCGGGCACGAGCAGCGGTAGGCAGGGCCGACGAGGTCGACGCTCACCTGGTAGGGCGTCTTGCCGCTCCCCTGGCACCGCCCCCAGACCAGTACGTCGCTGCACCCGGTCTCCCGCCACGGACCCGGCACCGCGAGCTTGCGCGCGGCCGCCAGCGAGGACGCGTCAGGCGCGACCTCGGTCACCTGGCTGGCGGTCCATCGGGTCATGGCGCGGCCATCAAACCACCCACCGACGACATGCGCGGCCGTTGCGGCACAGCCCGATGGTCCGGGCTCAGCGACCGAGGTTCAGGAGCACCGTGAGCAGCACCGAGAGCACGACGGACACCGCGATCATGACGAGGCAGCCCAGGCCGCCGCCGAGGGGGCGCACGCGGATCGGCGACACGTCAGTCGCGGTCCTGCCCGGCGTAGGGCTCGTAGTAGGCGGCGTGCTTGAGCCGCGCGTCCTCACTGGCCCAGTCGGCGTCGTCGTAGTCGGGGGCGGCCTTCACCTGGTCCTTGCTCATGCTGATGATCACCCGCCGCGCGTCGTGGTCCATGCCGACCACCACGCCCGCCGGGATCACCCGCTTCTTTCCGAAGATCCAGAAGCCGGTGTCCACCACGAGCCACTGGGCCGCGGTGTCGGTGCTGGCCTCGTCGACCTTGCCGATGCTGCCGCCGTCGGCCTCGACCTCGTAGCCGACGAGGTCGTTGTCCTCGCTCCACGTGCTGTCGCGGTAGCTCCACACGATGTCGTTCACGGTTGCCACGCAACCACGCCCGCCGCGGCGCCAGCACACCCGCCGGGGCGGGCCGGCGAGCCTGTCGTGCCGGTCAGGTCGTCAGTCGGAGCCGGAGTGCCCGCGCAGCAGGTCGCCGAACGGCGTCACGTCGGCCTCGACCTGCGTGCCGGACGTGCGGCGCGGGCGAGCGGCCAGGTCGGGCGCGAAGCCGCCGACGGCGTACGCGCCCTGGCTGAGCACCGCGGCCGCGAGCTCGGCCGCTGCGCGCGTGATGCGGTCGGCGAGACCGTGGCTGCCGAAGTCCTCCGTGGCCGCGAACACGCCGGTGGGCACCACGACCGAGCGGAGGTAGGTGAAGAGCGGCCGCATCGCGTGGTCGAGCACCAGGGAGTGGCGGGCGGTGCCGGCAGTGGCTGCGATGAGCACCGGGGTCCCGGTGAGCGAGTCCTTGTCGACGGCGTCGAAGAACATCTTGAACAGCCCGCTGTAGCTGCCGTTGAAGACCGGGGTGACCGCGATCAGCCCGTCGGCGGTCGCGACCTGCTCGCGCAGCTCGGTCAGGCGGGGCGTGGGCACGCCGCCGGTCACCATGAAGGTGGCGAGCTCGCCGGCGACCTCGCGGAGCTCGACGTGCTCGACGTCGACCGACTCCCCCCGCGCCGACACCTGCGCGGAGGTGGCCTCGGCGATCTGGTCGGCGAGCAGCCGGGTGGAGGACGGGACGGTCAGCCCCGCCGTCACCACCACGATGCGTCGGGTCATGCGTCGACCTGCGCGGACTCGCGCTCGGCGGCCTCGGCCTGCATCTCCTCGACCCGGGCCCGAGCGGGCTCGACGAGGTGGTGCGGGGCGTCGGGGCCCGCGGCCACGAGCGAGGCGTGGGTGGGCGGGTCGCTGGGCACGTGGGCCGGGCGACGGCGCTCGAACTCCTTGCGGAGGACGGGCACCACCTCGGTGCCGAGCATCTCGACCTGCTCCAGCACCAGCGACTCCGGCAGGCCGGCGTGGTCGGCGAGGAACAGCTGGCGCTGGTAGTCACCGACGTAGTCGGCGAAGCCGAGGGTGCGCTCGATGACCTGCTCGGGGGTGCCGACGGTCAACGGCGTCATGCGGGTGTAGTCCTCCAGGGAGGGCCCGTGGCCGTAGACCGGGGCGTTGTCGAAGTACGGGCGGTAGACACGCTTGGCCTCCGCCTCGCTCGAGGCCATGAACACCTGGCCGCCGAGCCCGACGTACGCCTGGTCGGCCGCGCCGTGGCCGTAGAACTCGAAGCGGCGGCGGTAGAGCCGCACCAGCTGCTCGGTGTGCTCCTTGTTCCAGAAGATGTGGTTGTGGAAGAACCCGTCGCCGTAGTAGGCCGCCTGCTCGGCGATCTCGGTGCTGCGGATCGAGCCGTGCCAGACGAAGGGCGGCGTGCCGTCGAGCGGCGCGGGGGTCGAGGTGTAGCCCTGCAGCGGGGTGCGGAACTGGCCCTGCCAGTTGACGACCGGCTCGCGCCAGAGCTTGCGGAGCAGGTGGTAGTTCTCCACGGCGAGCTTGATGCCGTCGCGGATGTCCTTGCCGAACCACGGGTAGACCGGGCCGGTGTTGCCGCGGCCCATCATCAGGTCGACCCGGCCGCCGGACAGGTGCTGCAGGAAGGCGTAGTCCTCGGCGATCTTCACCGGGTCGTTGGTCGTGATGAGCGTGGTGCTCGTGGAGAGCAGCAGCTTCTCGGTCTTCGCCGCGATGTAGCCGAGGTGGGTGGTGGGCGACGACACGACGAAGGGCGGGTTGTGGTGCTCACCCGTGGCGAAGACGTCGAGCCCGACCTCCTCGGCCTTGAGCGCGACCTTCGTCATCAGGTCGATGCGCTCGGCCTCGGACGCCGTGCGCCCCGTGGTCGGGTCCGTGGTGACGTCACCGACGCTGAAGATGCCGAACTGCATATTTTCCTCCAGTGGTTGAAGTTTGTACGACCTTCAACGGGGACAGGTGCCCAAGTATTCCGCGGAATCGCCGGGCGACGTACGGCGTTGGACCGGCATCCGGGCGCACGCTCGGAACGCGGTACGTCTGCGCGAGAGGAGCGACGATGACCGACTTCACCCCCTTCGAGGACCTGCTGCGCGGCCACGCGGGCCTGCTCGAGGACTCCACGCACGATCGCTGGCTCCGCGCCCAGGCCCTCTTCGAGGAGCGCGCCTACCGCGAGGCCGCCGTGATGCTCACCGAGCTGCTCGACGACCCGGGCGACGTGGTGCACGAGCTCACCGACGTACGCCTGCTGCTGGCGCGCTCGCTCTTCCACTCCGCCCAGCTCGACGGCACGATCCGCGTGGCGACCGAGCTCCTCGAGCACGACCCCAACGAGCCCTACGCCCACCTGCTGCTCGGGCGGGCCCTGCAGCGCAAGGGTCGCCGCGACGAGGCGCAGCCGCACCTGCGGCTCGCCGAGCTGCTGGGTGGCTACCGGAGCTGAGCCACCCGGCCGGTGCGCGAAGCCTCGGTGAACACTCGCCCCACGGCCCCGTCCGGGCGCGACACGCCCGGCGGGGCCGACCCATGCTGGGTGCGTGACCAGCAACGGCGACCACCGCTACGGAGCCGGGGACGGACCGCTCGCCATCGCCCACCGCGGTGGCATGGCGCTCGCCCCCGAGAACACCCTCGCCGCCTTCGGACGCGCCACGTCCCTGGGCCTCACCCACCTCGAGACCGACGTGCACACCACCCGCGACGGGCACCTGGTCTGCTTCCACGACGCGACGCTGCGGCGCGTGACCGGGCACCCGGGTCGGGTCGCCGACCTCGACCTCGCCGACGTACGCCGGCTGCGCGTGCACGGCACCGACCAGGTCCCGACCCTGGCCGAGGCGATGGCCGCCTTCCCGGAGGCGCGGTTCGCCATCGACCTCAAGGACGAGGCGTCGGTCGGCGCCATGGCGCGCCTGCTCGCC
Source organism: Microbacterium sp. ARD31 (assembly GCF_031844425.1). Taxonomy (NCBI): domain Bacteria; kingdom Bacillati; phylum Actinomycetota; class Actinomycetes; order Micrococcales; family Microbacteriaceae; genus Microbacterium; species Microbacterium sp. ARD31. The sequence goes on from NZ_JAUZVE010000020.1 coordinate 115,038, forward strand.
ACCCACCCGCGCTGGGCCGAGCGCATCTGCGTGGCGGGGGCCTGGAGCCGCTGGCTGCGCCGCCTCCAGGACGAGGCGCCGGGCGTGACCACGGCGCTCGGCTGGCGCTCGCTCACGGCGCTCGTCGCGTGCTCCCGCGGCGGGATGCGGCCCGTCGGAATGGGGGCGCCGGGCGCCGCCTTCGCACACGTGCCGATGCGGCTGGGCCGGCTGCCGATCCACTCCGAGCGGGTGATCGGCCGGGCGCACGACCTCGGCATCCGGGTGGTCGTGTGGACCGTCGACGACCCGGCCACGATGCGCGCGCTGCTCGACGCCGGGGTCGACGGGATCATCACCGACCGGCCCGACGTGCTGCGCGAGATGCTGATCAGCCGCGGCCAGTGGACCCGCGCGACGGCGCCGGACCGCGAGGCCGCCCTCACACGACCCGCTCCAGCACCTCCGCACTGAGGCCGTGCGAGACCGCCCAGAGGACGGCCTGGCTGCGGCTCTGGACGCCGGTCTTGCGGTAGGCGCTGCGGATGTAGGACTTCACCGAGTTCAGCGAGATCTGCATCGAGGCGGCGATCTCGACGTTGCTGCGTCCGGTGGCGATGTGGGCGAGCGTCTCGCGCTCGCGGGTGGTGAGCTGCTCGAGCTCGCCGTTCACGCGCACCTCGGCGGCGGGCGTGGCCGACAGCGCCGGGGCGACGACCTGGTCGCCGGAGTGGATGGCCAGCAGGGCCCGACCGAGCTGCGCGGAGGTGAGGCTCTTGCCGAGGTAGCCGCAGACCCCGTTGCGCACGACCTCGTGGACGAGGCCGGGGTGGTGGTTCCAGGTGAACACCGCGACCCGCCGGATGTGCGGGTCGGCGATCGCCCGGGCGAGCGTGGTGTCGTCCGGGGCGGTGCCGAAGGTCTCGACCAGCGCGATGTCGATCGGGAGCCGCTCGCGGTCCTTCACGCTGGCGAGCTCGAAGCCGCCCAGGGTGCGGAGCATCCCGTCGAGCCCACGCCTCACGAGCTCGTCCCCGCCGAGCAGGGCTACCCGGATCATCATGTGCGGTCCTTCGGTCTCGGGAGAAGGAGAGCGCACGCGACTGCACACCCTCCGACGTCCCCCCGGATCGCCATCGCCACTGTAGGCCGGGTGGACCAGACCACCAGCAGGTCGGGACGCGCCACGCCTGAACTTTGACCGAGATTCCACCCCCACGGGTGGATACACCCTTGATCCAGATACCCCCTAGGGGTATGGTTTCCCCCATGAGCGAGCAGCACGGCCACCTCGAGGGCAACGACGACGCGGTCCAGGCGCACCTGAAGCGGCTGCGCCGCATCGAGGGCCAGGTGCGCGGCATCCAGCGCATGGTCGAGGAGGAGAAGTACTGCATCGACATCCTCACCCAGGTGTCGGCGGCGACCAAGGCGCTGCAGGCCCTCGCGCTCTCGCTGCTCGACGACCACATGGCCCACTGCCTCGTCGACGCGGCCCGCCAGGGCGGCGCCGAGCAGGAGCAGAAGCTCAAGGAGGCCTCCGAGGCGATCGCCCGCCTCGTGAGGTCCTGACCGGGTTTCGAGGCTCGCCGCGCTCGCACCTCAACCACCGAGAGAGAGATCACCATGAGCGAGACCACCACCTACACCGTCACCGGCATGACCTGCGGGCACTGCGCCGCCTCCGTCAGCGAGGAGATCTCCGAGATCGCCGGCGTCGAGGACGTCGCCGTCGTCGTGGAGACCGGCGCCGTCACTGTCACCAGCACCGCCCCGCTCGACGAGTCGGCCGTCCGGGCCGCCGTCGAGGAGGCGGGCTACGCATTGGCATGAGCACCCCACTGCGCGTCGCCGCCTTCGTCACCGCCCTGGTCGCCGCCTTCGCGGCGGCCTGGGGCGGGGGCCGGATCGTGGGCCCCCTCGACGCCCGGCCCGCCGCCGGTGAGATGGCCGACCACGGCGGCGAGGAGCCTCACGAGGAGACGACCGGGCAGGCCGCCGGTCGGCACGGCGACCACATCTCCGCCGTCGCCGAGGCCACCGGGCTGACCGCCCGGGCCGACGGGTTCACCCTCGCCCTCGCCGACCGTGAGGTGACCGCCGGCCGCACGCGCCTCGCCTTCCGCGTCCTCACCTCCAGCGGACGACCACTGCTCGGCTACACGCGCGAGCACGAGAAGGACCTGCACCTCATCGTCGTACGCCGTGACCTCACCGGCTTCCAGCACGTGCACCCCACCCTCGACCCATCCACCGGGACCTGGTCGGTCGACGTCCGGCTGGCACCCGGCGTGTGGCGGGTCATCGCCGACTTCACCCCCGCGGGCTGGGACGGCATCACCCTCGCCGACGACCTCGCCGTGTCCGGCGACTTCGTGCCCCGGCCGCTGCCCACGGACGACCGCACCGCCACCGTCGAGACCGACGAGGGCACCTACACCGTGACGTTGGAGGGCGACACCGCTCCCGGTGCCGGCACGGTGCTCACCACGCGCATCGAGCTCGACGGCCGTCCGGTCACCGACCTCGAGCCCTACCTCGGCGCCTTCGGCCACCTCGTCGCGATCCGCGCCGGCGACCTCGGCTACCTGCACGTCCACCCCGAGGAGGGCGCGCCCGGCCCGGGCATCGACTTCGCGACCGCGTTCCCCGAGCCGGCGACGTACCGGCTGTTCCTCGACTTCCAGCACCGCGGCGCGGTGCGCACCGCGGCGTTCACCGTCGAGTCCGGAGGCGCGCCTGCCGGCGACCACACCGAGGACGGCGAGGGAGGCGACCATGCCCACTGAGGCGCCCACCGGGACCACCGACCGGCTCACCGACGTCGAGCTGGCGATCACCGGCATGACCTGCGCGTCCTGCGCCAACCGCATCGAGCGCAAGCTCAACAAGCTCGACGGCGTCTCCGCGACGGTCAACTACGCGACCGAGAAGGCGAAGGTGTCCTACCCGGGCACGATTTCGACCGACGACCTGCTGCGGACCGTCGAGGCCGCCGGGTACGCCGCCGCGCTGCCCGCCGCGCCCGACGAGCCCGCGCCGGCCGAGCCCGAGCACGACCCGCTGCTGCAGCGGCTCCTGGTCAGCGCCGCGCTGAGCGTCCCCGTCGTCGCGATGGCGATGGTGCCGGCGTGGCAGTTCACCTACTGGCAATGGGCCTCGCTCGCCCTCGCCGCCCCGGTCGTGGTGTGGGGCGCCTGGCCGTTCCACCGGGCGGCGTGGACCAACCTCCGCCACGGCGCGACCACGATGGACACGCTCGTGTCGGTGGGCGTGCTCGCCGCGTTCGGCTGGTCGCTGTGGGCGCTCTTCCTCGGCACGGCCGGCGAGCCGGGCATGACGCACCCGTTCCGGATCTCCATCGACCGCACCGACGGTGCTGCCAACATCTACCTCGAGGCGGCGGCCGGGGTCACCACCTTCATCCTCGCCGGCCGCTGGCTCGAGCACCGCTCCAAGCGGCAGGCCGGCGCCGCGCTCCGCGCGCTCATGGAGCTCGGCGCGCGCGATGTCGCCGTGCTGCGCGACGACGCCTCGGGTGGGCAGAGCGAGACGCGGATCCCGATCGAGCAGCTGGTGGTCGGCGACGTGTTCGTGGTGCGGCCCGGCGAGAAGGTCGCGACGGACGGCGAGGTCGTCGACGGCACATCCGCGGTCGACGCCTCGATGCTCACCGGCGAGTCCGTCCCGGTCGAGGTCGGGGCGGGCGACCCCGTGGTCGGCGCGACCGTCAACGCCGGCGGCCGGCTGACCGTGCGTGCCACGCGCGTCGGCGCCGACACCCAGCTCGCCCAGATGGCACGGCTCGTCGAGGACGCGCAGAACGGCAAGGCTGAGGTGCAGCGCCTCGCCGACCGCATCTCCGGCATCTTCGTGCCCATCGTCATCGGACTCGCGGTCGCGACCCTGGGCTTCTGGCTCGGCGCCGGGTCGGGTGCGACCGCGGCCTTCACCGCCGCCGTCGCGGTCCTCATCATCGCCTGCCCGTGCGCCCTCGGGCTCGCCACGCCGACCGCGCTGATGGTCGGCACCGGCCGCGGCGCGCAGCTCGGCATCCTCATCAAGGGCCCGGAGGTCCTGGAGTCGACCCGCCGCGTCGACACGATCGTGCTCGACAAGACCGGCACCGTCACCACCGGCGAGATGACCGTGCACGACGTGGTGGCCGCCGACGGCGAGGACCCCGACGACGTACGACGTCTCGCAGCCGCGCTGGAGGCCGCGTCCGAGCACCCGATCGGCCGGGCCATCGCCGCGTCCGCCTCGGTATCCAGGGACGAAATGGTCGGAAGATCGGCTGGAGACCCACCAGGACGTCCCCAGGTACCGACCGTTGAGGACTTCGCCAACCGCGAGGGGCTCGGCGTCCAGGGCGTCGTCGACGGGCACGCGGTCGTCGTGGGGCGCCCCAGCCTGCTGGAGGAGTGGTCCCAGCACCTGCCCCCCGAGCTGTCCGCGGCGGTGGACGCGGCCCAGGCGCGCGGCGCGACCGCGGTGGCCGTCGGCTGGGACGGCAGGGCCCGGGGCGTGGTCGTCGTCGGCGACACCGTCAAGCCGACGTCCGCGCGGGCCGTCGCGGAGCTGCGCGCCCTCGGCCTCGAGCCGGTGCTGCTCACCGGCGACAACGCGCGCGCCGCCGAGCGGGTCGCCGCCGAGGTCGGCATCGCCACCGTGGTCGCCGACGTGCTGCCCGCCGACAAGGTCGCCGAGGTGCAGCGGCTGCAGGCGGCCGGCAAGGTCGTCGCCATGGTCGGCGACGGGGTCAACGACGCCGCGGCCCTCGCCCAGGCGGACCTCGGGCTCGCCATGGGCACCGGCACCGACGTCGCCATCGAGGCCAGCGACCTGACCCTCGTGCGGGGCGACCTGCTGGTCGCGGTCGACGCGATCCGGCTGGCCCGCCGCACGCTGTCGACGATCAAGGGGAACCTGTTCTGGGCGTTCGCCTACAACGTCGCCGCGCTGCCGCTCGCCGCGGCCGGGCTGCTCAACCCGATGCTCGCCGGCGCCGCGATGGCGTTCTCCAGCGTCTTCGTGGTGACCAACAGCCTGCGCCTGCGCGGATTCCGCTCGTCGGTGTCCTGACCCGCCCTCGGGGGGATGAGCCGCTGGGTCGGAGTTCCTAGGGTGTGCCCATGGGACTCAAGGACCTCATCCCCGGCCGCGGCTCCGAGGACGACGCGAAGCGTCCCGCGCTCGAGGTGGCCGGCGACCCGCGCCCCGAGCCGGGCACCGTCGACCGGCTCCTCGACCTGCTCGTCGACGTCGGGATCGACGGCCGGGGTCCCCTCGACCCGGTCCGGGAGGTCGCCGACCGGGCGCTCGCCAAGGCCGGCGGCGACCCCGAGCGCGCCGCCGCCGCGCTCGCCCGGCGCGCCACCGTGACCGGAGGAGTGGGTGGCTTCGTCACCGGGCTCGGCGGCTTCATCACGATGCCGGTCTCCCTGCCGGCCAACGTCGCGGAGTTCTACCTCCAGGCCGTCCGCATGGTCGCCGGCATCGCCACCCTGCGCGGGTACGACGTCAGCGAGCCGCGCGTGCGCACCGCGATCCTGCTCACCCTCGTCGGCTCCGACGCCGAGGAGGTGTTGCAGAAGGCCGGGATGACCAGCGTCAGCGGGCGCGCGACGTCGTACGCCCTCAAGGGGTTGCCGCCGGCCGCGCTGATGATCGTCAACAAGGCCGTGGGGTTCCGGCTGATGCGCGGCGTCAGCGAGAAGCTGCTCGCCCGCCTCGGGCGCGGCGTCCCGCTCGCCGGCGGTCTCGTCGGCGGCGGCATCGACGGCTTCATGATGAAGAAGATCGCCGACCACGCGATGAAGGAGTTCCCGCCGCGGTCGCGGACCTCCGCTGGTTGAGGCGCCAGCGCTCTCCCGGCGGTTGAGGTGCGAGCGCCCGTTCCCGGTGGTTCAGGTGCGAGCGCAGCGCCCCCCGGTGGTTGAGGTGCGAGCGCAGCGCCCCCTGGTGGTTGAGGTGCGAGCGGAGCGCCCCCTGGTGGTTGAGGTGCGAGCGGAGCGAGCCTCGAAACCACACTCACCAGCATGGTTTCGAGGCTCGTCGCTGGCGCTCCTCGCACCTCAACCAGCGAGCGGGGCTGGCGCTCCTCGCACCTCAACCAGCGATCGAGGACCGGATCGCGTCAGCCTCCTCCTGGACCGTCGCGGCGTCGACGAGGTCGCCCGCCTGCTCGGTGAGCAGTGCGCTCCAGCGGTCGAGGACCTCCTCGGCGTACCCGCTGTCGTAGAGCTCGGCGGCCAGGTCGGCCTTCGCGTCCTCGACCAGGTCGGCCCACTCGTCGACGGCGGTGAAGCGCTCGACCAGGACATTGGAGCCGCCGCCCGGCCCTCCACCGCCGGGACGCATGCCGTCCGGCATCCCACTCGGGAGCTCGGTCGGCCTGTCGGTCGGCATGCCCTCCGGACGCTCGCCGTCGCCTCCTCCCGGGAAGCCGCCACCGGGCCCACCACCGGGCGAGCCCCCGAACGCGAGGTTGTGGTCCCAGGCCACCACCGTGAAGGCGCCGGTGGCGACGTCGTACCGGAGGTAGGAATTGTTGCCCGGCCCGTCGATGTCGTCGAAGTTGTCCACCAGCTCCTCGAAGGCGAGGTAGCGGGCGAACGACGCGATGTCGAGGCGGTCGGGCAGCTCGGCGGCGAAGTCCTCGTCGCTGCTGGTGTTGACGAAGTCGAGGAAGCTGATCAGCGGCGTCAGGTCGTCCTCGCCGGTCTCCTGGTCGAAGACGTCGGTGTAGGCGTCCGGGTCGTCGCCGCGGTAGGACCAGTCGCCGCCGGCCTCGGCCTTGTAGAGCAGCCCCTCGCCGGCGAAGTTCTCCGCCTCCCAGTCCTCGTCGAGGTTCTGCACGACCAGTCTCAGCCGGGCGTCCGCGCCGTTGACGCTGAACGACGACGCGACCGCGTGCTCGCTGGCCAGCCCCGCCTCGGCGAGCAGGTCGAGCGCCACGGCCTCGTTGAGGGCCGTCGCGGAGCTGTTGCTGCGGACGACGAGCTCGCGGGAGCCGTCGACGGACTGGCCCTCCACGAACTCGTCGAGTCGGAGCAGCCACGGCAGCTCCGTGGGGTCCGCGTCGTCGGTGACCCCGCGGAGCGAGGAGTTGCCCTTCAGCCGGAGCCCGACCCGGTCGTAGGTCTCGCCGTCGATGGTGACCGTCGCCTCGATCCAGTCCTTCTCCCCGGTCTCCTGGTAGGTGTCGACCATCGCCGCGACCGCGTCGTCGTCGACCTCGACGGAGATCTCGTGGACGGTGTCGGCGTCCCAGACGCCGGTGCCGTCGGGCACCTCCCTGGTGGCGGGTGCCGCGCCGCTCGTGGAAATGTCCGACGTGTCGGACACGGCCGCGCACCCGCCGAGCACCAGCGTGGCCGCCGTCGCCGTCGCGACGAGCCACCTCCGCCGCGCCCTCATGCCGCGACCTCGGTGCGGACGGTCAGGTGGCCCGCGAGGTGCCGGGACGTGACCCGGTGCCAGCGGTTGCCCGGCAGGTCGGGCGTGAGCAGCGCCAAGCCGGTGCCGTACTTCGACAGGCGGGTCGGCCGGTGGCCGAGCTCCCAGAGACGCCGGTCGAGGGGCCCGGGCCCGGCGGAGGCCGACTTGGTCTCGACGACCAGCACGTCGCCGACCTCCGCGGTCCCGTGCGCCGAGGCCCACCGCAGGTGGCGGTCGAGGGTGACCCGGCCCGCCCCGTCGGGGAGCAGGAGCGTGGTGCGCAGGTAGCTCGTGTGCAGCGTCGCCACGAGGTCCGCGGGGTCCACCCCGTGCACGCGCGCAGCCACCAGCCGGTCACGCACCCAGCCGTCCGCGACCGTGGTGACCGCTGCGTCGTCGTGGGGCAGCCGCTCCTTGACCGTCGTGCCCCGCACGCCGCGGGTCTTCACCTCCAACCAGCGCTCACCGGTGTCGGCGTACACGCGCGTCCGCACCTTCCACCGCCGCCGCCGCGCCTGCGCCGAGGTCGTCCAGCTGTCGAGGCCGACGGTGTCGAGGTACGTCGACTCGTAGCGCGAGGCGCGCCGGCCGTCGACCTCGAGGACGCGCAGCCCCGGCACGCCGGCGACCAGCGCGTCGAGGTCCCCGGCAGGGACGACGTACTTGCGGTCGACGCGGGTGAGCAGCGCGGCCTCCGAGTTGAGCTCGGCGAGGGAGACGGTGGGGAGCCGGTCGAGCCAGGTCGTCGGGGTGCTCATCGGGGTGCTCATCGGGTCAGCACCGGGGCGTCGTGGCGCTCGGCGCTCGGCAGTGCCGGCGGTGGCGTGGCAGCGTAGTGGACCTCGACGGTGGTGGTGTCGTTGACCAGGTCCACCCGGATCGGCGTGACCCGGGTGACGCGGGCGTCGAGGAGCAGCTCGAGTCGCTCGACGAGCGTCGGCTCGTCGGTGATCGCGGAGTCCAGCACGACGACCTGGCGCAGTCCGGTGCCGTGCAGGAGCCTGCTGTCGGCCAGCGCCAGGACTCCCACGAGGCCGGCCATCAGCACGATGGCGAGGACGGGGTCGGCGCTGCCGAGGCCGCCGAGGAGGCCGATGGCGAGCGCGGCGAAGTAGTAGGCGATCTCGTGCTGGCCGAGCTCGTCGGACCGCAGCCGGATGATCGAGAGGACGCCGAACAGGCCCAGCCCCAGGCCCACGGTCGCGGTGCTGCTCGACAGCACGATCGTGACCGCGAGGACGCCCACGTTGACCGCGACGAAGGCGGTCACGAGGTCGGCCCGGCGGTGGCGGGGGTAGTAGACGGCCAGGGCGAGCACGAGCACGGCGAGCAGGTCCACGCCGGCGAGCAGGTAGGTCGGGTTCATGCGGTTCCTCCGGGTCGGTGTGCGCCCGACGTTCCCGCCTCCACCTGTCGCCCACCTGCCGCGGACCTGTGACCGGTCTGTGAGGACTGCTCTGCGAGAATCGGCCCTCGTGGACGGACCCCTGCCCCTGGCGCTGATCGCGGCCTCGCTGGCCTTCACTCTGGTGGTGCTGGTGTACGTCGCGCTCGACCGCACGCCCGACTGGGGGCTGCTCGGCCTCGCCGGCGTGATCGAGCTCGGCACGCTGGTCCTGCTCGTGGTGGCGGCTGTCGGCGTCGGCGACGCCGACATCCCGGGCGCCGGCGCGATCACCCTCTTCGGCTACCTCCTCGCCGGGCTCGTGCTGCTGCCGATCGGGTTCCTCTGGTCGCTCGCGGAGCGGAGCCGGGGGGCGACGGCCGTGCTGATGGTCGCGGGGCTCGCCCAGGCCTTCGTCGTCGTACGCGCGCTGCAGGTGTGGACCTCGTGAGCTCGACCCGGACGGGCACCGGCCGCGTCCTCGTCGCCGTCTACGGCGTCTTCGCCCTCGCCGCGACCGCCCGCTCGCTCGTCCAGCTGGCCACCAAGGCGTCCGAGGCGCCGCTCGCCTACTCGCTGTCGGCCGTCGCCGGGCTCGTCTACATCGCCGCCACCCTCGGCCTCGCCGAGGTCGGCCCCTCGCCGCGCCGGGTCGCCTGGGCCGCCGTCGGGTTCGAGCTCGTCGGCGTGCTGACGGTCGGCACCATCACCGTCCTCGACCCCGAGCTGTTCCCCGACCAGACCGTCTGGTCGTCGTACGGCGCCGGCTACGGCTGGCTGCCGCTGGTCCTGCCGTTCGTGGGGCTCTGGTGGCTCTGGCACACCCGCCCCGCCACCGTCGGTTGAGCAGCGAGCGCCAGCGAGCGTGTCGAAACCACGATGCCCGCACGTGCGGCGGATGCAGCCCTCGAACACCGCCGGCGCGGGCCAGATCCGCCGCACGTGCGGCAGTCCTGGGTGCAGGTTCTGTGAGCCTCAGCTCTCCGGCGGCAGGTGCTTCTTCATCAGCCGCCGGACCCGCTTCTGCTTGCGGTCGGGAATCATCGAGCGCATCTCTTCCAACTTGCCGAAGCAGAGGAGCCGGTCCTCGCCCTCGAGGACGGTCTTGTTGCGCGGGTTGGGGATGACGTGGGGCCCGCGGTGGAGGGTGAGCACGGTGATGTCGCGCTCGTCGAGCCCGGAGTCGCCGAGCTTCTTGCCGACCATGTCGGAGCCGCTGTGCACCACGATCTCGGCCACGCCGTAGCCGGTCGAGACGGTGAGCCGCTGGCGTACGTCGATGTCGGGGAAGGCGACCTGGTTGTCGATGTAGTCGATGATCGCGCCGGCGACGTCGAGCTTGGTCGCGGTCTCGATGCCCTCCAGTCCCGGCGAGGAGTTCACCTCCATCACCTGCGGGCCCTTGCGGCCCTCCAGCATGTCGACACCCGCGACGCGCAGGCCCATGATCTGCGCCGACCGCACCGCGATGCGCTCGAACTCCTCGTCGAGCTCCACGGGCTCGACGCTGCCGCCGCGGTGCACGTTGGAGCGGAACTCGTCGCCCTGGGCGACGCGGCGCATCGCCGCGACGACCCGGTCGCCGACGACGAGCGCGCGGATGTCACGGCCCTTGCTCTCCTTGACGAAGCGCTGGATCAGCACGTTCTGGCGGGTGCTCTGCAGCGTCTCGATGATCGCCTCGGCGACCTTGATGGTCGGGGCCAGGATCACGCCGATGCCTTGGGTGCCCTCCAGCAGCTTGATCACCACGGGCGCGCCACCGACCCGCTCGATCGCGGGGATCACGTCGGCGCGGTCGCGCACGAAGGTCGTGGCCGGCATCGGGATCTCGTGGCGCGAGAGGATCTGGGTGGCGCGCAGTTTGTCGCGGCTGTTGGCGATGCCGTAACTCGTGTTGGGCGTGTAGACGTCCATCTGCTCGAACTGGCGCACGACGGCGGTGCCGAAGTAGGTGATCGAGTTGCCGATACGCGGCAGCACGGCGTCGTACGTCGACAGCTGCTTGCCGCGGAAGAGCAGGTCGGGCTCGTCTCCCGAGAGGTCGATGCCGAACCGCAGCGTGTTGAGCACCTTGACGTCGTGCCCGCGATCCACGGCGGCGGTGCGCAGCCGCTGCGTGCTGTAGGAGCGCGGTGCCCGAGAGAGGATGGCGAGCTTCATGGGGAGCCATACAACCACCCCCGTCGCGCGGCCCTGACAGGATGGCGAGGTGTCCTCCACACCGAGCCCGCCCGACGCACCGGACGAGTCCGCACCCGAGCAGGTCGTGGTCGGGTGGCGGGAGTGGGTCTCGCTGCCGCAGGCCGACGTGCCGTGGGTGAAGGCCAAGATCGACACCGGCGCGCGGTCGTCGGCGATCCACGCCTTCGACCTCGAGGTGTTCGAGCGCGACGGCCAGGAGTGGGTGCGCTTCTCCATCCACCCGTGGCAGCGCTCCGACGAGGAGGCCCACGAGCTGACCCTGCCGGTGCTCGACCGGCGCGAGGTCCGCTCCAGCAACGGCCAGACCGAGACGAGGTACGCCGTCGCGCTCGACGTCGTCCTCGCCGGTCGCACGATCACCACGGTCATGACGCTGAGCAACCGCGACGAGATGGGCTTCCGGATGCTGATCGGGCGCGAGGCCCTCGAGCGCGGCTTCCTCGTCGACTCCTCGCGGTCCTACGCCGGCGGCAAGCCGCGACGCGCGGTGCGCCGGAAGAACTGGGGCAAGTAGCTGCTCAGCGCCGCCTGATCTCGCAGGACCGCACCTTCTCGGCGCTGCAGCGGTCGCGGCCCGCGTTGCCGAACGCCTTGTCCCGGCCGGGACCACCGACCAGCAGGTCGTTCTGCCGCCCGCCCTGCAGCGTGTCGCGGCCGCGGTCGCCGTACAGCCGGAACCCGTGCTTGCCGCAGCGCAGTCCGCCCTCGAAGTAGTCGTCGCCTCGGCTCTGGCGGATGTCGTCCTTGCCGCCGCGGCCGCGCACGGTCGCCCGGCAGGCGTAGAACCTGAGGTCGTCGCCCTGGTCGGTGCCCTTGAGGACGAGCCTCTTGGCGCCGACGAGCTGGGTCTCGAACCCGGCGAAGGTGCTGCGGGACGTGCTGCCGGCGCGCGTGGTCTTGATGCGCTCACGCAACAGGTCGAGGTCGAGCTTCTTCCCCGCCCACAGGGCGACGTGGTCCTCGCCGGACCCGCCGAGGTAGCGGCTGCCGCGGGCACCGAGGTTCTCGTCGCCGAGCAGCAGCGTGTCGGCGCCACCACCCATGTCGAGGCGCTGGCGGCCCTGGTGGGCCCTGGCGAAGACGATCTCGAGCTCCTCGTCGCGGTCGCTGCCGACGAACTCGAAGCGGGCCGGCGCCGGGGTGGCCTTGCTGCCGGTGCGGAAGCGATCGAAGCCGGTCCACCGCAGCGTCACCACGCCGTCCTCGGTCCGCGTCCCCGTCACCGCGTCCACGACGACCGTGCCCGGGCCGGAGTCGAAGGCCAGCTGGCCGCCGCCCCCGCCGTCGAGCCCGGCGCCGGCGCCCATCGGGCCGTCCCACACGAGGGTGCTGCCGAAGCCCGCCCCGTCGTCGGCACCCAGCGCGACCACGTCGCTGTTGGGCACCGTCGGGTCGGACCCCGACCGGACGTAGTCGTCACCGCCCGCACCCGTGGTGATCGTGTCGCGCTCGGTGTCGACCACGTCGTAGGCCACGCTGAGGGTGCCGCCCGCGACGTCCTCGTCGTAGGCCGAGCCCGTGTACGTGTCGCTGCCGGCGCCCAGCTGCACGTCCACCGCCCCCACGACCGCCGAGGCGTCGACGACGTCGTCACCCGCGCCGGCGTCCGCCCGGACGTCGCCGAAGACCTGGCCGCCGGTGATGCACACGAGGTCGGCGCCGCCGAGGGCGTCGGTGCTCCTGGCGCCGTTGGTCACGATGACGTCCGCGCCCTCGGTGCCCGTGAGCCCGAGCTGGCCGGGCGTGCCGACGACGGTGGCCGGCCGCCCCTGGCAGGTCTCACCCGCAGCGGACGCAGCGGGTGCGGTGAGCAGGGTCGCGGCGAGCAGTCCGGTGGCCAGCAGCGGCAGGTGTCGCATGGAGGGTCCTTCACGAGTCGGGTACGTCGTGGGTGTGACGCACGCCGGCCTGTCGAGGTTGTGACGTCCTCACAGCAGACCCACAAGGACGGCCCACGCCCCGGACAGGTGGCACCAGCAGCATCGGTCCCACGAGCTGCCGCTGACGCGGCGCCCCGACAGACGAAAGGCCGCACCCATGCGCCTCCCTTCCCGACCCGCCCGACCAGCCCGCCTCCGCCAGGCCCTCGCCGGAGCCGCGGCCGCCGTCCTCCTCGCGGGGTGCGGCGCCTCGGTCGCCGACGACACGGCCGCCAGCACGGCCGGCCCCTCGAGCGCGTCCGGATCGACCAGCGCCGTCGTGTCGACCGACGCGACCACCGTCGACGGTGCCCTCGCCGACGACGTCGCCGTCGAGACCGGCGACACGTCCTACGTCGAGGCCGACGCGACCGCGGTCACGCTCTCGGGCTCGGACGCCGAGTCCGACAGCGACGCGGTCAGCAGCTCGGACGGCACGGTGACGATCTCCGCAGCCGACACCTACGTGCTCAGCGGCGACCTCAGCGGACAGGTGGTCGTCGACAGCGCCGGCGACGGCGTCGTACGCCTCGTGCTGGACGGCGCGTCGATCACCTCGGACACCTCGGCCGCGATCGACGTCGTGGACGCCGGGTCGGTGGTCGTGGTCCTCGCCGACGGCAGCACCAACACGCTCGAGGACGCGGCCACCTACGACGACACCTCTGCGGACGCGCCGACCGGCGCGCTCTACTCGACCGCCGACCTGACGATCGGCGGCAGTGGGTCACTGACGGTGACCGGCAACAGCAACAACGGCATCGTCGGCAAGGACGGCCTGGTCGTCACCGGCGGCACCATCGACGTGACCTCCGTGGACGACGGGATCATCGGCAAGGACTACCTCGTCCTGACCGACGGCGCCGTCACCGTCGACGCCACCGGCGACGGCGTGAAGTCCGACAACACCGAGGACGCCGGCGCCGGCTTCGTGCTCGTCGAGGGCGGCGAGCTGACAGTGTCCTCGCAGGACGACGGGATCAAGGGCGTCCAGGTGCTCGTCTCGGGCGGCACCGTCGACGTGACCGGGTCGACCGAGGCGATGGAAGGCTCGCTCGTCATCGTCGACGACGGGGACATCGAGCTGCACTCCGCCGACGACGGCGTCAACGTCGCCTCCTCCGACGACAGCGCGGCCGTCGACGGGCAGGCCGGCATGGGTGGCATGGCGGCCGACGACTCGCTCCAGCTGTACGTCAACGGCGGCACGCTCGAGGTGTGGGCCAGCGGCGACGGGCTGGACTCCAACGGTTCGGCGACCATCACCGGCGGCGACATCGTCGTGCACGGCCCGACGACCGACGGCAACGGAGCCCTCGACGTCAACGGCGCCTTCGAGGTCACCGGCGGCACGCTGCTGGCCACCGGCAGCGCCGGGATGATGGTCGCTCCATCGGCCGACTCCGCCCAGGGCTGGATCGCCACCGCACTGGACACCACCGCGGCCGCGGGCTCGGAGGTCGTGGTCACCGACGCCGACGGCGCCGAGGTGGCGACGTACACGCTCGCGAAGGACGCCGCGTCCGTCGTCTACTCCGCCGCCGGCATCACCGACGGCGAGACCTACACCGTCACCGTCGACGGCACGGCGGCCACCGTCACCGCCGGCCAGGCCCCCGCCGGGGGCCACGGCGGCCCGATGGGCGGCTGAGCGATGACCGACGCCACGCCCACCTCCACCACACGCACGTCCACCACACCACCGGAAGGAACCACGATGAGCGACCAGACCGACGACCCCACCACCCCCGCGAGCTCCGCCCCCAGCGCTGAGCCGCGTCGGGCCCGCTGGTCGCGCGCCGTCCGCGGCCGCCGGGCCATGGCAGCTGGTGCCGTCGTGGCCGGCCTGGCGATCGGCGGTGCCGGCTTCGGCGCCGGGTACGCCGTCGGCGACGACGGCTCGAGCGCCACGGGGACGACCCAGCAGCAGGTCACCGACGACGGGTGGGGCGAGCGCGGCTTCCCCGGTCCCGGCGGAGACCTCGGCGTCCCTCCTGGCGGGACGACCGGCCAGCAACCCGACTTCGACGGCGACGGCCAGCCCGACAGCGGGACGGGATCCGACTCGGGCAGCACCGGGTCCGGGAGCACCCAGAACAGCTGACCCACTGACCGGCTCGCCCCGGGTCACCTCCGTCCCCCGGGAGGTGCCCGGGGCGAGCCTCGTCGTGGATCCGGTCAGCCGACCACCAGGGCGACCTTGGCGGAGCCCGATCCGGTGACGCCGGGGCCGCCGGCGTAGACCGCGCGGAGCTTGTAGCGGCCCTTGCCGAGCTTGGCGAGCTTCACCTTGCCGACCCCCTTGGCCGAGGCGCTGAGGGTGAGCGTGCCGACGACCTTCTTGCCGGCGTAGACCTTCACCACGCCCGTGGGCGTCGCACCACGCGCGACCACGGTGACGGTCACGACCGCCCGCTTGCCGGGCGCGACCTTCTTCGGTGCCTTGAGGCTCGTCGTGGACGAGACCGGCTGGCTCGGCGTGGTCGGCGTCGGGCTCGTCGGCGTCGGCGTCGGCGTGGGCGTCGGGGTCGGCGTCGGCGTAGGCGTCGGGTTCGGCGAGGGCGGCGGGGGCACCACCGGCGCGGCCACGCCGGTGACCGTCCGCGAGGTCACCTGCCCGGTCGCCCGGCCCGGCGCGGTCGCGGTGATCCGCACCGAGATGAGTCGACCGACGTCGGCGCTCACCACGGCGTACGTCGTCCCCGTCGCGCCGGAGATCGGCTGGCCGTCCCGCAGCCACTGGTGGGACTCGGCGACGTCCACCGGCGTCCAGGTGGCCGGGGGTGCGGTGAGCGTCGACCCGACCTGGCTGGTGCCGCTCGGCACGGGCAGCGCCGGCGCGGTCGGTGCGTCACCCAGCACGCCGGTGACCGCGGCGCTCGTGCTGGTGGCGTCCTTGTGGCCGGCGAGCCGACCGACGTAGCGGACCGCGAGCGCCTTGCCGACGTCCTGCGGGACCACGGCGTACGTCGAGCTGGTCGCGCCGGCGATCGGCGCGCCGTCGCGCAGCCACTGCAGGGTGCTCTGCACCCCGTCGAGGTCCCACACCGGGGCGACTGCCGACAGGGTCATGCCCACCTTCGGCGTGCCGGACACGCGGGCCGCGCCCAGCGCCACCGGCGCGTCCCCGACGAGACCCGTGACCGGGGCGCTCGTCGCGACGCCGTCTGCTCGACCCGCGACCCGGCCCGTGTAGCGCACGGCGAGCGTGGCGCCGACGTCCTCGGGGCCCACGGTGAAGGTCGCGAGCGTCGCACCGCTCACGGGGTAGCCGTTGCGCAGCCACTGGATGTTGTTCTGCACCCCGCTTTGGGTCCACGTGGGCGCGGTCGAGCTCAGCGTTGCGCCGACCTTCGGGGTGCCCTGGACCTTCGGCGGGGCCGTGGCCGTGACGGCAGGTCCCTGGACGGCGGTGATGGCGTTGCTCGTGACCACCGTCGGCGTCCGACCGGGCAGCGTGCCGGTGGCCTCGAGCGCGATCGCGTTGTTGAGGTCGCCGGCGACGAGCGTGTACGTCGCCGAGGTGGCGCCGGTGATCGGCTGGCCGTTGCGCACCCACTGCAGGGTCGTGGCCGTGCCCGCGCGGTCCCACTGGGTCGCCGTCGAGGTGAGCGTGGACCCCACCTGGCCCGTGCCGGACACGACGGGCGCCTTGGTGGCGACCGGGCCCGCGCCGGGCTTGCCCGTGATCGCCGCGCTCGTGGAGGTGCCGGTGCCGAACTCGGGCGACGAGCCCGTGACGACCACGGTGAGGGACGCGCCGACGTCAGCCACGGCGACCCGGTACGTCTTGGCGGTGGCGCCGGCGATCGGCTGGCCGTTGCGGCGCCACGCGTAGGTCTCCGTGACCCCCGGGACGCTCCACGTCGGCGAGACCGCGGTCAGCGTGCTGTCGAAGACCCCGGTGCCGCTGATCTTCGCCGCGACGGTCGCCGTCGGCGTGCCGCCCATGGTGAAGCTGCGCCAGGGGCCCGGGGCGGAGGGCCGGTTGTCGGCGTCGATGGACTGCACGCGCCACTCGTAGGTGGCGCCCGTCGTCAGCCCGGTCGGCGGCGCGAAGGCCGTGGCCGGGGTGATGGCCGACGGGGGCGTCGCGGTGAGGCCGGCCTGGCGGTACTCCACCTTGTACTTCGCCGCTCCGGCCCGGGGCAGCCAGCGCAGCACGAGGTTGCGCGGGCCGACGACCGCGCCGGCGGCCGGGGAGGAGAGGGTCGGCGCGGGCAGGGTGACCTTGAACGTCGCCGGGGTCGACCACGGGCCGGCGTTGCCGGCCGCGTCCACGCGGGACACCCGCCAGACGTAGGGCGTGTCCGAGGCAGGCAGGGTCGCGACGCCGCCGGCACCGGTGGCGTAGGCGGCACGCTTGGTCTGCTTGTTGACCTTGAGGTTGGGGCCGGAGAAGTTGGCGTCGTTGTTGGCCGCCACCTGGATGTTGTACGCGCCGGCGAAGGGCATGGCCTTCCACTGGAAGGGCACCGCGCCGTCGACGATCGGGACCGACCCGCCGGCCGGGGTGACCGGCGAGGTCAGCTCGGGCCTGGGGCTGGTCTTGGTGAACTTCCGGGTGGGCGACCAGCCGAGCCGGTTGTCGTTGGCGTCGATCACCTGGACCCGCCAGTAGACCGGGCCGTCGGGGTAGAGCTTCTCCGCCGAGGTGTAGGTCGGCTGGTCCACGACGGCCGTCTCGTAGATCGTCGAGAACGTCGGCTGCAGCGACACCTGGATCTCGTAGGACTTCGCGGACTGGTAGCTCTGCTCGCCGGTCGGCGCGTAGGTCGTGGCCCGGTTGGTGTCGTAGTAGTCCTCCCAGGCGAAGGTGACCTCGGTGCCGGACTCGACGGCCTGGTCCGCCGGGGCCTGCAGCTTCACCGGGGGCGAGGTCTTGCGGAAGGCGTGCCGTGCCGGGTTGACCGTGGAGCGCGGGTCCGGCCCGCACAGGGTCGGCGTCTTGCAGGGCTGGATGAACCAGTAGTACGGCGTCTGCGCCTGGCTGTCCTGCAGGGCCTTCTGCGCGTAGGTGAACCGCGGCGCCCAGCGGGTGTTGACCGTCCTGGGCGGGCTCGCCGTGAGTGCCCCGGAGGTGAAGTCACCGTCCTTGGACACGTGGACGCGGTACTCCGAGGCGTACGGCACCGGGTCCCAGTCGAGGACCGGGGTCGCCGGGAGGCCGTCGCACAGCTCGGTCGCGCCGTCCTCGAGCGTCTTGGTGCACGCCTGGTCGTCGTCGAGGGCCGAGCCGGTCAGGGCGAGGCGCTGACCGGTGACAGGGCCGAGGGCACGCACCGTGAAGGTGGAGACGGAGCTCGCCCCGATCGGCACACCGTTGAGGCCGTATGCCTCGACGTACCACTGGTAACTGCCGTCGCGCAGGAAGGAGACAGAGGTGTCGGTGGCCGCCGGGTAGTAGTGGGACTTGCTGAGGATCGGCGCGTAGGACGGCGCGAACCAGTTGCCGGTGACGGCGTCACCGATGGCGATCCTGTAGTAGGCGGCGCCATCGATCGCTCCCCACTGCAGGTTGGGGGCGTCGTAGGTGGCAGCGCCGCCGTAGGGCACGAGGGGCGTGCTGGTGTCAGGCGGCTGGAGGTTCATGTCGAAGGAGCCCGACGAGGAGATCATCGTCGTGCGCCCGGACACGTCGAGGGCGCGGATCTGCCAGCGGTACGGCCCGTCGGCGGGGGCGAGATAGGTCGAGGCCGTGTAGGACGTGGAGTACGTGGTCGCGCTGTCCACCTTAGCGTTGGAGCGGTTGAGCAACGACACCTCGTACTTGTCGGTGCCGGGCACCGGAGCCCAGTCCACGGTCGGCACGTCGAGGACGTCTCCGGCCTCGGGGGTGAGGATGCGGAAGGCCTCCTGGTCGGTGTACACGAACGCCTGGGGCTCCGAGAAGATGCCGAGCTCCGGAAGGGGCGCGTCGATCGGCCGCACCTTCCAGTAGTACGTGATGCCCTCCGACGGAACCATGCACTGGTCGCCGACCTCGCCGGGCGTGTAGGTGGTGCCTGCGACGTCACAGCTGGTGGTCGTGGGTGAGGTCGTCGTGAAGTTCGCGTCGGTGCTCACCCACACCTGGTAGTGGGAGGCGTGCGGGACCGGCGTCCACTCGAAGTAGAGGTCGTCGTGCACCTCGGTGGGTGACGCGGCAGTGCCGAGCGGGTGGACCGGCTGGGGCGTGTCGCGCCAGACCCGGTCGAAGGCGTAGTGCACGTCCGGCGACAGGTTCACCCACTCGGTGGGGTTGCCGTCGAGGTCGCGGGCCCGGACCCGCCAGTAGTACTGGTCGTTGCCGAAGGTGGTCTTGGGCGAGAAGCGCGTGCCGAGGATCTTGGTCGGGATGCCCGTCACCTTGCTGCTGAAGTCGAAGTCGTCGTCGACCTCGAGCTCGTAGTACTGCGCGCCGCGGACGGGCTTCCAGTCCAGCACGACGTCGGTGATGTCCTCGTCGTTGGTCGGCGCGACGACCTCCGGGGTGCCGATCGGCTGGACGTCGAACGAGCGCGCCTCGGAGTAGTCGGTGGCGACGCCGTCGGACAGGGTGGCGCGCACGCGCCAGTAGTAGTCGACGTACGGCGCCTGGTTGTTGGTGATGACGTGGCTGGTGGCCTTCGTCGTCACCGTCGTCGGGTCGACGAACCCGTCCTCGGTGTCGATCTCGACCGTGTAGCCGGTCGCGCCCTCGACCTGGCTCCACGTGAGCAGGGAGGGCTCGTCGGGCTGGGCCAGCGTGGCGCCGTCGGCGGGACCGGTGAGGGAGGGACCGGCCAGCGCGTTGACGGTGAAGGAGGTCTCGGCCCAGTCGCTCCACGCGTTGCTCGCGTCCTTGGCGCGCACCCGCACGAACTGCGAGCCGGTCGCGAACATCCGCGTCGGCACCGACGTCGTACGCACCGTCGTGACCGACCACTCCGGCGAGCCGAAGCCGGGGTCGTCGTCCACCTGCACCTCGTACGACGTCGCGGTCGCGTCGGAGGTCCAGGTGATCTCGATCGTCGGACCGTTGCTGCCCGACGGTCCGGTGATCACCGGGCTCGCCGGGGCGGCGGCTGCCGGGACGCCCTGGAGGGCCACCCCCGTCACCGCGACCGCCAACGCTGCGTGGACGAGTCGACGGCACACCGAAGACACGGACTTGGACATGCGTTTCCCCCTGGGCGTTCTGGTCCGAACGCGGCGACGCTACGGGCCACGCCCATCCGGGAGCGCCTGATCCACGACAACTAGTCACTTCTAGCCATACGAGTCGAGACGATCGGTGGAGGGAGGGCGTGCGCGACGGCCGCGACTACCCTGAGCAGGTGACCTCCATCGCCGCCCCCCGCAGGACCGCGTAGTGGCGCGCGAGTCCTTCGCGATCGGCAACGTCCGGATCCGGGCGGGGTCGCTGCGGGCGCTCGAGCTCCCGATCACCCGCCTGGTCACCGGCTCCGACGTGACCCTGCCCGTCCGGGTCGTCCACGGCCGCGAGGACGGGCCCACCGTGTGGGTCGACGCCGCCATCCACGGCGACGAGGTCGTCGGCGTGGAGGTGATCCGCCAGGTGATGTCGGGCCTCGACCCGAAGTCGTTCCGCGGCACGCTCGTCGCCGTCCCGATCGTCAACGTGCTCGGCTTCATGAACGGCGACCGCTACCTCCCCGACCGCCGCGACCTCAACCGGTCGTTCCCCGGCTCGGCGCGCGGGTCGCTCGCCAGCCGGATCGCGCACCTGTTCATGCGCGAGATCGTCGCCGGCTGCGACGTCGGCATCGACCTCCACACCGGCTCCGACCGCCGCAGCAACCTGCCCCAGGTGCGGGCGGACCTCGACGACGAGCGCACCCGCGAGCTCGCCGCCGCCTTCGGCGCGCCGGTGATGCTGCACGCGAAGATCCGGGACGGCTCGCTGCGCCACGCCGCCCGCGAGCAGGGCGCGAAGGTGCTGCTCTACGAGGCCGGCGAGCCGCTGCGCTTCGACGACTACGCCGTCGAGGCCGGCGTCGTCGGCGTACGCCGCGTCCTGGCGGCCCTCGGCATGACCGACCGCGTCGACGAGCCGCCGGTCGAGCCCAGCCTCGAGTGCCGCTCCAGCGGCTGGGTGCGCGCGCGCCGGACCGGGATCCTGCACCTCGACGCCCACCTCGGCCAGAAGGTCAGCGACGGCGAGCGCCTCGGCACCCTCTTCGACTCCTTCGGCAAGACCCTACGGGCGGTCTACGCCAACCGCGACGGCATCGTGATCGGCCGGACCGAGGCGCCCCTCGTGAACTCCGGCGACGCGGTCGTGCACATCGCCAACTAGCGTTCCCCGCATGTTCGACGTCAGCGCCTTCCGCGCCGGGTTCCCCTCCCTCGCGTCCGGCATCGCCCACTTCGACAACCCCGGCGGCACCCAGACGCCGGCCGTCGTCGGCGAGGCGATCGCCCGCACCCTCACCGGGCCGCTCTCCCAGCGGGGGTCCGCCACGACCAGCCAGCGCAACGCCGAGGAGGCGGTCGCCGGCTTCCGCTCCGCCGTCGCCGACCTCATGAACGGGGTGCCCGGCGGCGTGGTCCACGGCCGCAGCGCGACCGCGCTGACGTACGACGTCTCGCGCACCCTCGCGCGGGCCTGGTCGCCGGGCGACGAGGTGGTGGTCTGCGAGCTGGACCACGACTCCAACGTCCGTCCGTGGATCCAGGCCGCCGAGCGCGCCGGCGCGACCGTGCGGTGGCTCCGCCTCGTACCGGCGACCGGCGAGCTCGACCTGTCCTCCCTCGACGTCATCACCGAGCGCACGCGGCTGGTCGCCCTGACCGCGGCCTCCAACCTGCTCGGCACCCGGCCGCCCGTCGCGACGGTCGCGGAGCGCGCGCACCAGGTCGGCGCGCTCGTCCACGTCGACGCGGTGCACCACGCCGCCCACGCGGCGCCCGACGTCACGGCCATGGGCGCCGACCTGGTGGTGTGCTCGCCCTACAAGTTCTTCGGTCCGCACTGCGGGGCGCTCATCGCCGACCCGGCGCTGCTCGACACGTTGCGACCCGACAAGCTCCTGCCGTCGTCGGACGCCGTCCCCGAGCGCTTCGAGCTCGGCACGCTCCCCTACGAGCTGCTAGCCGGGGTCACGGCCGCGGTCGACCTGATCGCCTCGCTCGGCACCGGCAGCTCCCGACGCGAGCGGCTCGTCTCGGCGGCCGCGTCGATCGCCGACCACGAGCTCCGGTTGCGGGTCCGGATCGAGGAGGGCCTCGCCGCCCTCGGCGACCGGCTCACCCTCCACTCGCGCGCGGTCGACCGCACCTCGACGCTGTTCGTCACCCTCCGCGACCGCGAGCCGGCCGACGTCCACGAGGAGCTCGCGAAGCAGGACGTGCTCGTCCCGGCCGGCACGTTCTACGCCCACGAGACCTTCCGCGCCCTCGGGCTGCCGGTCGACTCGGGCCTGCGGATCGGCCTCGCGGCCTACAGCGACGACGCCGACGTGGACCGCCTGCTCGACGGGCTGGCGGGCGCGCTCGCCTGAGGTATTGCACAGGTATCTAGATACATGCTGTACTTAGATACGTGAACGATGCAGCGCGTTGGTCGGCACCGTGGATCCGTGCCGCCCTCGACCTCGCCGTGCTGGCGAGCCTGACCGAGGGGCGGCTCCACGGCTATGCGATCGCCCAGGCCCTGTCGGCCCACGGGTTCGGACTGCTGAAGGGCGGCTCGCTCTACCCCGTGCTCGGTCGCCTCGAGGAGGCCGGCGACGTCGAGGCCGCGTGGACCGAAGGTGACGGAGGCCCGGGCCGCAAGGAGTACGCCCTCACCGACCGCGGGCGCGAGCGCCTGGAGCGCGAGCTCGCCGCGTGGGGCGAGCTGGGCGAGACACTGACGACGATGGGCACGGGGGCGATCCGCAATGGCTGAGCAGACGACACCACTGGCCTCGACCATCAGGTCCTTCGACTCCGCGCGGGGCGAGGAGATGGACGGCGTCTGGGCGTTCGGGGTCTCCTGGTCGCTGATGATGCGCGACGTCGACCCCTCCCTCGTCGACGAGGGCCTGCGCGAGGCGCTCGACATCGTGCGGAGCACCCAGGAGTCGCCGGAGGTGCTGTTCGGCACCGCGACCGAGCACGCCGACGCGCTCTACGAGCAGTGGCGCTCCGAGGGCCGGCTCGTGCTCCGCGGTGACGTCACGACGTGGCGCGAAGGCGTGGCCATGGGACTCGGGCTGGGCCTCGCGACGGGCGTGGCGTACGCCCTGCTGCTCCTCCTGCGCGACGACGCCGGGACCGTGACCGTCCTCCGCGGGCTGGGTGTCGCGCTCGCGGTGGGTCTCGGCGGAGCCCTCCTCCACACCGCGTGGTCCCGCAGGCACCTCCGCCGGCCGCCACGCCCCGGCGAGACGGCCGACCTCCGCTGGTCCCTGGAGCTGGCCGAGATCCTGCGGACCCGGTGCTCGATGTCGGGAGCTCGCGTCCGCGACGTCCTCGCGGAGGCCGACGCCCACGCACGCGATGCGGGTCGCTCGCTGGAGGACGAGTTCGGGACCCCGCAGGAGTACGCCGCCCGCTTCGCGCCCGACCTCGTGCGTCGCAGCCGCTGGAGGTTCGCAGGGTTCGTGGCGATGGCCCTCCTCACAGGCGCGTTCTTCGTCGACGGACCCACCTGGTCGACCGGCCTCATCACGGCGATCTGGACGTGGTGGGCCGTGCGCGAGCGCCGACACGGCGTGGCTCAGGCGCGCCGCCGGCGATAGGTGCGGGTGCGCGCACCCGGCTCGAAGCCGATCCCGCGGTAGAGCCGGGCGGGGGCCGGGTAGTCGTCGTCACCGCGCGGGCAGACCAGGCCTTCCGTGGCGCCGGCGTCGCGGGCCGCGGTGAGGGCCGAGACCGAGGCCGCGGTGGCCAGACCTCGGCGGCCGTGCGCCTCGACGCACCCGACGGGCTCGACGAGGGCGACGCCGGTCGTGGCATCGAGCCACACGCAGCACGACGCCACCCACTCGCCGCCGGGTGCGATGACGACGTGGTCGAGCTCCGGGCGGTAGGGCGGGGTCCGCATCAGTCGCTCGTAGGCGGCCGTCGTCACCCGTGACGTCGGCGACCAGGCGGCGCGGTGGACGGCAGCCCGCTGCTCGTGCTCGTCGGCGCGCACCGCGCGGACGGCGTACCCCTCGGGGAGGACGACCGGCGGCAGCTCGGACAGCGCGAGGTGGTGGTGGGTGAACCACGGGGCCTCGACCTCGGTGAAGCCGTGGTCCTCGAGGACGTCGATGACGACGCGCTCCGACTCCAGGGGGCTCGTCGTGACCTCGTCGTCGGACTCCGCCAGGGCCGCGGTGACGACCGCGTCGACGGCAGTCGGATCGGTGCCGCAGACCTCCAGCCAGTCACGCGACTCGAGCCAGGCCCACGCGTCGTCGAGCAGGAACGCCGGACCGAGGTCGAGGACTTCGGGCTCGCCGTAGGCGGCCGACCAGGCGAGCTGCCCCGGGTGGTGGCGCGAGCGACGCGACCACAGCCGCGAGGCCAGCGCCTGCATCCGGGGCAGCGCGTGGTCGAGGTCGAGCCGCTCGGGCGCCGGCACGGGTGTCATGGGCGCACTGTGGCACTGCCGCCCGCAGAAGCGCCCCTGCTTTTCAGTCCTCGACCTGCTCGGCGACCTCCTCCGAGCCCGCGCCCTGCTCGTGCGCGCGGGAGTCGAGGCCGTCGGTGTCGACGGTGTCGCCGACGGTCGCGTTGCCGGCCGGCTCGGCGTCGAGCGCGCGCTGCCGGTCCTCGTCGCTGACCCGCTCGCCGGCGCCGGGGAACACCGACTCCTCGGGGTGCTCGGCGTAGGCGTCGGGCTCGGTGCGGTCGTCGCTGCTCATGTCGTGGACCGTACGCCGCCCGCCCGCCGGACGATGCGCCCCGAGGGGTGGGCGCCGGCAGGTGACGGATCCGTCGGAGCGGAGGATGCTCACCCCATGGCCTTCCCCGAGATCCGCGACGCCACGGCCGAGGGGACGGTGCGCGTGGAGGCGTGGGACGCGGCCGCGCTCGTCGGCCACGCCACGGCGCGCCCGGTGCAGCTGTTCGAGCGCGAGCACCTGTGCGACGTGCAGGTCGACGGCGCCCGACGACGTGAGGGCATCGGGACCGCGTTGTGGACCGCCCTCGACGCCGCCGTGCCGCCGGGCGACGCGATGCTCTGCCGGGTCCTGCACGCCGACCCCGTCGCGGTCGGCTTCGCGGCCTCGATCGGTCACGACCTCGTCGAGCTCTGCCCCGCGCCGCAGGCGGACCCGACCACCGTGCCGTGGGCGGCGTGGTGCGCGCGCCAGCCCGTGCCGGTCGGGTCCGTCGCCGTGGGGACCGACGGGGTGCCGGAGGCCGACCTCGAGGAGGCGTGGGTGGACTACTACGTCTGGGCGCACGAGATGATCGGTCCCCTGCGTCCCCGCGCGGAGGTCGCCGCCGCGTCCGCAGGCCTGGGTGCGTACGTCGACCACGGGGTGTCGAGCGTGGTCATCCGGGGTGGCCGGGTGGTGGCGCTCAGCCTGGTCTTCAGTGAGCCGGCGGAGGACGGCATCGTCCGGGTGCTCGCCGAGACGCCGCACGTCGACGAGCCCGACGGGGAGCACCTCGTCGCGGCCGCACTGGCACGCACGCTGACCCTGCTCGCGGGCCGCGACGTGCGGCTCGTCGAGATGGAGGGGCGCACCTTCGACCCCCACCTGCCCGCCGTCATCGAGACCTTCCCGCCCCACGACAGCAATCCGATGAGCGTGGTCCGGCTGCATCGCGCCGCCCGCTGAGCGACGTACGCCCTCGGTGTCGGAGCGACCGGCCACAATGACGAGGTGCCACGCCACTGGGTGCTCCACGTCGACATGGACCAGTTCCTCGTCGCCGTCGAGCTGCTGCGCCGCCCCGAGCTGGTCGGCCTCCCGGTGGTCGTCGGCGGGCGCGGCGACCCCACCGAGCGTGCGGTCGTCTCCACCGCCTCCTACGAGGCCCGGGCCCACGGCGTGCGCAGCGGGCTGGCCCTGAAGATCGCGCGCCGCCGCTCCCCCGACGCGGTCTTCCTCCCGGTCGACTTCCCCGTCTACGAGGAGGCGTCGGCGCGCGTGATGGAGACGCTGCGCGCGGTCCCGGGCGCCGTCGTCGAGGTGCTCGGCTGGGACGAGGCGTTCGTCGGCGTGGAGACCGACGACCCGGTCGCCACGGCGCGGTCGATCCAGGCGGCGGTGCTCGAGGCGACCGGCCTGCACTGCTCGGTCGGCATCGGCGACACCCTCGTCCGGGCGAAGATCGCCACCGACTTCGGCAAGCCGCAGGGCACCTTCGTGCTGACCCGTGACAACTGGATGGACGTGATGGGCGCACGCCCCACGACCGCCCTCTGGGGCGTCGGCACCAGGATCGGCGCGCGGCTCGAGTCGATCGGGATCCGCACCGTCGCCGACCTCGCCGGTGCCGACGAGGAGGCGCTGGTCGCGACGTTCGGGCCGTCCAACGGGCCGCACCTCGGCCGGCTCGGTCGCGGCGGTGGGCGCTCGCGGCCCGACGACACTCCGTGGGTGCCGCGGGCTCACGGCCGCGAGACGACCTACCAGTCCGACCTGACGAACGCCGAGCAGGTGCGCGACGCCCTGGCCGAGCTCGCCGCTCGCGTCGTCGACGACGTCCGCAAGGAGCAGCGCGCCGTGCAGCGGGTGCACCTCAAGATCCGGTTCGCGCCGTTCTTCACCTTCACCCGGATCCGCAAGCTGCCCGAGGCGACGTACGACGTCGACGTGATCGCGCGCACGGCGTTCGAGCTCTACCTCGCCCTCGACGACCTGCGGCCGGTCCGGCTGCTCGGCGTGCGCGGGGAAATGGTGCCGCCGGAGGGCGGCTACTGACCCCGCGCGCGCTCCGTGGTGACAGTTCACCAAGGTATGTCGTCGAACCCGCACTTCCCTCGATCAACTGATCGAGGGAAGTGCCGGTCCGTCTGCATACCGTGATGAACCATCAGCGCTCAGCCGCCGAGCCGCGAGAGGCCGGCCGTGAGGCGTCCGGCGGGCCTCACTCGGTGGCGATGGCCTCCAGCACCTTCATCCGCGACGCACGCACCGCGGGGACGATCGCGGCCAGCACGCCGAAGACGACGGCGATCACGAGGAAGACCACGAGCGACCCGAGCGGGAGGGAGAGCACCGTCAGGTCCTCCGAGAGGGACTGGCGCAGCGCCACCCCGATGAGGAGCCCCACCGCGAGGCCGAGCACGGCGCCGAGCACCGCGATCGCGATCGACTCCAGGGTGATCATCCGGCGCAGCCGCCTGCGCGACAGGCCGACCGCCCGCAACAGGCCCACCTCCCGGGTCCGCTCGATCACGCTCAGGCCGAGGGTGTTGACGATGCCGATCACCGCGATGATCACCGCGAGGGCGAGCAGGCCGTAGATCAGGAACAGCAGCTGGTTGACCTGCTGCTTGATCAGCTCGGCGAACCCTTCCTTGTCCTGCACGGTGACGACCGGGGTGTCCTCGACCACCGCGTCGAGCGCCTCCTGCACCTCGCCGACGTCGGCTCCGTCGGCGACGTTGATGCTGAGGGTGCTGTCGTTGCGCCGCAGCCCGGCCTGCTCCAGGACGCTCATCGGCATCGTCACCCCGCCGGTGATGGGGGTGTCCTCGAAGATGCCGACGACCTCGAGGTCGATCGTCTGCCCACCGGGGAACGCCACCGGCAGCGTCGTACCGACGTCGGCGTCGAGCTCGCCGGCCTTCGACTCGCTGAGGATCGCCTGGTCGCCGCGCATGTCCTGGGTGCCGCGGCGCATGTCGAGCTCGTAGATCTCGGCGAACGCGCGGTCCACGCCCGAGACGAAGTCCTGGTCCTTCTTGACCAGCGCCACGGTGCCCTGCATCCGGGAGACCGTCCCGACGCCCTCGACCTCGGCCATCTCGTCGCCGATGCGGGTGGGGAACCCTTGGAAGCTGGGGGACTGGACGAGGAAGTCGCTGCGGAACTCCTGGTCGACGAGCTCGTCGTTGGTCGCACTGAGCGAGGACGCCAGCACGCCGACGGCCGACACCACGGCCAGCCCGATCATCAGGGCGGAGGCGGTGGCACCCGTACGGCGCGGGTTGCGCAGGGCGTTCTCGCCGGCGAGCTTGCCGGCGGTGCCGAAGACCTTGCCGAAGACGGAGCGGCAGGCCAGCAGCACCGGCCGCCCGAGCACGGGAGCCATCACGGCGACGGTGATCACCCAGATCACCGAGCCCGCGCCGATCCACGCCGGGTCGGCGCCGGGCGCGCCGACGAGTCCCGCGCCGATCAGGGCCGCGCCGACGAGCAGCGCGAAGGTGCCCAGGACCAGACGCCGGCGACCCAGGGCCTTCTCCTGCACGGTCAGGTCGTCGCGGAGAGCGGCGACCGGAGCGACCTTCGCCGCCCGCCGGGCCGGCACGAACGCGGCGACCATCGTGACGGCGATGCCGACGACGTACGCCGTCACGATCGTCGAGGGCGTCAGCACCAGCACGTCGCCGGCGATGTCGAGGCCCTGCGACCGGAAGACCGCGGCGAGGCCGCGCGAGAGGCCCAGGCCCAGCAGCAGGCCGAGCGTGGAGCCGAGGACCGCCATCAGGAACGCCTCGACGAGCACCGACCTCGTCACCTGCCGGCGACTCGCCCCGAGCGCGCGCAGCAGCGCCGACTCGCGCACCCGCTGGGAGACCAGGATGGAGAAGGTGTTGAAGATGATGAACGCCCCGACGACGATCGCGATCACGGCGAAGGCGACGAGGAAGTAGCCGATGACGTCGAGGAACTGCCCGATCTGCTCGTCGGACTCGTCGATGACCTCCTGCCCGGTCACCGCGGTGAACCCGTCGGGGAGGACCGTCTTCGCCGCGTCGGCGAGCTCGGTCTGGCTGACGCCGTCGGCGCCGGTGAGGGCCACCGTGGTGAAGGCGTCCTCACCCTCGAGGAACAGGTCCTGGGCCTCGCTCGTCTCGAGCAGCGCCAGGGTGGCCCCGGCGGTCCCGCCACCGTTGAAGTTGGACGTGCCGACGAGCTCGAACTTCTTGCGGAGCTCGCCGACCGGCAGCAGGAGGGTGACCTCGTCGCCGATGTCGTAGCCGCCCCGCTCGGCGGAGGACTCGTCGAGGTTGATCTCCCCCGGCTGCTCGGGCCACCTGCCGTCCTCGAGGATCAGGATGTCCTCGCCGGCGATGTTGGTGCCGCCACCCTCGTAGTAGTTGAAGGCCAGGGTCGGGGCGCCGGTGCCACCGACGAGCTTGCCGTCCTCGCCGAGGAGGTAGGCGCCCACCCCGTCGACGCTGCCCTGCGCGTCGGCGACCTCGGGCAGTGCACGGAGCTCCTCGACCACGCTGGGCTCGACGAGCTTGGTGGTGCCGGCCCCGGAGGCCTGCAAGGACACCTCGCCCTCGGTGCGGACGAGGGCGTCGGAGGTCGAGCCCTCGATGATGTTGTCGAAGGTCGCGCCCAGCCCGTGGCTGAAGGTCAGCACGCCGGCGAGGAAGCCGATGCCGAGGACGATCGCCAGCGTGCTCATGACCAGGCGGACCTTGCGGGCCACCAGGTTGCGCCAGGTGAGGCGGAACATGCTCAGCCCGCCTTCTCGTCAGCGTGCGCGGCGCGGGCCGTGGCGGCGTCCTGGAGCCGGCCCATCCGCTCCAGGATCGCGTCGCGGTCGGGGTCGCGCAGCTCGTCGACGATCAAGCCGTCGGCCAGGAAGAGGACCCGGTCGGTGTACGACGCCGCGACGGGGTCGTGGGTCACCATGACCACCGTCTGGCCGAACTCGTCGACGCTGCGGCGCAGGAAGCCGAGGACCTCGGCCGAGCTCGTGGAGTCGAGGTTGCCGGTGGGCTCGTCGGCGAAGACGATCGAGGGCCGGCTCACCAGCGCGCGGGCGCACGCGACCCGCTGCTGCTGGCCGCCCGACATCTCACTGGGTCGGTGACCCAGGCGAGGGCGGAGGCCGACGGCCTCGATGACCGCGTCGAACCACTCCTTGTCGGGCTTCTTCCCGGCCAGGTCGAGGGGCAGCAGGATGTTCTCCTGGGCGGTCAGCGTCGGTACCAGGTTGAACGCCTGGAACACGAAGCCGATCCGGTCGCGACGCAGGTTGGTCAGCGCCTTGTCCTTCAGCGAGGTCAGCGAGGTGCCGTCGACGACGGCCTCGCCGGAGGTCGGTGTGTCGAGCGCGGCCAGGCAGTGCATCAAGGTGGACTTGCCGGACCCGGAGGGCCCCATGATGGCGGTGAACTCCCCCTTCATCAGGTCGACGGTGACCCCGTCGAGGGCCCTCACCTCGGCCTCTTCCGATCCGTAGACCTTGACCAGGTCCCGTGCGCTGGCTGCGACGCCGCGCGCCGCTCCCCCCGTGGTGTGCTCAGTCATGCCGAGCATCCTCCCAAAGGGTGGGAAAGCACGGCCATGGGATATCTCCCGCACCCGACCCTGACATCTGTCAGGGACGGCCCCGGGGTCGCACGGGCCTAGATTGTGCGTCGTGGGGGATGTCGCGGCCGGCCTGCTGACGGGGCTCTCCCTCATCGTGGCGATCGGGGCACAGAACGCCTTCGTGCTCCGTCAGGGCCTCCGGCGCAGCCACGTGGGTGCGGTGGTGGCGGTCTGCGCCGTGTCCGACCTGGCGCTCATCATCGCCGGCGTCGCCGGTGTCGGCGTGGTGGTCGACCGGGCCCCTTGGGCCGTCGAGGTGGTGCGCTGGCTCGGCGTCGCGTTCCTGACGGCGTACGGCGTCGCCTCGCTGCGGCGCGCTCGCCGCCCGGAGGTCCTCGCCGTCGACGGGGACGCGCCCGAGGCCCGCGGCGGCGTGGTCGCCAAGGCGGTCGCCCTGACGTGGCTCAACCCGCACGTCTACCTCGACACCGTGCTGCTGCTCGGCTCCATCGCGGGCACGCACGGCCACCCGGGGCGCTGGTGGTTCGCGGGCGGCGCGTGCGCGGCCAGCGTCCTGTGGTTCGCCGCCCTCGGGTACGGCGCCCGGCTGGCCGCACCCCGCCTCGCCGACCCGCGTGCCTGGCAGGTCCTCGACGTGGTGATCGGCCTGGTCATGCTCGCGATCGCGGCCCGGCTGGCCGTCGGCGGCGCCTGAGCCCGCCGGCGTACTCCAGTGACGAACGGCTGCCTTCCGCCGGGTAGTCCAGTGGCGAGCTGCTGCCTCCCGGCCGCGTCGACGACAGCTCGCCACTGGACTACCCCGAGATCGCAGGCAGGAGGACGATGAGCGCATGAGCGACCGCAAGACCCTTCCCACCGACGTCGCGGTCGGGGCCGTTCTCGACGCAGCACCGGAGCCGCGCCGCAGCGACGCCCAGGCCGTGCTCGACCTGATGCGGCAGGTCACCGGGACCGAGCCGGTGGTCTGGGGGCCCTCGATGATCGGGTTCGGTCGTCAGCCCTACACGACCGCGGACGGCAAGGAGCGCGAGTGGTTCGCCCTCGGCCTGTCCCCCCGGAAGGCAGCGCTGACGCTCTACGGATTGACCCACCAAGGCTCCGACGACGACCTGCTCGAGCGGCTCGGACCCCACACCACCGGCAAGAGCTGCCTCTACCTCAAGAGCCTCGACGCGGTGGACCTGACCGTCCTCACCGAGCTGGTCGAGCGGGCCTGGCAGGAGAACCACCGGCCCGCCTGAGGATCATTCGGAGGTCGCGTCCCCGGCCGCGCGGGCGACGGCCTCGTCGTGGCGGGCGTGGAGGCGGGTGCGGATCTCGTCGGCGTCGTAGTGGCGGCGCTCCCGCTCGTCGCGGGCGACGGCCGCGCCGGTGGCGACCCCGGCCAGGATCCCGGCGAGACCGAGCAGCTTCCACGCGCGCATGGGGGGAGAGTAGCCCCCGTGCCGTGGTGCACTGCGGCAGACTTCGCCCCATGGCACCCGCCCTGAGCCTCGACGAGGCCGTCGACCTCACCCGCAGCGGCGACATCTGGCTCTTCCGCGGGCGGCGGGCGCCGGACCGGGCGATCCGGGCGGTGACCAACTCGCCGGTCAACCACGTGGGGATGGCGGTGGTCGTCGACGACCTGCCGCCGCTGATCTTCCACGCCGAGCTGGGCAAGCGGCAGATGGACATGTGGACCGGGGGCCACCACCGCGGCGTACAGCTGCACGACCTCCGCGAGGCGGTCGCTCGCTGGCAGGGGGAGTACGACCAGGACGCGTGGCTGCGCCAGCTCCATCCCGAGATCGGCCGGGGGGAGGAGGACGGGATGCTGCGCGCGGTGGCCCGGCTCGACGGCGTCTCGTTCCCCAGCCTGACCAGGCTCGGGGCGCGCTGGCTGCGGGGTCGCGACGCCTACGTCCCGCACCGCAAGCGGGGCCAGCGCGCCACCCCCGAGGCGGCGTTCTGCGCCGAGATCGTGGCCACCTGCTACATCGAGATGGGCATCCTCCGCGACGACCGCCGCGCGACCTGGTACGACCCGGGCAAGTTCTGGAGCGGCGACTACCTCCCCATCTCCGAGGGCTGGACCCTCGGCAAGGAGGTCGCGGTCAGCCGCTGACCGAGCGCGACAGTCGCTCCCCGACCTGGGCCACGGCGGCGCGGAGCTCGTCGCCCCCGACGACGGTGAAGGGGAACGGCACCCCGGCCAGCCACTCGCCGGCGTACGCCTGGGGGTTGTTCGTGCTGCCCACCAGCTGGCACCGGCCGTCCGGCAGCTCGGTCAGGTCGCCGAGCGTGGGCCGGACCCAGGGACGCACGTCCTGCAACGGGGCGTCGAAGACCACGTGCGTCCCGTGCTCCCAGCCCTTGCCGAGGTTGGCCTCGAGGGCGGTGGCGGGGTCGAGGTCGGCGGGCACCTCGAAGGTCTCCTCGAGCTGGGCGACCTCCGTGATCCGGTCGATGCGGAAGGTGCGCAGCGCGTCGGCGTGGTGGGAGTGGCACAACAGGTACCACCGGCCGTAGCGCACGACCACCGACCAGGGGTCCACCTCGAACGTGCGGGCGTTGCCGGCGGCCGTGCGGTATCCGACACGCACCCGGCGCTGCGCGGCGACCGACGCCACGAGCTCGCTCGTCACCGCGGGGTCGGGCTTCACCGGCCAGCGCTCCGGAACCGTCCGGGCGGTCTCGCGCATGGCCACGGCCTGCCGCGCGACGTTGGTCGGCAGCACGCGCAGGAGCTTCCCGAGGGCCGAGCCGACCGGGTCGTCGGGATCGGCGACCGCGTGCTGGGAGTCGAGCGCGGCCATGACCAGCCCGAGCGCCTCGGTGGCGGTGAAGACCAACGGCGGCAGGCGGAGGCCGCGCCCGAGGGTGTAGCCGCCGTAGGGCCCGCGGGTGGACTCCACCGGGATCTCGGCCTCGCGCAGGATCGCCACGTAGCGGCGGGCGGCGCGCTCGGTGACGCCGAGCCGCTGGGCGAGCTCGGCCGCGGTGATGCCCGGGCGGCCCTGGAGGATGTCGAGCGCGCGCAGCGCCCGCGCGGTCGGGCTGATCTCGCTCATCCGGTGCTCCTCATGTCGAGATCATGTCACCGGTTCCGGTCGTGGAACGTCCGGAACCGGTCCTACCGTGTCTGACGGCGCCGGGTTTCCAGGCTCGCTGCGCTCGCACCTCAACCAACGGGACAACGGGAGAACTCATGGACATCGTGCTGATCGCAGGACTCTGGCTCGACGGCTCGGCGTGGGACGACGTGCTGCCGGAGCTGGAGAGGCTCGGCCACCGCGGCATCCCCGTGACGCTGCCGGGCCACGGCGACGGCACCACCGCCGCGACGTACGACGACCAGGCGGGCGCGGTGCTCGCCGCGGTCGACGCGGCCGAGGGCCGTCCGCTCGTCGTGGGCCACTCCGCCGCCTGCACGCTGGCGTGGGTGGCCGCGGACCGGCGTCCCGACGACGTGACCGGCGTGGTGCTGATCGGGGGGTTCCCCACCACCGACGGCCAGGCCTACGCCGACTTCTTCGAGCCGACCGGCGAGGGGGTGCCGTTCCCGGGCTGGGAGCCCTTCGAGGGCCCGGACTCCGACGACATGTCCGCCGAGCTCAAGGCCGAGGTCGCCGCGGGGGCGCACCCCGTGCCCGTCGGGGTCGCCAAGGGCATCGTGCGGTGGACCGACGAGCGCCGCCACGGTGTGCCGCTGACGCTGGTGTGCCCGGAGTTCAGCCCTGAGCAGGCCAAGGAGTGGATCGCGTCCGGCGACGTCCCCGAGCTGGCGGACGCCACCGCCCTCCAGCTCGTCGACATCGACTCCGGCCACTGGCCGATGTTCACGCAGCCCGCGGCGCTCGCGGCCCTGCTGGACGACGCGACGAGGCGCTGAGGACCCGGGCGGTCCCTCAGTCGAGGAGCTGCTCGGGGCCGGCCGCCACCGTCGGGGTGTCGGCCGGTCCGGCGCCTGCGGCCACGGCCGGCACCTTGCCGTTGACCGGCGTCACGGGCGTCAGCGGGGCGACGAAGTAGCCGCTCGGAACGCCGGAGGCCGGGTCGAGGTCGAGCCCGGACAGCTCAGCCGGTGCCACCCCGAGCATGACCGCCACCGTCGCGGCGTTCTCCGGGCGCGCGGCCGGGTCCTTCTGGAGCAGCG
>NZ_JAUZVE010000021.1:0-144854 GCF_031844425.1 Microbacterium sp. ARD31
TGTGGGTATCGTCTCGCGTGAGGCGGCGGGCGGCGCGGGCCATCCCGCTCAATGGGAATCCGACTCGCGTCGTGCCAGGATGCTGTCGTGGCGAACTCCCCCTCCGGCGACTCGGTGACCGAGCGGTTCGTGCGCGTCCTCGAGACCTTCACCCCGACGCGCACGGCGCAGACCGCCGCCGAGATCGGCCGCCGGGCCGGGCTCCCGTCCTCCTCGGCCCACCGGATCGTGGGCGAGCTCATCGACTCCGGTCTCCTCGAGCGCGACGACGATCGCCGCATCCGCATCGGCATGCGCCTGTGGGAGCTGGCGACCCGCTCATCTCACGCCCTCCGTCTCCGCCAGGCCGCACTGCCGTTCATGGAGCGCGTGCAGGCCCGCGTGCGCGAGCACACGCAGCTGGCGATCCTCGAGCAGGATGAAGCGCTCTTCCTCGAGAGGCTCAGCGGACCGGCATCCGGATCGAACGTCACCCGCGTCGCCGGGCGGCTGCCGCTGCACGCGTCGTCGTCGGGGCTCGTGCTGCTCGCCTTCGCCGACCGCGCGCTGCAGGAGCGGGTCCTCGCCGCACCCCTGCGCGCCCTCACACGTTCGACACCCACCGATCCGGCCGGCCTCCGCCGCAAACTCGACGAGGTCCGCACCCTCGGACACGCCATCGCTCCCGGGTACATCGAGGAGGTGTCGACCGGGATCGCCGTGCCCGTGCACGACGAGACCGGCGCGACCGTGGCGGCCCTTTCAGTCGTCCTCCCGCGCGACGCGCAGACCGATTACGCCCTCGTCGAGCTGTACCGCGCGGCGCGGGACATCGAGCGCGCGATGGGCTACCGCCGCTGACGACAGCCCGTTGAATGAGAATCCTCCGATGGATGCCGCGCCCGCCGGTCCAGGATGAGACGCCCCCGTCGAAGGAGACGTCATGACCACCACCGTCCGCACCCGCGTCGCGATCGTCGGCGCCGGTCCCGCCGGCCTGCTGCTGTCGCACCTGCTCGCCGAAGCCGGCATCGAGTCGATCGTCGTCGATCAGCGCACGCGCGACGAGATCGAGAGCACCATCCGCGCCGGCATCCTGGAGCAGGGGACCGTGGATCTGCTCGCGCAGATCCCGGGCTCGCGCGTGCACACGGTGGGCACCCGGCACGACGGCATCGAGCTGCGCTTCGACGGGCACGGGCACCGCATCGACTTCCCCGGGCTGGTCGGCAGGAGCGTGTGGCTGTACCCGCAGCACGAGGCGCTGAAGGACCTCATCGCCGCCCGCCTCGCCGGAGGTCAGGATCTGCGCTTCGGGGTCACGGTCCACCGGGTCGAAGGGGCCGAGACCGACCGGCCGTCCGTGTTCGCCACGACGGCCGACGGCGAGGACCTGCAGCTCGAGGCCGACTTCGTCGTGGGTGCCGACGGATCCCGCTCGAACGTGCGCGTCGCCGTGGCAGGTTCGCACACCGGCGGGTACTTCCGCGAGTACCCGTTCGCGTGGTTCGGCATCCTGTGCGAGGCGCCCGCGAGCTCGGAGGAGCTCATCTATTCGAACTCCCCCGACGGGTTCGCCCTGATCAGCCAGCGCTCGGCGACCGTGCAGCGGATGTACTTCCAGTGCGACCCCGACGCCGACCCGCAGGCGCTCAGCGAGGCGGAGATCTGGGACACCCTGCAGAACCGCGTGCCCGGAACGACGCTGACCGAGGGGCCGATCTTCCAGCGCGACGTGCTGCGGTTCCGCAGTTTCGTCGCCCACGAGCTGCGCCGCGGACGCGTCGCGATCGTCGGGGATGCCGCGCACACCGTGCCGCCGACCGGCGCCAAGGGCATGAACCTCGCGGTCGCCGACGTGATCCTCCTGGCGCAGGCTCTCGAGAGCCTGCTCACGCGCGGCGACGGAGGGCTCATCGACGGGTGGGCCGAGAAGGCGCTGCGGCGCATCTGGAAGGCCCAGCACTTCTCGTGGTGGATGACCTCGATGCTGCACGTCGCGCCGGACGCGTCCGACTTCGACCGTCTTCGCCAACTCGGCGAGCTGCGCTCGGTGGTCGAGTCCGAGGCGGGCCGCACCTACCTCGCCGAGGCGTACACCGGCTGGCCGCTCGAGCCCTGACCCCTCCCGGGGCCGCGTGCGCACGCCGCCCCGGCGTGCGTGATGATCCCGCACGCGGGTGAAACGTGCGCACGCGGCCCCGTCTTACACGGTTCTTAGCCGTGAGGCGTAACGTCAGCCCCGAAGTGAACGGGGAATGCACGTGGGGTTGCGAACCGGCGATGTCGCCGAACGACTGGGGACCCGGCGGGGGCCGGCGGCGGGCTTGGTGATCATGCTGCTGTCCATCGACGCCGCACTGATCCTCTTCCATCTGTCGATGAAATACCTGGGGCATCCCGAGGAGTACGTCTTCGACCTCGGCGCCGATCGCAGCTACAGCGAGTTCTTCCAGTACGCCAAGAACACGTGGGCGATCATGCTCCTCGGCCTGCTCTTCTTCCGCCGACGAGCCGCCGTCTACGGCGCGTGGGCACTCGTGTGCGGGTACTTCCTGTTCGACGACGCCTTCCAGCTGCACGAAAGCGCCGGCATGGCGATGGTGGCCGCCGCGCCCGAATGGGGCGCCGCTGCGCAGCACATCGGCGAACTCGTCCTGATGGGATCGGTGGGCATCGCCCTGGTGGCGGCGGTCTTCCTCACCCACCGACGCGCGTCCGCTGAGGACCGCGCCGTGTCGCGGCTGCTCACGGTCCTGTTCGCGGTGCTCATCCTCGTCGGCGTCGGCCTCGACGCCGCGCACCACCTCCTGCTGCCGCAGCCCGTCTTCGACGCCCCGCTCACCACTGTCGAGGACGGCGGCGAGCTGATCGTGCTGAGCCTCGTTGTGGCGTTCGTCTTCGCCGTCGCCATCTGCGGGCACCGTGCGAGCGCCTCGACGGCGCGCATCGCCGACGTCGACTCCGCGCGGGTCTGAACCCCCGGGCCGCGCGCCCGGCGGGGCCGCGTGCCCGGCGGGGCTGCGCGACCAACGGGCCGCGTGCGCACGCAGCCCCGGCGTGCGTGAAAATCCCGCACGGGTGTGAAGCGTGCGCACGCGGCACGATCGGCGAGCCGCGGCACGAAGCGACGAGCGGATGCCGCCGCCGACGGATGCCGCGACCGGCGGCATCCGTCGGGACACGGCAGAATCGATGCATGCCCGCTACCCCGCACCTGCTCGCCGACCACGCCTGCCTCATCGTGCACGGCAAGGACCAGCCGGGGATCGTCGCCGCGGTGTCGGCGCTGATCACCCGTCACCGGGCGAACATCGTCGCGTTCGACCAGTACTCGGATGACCCGACGGGCGGCGCGTACTTCCAGCGCGTGGTCTTCCACCGCCCCGAGCTGGCGGCCGCCCTGCCGGAGATCGAAGCGGACCTGGCGACCACCCTCGGCGACGGGTTCGACCTGGAGTGGACCATCACCGACCAGTCGGTGCCCAAGCGCATGGCGATCCTCGCGTCGAAGCAGGACCACTGCCTGCTCGACCTGCTCTGGCGCCACCGTCGCGGCGACCTGCCGGTCAGCATCCCGATGGTCGTGTCGAACCACACCACCTCAGCCGAGGATGTGCGCTCGTTCGGCGTGCCCTTCTTCCACGTCCCCTCGGTAACCGGGCCCGACAAGTCCGCGTCCGAGGCGAAGATCCTCGATCTGCTGCGCGGCAACGTCGACTTCGTGGTGCTTGCCCGATACATGCAGATCCTGTCGCCGGACTTCCTCGCGCAGCTGGGCGTGCCGGTGATCAACATCCACCACTCGTTCCTGCCCGCCTTCATCGGCGCCGAGCCGTACAAGAAGGCCAAGGAGCGCGGCGTGAAGCTCATCGGCGCGACGTCGCACTACGTGACCGGCGACCTCGACGAGGGCCCGATCATCGAGCAGGACACGGTGCGGGTCACGCACGCCGACACGACCACCGAACTCGCCCGCCGCGGAGCCGACGTGGAACGTCAGGTGCTCTCGCGCGCCGTGCTGTGGCACGCACAGGATCGTGTGATCCGCCACGGCAACCACACGATCGTGTTCTGAGTCACATCTCGGCAACGGCCGCCGGCGGAGGGAGGTGATCGAGTGAGTCTGCGATACGCGCTGCTGGCGATCCTGCGGGTGGGGCCTCTCTCGGGCTATGACCTGCAGAAGCAGTTCCACCAGTCCGTCGGCCATGTCTGGCATGCGCCCGACTCTCAGATCTATCCCGAGCTGCGCAAGATGGAGCAGCTCGGGCTCGTCGAAGCCGAGGAGCAGCCCCGGGGCGAGCGCGGCACCCGCCGGATGTACCACGTCACCGAGGCCGGCGACCGGGCGTTCCTGGACTGGATGGCCGAGCCCCTGGACTATCAGCGGGTGCGTGAACCCGCCCATCTGCGCGCGGCCTACCTCGAGACGACGACCTCCGAGGCGGCACGTCAGTTCCTGCAGGCGCACATCGCCCAGTGGCAGAGCGAGCTGGCCCAGTGGCAGGGTGAGCTCGAACGCGTCGAGTCCGTCACGAACCCGATGCTGGTCCGCCGCCTCGCGGCGACTCCCGAGGCGGGGCGCGAACGGACGATCGCCTTCAAGCGCTTCGCCTACGAGGGCCTCGTCGCGCGTGCCGAGGGCGAGATCGCGTGGGCACGCCGCGGGCTCGCGCTCGTGGACAGCCTCGAAGGCACCTGACCCGGCCCTCAGGTCAGCTGAAGGTCGATCCGCGGCGGGGTGCCGCCGCCCTCGGCCGACACGCGCGACACGCACACGCACACCTTCGTCATCGCGTGGCGCTGACGCTCGCTGTAGAAGACGTCCCGGTGGTCGATGGTCCCCTGCAGTGAGAGCACCCGCGCCTCGCAAAGGCCGCACTCGCCCTTCCGGCAGTCCGAGAGGGCGTCGACGCCCGCGGCCTCCAGAGCCTCGAGGATCGACTGGCCGGGCCCGACCCGACACTCCACTCCGATGGCGGGGATGCCGACGACGAACGGCTCGGGAGCGAACCACCCGCTGTTGCCGAACGTCTCGAACCGCAGCGACGTGACCGGGCGCCCCGCCTCGGCCCACGCACGGCGCACGGCGTCCATGAGGCGGATCGGGCCGCACAGGTACAGCTCGGTGCCCGCCGGAAGATTCTCGACATAGGCCTTGACGTCGAGCGGCGTCGCCTCGTCGCGGACGTGCACGTCGAGGCGGTCGCCGTGCTCGGCGGCCAGGTCCTCGAGGTACGCCATCGCCCGGCGCCGGCGTCCGCAGTACGCGACCCGATAGTCAGCGCTCCGCAGACGGGCCGCGCGCGCCATCCCGAGGATCGCGGTGACTCCGACTCCGCCCGCGAGAAAGGCGTAGCGGGGCGCCCCCGGGCGGAAGGGGAAGTCCTGCCGCGGATCGGTGACATCGATGACGTCCCCGGCCCTGAGCGCATGCATGACGCGCGCGCCACCGCGAGAGGTCTCGCTGTCGAACACGCTCAGCGCGTAGTCGCCGTCGTCGCCCACCGGCTCGACCACGGAGTACGACCGCTCGAGAATCTCACCCCCGCTCGTCACACGGACGTCGACGTGCATACCCGGCTCGATCCGGCGCGGCGCCTCGGGCGAGAGCACGATGCGGCGGATCCGTTCCGCGACCGGCCGGGAGTCGACGACCTCGGCTCGCTGCCACGACACGGTGTGGGACGCGGCCACCTCAGCGCTCCACGGCGTGAGCGACCGCGGAGCGGCCTTCGGCGGCGAGCATGCGATCGAGGATGCGGCGCACCCACATTCCGCCGGCATCGATGTTCAGGCTGTAGAACTCGTAGTCGGGGTTGGCATCGATCGCGGCCTGCTGCGCCGCCAGCATCCGCTCATCCTCACCGAAGACACCGTGCACGCCGTTGCGCAGCTGCGTGGTGATCAGCTGGCTGTCGAGCCGGTAGTTCCGCTGGAACGACCAGAAGTACAGACTCGTGCGGTCGGTCTCGGGCGTGATCGTGTTCATGACGTAGCCGTTGACGCCCTGACTCCGGTCTCCCTCGGGCGCCCCGGTGCCTGCCTTGGCCACGCCGACGTCGATGCAGATGGTCGACGGGGCCTCGAAGTGGATGATCTGCCACCGGTCCACCCGGCCGTCGTAGTCGGGGAACTTGTCGCGCATGTTCTTGAGCCAGAACGGCGGAGGTTCGATATCGCGCATCCACCGCTCCACCGTCACGGTGGTCTCGGTGTGGCTGGTGATGAACTCGGCCTCGCTCAGTTCGCGCTGCCCGATGCTCGAGGAGTGCACGAACTCCTCATGCGTGAGATCCATCAGGTTGTCGAGCACGAGCTGATAGTTGCAGGGCGCGTGGATCAGCTCGCCGTCCCCCGTCCAGGCGGGGTCGGTCATCTGATGCATGTCGGGAATGGCGTCGGGGTCGGCGACCGAAGGGTCGCCCACCCACACCCACACGTACCGATATCTGTCGACCGTCGGGAACGAGGGGACCGTCGCACTCGGGTTGATGGTCTCCTGCGCCGGCATGTGGGTGCAGCGGCCCGCCGGGTCGTACCTCAGCCCGTGGTAGGGGCATTGGATCTCATCGCGGATGACCTTGCCCATCGACAGCGGGGCGAGGCGATGCCAGCACGCGTCGGCCAGCGCCACGGCCCGGCCGTCCTCGGTGCGGTACAGCGCGAGAGGTCGTCCGGCGACCGTCCGCGCCAGCGGTGTGCGGGTCACTTCGTGATCCCACGCCGCGACGTACCAGGCGTTCCGCGGGTGATCGAAGATCTTCGCGATCGTGGTGGCCGCCATCGTCACTCCCTCGTGCGAAGCCATTTACCTATGTTCATAGGTAAATATGCCGCATGGGCGCCACCCCGT
The DNA here is from genome assembly GCF_031844425.1 of Microbacterium sp. ARD31. NCBI lineage: Bacteria > Bacillati > Actinomycetota > Actinomycetes > Micrococcales > Microbacteriaceae > Microbacterium > Microbacterium sp. ARD31. The sequence goes on from NZ_JAUZVE010000021.1 coordinate 6,839, forward strand.
CAACGACGAGTCAGAAGACGTACTCCATGAGCTCGGTCCCGAGCGTCCGGAACGCCTCGTGCGCGCGGACGCGGTGGAGGATCGAGAGGTCGTCGAAGCACACGATGAGCGCGTAGGCGACGCCCGCGCGGGGGCCCGCCAGCACTCCCGCCTCGACCCGGATGCCGGCGTCGCGACCGGTCTTGTTCACGAACAGCAGCCCGTGCTCGTCGTTCTCGTGGCGGAACGGGTCGAGGCCGGTCGCGGCAGCCGCGAGCGAGAGGTCGTGGTTGAGGCTCAGCCACTCGGCGACCTGGGCGCTGACGCCGGCAGAGACGGCCTGCGAGTTCACGAGCGCGGCGAACAGCTGCGACAGCTCTCGGGCCGAGCCGAGCGCGACGTGCGGGGCGTCGTCGGGCCCGCGGACATCGCGGAACCCGTCGAGCAGAGCCGTGCTGGTGCACCCGAGCGATTCCAGGCGCGCCCGCACCGCCGGAAGACCGACGCGCGAGAGCAGGGCGTTCGCCGCCAGCTCGTCCCCCGCCGCCGCCGTCAGCACGGCGAGGTCCGTCAGCGGCAGCGCCGGCGCTCGCAGGTGCTGCCACACGCCGCCGCCCGAGACCTGCCCGACGATCGTCCGGTCGACGATCTCGAGCGGGTCCAGCGTGCCCTCTTCGAACCCGGCCGCCACCTCGATCAGCAGCGGCACGACCCCCAGACCCGCCACCGGCAGGGTGACGTAGTCGTCGCCCGCGAGCACCGTGGTCCCCCGGTCGAGGTCGGTGACGCGGACCGAGACCTTCGCGCCCGACGCGGCGAGATCGTCGAGTGCTTTCAGAGTGGCGGTGAAGGTACGCCGCCCCGCCGCCGCGCGCCGTGGGGGGCGGCGGCCGCTGCGTCGCGACCCCCGGTGCGACGCGGCATCGTTCCGGGGCTCGGGTGGCAGGGCCACGGGCTTCCTTCCGCTGTTCGGGTCGTCGGATGGGAGCGCCTCACGGCGCGGGCGGCGCGGGCGGCGCGGACCACGCGGGCGGACCCGCGCGGTCACCAGATGGTGACGCGCTCATCCTCCTCCAGCCACAGCTCATCCTGGGGCTTCACGTCGAAAGCGTCGTAGAACGCGTCGACGTTGCGGACGATCTGGTTGCAGCGGAACTCGTTCGGCGAGTGCGGGTCGATCGTCAGCAGGCGGATGGTCTCGGCATCCCGGCCCTTCTGCTGCCAGATCTGCCCCCAGCTGATCAGCAAGCGCTGGATGCCGGTGAGGCCGTCGACTTCGGGGCCTTCCGCGGGCTGGCCGGCGGCCTCGAGGGCGAGGCGGTAGGCCTTGATGGCGATCCCCAGTCCGCCGAGGTCTCCGATGTTCTCGCCGATGGTCAGCGCGCCGTTGACGTGGTGCTCGTCGGCGAGTCCGCGCGGAACGAGCGCGTCGAACTGCGCGATGAGCGACGCGGTGCGCTCCTCGAACGCCGACCTGTCGGCATCCGTCCACCAGTCACGCAGCGAACCGTCCCCGTCGAAGCGGCTGCCCTGGTCGTCGAAGCCGTGACCGATCTCGTGCCCGATCACGGCACCGATGCCGCCGTAGTTGGCGGCGGCGTCGCGCGTCTCGTCGAAGAACGGGTACTGGAGGATGGCCGCCGGGAAGACGATCTCGTTCATGAGCGGGTTGTAGTAGGCGTTGACGGTCTGCGGCGTCATGTACCACTCATCGCGGTCGATGGACTGGCCGACCTTGCCCAGCTGCCGGTCGTGCTCCCAGACGTGGGCGCGCCGGACGTTGCCGACGAGATCCGTCGGATCCACCTCGAGGGTGGCGTAGTCCTTCCACTTCACGGGGTAGCCGATCTTCGGCGTGAAGGCGTCGAGCTTGGCCAGCGCACGCTGACGGGTCTCGGGGCTCATCCACTCCAGGTCGGTGATCGACCGGCGGTATGCCTCGATGAGGTTCGCCACGAGCTCGTCCATCGCCACCTTGGCCGAAGGCGGGAAGTGCCGGTCGACGTACACCTTTCCGATCGCCTCGCCCAGCGCCGCCTCGGCGAGGCTCACGCCGCGCTTCCACCGCTCGCGGTTGACCGGCACGCCGGTCAGCTGCGTGCCGTAGAACGAGAAGTTCTCATCGACGAAGGCCTCGGACAGGAACGCGGCGGACGCGTGCACGATCGCGAAGCGCAGCCACGCCTTCCAGTCCTCCAGGCGCTCTTCGCTCAGAAGCGCGCCGAGTCCTTCGAGGAAGCTCGGCTGGTATACGTTGACCTCGGCGAAGGCATCCGGATGCTGGGGTGCGACCGCCTGTGCCCACGGCGTGAGATCGATTCCGAGGAGCTTCTGCGCGTCGTCCCACGACATGAGGTTGTAGGTGGCGACGGCGTCACGGCTGCGCACGTTGTCCCAGTGGTGGGAGGCGATCTCGGTCTCGAGCGCGAACACGCGGTCGGCGGTCTCGCCGGCGTCGGGCACTCCGGCGAGCGCGAGGATCCGCTCGGCGTGGCCGCGGAACGCGGTGCGGGTGGCCTCGAAGTTGTCGAGCCGGTAGTAGCTCTCGTCCGGAAGGGACAGACCGCCCTGGATGAAGAAGGGCACGTAGCGCTGGGGGTTGCCCGGATCGGGCTCGATGTAGAGGTGGATGAGGCCCGCCACGCCGTCGCGCTCGAGGGCTCCGACGGTGCGCAGGAACGAGGGGATGTCGTCCACCGCGTCCACCAGCGCCAGCTGCGGCGCCAGGGGCTCGGCGCCGAGCGCCTCGATGCGCCCGGTGTCCATGAAGCTCGTGTACAGGTCGCCGATCTTGCGGGACTCGGTTCCGGGCTCGGCATCCCGGGTCTCTTCCACGATCGCGCGGACGTCCTTCTCGGCCTGCTCGGCGATGAGGTGGAACGAGCCCCAGCGGGCCTTGTCGTCGGGGATGTCGGTGCGTTCGATCCACGCGCCGTTGACGTGGCGGAACAGGTCGTCCTGGGGGCGGATGTCGGCGCTGAGCTCCTCGAGCGCGAGACCCGAACGGGGGGTGTCGGTCATGCGAACAAGGATATGCGCCTGCGATGTCGGCGGTCGGGAGTAGCGTCGTGACCCGACGGAAGGATCCTCCATGACGACGCTCACCGATCGCGACGGCACCGCACTGCTGGTGGTGGATGTCCAGAAGGATGTCGTCGACGGCGCGTGGGACCGCGACGGCGTGGTGCGCCGCATCGCCGACCTCGTGGATCGCGCACGACGAGCGCGCCCGGCAAGACGGCCGCGGTCGCGAATGCCGCCGACGTCGATCTCCACTGAACCGGCGTGGCCGCGCGCGACACCGAGGTGAGAGCGGGATCCTCCCGTGGCTCGCTGAACCGCGACATCCTGCGACTGGCGGTACCGGCACTCGGAGCGCTCGTGGCCGAGCCGCTGTTCCTCATCGTCGACTCGGCACTCGTCGGGCATCTCGGGGTGGCCCCGCTCGCCGGCCTCGGCATCGCCTCGGCCGTCCTTCAGACGATCGTCGGTCTCATGGTGTTCCTGGCGTACTCGACGACACCCGCCGTCGCCCGCCGGTTCGGCGCGGGCGACTCCTCGAAGGCCGTGTCGGTGGGCATCGACGGGATGTGGCTCGCGCTCGGAATCGGCGGCATCCTGGCCCTCGTCGGGTACCTGACCACGCCGTTCCTCGTCGGACTGTTCGGCGCCTCGCCCGAGGTCTCCACCCAGGCGGTGACGTATCTGGGCATCTCCATGTGGGGCCTGCCCGCCATGCTGATCGTCTTCGCCGCGACCGGACTCCTGCGCGGGCTGCAGGACACCGTGACGCCGCTGTGGATCGCCGGGCTCGGCTTCGGCTCGAACGCCCTGCTCAACTGGCTGTTCATCTACGGCTTCGGCTGGGGGATCGCGGGGTCGGCGGTCGGCACCGTGGTCGCGCAGTGGGGCATGGTCGCCGCCTTCGCGGTGGTCGTGGGTCGACTCGCGCGCACCCACGACGCCTCGGTGCGCCCGCAGCGCGACGGCGTGAGCGGGTCCGCGCGGTCGGGCGGCTGGCTGTTCCTGCGCACGGTGTCGCTGCGCGTCGCCCTCCTCGCCACCGTCGCCGTCGCCACGGGGCTCGGCACCGACGAGCTGGCGGGATGGCAGGTGGCGTTCACGATCTTCTCCACGGCCGCGTTCGCGCTGGATGCTCTGGCGATCGCAGCTCAGGCGCTCATCGGCAAGGGTCTCGGCGCGGGCGATGTGTCGCTGGTCGGACGAGTCCTCGCCCGCACCCTCGCGTGGGGGGCGTGGTTCGGGGTCATCGTCGGCGCGCTGGTCGCCGCCCTCTCGGGCGTCATCGGCCTGGCCTTCACCGGAGACCCCGCCGTGGCGGCCCTCGTGCAGCCCGCGCTCATCGTGCTGGCGATCGCCCAGCCGGTCTGCGGCGTGGTGTTCGTGCTGGACGGCGTGCTCATCGGTGCGGGCGACGCGAAGTATCTCGCCGTCGCGGGCGTGTTGAACCTGGTGCCGTTCGCTCCGGCTCTCGTGCTCGTGGGGGTGCTCGCGCCGGCCGGCGCCGCGGGCCTGGCATGGTTGGCGGCGGCCTTCTTCGGCGTCTACATGCTCGCGCGACTGGCCACGCTCGGATGGCGGGTGCGGGGGCCGGCGTGGATGACCGCCGGCGCCTGAGCGGGCGGCATCCGTCGTCGCGAAACTCGCCGGATCGCCGGTGTCACCCGCGCCCCGCATGCGAGCGGGCTCGGCGGTGCGGGGGCGTCACGCCCAGCGGCGGCACCACTCGTACATGACCACCGCGCCGGCCGCTCCGGCGTTGATCGAGCGGGTCGACCCGTACTGGGTGATCTCGACGACGGCGGATGCCGCGGCGAGCGCCTCCGGCGACAGCCCCGGCCCCTCCTGTCCGAACAGCAGCACGCACCGCTCGGGAAGATCCGCGTCGGGCAGCGCGACCGATCCGTCGACGTTGTCGATCGCGATCACCGGGAGTCCCTCGGCGTCCGCCCATGCGGCGAAGGCCGCCACATCCTCGTGGTGTCGCACGTGCTGGTAGCGGTCGGTGACCATCGCGCCGCGGCGGTTCCACCGGCGGCGTCCCACGATGTGGACCTCGGCGGCGAGGAAGGCGTTGGCGCTGCGCACGATCGAGCCGATGTTCATGTCGTGCTGCCAGTTCTCGATCGCGACGTGGAAGCCGTGACGGCGCGCGTCGAGGTCGGCGACGATCGCGGCCATCGTCCAGTACCGGTACCCGTCGGCGACGTTGCGGGTGTCGCCGTGGGCGAGCAGCTCGGGGTCGTAGCGGGGGTCGTCCGGCCAGTCCTCGGGCCCGTCCGGCCAGGGACCGACGCCGTGCGCGGGCGCGGAGTCGGCGGCCGGGTCCGTCGAGTCGCGGGCAGGGCTGGTCACCGCCTCAGGCTAGCCGCCGCGTCCTGGGTGCGCCCGCCGCACTCGTAGGATGAAGGCCGGGGAGTTCATCACCGGGGGGTCGTGTACGTGTCAGCCGAAGAACACCGTCAGCGCGCCATCGAAGCGCTCGGCATCCTCGACACTGCTCCCGACGAACGCGTCGACCGCATCACGCGGATCGCCCAGCAGGCCTTCGGCGTGCCGATGGTCAGCGTCACCCTGATCGATCGCGACCGGCAATGGCGAAAGTCGCAGATCGGCCTCGGCGGCAACGAGGCCCCGCGCGAGGGCGCGTTCTGCGATGTCACCGTGCGCCAGGGCGACACGCTCATCGTCGAGGATGCCGCGCTCGACAGCGTCTTCTCGACCAACCCGTTCGTCACCGGAGACCCCAACCTGCGCTTCTACGCCGGCCACCCGATCCAGGCGCCGTCCGGCGAGCACGTCGGCACGCTGTGCATCCTCGACACGACGCCCCGGCATCTCAACGACGCGCAGGTCGCGCTGCTGCGCGACCTCGCCGAGTGGGTGCAGGCCGAGATCGCGCAGGTCGACCAGATCGACCAGGCCTCGCTGGTGCAGCGTGCCCTCCTCCCCGCCGAGATGCCGGAGACTCCGGGGTACACGCTGGCCGCCGCCACGGTCGCCGCGGGCCAGATCGGCGGCGACATCTACGACTGGTACCGGCTGGGCGACCGGCTGCGCGTGACGCTCGCCGACGTCATGGGCAAGGGCATCGGGCCGGCGATCATCGCCTCGGCCGTGCGGGCGTCGCTGCGCACCGCACCGGATCGCCCGCTCGCGGCCGCCGTGAGCGAGGTCGACCGGCTTCTCGAGGACGACATCGGCGGCACCGGCGTGTTCGTCACCGCCTTCCACGCCGACGTCGAGCTCGCGTCGGGCGAGATCAGCTTCGTCGACGCCGGTCACAGCCTCGGGTTCATCCTGCGCGCCGACGACACGTGGGATTACCTGCGCTCCACGGGGCTTCCCCTGGGCATGGGGTTCGACGACGGCCGCGAGTCCGCACTCGCCGTGCTCCACCCCGGGGACGCCCTGCTGTGCTGCTCGGACGGCCTGCTCGACGTGCTCGACGGAGACCCGTTCGAGCACGTCCGCCGGGTGCTGCGGGCAGAGGGACCGCAGGGAGCGGTCGACGAGGCCGCGCGCCTGGCCCGCTCGCACCGCGGTGTCGACGACCTGACGGTGCTCGTGGTGCAGCGGGACCGCTGACCCCGCACCCGCGAGCGCATCTTTCGGCCGGCCGAAAAGTGCTCTAGCATTTCGGCGTGCCGAAAAATCGCCTCGCGTCTCCCCCCGCCCCGCTCGCGGGCCGCGCCCCGTCGGCCCCGAGGCTGGCCTGGCTGATCGGCCCGGCGCTGGTCGCGGGCGTGGCCTACCTCGACCCCGGCAACGTGGCCAGCAACATGACCGCCGGAGCCCGCTACGGCTACCTCCTGGTGTGGGTGGTCGTGATCGGCAACGTCATGGCCTGGCTGATCCAGTACCTGTCGGCCAAGCTCGGCATCGTCACCGGCCAGAGCCTGCCCGAGACGCTGGGGCACCGCATCCGCAACCCGTGGGCGCGACGCGCGTACTGGCTCCAGGCCGAGCTCGTGGCGATGGCCACCGATGTCGCCGAGGTCATCGGCGGCGCGGTCGCGCTGTGGCTGCTCTTCGACATCCCCCTGCTGTGGGGCGGAGTGATCACCGGCGCGGTGTCGATCGTGCTGCTGCTCGTGCAGTCCCGGCGAGGTCCGCGCACGTTCGAATTCGTCGTCATCGGCCTGGTCGCCATCATCGCGCTCGGGTTCACGTTCGGGGTCTTCCTCGCTTCGCCGGTTGCCGGGGGTGTCGCCGGCGGCCTGATCCCACGATTCGAGGGGACCGACTCGGTGCTGCTCGCCGCGTCGATCCTGGGCGCGACGATCATGCCCCACGCCATCTACGCCCACAGCGCGCTGAGCCGTGACCGCTTCGCTCCCCCGGCCCGAGCCGAGGACCCCGGACCAGGCCCGCGGATCCCGGTGTCGCTCGAGAAGCTCCGCGGCATCTCGACCGATCGCCTGCTCACCGCCACGCGCTGGGATGTCACGATCGCGATGGCGATCGCGGGCACGGTGAACCTGTGCATCCTGCTGCTGGCCGCCGCCAACCTCGCAGGCGTGCCGGGCACCGACTCGCTCGAAGGGGCCCATGCCGCCCTGGATGCCGGGCTGGGCCCGCTCGTGGCGACGCTGTTCGCGGTGGGACTGCTCGCCAGCGGTTTGGCGTCGACGTCGGTGGGGGCGTACGCCGGGGCCGAGATCATGCACGGCCTCCTGAAGGTGCGGGTGCCGCTGCTGGCTCGGCGGCTCGTGACCCTCGTCCCCGCGCTCGTGATCCTCGCCGCGGGGGTTGATCCGACCCTCGCGCTCGTGCTCAGCCAGGTCGTGCTGTCGTTCGGCATCCCCTTCGCGCTGGTGCCGCTGGTGGCCCTCACCGCCAAGGCGGACGTGCTCGGTCGGCACCGCAACAGGGTCATCACGACGGCGGCGGGGGTGGCGGCATCCGTCTTCCTCATCACCCTCAACGCGATCCTGCTGTGGCTCCTTCTCACCGGAGCGTGAGCGCGCCTCGGAGCGCCCGGTAGCCTGGGGCCGTGGCTTCTCCCGCCTACGACGACTACCTCAAGACGATCTACCACCACACCGAGTGGCAGGGCGATCCGATCACCCCGTCGCAGCTGGCCGCCACGCTCGGCCTTGCGCCGTCGAGCGTGACCGAGATGGTGCGCAAGCTCGCCGCGCAGGGGCTGGTGTCGCACCGCCCGTACGGACCGATCTCGCTCACGGCCGCCGGTGAGCGGCGCGCCGCCGCCACCATCCGGCGCCACCGCCTGATCGAGACGTGGCTGGTGCGCGAGTTCGGGTACGCGTGGGACGAGGTGCACGACGAGGCGGAAGTGCTTGAGCACGCCGTCAGCGACCGGCTGCTCGAGGGCATCGACGAACGGCTCGGCCGGCCCCGGTTCGACCCGCACGGCGACGCGATCCCCGACGCCGAGGGCCGCGTGCAGCGGGTGCCGTTCGTGCTTCTCGCCGACGCGCGGCCCGGCCACACCGGCACCGTGCTGCGGGTGAGCGACCGCGACTCCGAGTTGCTGCGCGCGGTCGAGTCCGCCGGCGTCGAGGTGGGCGCGGAGGTCACCGTGACGGATGCCGGCGCCCTGCGCCTGGGCGACGCCGACATCCCGCTCCCGCCCGGGGCACCCGACGCGGTGTGGCTCACCGTCTGACGCGGGCACCCACCCGGCGGGCCTCAGCGCCCGACACGTCTCGACGCCCTTCCGCCGGGCTCACCGCCTGACGCGCGCCGCCTTCGCAAGCGGCCAGCGGACGCCGGTGGCGTCTTCTGCGGCGTGCCACAGTCGTTCGGCGACCTCGTCGTCCCGGGTGATCGCGGCGGCGGACTGACGTCGCGGCTCGCCGTGGGTGACCCACCGGGGCCCCCAGTACTCGCCGCCCTCGATCGCGGGATCGACGAGCGCGCGCACCAGCGGCCACGCACCGTGCTCCTTCGACTGCGCGATCGGGCTCTGCAGGTTGTCGACGAATCGTTTGCCCCGGCTCGGCTCGTTCACCCCGAGGATGCCGGGGGTCCGCCCCCGGATCGCATAGCCGGGGTGTGCGACGACACTCGAGACGCCCACGCCCGCCTCGCGCAGATGCCGGTCGGCGGCGAAGCCTAGGGCGGTCGTGGCGACCTTCGACTGCACGTACGCGCGCCACGCGGTGTACCCCTCGGCGAGCTGCGGGTCGATCGGGTCGTAGCGCCACAGTGACGTGGACACGCTCCCGACCCACACCATGCGGCCCCCGCCCGCGGCCAGGGTGGTCAGCAGTGCCCCGGCGAGCGCGAAGTGCCCCAGGACGTTCGTGGCGAGGACGAGCTCATTGCCGTCGGCGGTGGTGCGGCGCTCACGCGGAGGGTGCACGATCCCGGCGTTGAGGAGAAGTCCGTCCAGACGCCGGCGCATCCCGGCCGTCGCCGCAGCCGCACGGACCGATCCGAGGTTGCTGGTGTCGAGCAGCAGGGTCTCGATCTGCCACGGTTCGGCGTCCGGAACGCGGCGGTGCAGGGCCGCGCGCGCCGTCGCGAGGCGGTTCGGGCTGCGCCCGGTCATGACGACCCCGGCTCCGGCGCGCACGAGCTGCTCGGTGGCGAAGTAGCCGAGGCCGGCGTTGGCCCCGGTGACGAGGTACGAGCGCCCGGACAGGTCGGGGAGCCGCTCGGGGTCCCATCGCTCGCGCGCCACGGTCCGACCCTACGCCCGCACCGGCGAACGACGGCGGCACCGCGCCCGGTCAGCGGTTCCGCAACGGCGGACCACCGGCATCCGGGCCTAGTCTGGTCGCATGCCGACGCGCGCCGAGATCGAATGCTGGCTCACCGACATGGACGGCGTCCTGGTGCACGAGAACACGCCGATCCCCGGAGCGAGCGAGCTGCTCGAGCACTGGCGCAGCACCGGCACACCGTTCCTGGTGCTCACGAACAACTCGATCTTCACCCCGCGTGACCTCAGCGCCCGTCTGCGCGCCTCGGGTCTGGTCGTGCCCGAGGAGTCCATCTGGACTTCGGCGCTGGCGACCGCCGACTTCCTGCGGACGCAGCTGCCGGGCGGCACCGCGTTCGTCATCGGCGAGGCGGGGCTGACCACCGCGCTGCACGAGGCCGGGTTCATCATGACCGAGACCGACCCCGACTACGTCGTCGTGGGCGAGACCCGCAACTACTCGTTCGAGGCGATCACCAAGGCGATCCGCTTCATCGGCCGCGGAGCCCGCTTCATCGCGACCAATCCCGACGCGACCGGCCCGTCGACCGAAGGCGTGCTGCCCGCTACGGGTGCCATCTCGGCCCTCATCACCAAGGCCACGGGCAAAGAGCCCTACGTCGTGGGCAAGCCCAATCCCATGATGTTCCGTTCGGCGCTCAACCGGATCGGCGCGCACTCCGAGAACACCGGCATGATCGGCGACCGCATGGACACCGACATCGTCGCCGGCATCGAAGCGGGCCTTCACACCGTGCTCGTCCTCACCGGCATCAGCGACCCGGCCGAGATCGAGCGCTATCCCTTCCGGCCCAGCGAGGTGCTGGACTCGGTCGCCGATCTGCTGCCCGACGAGCCGGTCGAATCGGAGATGCCCGAGGGCATCTGACTTCTACCGTCGAGGACATCGTCGCCGAGGCGGCGGAGGGGAGACGCCCATGATCAGCGAGGTCGAGCAGAATCTGCTCTTCGGGGTCGCCTTCATCACGATCCTCGGCACGCTCAGCGTGTTCGTGTGGCAGTGGTGGCGCAGCCGGGGACGCGACTGAATCGTCCCTCGCCCCCGAGATCGACCGGGTGCGACGAGGGGGCTACTGCGGCGCGAGCCCGAGGTCGTCGAGGTCGATGGCGGCGAGCCACTGCAGGCCCTCGGCCTCGACCGCGGCCTGCGCACCGGTCTTGCGATCGACGATGACGGCGACGGCGACCGGCTCCGCGCCTTCGCGCCGCAGTGCCTCGACCGCCTTGAGCGCCGACTGCCCCGTGGTCGAGGTGTCTTCGACGACAACCACGCGCTTGCCCGCGACATCGGCGCCCTCGACCTGGCGGCCGCGGCCGTGGTCCTTGGGCTCCTTGCGCACCACGAAGGCGTCGAGCGGCTTGTGGGTGCGCGCCGACTCGTGCATGACCGCGTTGGCGATGGGATCGGCGCCGAGCGTGAGACCGCCGACGGCGACGATGCCGTCCACGTCGCGGATGAGGTCGAGCATGATGCGGCCGATCGAGGGCGCCGCGCGATGGTCGAGGGTCAGCTTGCGCATGTCGACGTAGTACGTCGCCTGCGCACCGCTCGACAGGGTGAAGTCGCCGTGGAACACCGCCTCGTCCTGGATCAGGGCGATCAGATACTGGCGGTCGGCTTCGAGTTCGGGAGTGGACGCGACGGTCATGGTCCCGAGTCTATAAATCCCCTCTTCGTCCCGCGCCACCGGTCGATACCGTGGCGACGCGGCCGAGCCGGCCCGCGTCGCCCCTAGAGTCGTGTCGAGACCCGCGCGCGAGCGGTGCAGCACGCGCGCAGCATTGGAGCAGCCATGACGCGCATCGGCATCGTCGCCGAACCGCCCGGCGAGAACCGCGTCGCGGCCACCCCGCTCACCGTGCAGAAGATCGTCGCGCTCGGCTACGAGGTCGTGCTGGCCGCGGGGGCGGGTGCGGCATCCGCCTTCCCCGATCAGGCGTACGCGGATGCCGGCGCGACCGTCGTCGACGAGGCGACCGCGTGGGCGGCGGACGTGGTCCTCACCATCGCGCCGCCGCAGCCCGCCGACATCGCACGTCTGTCGGATGGCGCGACACTCATCGGGATGCTCTCGCCCGCGCTGCGACCGGATCTCGTCGAGGCACTGTCCACTCGCGGGATCACCGCACTGGCGATGGACGCGGTGCCGCGCATCTCCCGCGCGCAGTCGATGGACGTGCTGAGCTCGATGGCGAACATCTCCGGTTACCGCGCCGTGGTCGAGGCCGCCCACGAGTTCGGCCGCTTCTTCACCGGTCAGGTGACCGCGGCCGGCAAGGTGCCGCCGGCGAAAGTGCTCGTCGCGGGCGCGGGCGTCGCGGGGCTCGCCGCCATCGGCACCGCGTCGAGCCTGGGCGCCGTCGTCCGCGCCACCGACCCGCGACCCGAGGTCGCCGATCAGGTGCGCTCGATCGGCGGCGAGTACCTCGCGGTCGAGGTGGCGGAGCAGATGGACTCGAGCGACGGCTATGCCAAGACCACGAGCGAGGCGTACGACCGCCGCGCCGCCGAGATCTACAGCGAGCAGGCGGCCGACGTCGACATCATCATCACCACGGCGCTCATTCCCGGACGGCCCGCGCCGCGCCTCATCACCGCTGACGACGTCGCACGCATGAAGCCGGGCAGCGTGATCGTCGACATGGCGGCCGCGCAGGGCGGGAACGTCGCGGGCTCGGTGGCCGGCGAGCGGGTGGTCACCGACAACGGCGTCGTGATCCTCGGCTACACCGATCTCGCCGGGCGGCTCCCCGCTCAGGCGTCGCAGCTGTACGGCACCAACGTGCTCAACCTGCTGAAACTGCTCACCCCGGGCAAGGACGGCCGTGTGGTCCTCGACTTCGACGACGTCGTGCAACGCGGTGTGACGGTGGTGCGCGACGGCCGGTCGACGTGGCCTCCCCCGCCCGTGCAGGTCTCGGCCGCCCCGCCGGCCAGGACGACGGATGCCGCAGCCGCCGCCCGGCCGGCGAAGATCGGCCTCTCCCGGACGGCCAAGACCGCGCTCGCCGTCGCCGGCGCCGCGGTCCTCTTCGGCCTCAGCGCCATCGCGCCCGAGCCGCTGCCGCAGCACCTGACGGTCCTGACGCTGTCCGTGGTGGTGGGCTTCTACGTCATCAGCAAGGTCACGCACGCCCTGCACACGCCGCTCATGAGCGTGACGAACGCGATCTCGGGCATCATCATCGTCGGAGCGATCGTGCAGCTGGCCGCGCCCGGGCTCGTCGTGCAGATCCTCGCGGCGGTCGCCGTGCTGCTGGCCAGCATCAACATCTTCGGCGGGTTCGCCGTCACCCGGCGCATGCTCGGCATGTTCTCGAAGGGCGACGCCCGATGACCGCCGCGTCGGTCGCGACCGCGGCGTACCTCATCGCCGCGCTGCTGTTCATCCTCAGCCTGGCCGGGCTCAGCCGCCACGACACCGCGCGCCGCGGCGTGACGTTCGGCATCGTCGGCATGGCGATCGCCCTGATCGCCACGATCTGGCTCACGGCGTCGTCAGCGTGGGGGTCGCCGCAGGCGGCGCTCGGGCTGGGGCTGCTGATCGTGGCGATGCTCGTCGGCGGCGCCATCGGCCTGTGGCGGGCCCGCAAGGTCGAGATGACCGGCATGCCCGAGCTCATCGCCCTCCTGCACTCCTTCGTCGGCGCAGCCGCCGTGCTGGTCGGCTGGAACGGGGCGCTGTACGACACCGGCCTCGAGGGAGCGCTCGCCGACATCCATGACGCCGAGGTCTTCATCGGCGTCTTCATCGGCGCCGTGACCTTCACCGGGTCGATCGTGGCGTTCCTGAAGCTCTCAGGCCGCATGTCGTCGAAGCCCCTGGTCCTGCCTGGCAAGAACGCGCTCAACCTCGGCGCCCTCGTCGCATTCGTCGGGCTGACCGTCTGGTACGTCATCACGCCCGAGCTGTGGCTCCTCCTCGCCGTGACCCTGCTCGCCCTCGCCCTCGGGTGGCACCTGGTGGCCTCGATCGGCGGCGGCGACATGCCGGTCGTCGTCTCGATGCTCAACAGCTACTCGGGCTGGGCCGCCGCCGCGGCCGGCTTCCTGCTGAACAACGACCTGCTGATCGTCACCGGCGCCCTCGTGGGCTCGTCGGGTGCGTACCTCTCGTACATCATGTGCAAGGCGATGAATCGGTCGTTCCTGTCGGTGATCGCCGGCGGTTTCGGCATCGAGGCGCCGCGGGGCGACGACGCCGACCACGGCGAGCATCGCGAGATCGACGCCGAGACCGTGGCCGACATGCTCACGGGCGCCTCCCGCGTCGTCATCACCCCCGGCTACGGCATGGCGGTCGCGCAGGCGCAGTACCCGGTTGCGGAGTTGACCGAGAAGCTGCGCGAACGCGGCGTGGACGTGAGGTTCGGCATCCACCCCGTCGCCGGTCGCCTGCCCGGCCACATGAACGTGCTGCTGGCCGAGGCGAAGGTGCCGTACGACATCGTGCTCGAGATGGACGAGATCAACGACGACCTCGCCGCCACCACGGTGGTGCTCGTGATCGGCGCGAACGACACCGTCAATCCGGCCGCGGCCGAGGATCCCACGAGCCCCATCGCCGGGATGCCGGTGCTGCGGGTCTGGGAGGCCGAGAACGTGATCGTGTTCAAACGGTCCATGGCCTCGGGGTATGCCGGTGTGCAGAATCCGCTGTTCTTCCGCGAGAACACCGCGATGCTCTTCGGCGACGCCAAGGACCGCGTCGAGGACATCCTCCGCGCGCTGTGACCCCGGCATCCGGGAAATATGCTGGGGTCCATGCGTCTTGCGACCTGGAACGTCAACTCCATCCGTGCCCGCGTCGACCGGATCGTCGACTTCACGGTGCGCGAGAGCATCGACGTCCTCGCCATGCAGGAGATCAAGTGCAAGGCCGAGCAGTTCCCGTTCGAGAAGTTCGAGGAGGCCGGCTACCACGTCGAGGCCCACGGCTTCTCGCAGTGGAACGGCGTCGCGATCGCCAGCCGCGAGCCGATCGAGGACGTCGAGACCGCCTTTCCGGGGATGCCGGGCTTCGCCAAAGGCCATGAGGGGCCCGACGCGCCGCAGGAGGCCCGGGCGATCGGCGCCACCGTCGGCGGGGTGCGGGTGTGGAGCCTGTACGTGCCGAACGGCCGCGCGCTCGGCGACCCTCATTACGACTACAAGCTGCACTGGCTGAAGGCGCTCGAAGAGCACACCCGGGCGACCCTGCAGGCGGACCCCGATCTTCCGCTTGCGCTCGTCGGCGACTTCAACATCGCACCGACGGATGCCGACAACGGCGACCCCGCGGTCGTTCCGGGGTTCTCCACCCACGTCTCGCCGCTCGAGCGCGACGCCTTCGCGGCGCTGGAGTCCGCCGGTCTGCAGGACGTCGTCCGCCCGCTCGTGCCCGCAGGCTTCACCTACTGGGACTACAAGCAGCTCCGCTTCCCCCGCAACCAGGGCATGCGTATCGACTTCATCCTCGGATCGCGCGCCCTCGCCGACGCCGTCGCCGGCGCGGCCATCCACCGCGAGGAGCGCAAGGGCGACGGCCCGAGCGACCACGTGCCGGTGGTCGTGGACCTCGACCTCGACGGCGCGGACGACGACGATCGCCCGATGATCTTCTAGTCCCCCATGAGGGGGATGCCGGGCGCCATCCCCCGTGAGGGGGATGCCGGGCGCCGGCCTCCCCCGTAGCGTGGAGGGATGCCTCGCCCGCCCGAGCCCGCGCTGCGCCGCGCCCGTCCCACCCCCCGCGATCTGCGCGCCGACGTCTGGCTCGCCGGCGGCCTCCTCGTCGCGGCGGTGCTGAGCACCGCCCTCGGATCCGTGTCAGGCGTCTTCGGCGACGAGACGGCGGGCGTCGAGTGGGCGCTGCTGTATGCCGTCGCCCTCACGGCACCCCTGGCCGTGCGGCGCCGGTTCCCCGAGATCGTCGCCGTCATCGTCTCGGCGGCGTTCTTCGTGGCCGTCTCGGCCCGCATCCCCGAGATCTACGTGGGAAACGTGGCGATCTTCATCGCGATGTACACCGTGGGCGCGTGGGTCGAGGACCGCCGCCGGGCGGCGATCGTCCGCATCGCGATCATCGTCGGCATGTTCATCTGGCTGCTGGTGACGACCTTCCAGGCCGCGACCGCGCCCACCGAGGAGGGCCTGTCGCGGGTCGGCTTCTTCTCGCCCTTCGTGGCGTTCATGCTCATCCAGTTCCTTGTCAACGCCGCGTTCTTCGGCGGCGCCTACTACATGGGCGACCGGGCCTGGGCGGCGGCCCTCGAGCGCGCCGACCTCGAGCGGCGCACCGACGAGCTCGAGCGCGAACGCGAGGTGACCGCGGCGCAGGCCGTCGCCCTCGACCGCGTGCGCATCGCCCGCGAGCTGCACGACGTCGTCGCCCACCACGTCTCGGCGATGGGGGTGCAGGCGGGCGCCGCGCGGGCGGTGATGGACCGCGACCCCGACGCCGCGCGCGACGCGCTCCGCGGCGTCGAAGGCTCGGCCCGCTCGGCACTGGACGAACTGCGCCATCTGCTCGAGACGCTCCGGACCACCGACGCCGAGTCGGGTGATCCCTCGACCATCGGGCTCGAGAACATCGGCGACCTCGTCGTCCACGCCTCGGCGACCGGGCTTCCGACGACGTTCCAGGTCGTCGGCAACCCCGTCGACGTTCCCGCCGTGGTGCAGGTCAACGCGTTCCGCATCGCACAGGAGTCGCTCACCAATGCCCGCCGTCACGGCGGCCCCGGCACGACCGCCGACGTGCGCCTGCGATACACCCCCGACGCGCTCGAACTCGAGGTGACCGACACCGGTCGCGGTCGCGGGGAGTTCCGCCCGGGGCTCGGCATCGTCGGCATGCGCGAGCGCGCGGCGGCGTCGGGCGGCGAACTCGAGGTCGGCCCTCGCGAGCGCGGCGGCTTCCTCGTGCGCCTGCGCGCGCCCCTCCGCGCCGAGGCGGTCGCATCGTGACCATCCGGGTGCTCCTCGTGGACGACCACGCCGTCATGCGGGCCGGCTTCCGCATGATCCTCGAAAGCGAGCCCGACATCGCCGTCGTGGGCGAGGCGGCGACGGGCAGCGCGGCCGTGGCCGCGGCATCCGCTCTGCGTCCGGACGTCGTGTGCATGGACGTGCAGATGCCCGACATGGACGGGATCCAGGCCACGCGCCTGCTCGCCGCCGACGCCGCCGTCGACGCCGCGATCGTGATCGTCACCACCTTCGACCGCGACGACTACCTGTTCGAGGCGCTGTCGGCCGGGGCGAGCGGGTTCCTGCTGAAGAACGCCGGGCCCGAGGAGCTGGTCTCCGCCGTGCGCGTGGCGGCGGCGGGCGACGCGCTGCTGGCCCCCGAGGTGACCCGGCGGGTCATCGCGCGGCTCGCACCCGCGTCTCCCCCGAGTCCGGCGCCCGTCACCACGCCGCCTGCCGCGACCCCCGAGCTGACCGACCGCGAGACCGACGTGCTGCGCCTCGTCGCGCAGGCCATGAGCAACGCCGAGATCGCGCGTGCGCTCTACATCGGCGAGGCGACCGTCAAGACGCACGTGTCGAACGTGCTGCAGAAGCTCGGCGCTCGCGACCGCGTGGCCGCGGTCGTGTGGGCGCACCGGCACGGTCTGGCCTGACGTCGGCTGCGATATCCGCCTCACGGGGGATGCTGTGAGGGAACCCTCGTCCGTAGCGTGGGAACCATGCTCGAACTTCAGGGGATCACCAAGCACTACGGCGAGCGCCGGGCGCTCGACGGGGTGTCGTTCACCGTCCGCCCCGGCCGCCTCACCGGCTTCGTCGGCGGGAACGGCGCCGGCAAGACGACCGCGATGCGGATCGTCCTGGGCGTCCTCGGTCATGACGCCGGCACCGTCACCCTCGACGGCGTGGAGGTGACGGCATCCGATCGTCGTCGCTTCGGCTACATGCCCGAGGAGCGCGGGCTCTACCCGAAGATGAAGGTGCACGAGCACATCACCTACCTCGCCCGCCTGCACGGATTCGGCAAGACGGATGCCGCGACCCGCGCCCGCGAGCTGCTCGAGCAGCTCGGGCTCGGCGAACGCCTGAACGACAACGTCGAAGCGCTCTCGCTCGGCAACCAGCAGCGCGCGCAGATCGCCGCCGCCCTCGTCCACGACCCCGAGGTGCTGATCCTCGACGAGCCGTTCTCGGGCCTGGACCCGCTGGCCGTCGACGTGGTCGCCTCGGTGCTGCAGCGCCGCGCCGAGGCCGGCGCGGCCGTCCTGTTCTCGTCCCACCAGCTCGACGTCGTCGAGCGGCTCTGCGACGACCTCGTGATCATCTCCGGCGGCACCATCCGCGCCGCCGGCACCCGCGACGACCTTCGCCGGCAGCACTCCGCGCGCCGATTCGAGCTGGTGTCGGCGGGCGACGCCGGGTGGCTGCGATCCGAGCCGGGAGTCGAGGTCGTCGAATTCGACGGCGGCTACGCCGTGTTCGACGTCGACTCCGACCAGACCGCCCAGCGCGTGCTGCGTCGCGCCGTCGACCAGGGCGACGTCGCGAGCTTCGCACCCCGGCATCCGTCTCTCGCCCAGATCTTCAAGGAGGTCATCCGATGAGCACCGTCCGCACCCCCGCGCCCGCACCCAGCGCCGCCTCGAGCACGTGGCTCGTCGCCGAGCGCGAGATCGGCTCGAAGCTGCGCAGCAAGGCGTTCGTCATCTCCACCGCGATCCTTCTCCTGGGCGCCCTCGCGCTCGTCCTGTGGGGCGGGTTCGCGGCCGCCTCCGAGAGCGGCACCCCCGTCGCGGTGACGACCGACGCGCAGCGCTTCGTCGAGGACGTGCCGGGACTCGAGGTGACCGAGGTGGACGCTCGCAGCGACGCCGAGGCCCTCGTCACCGGCGGCGACGTGGACGCGGCGATCGTGGGCGATCCCGCATCGCCGACCGGGTTCGCCGTGCTCGTGGAATCCACCCCGCCGTCGCAGCTGCTGCTGTCTCTCGCGCAGGTGCCGCCGGTGGAGATCCTCGATCCGGAGGGCGCGACCGCCGTGCTCGGGTACGTCGCCGCGGTCGGGTTCGGTGTGGTGTTCCTCATGGCCGCCTCGCTGTTCGGCGGCACCATCGCGCAGAGCGTCGTCGAAGAGAAGCAGACGCGCGTGGTGGAGCTGCTCATCTCGGCGATCCCGGTGCGCACGCTGCTCGCCGGCAAGGTCATCGGCAACACCGTGCTGGCGATGGGTCAGATCCTCATTCTCGCCTCGATCGCCGTCGTCGGGCTCACCGTCACCGGACAGACCGAACTTCTGCAGGGACTCGGGGGGCCGATCGCGTGGTTCGCCGTGTTCTTCCTGTTCGGGTTCGTTCTGCTGGCCTCGCTGTTCGCCGCCGCGGCCTCGATGGTCTCGCGCCAGGAGGACATCGGGTCGACCACGACGCCGCTGACGATGCTCGTGATGGCGCCGTACTTCCTCGTCATCTTCTTCTTCGACAACCCGCTGGTGCTCGGCATCATGTCGTACGTGCCGTTCTCGGCGCCGGTGGGCATGCCGATGCGCCTCTTCCTCGGTGAGGCGCAGTGGTGGGAGCCGCTGCTGTCGCTGGTGATCCTCGTGGTCACGTGCGTGGCCGCGATCGGGATCGGCGCGAAGATCTACCGCAACTCGCTGCTGCGGATGGGCGGTCGCGTCAAGCTGCGCGAGGCGCTCACCGGCTGAGCGCCTCGCCCGCGGCTCACTCGGGAACCATCCCGGGGACCATCTGGCCGACGGCGACGACGTTCCCGGCGGGGTCGCGGAACCACGCGATGTCGGGACCGTCCTCGAAGCCGCGCGAGATGCCCTTCTCGTCGGTGCCGTAGTCGGGGTCGGTGTAGATCTTGGTCGTGATCCCCCGGCCGTTGAGATCGTCGACGGCCGCTTCGACGTCGTCGACGCCGAAGTTCAGCACCGTGAACGACGCCGGCTCGTGGTTCTCCTTCTCATAGACGAAGACGTGGCCCCCCGGCGCCAGCGAGATCGTCATGCCGCGCATCTCGGCGTTGACGTGGACCGGGAGGCCCAGCGTCTCGCCGTAGAAGCGCGCTGCTTCGTCGATGTCGTCCACCGAGAAGCTGCTGAAGGGATTGTCGGTTGTGAACATGTCCGCCTCCTCAGGCTCCATCCCCCTCGGCGTCAACGATCCTCCCGCGCCGTGGCGTTGTCCATAGGGTCGGCTCGGCCGCCGGCATCGGCCGCGTCGTCGGCGTCGGCGGACGGCGGGTTGAGGTCGGGATGGGTCATCACGACGAGCGAATACGGATCTCCGCCGGGGTCGGGGCCGCGCTCCTTGAACTCCGTCAGGAGGTCGTAGAGGCGCCGGTCGAGCTCCGCCTTGTGCTCGGCGTTCAGGCGCAGTCCGAGCCACGACACGTCGACCTCTTCGGGGTCGACGCCCTCCAGCTGCTGCCGCACCGTCTCGATGATGACGACCGACTGGTTCGGGATGCGCGAGCGCCACGACAGGCCGGTCGCCCGGTACGGCACTTCCCGCGCGCCGCGGGCGCCGGTGCGCTCGGGCTGCGGGGCGAGCATCCCCGCTTCGACGAGCGTGCGGACATGATGCAGGAGCGTGCCGGGGTTGACCGCGAGCAGCTCGGCGAGCTCCTTGTTCGTGCGGGAGTCGAAGGCGCACAGCCGCAGGATTCTCAGCCGCAGCGGCGAGCTGAGCGCGCGGGCGACGAACTCGGCGTGCTCGGGATCGTCGCGGTGGGTCATGCGCCCGATGCTACGGGAAGCGATTGACTTCTCTCAATGACTGATTCACACTGATCGACATGTCTCAATCGGTCGAGCCGCAGGTGGAGCGGCGTGCGGGATCGCGTGCGGGATCGCTGTGGCGGGACGGCAACTTCCTCACCATGTGGAGCGGGCAGGCGTTCAGCCAGTTCGGCGCGCAGATCACCGAGCTCGCCGTGCCGGTTCTCGCGGTGCTGCTGCTCGACGCCTCCGAGTTCGAGGTCGGCGTCCTCACCGCGGCGAACGTCGCGGCGTTCCTCCTCATCGGCCTGCCGGCCGGCGCCTGGATCGACCGCGTGCGCAAACGGCACGTGATGATCGCCGCCGACGCCGTGCGCGCGGTCGCCTTGGCGAGCCTGCCGCTGCTGTGGTGGGCCGGAGTGCTGCAGATCTGGCACATGATCGCCGTCGCGTTCGTGCTCGGCATCGCGACGGTGTTCTTCGACGTGTCGTACCAGTCGATCGTGCCGTCGCTGGTGCGGTCGTCGCAGATCGCCGAGGCCAACGGCAAGCTCGAGTCGACGTCGCAGCTCGCCGGCATCGCGGGCCCCGCGGCGGGCGGCTGGCTGGTCGCCGCATTGACCGCTCCCGTGGCGATCCTGGCCACGGTCGGCACCTACGTCGCGTCGATGATCGCGCTGCTGTTCACCCGCGACGACGAGACGGTCGCCCCCGCCGACGAGCACCCGCCGCTGTTCCGGTCGATCGGCGAGGGGCTGCGGTGGGTGTTCGGCAACCCGCTGCTGCGGCGCATCGTGGGCACGACGTCGGTGTCGAACTTCTTCAGCACGCTGACCTTCACCCTGCTGCCGATCTTCCTGCTGCGGGAGCTGGGATTGACGCCCGCCGCGATGGGCGTCATCTTCTCGCTCAGCGCGATCGGCGGCCTCTGCGGAGCCGTGGCCACCCCGCACATCGTGCGCTGGATCGGCGAGGCGCGCGCGATCCCGATCAGCTCGATCGGGTTCTCGGTGGTGGGGCTCGCCCTGCCCGCCGCCGCCTGGGTCCCCGACCTCGCCTTCCCCCTGCTCGTCGCGCAGGGATTCCTGGGGATGTTCACCGTCCTGCTCTACAACATCACCCAGGTGACCTTCCGCCAGCGCATCACGCCTCGCCGGCTGCTCGGCCGCATGAACGCCTCGATCCGCTTCGTCGTCTGGGGGGTCATGCCGATCTCGGCGCTCCTGGCCGGCGCCTTGGGGACGTGGCTCGGCACGGTGCCGACGATGTGGATCGGCGCGCTCGGCGGTGTGCTGTCGGCCCTCTTCGTGGTGATCGGCCCGTTCTGGGGGATGAGGGAGCTTCCGGATGCCGCACCCGCCGACGAGCGCGGGTGACGGCATCCGCGGTACCTGACATCGTCGGGAATGAACGGCACTCCATTCCGTTGCATAGATCGGGCCGACGGCGTCCCGACCGAACCGCAACATCTCAGGGAGTCAGTCATGACCACTGCCATCGATCGCACCGCCGACACCGACGCACCGATCCTCGACGTCCTCGCCGAGCGCTGGAGCACCCGGATCTTCGACGCGCACGCGCCCATCGACGAGAGCGCCCTCGCGAGCGCCCTCGAAGCCGCCCGCTGGACGCCCACCGCGGCGAACCTGCAGCCGTGGCGCCTCATCGTCGCCCGCCGCGGCACGGACCAGCACGCGCGCATCGTCGAGACCCTCGCCGGCTTCAACAGCGCCTGGGCCGGTGACGCCGCCGTGCTCGTGGTCTTCATCGCCGAGACCGAGCGTGACGGCCAGACGCTGGACTGGGCCGTGTACGACACCGGCCAGGTCGCCGCGCACTTCACCATCCAGGCGCACGCGAACGGACTGTCGACGCACCAGATGGGCGGCTTCGACCGTGCCGCTCTGTCCCAGGCGTTCGAACTGGCGCCCGAGCTCACGCCGGTGACGATCGCCGCGGTCGGCGAACTGGGCGACATCCGCGCGGCCTCGGACGAGCTCCAGGCGCGCGAGAACGCCCCCCGCACCCGCCGCTCCCTCGACGAGTCGGTGCTCGTCGACGCGTGACCTCGAGCCGGCGGCGGGGCCGAGCGCGCCGCCGCCGGCCGTCTGGCGGTGCGTCCCCCGACCTCAGGCCCCGGTGACGCGTGCGCACGCGTCACGCTTTGCCCCGCGACACGCCGTCTCCCGGGGGTGCGTGCGCACGCGTCACCGCTCGCCCGGGAGTAGCGTGCGCGGGCGGATCCCGCAACCGCGACCCGCACGGACCCGGCGGCGTGCTTAGGTGAGTGCATGACCGCGCGCATCCTGTCGATCGGCACCGCCGTTCCCGCCACGATCGTGTCGCAGGAGCGCGTGCGGGACTTCTTCGCCGGGCAGCCGGGCGTCGATCGGCTGACGCAGCGCCTGGTCCACGCGGCGTTCGACGCCGCGGCCATCGACCGCCGCCACACGGTGCTGACCCAGCTCGCCGACCCTGCGGCGACCCCCGCTCCCCTGGGCGGAGGGGCAACCGGCCCGTCCTTCGTCGACGGCACAGCCCTGCTCGAGCCCACCACCGGCGCACGCAACGACCTGTACACCGCGCTCGCCCCGGCTCTGACGGCCGAGGCCGCGCGCGCAGCGCTGCGAGACGCGGGCGTCGCGGCATCCGAAGTGACGCATGTCGTCACCGTCTCGTGCACCGGGTTCTTCGCCCCGGGCCCCGACTACCGACTCGTTCGCGACCTCGACCTGCCCACCACCGTGGAGCGCTACCACCTGGGATTCATCGGCTGCGCCGCGGCGATGCCGGGGCTGCGCCTGGCCGCCCGCCTCACAGACGCGCAGCCCGACGCCGTTGTGCTCGTCGCCTGCACCGAGCTGTGCACGCTGCACGTGTGCGGATCCAGCGACCCGCAGCAGATCGTCGCGTCGTCGGTCTTCGCCGACGGCGCCGCCGCCGCGGTGGTCACCGCGCGCTCCGATCGCCCCGGCCTCGATCTCGAACGGTTCGCCACGGCGGTGACCGGCGAGGGCGAGGAGGACATGGTGTGGACGATCGGGGACCACGGCTTCGAGATGACCCTCTCGGCCGAAGTGCCGCGCATCGTCGGGCGGGAGATCCGCGGCGCCGTCGACGCCTTCCTCGCCGCAGAGGACGCTCCCGACGCGTGGGCGGTGCATCCCGGCGGCCGCAGCGTCCTCGACCGCGTCGAGGCGGGACTCGGCCTCGACGCGGCGGCCCTGGCGGCCTCGCGCGCCGTGCTGCGCGACTACGGCAACATGTCGAGCGCCACGATCCTGTTCATCCTGCAGGCGATGCTCCACGACGACGCGATCGCGGACGGCAGCCGCATCGCGGGTCTCGCGTTCGGGCCGGGACTGACGGTGGAGTCGGCGCTGATGACCAAGCGCGCGGCGGTCGCGGGGTGAGCGGCACCGGCCCCGGCGGCGACCCCGGGCGCCCGGGCTCCGGCCCGCGCCCGGCTACCGGCCCGCGCCCCGGCGACCCCCGACGCCCGGGTACCGGCCCGCGCCCGAGCCCCGGCACCCGCCCCGGTACCGGCCCGCGCCCGGGTACGGAGGCTCGAACGGGCACCGTGCGGCGCGCCGGGCTCTCCGCCCGCGACGAGGACCTGCGCGAGCTGATGGACGACCCGGACTGCGATCCCGAACGGCTGCGCGCCACGCTGGAGCGCTTCGACCTCGTCAACCGCCTCGTCGCAGGGTGGGGCGCGGTCTACCGACGGCGGTTGCGGCCGTTCCTCACCGGCCTCGGACGCCCCGCCAGGGTGCTCGACATCGGCGCGGGAGGCGGCGACCTGGTCGCACGGCTGGCGGGATGGAGCGCCGTCGACGGGCTCTCGGTGCAGTGGACGGGAGCGGACCCCGATCCCCGCACGCTCCAGGTCGCCGCGGCCCGGGATGTCCCGCCGAACGTGGAGTTCGTCCGCGCCGACGCCCGCACGCTCGTCGACGCGGGGGAGCACTTCGACGTCGTCCTGTCGAACCACGTGCTGCACCACCTCACGGACGACGAACTGGCCGACTTCGCCGAGACCACCGCGCTGGCGGCGACCGGTCTCGTGCTGCACGGCGATATCGCCCGCGGCCGGCTCGCGTACGGTCTCTACGCCGTCGGGATCACCCCCTTCGCCCCCGGCACGTTCCTGCGCACGGACGGACTGCGCTCGATCCGGCGGAGCTACCGGCCCGACGAGCTGTCTCGCGCGCTCGGTGCCGGGTGGCGGGTCGAGACTCCGGCGCCGTTCCGTCTTCTGGCCACGAGTTCCCGTGCCTGACGTCATCGTCGTCGGGGCGGGTCCGGTGGGCCTGCTGCTGGCCGGAGAGCTGGCCCGTCGGGGCGTGGACGTCGAGGTGTTCGAGCGCCGGCCCGTCGCCGGTGCCGGGAGTCGGGCGATCGGCATCCATTCGGCCACCCTCGCCGCGCTGGAGGGCGCCGGCCTGACCGACGAACTGCTCGACGGCGCCGTGCGGGTGGATCGAGGTATCGCCCGCGCGCGCGGACGGACGTTGGGTGTGGTCCGCTTCGACCGGCTCGGCAGCCGCTTCCCGTTCGTCGCGACACGTCCGCAGGCCGACACCGAGCGCATCCTCGCCGCTCGCGCCCCCGTGCCGCTCCGCGGAGCGCAGGTCTCGGCCCTGCTGCCCCGGAGGGATCGCGTGCGCGTGCGCTACGCGGTCGGCGGGCGACCGGTCGAGACCGAGGCGGCGCTCGTCGTCGTGGCCACGGGCGGCGGCGGGCGCGACCTCGTCTACCGGCCCGGCGCGCTGCGGCGCACGATCTACCCCGATCGGTACGTGATGACGGATGCCGCGGCCACGCCCGATGCCGACCCGACCGTCGCGGTGGTCGACCTCGATCCGTCAGGGGTGCTCGAGTCGTTCCCCCTGCCCGGCGGTCTGCGACGCTTCGTCGCGTGGGACGGATTCGCCGGAGCGGACGCGGCCGGCGCGGAGACCGGGTGGAATCCGGGCGGCAGCGACGCGGCAGAGGCGGACCGGCGGATGACCGGCAGCGGCAGCGACGCGGCAGAGGCGGACCGCGGGATGACCGACGCCGGCAGCGGCATGTCCGGCGCGGGCGGATCGGCAGCCGGTGCTCCGACAGAGGGGGGCGGGCCGACGCCGGCCGAGCGGTTGCGGACGGCCGTCGCCGCGCGGGGGGATGCCGCGGCGGACGGCATCGTGGACGCGACCACGTTCGGGGTGCGCCGCATCGTGGCCCCGCGGATGCGGCGGGGCCGAGTGGCCGTCGTCGGCGACGCCGCGCACGAGGTGAGCCCGATCGGCGGTCAGGGGATGAACCTCGGCCTGCTCGACGCCGTCACGCTCGCCCCCTTGCTGTCGCAGTGGGTGCACAGCGGGATCGAGCCGACTGCGGCGCTCGATCACTGGGAGTATCGCCGCGTGACGTCGGCGCGCACCGCAGCCGGCATGGCCGCGTTCAACACCCGGCTCGGTCGCGCTTTTCCGGGGGCATCCGCCGGCGCGCGAGAGGCGCTGGTCCGCGCGATGCTCGGCCCCCTGACCGGACCGCTTTTCGCACGCGCCTACGCGATGGGTTTCGATCGGGACGCCTGATCAGCCATCGGCGCGCTGCCACGCCGGCATCCGCCCGCTCGCCCGCCGTCCAGATCACGTGACGTGGCCGGCACGCTGCTTCCCGGCATCCTGCCCGCTCGCCCCGCCCCCGCGTCCAGATCACGTGATCCGGGCGGAGGTGAGCACCAGCTGCGTCGCGAGCAGCAGCGCCGCGAGCATCGCCAGGCGGAAGAGCGCGCGCGAGGGGGGCCGCACGAGCGCGAGCACCAGCGCCGCGGCCGCCACGGCGGCGACGGCGACGAAGAAGACCCACGCGACAGCGGTGGGCGCGCTCGCTCCCGGGCCGACGAGCACCGCGACGGCGCCGGTCATGATCGCGGCGACGGCCACCACAGCCGACACGCGGGCTCCGAGCCGATGGGGCAGACCCCGGATGCCGGTGCGGGCGTCGTCGGCAAGATCCGGCAGCACGTTGGTGAGATGAACCGCGGCGCCCAGCGCCGCCCCCGCGGCGCTGGCCCACAGCGGAGCCATCGCGGGCGACGGTGCCGACAGCGTGGCGAGCGACGGCAGGAGCCCGAAGCTCACGAGGAACGGCACGACCGACCACACCGCGGCCTTGAGCCCCGCGTTGTACGCCCAGGCGGACGCCAGCGCGAGGGCGTGCGCGAGCAGCATCCCTACCCCGAGCAGCGCCGACAGCAGCAGCGCGACGACCACCGCCGCGCCCGCCGCCACCCAGGCGGAACGGACCGAGACGTCGCCTCGGGCGAGGGGCTTGTCGGTTCGACTGACAGCCCGGTCCCGGGCCACATCGATCGCGTCGTTCGAGATGCCGACCGACACCTGCCCGGCGAAGACGGCGAGCGCGAGCACGGCCAGACGCCACGGCTCGAGACCCACCGCGATACCGAGCGTGAACGAGAGTGCCGTCACCACGAGCGTGGGCCCGGGGTGCGTCGACGCCCAGAGGGCGCCCGCCACCCGGGCCCAGGTCGTGTTCATCACGCTCGATGGTCGCACACGGCGTTTCAGTCCTCTTCGAGGATCGCCTCGATCACCTCGTCGTCGTCCTCGGGCGCGGCCGGCCGGGGGCCGGCGCTGGTGAGCACCAGCTGCGACCCGTCGGCGGCGACGTCGACGGTGACGAGGTCGCCGTCGCGCACGCCGCCCGAGAGCAGCCCCATGGCCAGTCGGTCCTGGATCTCGGACTGGATGAGCCGGCGCAGCGGCCGGGCACCGAAGACCGGGTCGTACCCGCGCTCCGACAGCCACGTGCGCGCATCCGGGGTGACCGCCAGCTCGAGCCGACGGTCGTGCAGTCGGCGCTGCAGGGCGTCGACGGCGAGTTCGACGATCTGCGCGAGGTCATCCTCCGTGAGGGTCTGGAACACCACGATGTCGTCGAGTCGGTTCACGAACTCCGGCTTGAACGCCTGGCGGACGAGCGCCTGGACCTGCTCGCGCTTGACGTCGAACGACAGGGTCGGGTCGATCAGGATCGGCGAGCCGAGGTTCGAGGTGAGGATCAGGATCACGTTCTTGAAGTCGACCGTCCGGCCCTGCCCGTCGGTGAGGCGACCGTCGTCCATGACCTGCAACAGCACGTCGAAGACCTCGGGGTGGGCCTTCTCGACCTCGTCGAGCAGCACGACCGAGTACGGCCTGCGGCGCACCGCCTCGGTCAGCTGTCCGCCCTGCTCGTAGCCGATGTACCCGGGAGGGGCGCCGACGAGACGCGAGACGGTGTGCTTCTCGCCGTACTCCGACATGTCGATGCGCACCATGGCGTGCTCGTCGTCGAACAGGAACTCCGCGAGAGCCTTCGCCAGCTCGGTCTTTCCGACGCCGGTGGGGCCGAGGAACAGGAACGAGCCGGTCGGACGGTTCGGATCGCTGATGCCCGCGCGGCTGCGGCGGACGGCATCCGCCACCGCCTTCACGGCCTGCTTCTGACCGATCAGACGCTTGCCGAGCTCGGCCTCGAGGTGCACGAGCTTCTCGGTCTCGCCCTGCAGCAGACGCCCGACGGGGATGCCGGTCCACGCGGCGATGACCGCCGCGATGTCCTCATCCGTCACCTGCTCGTTGACCATGCGCTCCTCGGTGCTGTCCTGCTCAGCGCGCTCGGCCTCGTCGATCTCGTGCTGGAGGCGCTTGATCGTCTCGTACTCCAGACGGGATGCGCGCTGGTAGTCGCCTTCGCGCAGCGCCCGATCACGGTCGGTCACGGCCTGGTCGTACTGCTTCTTCAGGTCGCCGACGCGGTTGAGCCCCGCCCGTTCGCGCTCCCAGCGCGCCTCGAGTGCCTGCAGCTCGGCCTCGGCCGTCTGCATCTGCTCGCGCAGCTTGGTCCGCCGCTCCTTCGACGCGTCGTCCTTCTCCTTCTTCAGCGCGAGCTCTTCGAGCCGCATCCGGTCGACCTGGCGCCGCAGCTGGTCGATCTCGACCGGGCTGGAATCGATCTCCATCTTCAGACGGCTCATGGATTCGTCGATCAGGTCGATGGCCTTGTCGGGAAGCTGCCGACTGGGGATGTAGCGGTTGCTGAGCGCAGCCGCTGCCACGAGCGCGCCGTCGCTGATCGTCACACCGTGGTGGGCCTCGTACCGTCCCTTGAGCCCGCGGAGGATCGCGACGGTGTCTTCGACACTGGGTTCGCCGACATAGACCTGCTGGAAACGGCGTTCGAGAGCGGCATCCTTCTCGATGAATTCGCGATACTCATTGAGCGTCGTCGCACCGATGAGGCGCAGCTCGCCGCGCGCGAGCATGGGCTTGAGCATGTTGGATGCCGCGACCGACCCCTCGCCGCCCCCCGCGCCCATGAGGACGTGCAACTCGTCGATGAACGTGATGATGCGGCCGTCGGACTCGGTGATCTCCTTCAGGACGCTCTTGAGTCGCTCCTCGAACTGGCCGCGATACATCGCGCCGGCGACGAGAGCCGAGATGTCGAGGGTGACCAGCTCTTTGTCTTTCAGGGACTCGGCGACGTCGCCCGCCACGATCCGCTGCGCGAGCCCCTCGACGACGGCGGTCTTGCCGACGCCCGGCTCGCCGATCAGCACCGGGTTGTTCTTGGTCCGGCGTGTCAGCACCTGACTGACGCGCCGGATCTCGCCGTCTCGGCCGATGACCGGGTCGAGCTTGCCCTGCCGAGCGCGGTCGGTCAGGTTGATCCCGAACTGCTCGAGGGCGCTCTGCGAGTCCTCCTGCCCAGGCTGCTGCGTGGCGTTCATTCTTCTCCCCGTGGTCGTTCGCCCGATCAAACTTGAGTCGAGCAGGCTCAACTTTACCACCGCTGTGCAGGAACGACAACAGGGCCCACGGACCCGAGGCCGTGCGGAGCGAGCGCGGGCCGTCAGGCGACGGGTTCGAGCACCTGGGCCGCAGGGGTCGCCGGGGTGGACGCCGCGGCATCCGTCATCTCGACCGTGCAGCAGAACCGGGTGCGATACGCAGTGGGCGTGATGCCGAGGACACGGGCGAAGTTCTGGCGCAGGACGGCGGCCGACCCGAAGCCCGCCTCGTACGCGATGCGATCGAGTCCGAGGTCGGTGGATTCGAGCAATCGCTGGGCGTGGAGGATCCGCTGGCGCGCGAGCCACGCGGCAGGCGTGGTGCCGAAGTCGGCTTTGAACCGGCGGGCGAACGTGCGGGGCGACATGTGCGCCTTCGCCGCGAGCTGGTCGACCGTGAGGTCTTCGCGCAGATGGGCGACCATCCAGTCGGTCACCGGTGCGAGCGAGTGGGACGCCGACACCGGCAGGGGGCTGTCGATGAACTGGGCCTGCCCGCCGTCGCGTTGCGGGGCGACCACCATGCGGCGGGCGATGCGGTTGGCCGCCTCGGCGCCGAGCTCCTGACGGAGCAGGTGCAGGCATGCGTCGAGTCCGGCCGCCGTGCCGGCGCTGGTGATGATGCGGCCGTCCTGGACGTACAGCACATCGGGATCGACCTCGATCTGCGGATACATCTGCTGCATCGTCTCGGCGTACATCCAGTGCGTCGTCGCCCGACGCCCGTCCAGCACCCCGGACGCCGCCACGACGAATGCTCCGCTGCACACCGTCAGCACCCAGGCGCCCCGGTCGACCGCGCGACGCACGACGTCGGCGACCCGCCGGTCGACGCTGGTCCAGCTCGAACGCGGAACGGGAGTGACGACCACCAGGTCCGCCTCGTCGGCGAAGGCGAGGTCGTTGTCGACGTTGATCGAGAACGAGATGTTGCTCGCGACCGCGCCCGGCTCGGGTGTCACGATGCGGAAGTCGAAGTTCTGGATGCCGTCGCTGGAGCGATCGAGGCCGAACGCCTCGCACGCGAGGCCGAACTCGAACGGAGCGAAACCGGGCTGGACGATGACGGCGACGGTCTTCATGGGAGCCTCCTCGCGACTGGCAGGAATCTGCCGAACCGTGACCATCCTGCCACTCGTGGCAGTCGGAGCGCAAGCGTAGCGTTCCTGCCATGTTGACGCTCATCTTCTTCACCGCCCTCGGCGTCGCCGGCCTCATCGGCACGCTCGTCACCGTCGCCCGCGACGGCTACCGCCAGACCCCCACCCGCCACCCGTGACGACACCCGCCCGTCGGCGGATCACAACTCCTGCACCTGTGCCGTCGGCTGAGGCGGAACCGGATCACAACTCCTGCACCTCCGGTCGAGGAACCGAGCCGCAGCCCCGGAAAGACGCGGAATCGCGGCATCCCGGGACCTCGAACCCGGCCGGCTGCAGGAGTTGTGATCCTCGACCCCCGGCCGGCTGCAGGAGTTGTGATCCTCGACGCCGGGTCAGAGCACGCGGCGGTACACCTCGAGCATCGCCGCGGTCCGCGACGACTGCCGGAACCGTGTCCGCAGCGTCGGGTCGGGCGTCGGCGCGGTGCCCTCGGGTACACGGGACGCCACGCACCGCAGCGCCGCCGCCAGCGCATCGACCGAGGCGTCTTCGACGCGCCACACCCCCGCGCCGAGCTCGTCGGCGATGTCGGGATCCGAGACGACCGACGGGGTTCCCAGGGCGCCGGCCTCGAACACCGTCATCCCCTGCGTCTCGAAGCCGATCGAGGTCTGCACCAGCGCGTCGGCGGCGGCGATCCGCCGCAGCGTCTCGGGGTACGGCAGCCGCCCCGCGAACGTCACCGTGGCGGCCGCGCGGTGCCGTTCGAGCAGCCGCCGCGCCGCGCCGAGCTGCGCACCGCCGCCGATGACCTCGACGTCTGCCACCACGCCCGAGACAGCCAGCGCCTCGAGGAAGGGCAGCAGCCGCTTCTCGGGACTCATCCGTCCGCTCCAGACCAGACGGGGCGGGCCGGGCGGTCGCACTTCGGGAGCCGAGGCGAGCGCCGCGTCGAGCAGGTCGTCGTCGATGCCGTTCCACACCACGTCGATCCGGGGCTCGGCGTCAGCACCCCCCGACGCACCTGAGCGGATGCCGCGACCGCCGCGACCGGGCACCACGCCGTGGTCTTCCAGGCGACGCGCGAAGTGGCTCGAGGGCGCGGTGACCGCATCCGAGCGCGCGGCGAAGCCGCGGAGGAAGGCCCACCCGTCGCGCGTACTGCGGACGCCCCGGCCGCCGACCCCGGCGTCAGCCCCGACACTCGCGGCCGAATCCCCGCCGCGCCCGGCACCTGGCGCGCGGCCGCCGTCCCCGGTGTCCACCGGAGCCCCGGCCCCGGCGCCCACCCCGCCCGCCGACAGCGTTCGGCGCTGCCACAGGTTCAGCGCGCGCAGCACCAGCCCCGGCAGGGGCGTCGTCGCCTCGATGCCCACATCGACGCGGTTGTGCATCGTGTGCACCACCGGCAGGCCGTGACGGGCGGCGAAGCGATGCCCGATGAATCCGCCCCAGAAGTCCGCCTGCACGTGCACGAGGTCGACCGGCGGTCGCGAGGCGAGCGCCTCGTCGACCCGGCGGTCGGCGGCGGCACCCGGCCACGTGACGGAGTACTCCCGGTCGAAAGTGATGGGCACCGACGGCAGGTCCGCGTACGCGGGTCCCGCGGCGGCGCGAGCGGGAACTGCCGCCCGCGCCCGCGGCCCATGCAGCGCGGGCGCGACGATCGTGACGGTGTGCCCGGCGCGCTCGAGGTACCGGCGCTGCAGCCGCATCGACACCTGTGCCCCGCCCAGCGACTCCACGTGCTGGTCGGCGAACATCACGATGTGCACGCGGGCTACTCCGGAACCGGCTCGCCGCGGTAGAGCGCCTCGAAGGTCTCGAGGGTCCGGGTCATGTCGTGCACCTTCACGCCCTCCAGTGAGGCTTCCTGCATCCGACGCCGCTCGTCGGGCGTCTGGCGCAGCACGCGGTTGATCTTCGCGGCCAGGTCGTCCGGGTCACCGGGGCGGAACAGGTAGCCGTTCTCGCCATCGTGGACGAGGTGCGGCAGCGCGACGGCGTCCGCGGCGACGATCGGCAGGCCCGAGGCCATCGCCTCCATGGTCGCGATGGACTGCAGTTCGGCGATCGAGGCGATCACGAACACACTCGCGCGGGTGAGGAAGCCCCTCAGCTCCTCGTCGGTGGTGTGGCCGTGGAAGCGCACCCGGTCGGCGAGTCCGAGCTGACCGGCCAGCTCCTCGAGGTTGCGTCGCTGGTCGCCGTTGCCGACGACATCGAACTGCACGTCGAGCGCCGGGTCGAGCTTGGTGAGTGCCCGCAGGATGACATCGATCTGCTTCTCGGTGGTCAGCCGCCCCACGAACACGAGGCGATGGGCGTCGCGCGGGGTGAGATCGGGGGTGTAGTTCTTGGCCTCGAGTCCGCAGCTGACGGGCATCACACCGCGGATGTCGATCGTATTCTCGAGGAAGTCGGCGGCCTTGCGCGTCGGGGTCGTGACGGCGCGCGTGAGGTCGAAGGTGCGCTTGGCGTCGTCCCACGCCAGCTTGACGACGAACTTGTCGAGCACCGGCGGGAGCGTGGTGAAGTCGACGACGTTCTCGGCCATCACGTGGTTGGTGGCCACGATCGGGATTCCGCGCTTGTGCGCCTCGCGAGAGAGTCCCCGGCCGATCACGATGTGCGACTGGATGTGCACCACGTCGGGGCGTACGCGGTCGAGGACTCTGCGCGCATAGTGCTTCGACATCCACGGCAGCACGAAGGTGAGCCAGTCGTGCGGCAGCCAGCGCCACGACGGCAGCCGGTGCATCGTCATGGACTCGCCCTCGATCACCTCGGTGAACGTGCCGTGCTCGCGATGGGTGCGACTGGGCGCCATGACGTGCACCTCGTGCCCGCGCGCGACGAGGCCCGCGGCCAGCCGCTCCGCGAAGCGGGCGGCTCCGTTCACATGAGGCAGGAACGTGTCGGCGCCGATCAGGACCGTGAGGGGTCGCTGGCTCACGGCGTCGGCGGCGGATTCGTCGGGCGTCGCGGGTTCAGTCACGGGATGCGGTGGACCTGTCTGTGCGGCGAAGTGCGCGGTTCGATGGTCGTCGGGCACGCGGCATCCACTGTACCCGAGCGCCGCGGCGCGTCCGGGAGCCCTCGCCGCGCCCTCAGAGGCGCCGTGTCGCCTGCCCACGTACCCTGGAGTCATGCCGAGACTTCAGGCCGATGCCGCCCTCGATCGCTGGGTGCCGGTGACCGATTCGCTGGGCTGGCGCGGGCGTCGGCACCGCAAGGCCGCGATCCGGATGCTGCTCACGCAGGCCGGCCGCGCTGTCGGCCCGGCCGGTCAGACTCCCCGGCCCGGCAGCGGCGTCGCCGCGTGGGCGATGAGCCAGGCCGCACCCCTGCTCATGAAGCGGGCCGCTGGGCGTGTGCTCGCGTGGGTGTGGAAGGCGGACCCGGATCTGCTCGTGGTGATGGCGCAGGTGCAGCGCGCCACGAACGAGCTGCGCGCGGCGCGCGCGATGATGCCGATGGAGTACGACGACACCGAGTCGTTCCGCAACCCCCACCTGGGCGAGGGCGAGAAGCTCGCCATGCCGCTCCCCCGCGACGAGCGCACACCGCCGTTCGCCACGTACACGTGGGACACCGGAACGCACTTCGTCACCGTCACGGCGGTGTGCTCCGACCGTGAGCGCTTCGGCACCGTCATCGGCGCCGTGGACGACCTGGCCCGCAGCCTGCGGGTGGTCGACGACATTCCCGTGGGCGAGACGCCCGGGGTGCTGCGGATCGACCCGGTATGAGCGACACGTCTCCACGCCACGCCGACCGGCGCACGCACGGGCTGCATCGGGTGCTCGTGCGCACGGGATTCACCACCGAGCAGGCCGTCTACGGCGTGCTGCTCGTGGCCGGCCTCATCGTCGTCGCGAGCCTGCACTCCACGTCGTCGCTGCAGGTGCTCGTCACCGTGGTGTTCACCGTGGTCGTGTTCTGGCTCGCGCACGTCTACGCGGGGACCGTCGCCCATCACGGCCTCGACGAGGGCCGCGACACCGGGTTGCGGGCGTCCTTCCGCCAGGCGCTGCGCGCCTCGTGGGGCCTGCTGCTGTCGGCGCTCATCCCCTGCGCGATCCTGCTCCTGGGGACGACCCAGATCGTGCCCGATCCCGTGGCGGAGTGGGCGGCGCTGTGGTCGTGCGTGATCCTCCTCGGAATCCTCGGCTACGTCGCGTTCGCCCGGCGCGGCGCCGCGCTGCCGGTCCGCCTCCTGGGGGCGGTCAGCACGGCCGGCTTCGGCGCGTTGATGGCGCTGCTGAAAGCGATCGTGCACTGATGCCGTCACCCCGTTCCCCGCAGGCGCAGCGTCTGCGGCGCAAGCGACTGCTGTCGTGGGTGCCGACGACCATCGTCGCCCTGCTGTGCATCGGCGTCGTGATCGCGGCGATCGCCGTGGGCGACTCGTGGTGGAGCGAGCCCGAGCCCGAGGCAGCCGTGGATCAGCAGGCCGCCGACGGTGCGTCGCTGTTCACGCAGGCGGGTGTCGACTTCCTCACCCGTCAGGGCGAGCTGCGGGTCAAGCTGCGCGAGGACGCGCTGTCCGCCACCGACCTGGGGCTCGAGCCCGACGGCGAGCGCACGATCGAGCCGCTCGTGCCGGTGCGCGCGATCGTCCTCGGGGAAGAGGGCACCTTCAGCATCGAGCTCGTCGACGCGTTCACCCTCATCACCGAGGACGACGAGCTTGTGGCCCTCCGGACCGGGCCCGCCGGTCCCCGGACGTGGGGTACCGCGATGGGTTCGGTCCGCTCCGTCGCGCCGTCGTGGGGCTGGACCGCCGAACATCTCGAGCAGCTCGACGAAGACCTCACGGCGGCCTCGCGCGGCAGCGATGCCTACAGCGCCGAGCTGCCGCTGGTCACGACCAACGGCGCCCGGGTGGGCGCGCGCGTAGACGTCGACACGCGCGCCTCCTCGGTCACGGTGACCTACACGTTCCGCACTCTGTGAGCGCGGGCACGGCGCGGGTACGGCTCACGGAGCCGGATCGGCCGGGCCCTCGCCCAGACGCGCGGTGAGCTCGGCGACGCACCCGCACATGAGCAGCACCGCCACGATGCGCCCGCCCGCGGTGACCGGGTAGAAGTCGCCGTAGCCGACGGTCGTGATCGTGACGAACGCCCACCACACGGCATCCCCGAAATCGACGATGTTCGCCCCGTCCGCGCGCGGTACATCGAGCGCTACGGCGACGGCGGGCGCGTGGTGGCGATGCAGCGCATCCTGCAGGCCGTGTCGGATCCCTTCCTCGGCCACCTGACCGGCACGCCCGCCGAGGGCGGGCCGGACCGCTCCTTCTATGTGCGGCAGTTCCACGACAAGAAGGGCGGGTTCGAGGTCGACGCGCTCGAGGACGGGCCGTTCCACTGGTACGCCGACGCGTGCGCGGCCACGCTGGCCCGCGCGCACGGGCAGTCCCCGCACGCCGGGCGCGTGTCGGGCTACCTCGGCGGCGGCCGGGTCGCCGGCGAGGCGCTGGTCGAATGGGCGTTCGCGTACGCGGCACAGTCCCGCGAGGACTGGCTGCGTTTCCGCGCCCACCGCGGCGTGGACGGCGACCCCGGCGGCGGATCCCACGACTGACGGATGCCGGTGCTCGCCGCTCTCGTCAGGAGGGGCGAGCCTCGCCGGGCGCCGAGTCGTCGCCGCCGTCGGGGCTGAGCGCATGACGCGGTCGCCACACGACGACCTCGGTCGCGCGGCGCACGCGTGTTCCGTGGCGGAGCGTCACCACCGACCCGGTCGCCCCGGCGGCGAACACCCGGGCCCCCGGCCGGGACTGCCGCTCGATCGCCAGCTGCTGCTCGAGGTCGCGCACCCGACGCGACAGGTCGTGCACGCGCTGCTCGAGGGTGACCAGCCGCGCGATCGCGGGCAGGCTCATCCCGTCGGACGACAGGCGGGCCACCTCGCGGAGCTGCTCGACGTGGCGCAGCGAGTACCGGCGCGACCCGCCCTGCGTGCGTTCGGGGACCACGAGCCCGAGCCGGTCGTACTGGCGCAGGGTCTGCGGGTGCATCCCCGACAGCTCGGCGGCTGCGGCGATCGCGAAGATCGGCGCGTCCTCGTCGATGTCGCCTCGCTCGGTCACGTCTGCTCACCTGCCTCGTTCGTCTAGCCGCGCGCCTTCGCCATGAGGTCTGCGCGGGGGTTCTCCTTGGGCTCCAGCTCGTGGTACCGCTCGAGCGCCTCGCGTGCGGCATCGTCGAGGTGCGCCGGCACGGCGACCTGCACTTCGGCCAGCAGATCGCCGGTCGCCTTGCTGGTCTGGATGCCGCGGCCCTTGACGCGCAGGACCCGACCCGAGGGCGTGCCGGGCGCCACGCGCAGCTTCACGGGGTCGCCCCCGAGCGTCGGGACCTCGATGGTCGCGCCGAGCGCCGCCTCGGTGAACGTCACCGGCACGGTGACGCGCAGGTTCACCCCGTCGCGCGTGAAGACGGGATGAGGGCGCACCGCCACCTGCACGACGATGTCGCCGGCCTCACCGCCGTCCGGAGACGGACGGCCGCGGCCGCGCAGGCGGATCTTCTGCCCGTCGGCGACCCCGGCGGGGATCTTCACCTTGAAGGGCTTTCCCTCTTCGCCCTGCAGGGTGATGGTCTCGCCCTTCGCCGCCGTGGTGAAGTCCAGTGTCGTCCTCGCGGTGACGTCGGCTCCTCGGGAAGGGCCGCCGTATCCGCGGAAGCCGCCGGTGGGCTGCCCGAAGCGTCCCGAGCCGAAGCCGCCGCCGGGCTGCTGGTTGAACATCGAGAAGATGTCCTCGAAGTCCTGCGCCTGGTACCGGCCGCCGCGACCCTGCTGGAAGGCGCTGAAGACGTCCTCGAACCCGCCGGCGCTCTGACCGCCCGCCGTGAAGCGGGCGCCGGAGCCCATGGCACGGATCTGGTCGTACTCCTGCCGCTGCTCGGCGTCGCTGAGCACCGAGTACGCCTCGCTGACCTCCTTGAACTTCGCCTCGGCGGCCGTGTCGCCGGCGTTGGAGTCCGGGTGGTACTTGCGGGCGAGCTTGCGATAGGTCTTCTTCAGATCGGCGTCGGTGACGTCCTTCGACACCCCGAGGATCTTGTAGAAGTCCTTATCGAACCAGTCCTGACTGGCCATCTCTGCCTAACCGGCCCCTGAGCCGGACGAAGGGTCTGCGGGCACGGCCACGACGACCTTCGCGGGGCGCAGCTCCACCGAGCCCAGGCGGTAGCCGATCTCGACCACCTCGAGGATGGTGGGCTCGGTCGTCCCGGGAGTGGGCGCCTGGAAGATGGCCTCGTGCTGCTGGGGGTCGAACGCCTCGCCGGCCTCGCCGTACGTAGCCAGGCCCATCCGCTCGGCGACGCCGCGCAGCTTCTCGGCGATCGCGACGAAGGGGCTGCCCTCGACGAGGTCGCCGTGCTTCTCGGCGCGGTCGAGGTCGTCGAGCACGGGCAGCAGGCCCTTGGCCACCGAGCCCTTGGCGCGCTCGATCTCGACCTCCCGCTGCTCCTCGGTGCGTCGCCGGTAGTTGGCGTACTCGGCCTGGAGCCGCTTGAGGTCGGTGAGCAGTGCGCTCTCGAGATCGGCGATCACCGCGTCTTCGGCCGCGGCATCCGCGTTCTGCGAAGCACCGAGGATGTCGTCGACGGTCAGCTCCTCGTCCTCACCCGCGGCATCGCCCTCACCCGCCGTGCCGTCCTGCGGCGCGGGGCCGGAGGACTGCTCCTCCGGCCCCGGCTGGCTGGACTGGCCTTCTTCAGGCTCGGGCGCCGAGGCGTCCTGCGGCTCTTCGAAGTCCTTGTCGGCCATGGTTACTTCTTCTCGTCCTCGTCGTCGACGACCTCGGCGTCGATGACGTCCTCATCGGATGCCGGCTGCTCGCCGCCCTCGGCCGGCTGGTCGCCGGCGGGCTGGGCCTGCTGCTCGGCCTGACCGGCCGCGTAGATGGCCTCGCCGAGCTTCTGCTGGCTCTGGTTGAGCTTGTCGTACGCGGTCTTGACCGCGTCGTCGTCGTCACCGGCGAGCGCCGTCTTGAGCGCGTCGACGTCGGCCTGCACATCGGACTTGACGTCCTCGGGCAGCTTGTCGGCGTTCTCCTGGATGAGCTTGTCGATCGAGTACGACAGGGTCTCGGCCTGGTTGCGCACCTCGGCGGCCTCACGGCGCTTCTTGTCCTCGGCGGCGTGCTCCTCGGCCTCGCGCACCATGCGCTCGATGTCCTCCTTGGGAAGCGACGAGCCGCCCGTGATGGTCATCGACTGCTCCTTGCCGGTGCCCTTGTCCTTCGCCGAGACGTGCACGATGCCGTTCGCGTCGATGTCGAAGGTGACCTCGACCTGCGGGATGCCGCGGGGCGCGGGGGCGATGCCGGTCAGCTCGAAGGTTCCGAGCGGCTTGTTGTCGCGGGTGAACTCCCGCTCGCCCTGGAAGACCTGGATCGCTACGGACGGCTGGTTGTCGTCGGCCGTGGTGAAGGTCTCGCTGCGCTTGGTCGGGATGGCGGTGTTGCGCTCGATGAGCTTCGTCATGATGCCGCCCTTGGTCTCGATGCCGAGGCTCAGGGGGGTGACGTCGATCAGCAGCACGTCCTTGCGCTCACCGCGCAGCACGCCGGCCTGCAGAGCGGCGCCGACGGCGACGACCTCGTCCGGGTTGACGCCCTTGTTGGGCTCCTTGCCGCCGGTCTCCTTCTTGACGAGCTCGCTCACCGCGGGCATACGGGTCGATCCGCCGACGAGCACGACGTGGTCGATGTCGCCGACCTTGATGCCGGCCTCGCGGATGACGTCCTCGAAGGGCTTCTTGGTGCGGTCGAGAAGGTCCTTGGTGAGGTCCTCGAACTTGGCGCGGGAAAGGGTCTCGCTCAGCGACACCGGGCCCGAGTCGGTCAGCGACAGGTACGGGAGGTTGATCGAGGCGGACGTCGAGCTCGAGAGCTCCTTCTTCGCCTGCTCCGCAGCCTCCTTCAGACGCTGCAGCGCGATCTTGTCGCCCGAGACGTCGACACCGGTGGTGTCCTTGAACTGCTTGATGAGGTAGTCGACGACCCGCTGGTCCCAGTCGTCGCCGCCGAGGCGGTTGTCGCCGGCGGTGGAGCGCACCTGGATGGTCGAGAAGTCGTCGTCCTTGCCCACCTCGAGCAGCGACACGTCGAAGGTTCCGCCGCCGAGGTCGAAGACGAGGATGAGCTCGTCCTCCTTGCCCTTGTCGAGGCCGTACGCGAGCGCCGCGGCCGTCGGCTCGTTGATGATGCGCAGGACGTTGAGGCCCGAGATCTCGCCGGCCTCCTTCGTGGCCTGACGCTCGGCGTCGTTGAAGTAGGCGGGGACCGTGATGACGGCATCCGTCACCGTGTCGCCGAGGTACTGCTCGGCGTCGCGCTTGAGCTTCTGCAGGATGCGGGCCGAGATCTCCTGCGGCGTCCACTTCTTGCCGTCGACGTCGAAGCCCCAGTCGGTGCCCATGTGGCGCTTGACGCTCGAGACGGTGCGGTCGACGTTGGTGACGGCCTGGCGCTTGGCGGTCTCGCCGACGAGCACCTCGCCGTCCTTCGTGTAGGCCACCACCGAGGGGGTGGTGCGGAAGCCCTCGGCGTTCGCGATGACCTTGGGCTCGCCGCCCTCGAGCACTGCGACGACGGAGTTCGTCGTACCGAGGTCGATTCCAACAGCACGTGCCATGTGTTCTCTCCTTCGTGTGGGCGCGGACGGATGCCGCGGCCCGGTTGATCAGAAGTCTTCTCGCGATCTTGAGTCGCAATGGCTCAACCGTACTCCGGGCTCCGGCACGTGTCAAATGAACTTGATATGAGAAGACTCAACTTCTCCCGCCGTCGCGGCCTTCTGGCGCCGCCGCCGTTCCGCTTGCCGCCGCCTCGTCCACGCGGCGAACGCGCGCGTATCGGGCAGGCGCGACAGGAGCGGCCCGGCGATGATCGTGATGAGGACGTAGGCGGTGGCGAGGGCAGCCAGCGAGCGGTCCACGCCGGCGGCGACGGCGAGTCCGGCGATGACGATGGAGAACTCCCCCCGGGGCGTGAGCGCGAAGCCCGCCCGCCAGCGACCGGCCTCGCCGATACCGGCGCGCCGGGCGGCGAGGTACCCGGTGAGCACCTTGGTGGCGATGGTCACGACGGCCAGCAGAATGGCCGGGACGAGCATCGGAACGAGATCCCGTGGGTCGGTGGACAGGCCGAAGAACAGGAAGAAGACCGACGCGAACAGGTCGCGCAGCGGTGTGAGCAGACGCGCGGCGTGCGCGGCGACGGGACCGGAGATGGCGATGCCCACCAGGAAAGCCCCCACCGCGGACGACACGCTCGCCCCCGCGGCGAGACCCGCGACCAGCAGCGTCAGCCCGAGCACCGACAGCAGCAGCACTTCGGCGTTCTTCGACCACACCAGCCGCGACACGAGGTGGCCGTGACGCAGCGCGACGTACAGGATGAGCACCACCGCGGCGAGCGCGATCACCACCGTGACCAGACCGGCGGCGAACCCGGCGCCGACGAGGACCGCGGTGAGGATGGGCAGGTAGAACGCCATCGCGAGGTCCTCGATGACGAGGATCGACAGGATGACCGGTGTCTCGCGGTTGGTGAGGCGCCCGAGGTCCTGCACCATCTTGGCGATGACGCCCGAAGACGAGATCCACGTGATGCCCGCCAGCGCGACCGCCGCGACCGGTCCCCAACCCAGGGCGAGCGCCAGCAGCGCACCGGGCACGGCGTTGAGCAGCATGTCGAGGACGCCGTCCCTGCGCGCCGCATGGAGGTTCGTCACGAGCTCGCGTGCGGTGTATTCGAGACCCAGCATCACCAGCAGCAGGATGATGCCGATCTCGGCGCCGATCTCGATGAACTCGGCCCCGGCCGCCACCGGCAGCAGGCCGCCCTCGCCGAAGGCCAGCCCGCCGAGGAGGATCAGCGGGATCGGCGAGATGCCCAGTCGCGCCGCGAGGCGCCCGAGCAGGGCGATGCCGAGCAGGAGCGCGCCGATCTCGATGAGCACGAGCGCCCCGTGGTCCATCGCCGGTCAGCTCCCGCCGATGATGCGCACCAGCGCGTCCAGTCCTTCGCGGGTGCCGACGGCGACCAAGGTGTCGCCGGCCCGCAGCAGATCGTCCGGACCCGGCGCGGGCAGCACGCCGGCGTCGCGCACGATCGCCACGATCGAAGATCGCGTCCGGGTGCGTGCCTTCGTGTCGCCGAGCGCCCGACCCGCGAACGGCGAGTCGGCGGGCACCGGGATCTGCTCGGTCGAGAGCCCGTCGACCTGTTCGCGCAGCTGCGCGATCTGGGTGAGGATGAGCGATCCGCCGAGCACCTCCGACAGCGCGGTGGCCTCGTCGTCGGCGAGCGAGACGGTCATCGCCGCGCGGTCCGGATCCTCATCGTCCGAGACGGCGAGTTCGCGCCCGCCCTCGCGGAAGGTCACCACCGAGATGCGGCGCCCGGCATCCGTCTCGATGTCATGGCGGATGCCGATACCGGCCAGCTCGACGCGTTCCACATGCACGGACATGTGCTCATCATGGCACCGCGGTCGCGCCGCCGCGGGTCGCCCGCGACGGTTCGCGGAACAGGGCCGCGCTCGCGATAGCCTGACCGCACGCCGCGATGCCGCGGCCCCGTGGCGGAACCCGCCGTTCACCGAGAGGTCCTACCGTGACCGACATGCCGCTGCCGCATCAGCCCGCACCCGAGTCGGAGATCACTCCCCCCACGAACGCGCGCGCCGGTCGCCGGGGCGTGCTCGCCTGGGCGCTGTGGGACTGGGGATCGGCGGCGTTCAACGCCGTCGTGACGACGTTCGTGTTCTCGACCTATCTCGCCTCGACGCTCTTCGTCGACCCCGCGATCGTCCAGGCGGCCGCCGGGAGCGAGCGCGACCCGGCACTGGAGCGCGCGCTGGCCGACAACGCCAGCGTCGTCGGCTGGGCGCTCATGATCGCCGGCATCCTCATCGCCGCCCTCGCACCCGTGCTCGGGCAGCGTTCCGACGGCACCGGCCGGCGCAAGTTCTGGCTGGGGGTCAACACCGCCGTCGTCGTGCTGGCGATGGCCGCGATGTTCTTCGTCGAGGGCACGCCGGCGTACCTCATCCTCGGCGCGACCCTGCTGGCGGTCGGCAACGTCTTCTTCGAGTTCGCGGGCGTGAACTACAACGCCATGCTCGTGCAGGTCTCGGACCGCGAGAACATGGGCCGCGTGTCGGGCTTCGGCTGGGGCATGGGCTACGTGGGCGGCATCGTCCTGCTGCTGATCCTGCTGGTGCTCTTCATTCAGAGCTTCGGGGCCGAGGGGCGCGCGGGGGTGCTCGGCATCCCGACCGACGGCGGGCTGCATATCCGCCTCGCGGTGCTCACCTCCGCGGTGTGGTTCGGGATCTTCGCGATCCCGGTCCTGCTCCGCGTGCCCGAGGTGCCGGCACGCGAGCGCCGGGTGCGCGTGGGCTTCTTCCGCTCGTACGCCGTGCTGTGGGCCACGATCACGAAGCTGTGGCGCGGAAACCGCCAGGTGCTGATGTTCCTGTTCGCCAGCGCCGTGTTCCGCGACGGGCTCGCCGGGGTGTTCACCTTCGGCGCGATCATCGCCGCGCAGGTGTTCGGGTTCTCCTCGTCCGAGGTGCTGTACTTCGCGGTCGCGGCGAACGTCGTCGCGGGCATCTCGACGATCCTCGCCGGCCGCCTCGACGACCGGTTCGGCCCCAAGAACGTGATCATCGTGTCGCTGCTCGGCCTGATCGTCGCCGGCACCGCGGTGCTCTTCATCGGCACGGCCCAGATCGGGTTCTGGATCGCGGGGCTCTTCCTCACCGCCTTCGTCGGACCGATCCAGTCCGCCAGCCGCTCCTTCCTCGCCCGCATCACCCCCGAGGGGCGGGAGGGCGAGATCTTCGGTCTCTACGCCACGACCGGGCGCGCAGTGTCGTTCCTCGCGCCGGGCCTGTTCGCACTGTTCGTCGCGATCTCCGGGAACACGCGCCTCGGCATCCTCGGGATCGTGCTCGTGCTGCTGGCGGGCCTGCTCCTCATGCTGCCCGTCAAGGCGAAGCAGGCCGTCATCGACTGACCGTCCCGGGCGGTGGCGCCGGGACGCGCCGCTCACCGGTGGAGCGGTCGGTCTCTTCTGCGGAACCGGCGGACATGGCGACACCCTTCGCTGATCGGACGCCTTTCACGGTATCGGTGGGTCCCAGCGCCGCGCACGCGCTGCAGCGCAGGGGTCAGACCGGCCACCCGTCTGCGAGCTTGGCGAGAAGTCGGGCGAGCTCCGCCCGCTCCGCGTCGGTGAAGGACTCCAGCGCGGCGGCGACCGACGAGCGCCGCTCGCCGCGGAAGCCGCGGACCGCACTCCGGCCCTGATCGGTCAGGGCCACGAGCGTGCGCCGCGCGTCGTCCGGATCGGCCTCGCGCACCACGAGCCCCAGCTCGACCGACTGCTGCACCAGCC
Source organism: Microbacterium sp. ARD31 (assembly GCF_031844425.1). Classification (NCBI taxonomy): domain Bacteria; kingdom Bacillati; phylum Actinomycetota; class Actinomycetes; order Micrococcales; family Microbacteriaceae; genus Microbacterium; species Microbacterium sp. ARD31. Next base: position 50,595 of record NZ_JAUZVE010000021.1, read on the forward strand.
GCGAGGCCCGGGGCTGATCGACCCCGACCGCGTCGGCGATCGCGCTGATCGACAGCCCACCGGATGCCGCGGCGAGCGCCTCGAGCATGCGCAGACGTGCGGGTCCGCCGAGCCGAGCGCCTCCGGCCCACGGTCCGCCGCCGCGCCCATGGTGGTGCTCGTGGTGGCCACGGCCGCGGTGCTCGTCGGCGGAATGCGGGTGCGGACCGTGGAGCGGCTGAGGCCCGACTCCCGGCGGGCGCGGACCACGCTTGGAGCGGAGCCGCGCGAGCGCATCGGCGATCGCGTCCGCGGGGTCGTTCGGGGCGTCGGCCATGTGTCGAATTTACATGTGTGTTGACAAGTTTTGCGAGTGCATGTCACACTACATATGCATGCAATACAGCATGTATCTCTGACGGCACACCGCCGCCGCCCCGACGAAAGACATCCATCACATGACAGACAACGACACCTTCCCGGGCGAGCCCTCCGAAGATCTCCGCCCCACCGCCACCCTGGACGACATCGCCGAGCGCCTCACCGCGCTCGAGGGCGCCGTCTCGGAGCTCCTCGAACGCCGCCGCCGCAAGGACCGGCGCCACCACCACGAACGTCCCGCTCGCGGCGAGCGCGAACACAGCGGAGGGCACCGCGGCCACGGCGGGCACATGCACCGCGCATCCCACGACGGTCCGCGTTTCGACCACCACCCGCACCACCGCGAGCGAGGCTGCCGTCACGCGCACGTGTGACAGCACGTGACACACGGGTCGCACGGCCGAAACCGTGCGGCAGAATGGGCCGGGATGAGCAGCATCCCGGCCCTTCTCGCGATCTCGCACGGCACGTCTTCGCCGGCGGGTCAGGCGGCCGTCGCCGCACTGGTGGATGCCGTCGCGGCACGTCTTCCCGATGTCACCGTCCGGCTCGGACACGTCGACGTCCAGCAGCCCGACGTTCCGGCATCCCTCGACGCCCTGCCGCCGGACCAGCGGGTGGTCATCGTTCCGCTCCTGCTGTCTGCGGGTTACCACGTGCGCATCGACCTCATCGAGCAGACCGCCGGGCGCTCGGGCGTGACGATCGCGAAGGCCCTCGGCCCCGACGCGCGTCTCGTCGAGGCCCTCGCCGCGCGACTCGCCCCGCTCGCACCGCAGCCGGAGGACGCCGTGGTGCTGGCCGTGGCCGGCTCCAGCGACGAGCGCGCCAACGACGACTGCCGCACGACGGCCGACATGCTGGCGGCCCGTCTCGGGCGCCCGGTCACGACGGGCTTCCTCGCGGCGACGGATCCCCGCGTGGGCGCCGCGGTCTCCGCCGCGCGCACCACCGCGTCGCGCGTCGTGGTCGCGAACTACCTCCTCGCCCCCGGCTACTTCGACGATCTCGCCGTGCGGCTCTCGCAGCCCGATCCCGTCGCCCGTCCCCTCCTCGACGACGACGAGCCCCCGGCATCCCTCGTCGATCTCGTCGTCGCGCGCTACCGCGAGGCCCTCGACGCGCCCGCCCAGGTCGAGGCCGACGACGCAACTGTGTGACGCCCTGTTTCGGCCGTTAACGCCTCTTGACGCCTGACGGCCCCCGCTCAGAAACGGTTGCCTACTCTCGTGGAGTGGACTCGACGGAGTCCGCGCCGGGCATGCGCGGAGACGACGGAGGCCACCGTGACCATCAGCGACACATCGACCGGCTCCCCCGCGCCCCGCGCGGAGGGTGCGCGCGCTCGTCCGCCTCGCCCCTCGTCCAAGCCGAACGGCCAGTGGAAGATCGACGGCACGACGCCGCTGAACGGCAACGAGGAGTGGAAGCAGGTCGACAACGGCCTGAGCGTGCGCGAGCGCATCGAGAACATCTACTCCAAGGGCGGGTTCGCCTCCATCGATCCCACCGACCTGCACGGACGCTTCCGCGTCTGGGGTCTCTACACGCAGCGCAAGCCCGGGATCGACGGCGGCCGGACCGCAACACTCGAACCGCACGAGCTCGAAGACGAGTACTTCATGATGCGGGTGCGCATCGACGGAGGACAGCTGACCACAGAGCAGCTGCGCGTCATCGCCGGCATCTCGTCGGAGTTCGGCCGCGACGCCGCCGACATCACCGACCGCCAGAACATCCAGCTGCACTGGATCCGCGTCGAGGACGTCCCCGAGATCTGGCGACGACTCGAGGCTGTGGGCCTCGGCACCACCGAGGCGTGCGGCGATGTCCCCCGCGTGATCCTCGGCTCCCCCGTCGCCGGCATCTCGGCCGACGAGCTGATCGATCCGACCCCGCAGATCAACGAGATCACCTCGCGGTTCCTGGGCGACGCGTCGCTGGCGAACCTCCCCCGCAAGTTCAAGTCGGCCATCACAGGGCACCCGAGCCAGGACGTCGTCCACGAGATCAACGACGTGGCCTTCGTCGCCGTCGAGCACCCCGAGCTCGGCATCGGCTACGACCTGTGGGTCGGCGGCGGCCTCTCGGCCTCGCCGCGGCTCGGCGAGCGCCTGGGGGCCTTCGTCGCCCCCGAGCAGGTGGCCGAGGCGTGGCACGGGGTGGCGCAGATCTTCCGCGACTACGGCTACCGGCGGCTGCGCAACAAGGCGCGTCTGAAGTTCCTGCTCGCCGAGTGGGGGCCCGAGAAGTTCCGGCAGGTGCTGGAGGACGAGTACCTCGGCTACGCGCTCCCCGACGGTCCGCCCGCCCCGAAGCCCCCGACCCCGGGCGACCACGTCGGCGTGCACCGCCAGAAGGACGGCCGCTTCTACGTCGGTGCCACGCCGATCGTCGGCCGCGTCTCGGGTCCGATCCTCGCCGACCTCGCAGACCTCATCGAGGCGCACGGTTCGACCCGCCTCCGCACGACGCCCCACCAGAAGATCGTCATCCTCGACATCCCCGAGGACCGCGTCGAATCCCTCATCGCCGGACTCGACGGGCTCGGGCTGTCGGCGCGGCCGAGCCTCATCCGCCGCGGCACCATCGCGTGCACGGGCATCGAGTTCTGCAAGCTCGCGATCGTCGAGACCAAGGCCTACGCCACCGCCGCCGTCCTCGACCTCGAGAAGCGCCTCGAGCAGTTCGAGCTGCCGCATCCGATCTCGCTGCATGTGAACGGCTGCCCGAACTCGTGCGCCCGCATCCAGACCGCCGACATCGGCCTCAAGGGACAGCTCGTCACGATCGACGGCGAGCAGGTTCCCGGCTACCAGGTGCACCTCGGCGGAGGGCTGGCATCGCAGGACCGCGACGAGGCAGGCCTCGGCCGTACCGTCCGCGGCCTCAAGGTCGCCGCCGACGGCATCGCCGACTACGTCGACCGCGTCGTGCGCCGCTTCCTCGACGAGCGCGACTCCGGCATCGACGAGACGTTCGCGCAGTGGGCGCACCGTGCCGACGAGGAGGCCCTGGTATGACCGTTTCCCTGGCCCCGCGCACCGCTGTCAAGCGCACGCGAGACGAGCTGAAGGCGCTCGCCGAGCAGGGCGAGCGCGAGCTGCACAGCCTCGCCGCCGACGAGGCGTCCCCCGCCGAAGTCGTCGCGTGGGTCGCCCGCAACTTCGGAGTGGATGCCGTCGCCGTCGCCTGCTCGATGGCCGACGCCGCGCTTCCCCACCTCGTCGCCGAGCAGCTGCCCGGTGTTGACGTGCTGTTCCTCGACACCGGGTACCACTTCGCAGAGACGCGTTTCACGCGGGACGAGGTCGGCCGGGCGCTGGACGTGCGCATCGTGGATGTGCTGCCCGAGCAGACCGTCGCAGAGCAGGACGCCGAGTTCGGCGCGAAGCTGTACGAGCGCGACCCGGCCCTGTGCTGCGCGCGCCGCAAAGTCGCTCCGCTGCAGGACGCGCTCGGCGGCTACGAGGTGTGGTTCACCGGCGTCCGGCGCGAAGAGGCGCCGACGCGGGCGAACACCCCTCTGGTGACGTGGGACGAGCGCAACGGCCTCGTCAAGGTCAACCCCGTCGCCGCATGGACGTTCGACGACCTGCTGGACTACGCCGGCGCCCATCAGGTACCGGTCAACCTCCTGGTCTCCAACGGCTACCCCTCGATCGGCTGCGAGCCGTGCACGAAGCCGGTCGCACCCGGAGAAGACCCCCGAGCCGGCCGCTGGGCCGGTCTCTCGAAGACGGAATGCGGGCTCCACGTATGACTGAGAACCTTTCGCCGGTCGTCGAGCGAGTGCAGCGAGACGAGACGACGCAGGATGTGACGGACGTTTCGCCTCATCGCTCCGCTCCGCGCTCGACGACCGACCAGCGCGAGCGCCTCTCGACCCTCGACATCCTCGAGGCCGAGGCCATCCACGTCATCCGCGAAGTCGTCGCCGAGTTCGAACGTCCCGTGCTGCTGTTCTCCGGCGGCAAGGACTCCGTCGTGGTGCTGCACCTGGCCACGAAGGCCTTCGCGCCCGGGCGGGTGCCGTTCCCCGTGCTGCACGTGGACACCGGGCACAACTTCCCCGAGGTGATCCGCTTCCGCGACGAGACGGTCGCCCGTCTCGGCATCCGTCTCGAAGTGGCGCGGGTGCAGGACTACATCGACGACGGCCGCCTGCAGGAGCGCGCCGACGGCACCCGCAACCCGCTGCAGACGCTGCCCCTGCTCGACGCGATCGCCGCGGGACGCCACGACGCCGTCTTCGGCGGAGCCCGCCGTGACGAGGACAAGGCCCGCGCCAAGGAGCGCATCATCTCTCTGCGCGACGAGTTCGGCCAGTGGGACCCGCGCAACCAGCGCCCCGAACTGTGGAGCCTGTACAACGGCCGCCACACTCCCGGGCAGCACGTGCGGGCGTTCCCGATCTCGAACTGGACCGAGCTGGACGTCTGGCGCTACATCGAGCGCGAGAGCATCGCCCTGCCCCCGCTGTACTTCGCGCACGAGCGCGAGGTGTACGCGCGCGACGGCATGTGGCGCCCCGTCGGGGAGTTCTCGCCGCCGCGCGAAGACGAGTCCGTCGAGGTCCGCACCGTGCGCTACCGCACCGTCGGCGACATGAGCTGCACCGGCGCCGTCGACTCGGACGCCGCCGACATCGGCGCCATCGTCGCCGAGGTCGCGCGCTCCACCCTCACCGAGCGCGGTGCCACGCGAGCCGACGACCGCCTGTCGGAAGCCGCCATGGAAGACCGCAAGAAGGACGGATACTTCTGATGCCCGCGACCCTCTCCACCGGGACGCTGTTCCGGTTCGCCACGGCCGGCTCGGTCGACGACGGCAAGTCCACGCTGGTCGGGCGGCTGCTGCACGACTCCAAGGCGATCCTCGCCGACCAGCTCGAGCAGGTCGCACGCACCTCCGCCGAGCGCGGGTTCGCGCACGGCGAGTTCGACTTCGCCCTGCTGACCGACGGTCTGCGCGCCGAGCGCGAGCAGGGCATCACGATCGACGTCGCCTACCGCTACTTCGCCACCGCGTCGCGATCGTTCATCCTCGCCGACTGCCCCGGCCACGTGCAGTACACCCGGAACATGGTCACCGGCGCGACGACCGCCGACGCGGTCGTCGTCCTCGTCGATGCGCGGAAGGGCGTCGTCGAGCAGACGGTGCGACACCTCGCGGTGGTCGCGCTCCTGCGGGTGCCCCACGTGATCGTCGCCGTCAACAAGATCGACCTCACCGGCTTCGACGCCGACACCTTCGCCACGGTGTCGTCCGACGCCCACCGGGTGGCCGGCGAACTGGGCATCGAAGACCTGCACGTGCTGCCGGTCTCGGCGCTCGAGGGCGACAACATCGTCGACCGGTCGCCGCGGACCCCCTGGTACGCGGGTCCGGCACTCCTCGAGCTCCTCGAGACGCTCCCCGGCGCGGACGAGCTCGACCAGGAGCACGAGCCGCTGCGCCTGCCGGTGCAGCTGGTGCTGCGTCCCCAGGGCGGTCTGTCGCCCGAGCTCGCCGCCGACCCCGTCGCCGCCGAGGGCCTGCGCGACTACCGCGCCGTCGCCGGACGCATCGCCTCGGGGACCGTGCGCGTCGGCGACCGCGTCGAGGTCTTCCCCTCGCGGGTTGCCACCACCGTGACCGGCATCCGGATCGCGGGCGAAGAGGCCGACGAGGCGGTCGCGCCGCAGTCGGTCTCGCTGGAGCTGGCCGATGATGTGGATGCCGCGCGCGGCGCCCTCGTCGTGGCGGCCGGCACCCTGCCGGACGGACGACGCGACATCGACGCCGAACTGTTCCAGCTCGACCGGCGCACGCTCGCCCCGGGAGCCCGCGTGCTCCTCAAGCACGGCACGACGACCGTGCAGGCGCTCGTCGCCGACGTCTCGTCGCGCTACGACCTCGACACGCTGACCCACGAGCCCGCCGAGGCGCTCGCGACGAACGACATCGGCCGGGTGCGACTGCGCCTGGCAGCGGACCTGCCGGTCGAGCCGTACGCCGACAACCGGCACGGCGGATCGTTCCTCGTCATCCACCCGACCGACGGCGCGACCCTCGCGGCCGGCATCGTGCGCGACAGGGTCGCCGAGGCGGGCCTGTCGGGCGGCACGGAGTGGGCGATATGACCGGCGCGACCGGCAAGGTGTGGCTCGTCGGAGCGGGTCCGGGCGACCCGGGGCTGCTCACCGTCCGCGGACTCCGCGCGCTCGAGCGGGCCGACGTCATCGTCGCCGACCGTCTCGGCGCCCGTGCCGTGCTCGACGGCCTCGCCGCCGAGGGCGTCATCCTCACCGCCGAGGTCGTCGACGTCGGCAAGCTCCCCGGTCACCACGCCGTACCCCAGGACAACATCAACGCGCTCCTGGTGCAGCTGGCCGGCGAGGGTCGCAGTGTCGTGCGCCTCAAGGGCGGCGACCCGTACATCTTCGGCCGCGGCCTCGAAGAACTGGCGTTCTGCCAGGCGGCGGGGGTCGAGGTGGAGGTCGTCGCGGGCATCACCAGCGCCATCTCCGTGCCCGCGGTGGCCGGCATCCCCCTCACGCATCGTGGTGTCGCGACCGCCTTCACCGTCGCGACGGGCCACGACCAGATCCGAGAGATCGGCGGCGGCGCCGATCACACCGTCGTCCTGCTCATGGGCGTCGGAACCCTCGCCCACTCCGCCCTGACCCTCGCGCGCGGCGAGCGCGGGGTCGACTGCCCCGTCGCCGTCGTCGAGGACGGCTTCGGCCCCGGACAGCGCGTGACCGTCGGCACCCTCGCGACCATCGCCGCGCAGGCCGCCGAGCGCGGCGTGCGTTCGCCCGCGGTCGTCGTCGTCGGCGATGTCGTGCGGCTGAGCCCGTACGCCCCGGCCGAGCTGGCCACCCTCGATCTCTCTTCGTTCGATCCGCTCGCCGCACCCGGCGGGCGCACCCCTCGAAAGGCCCCTTCGCTGTGACCCACACCCCTTCGTCCCTTGCGAATCTGCGCGTCGCGATCATCGGCGCGGGCCCTGCCGGCATCTACGCGGGCAACATCCTCTCGGGCTCCGTCGCCGAGGCCGGCGGCTCGGTCGCGATCGACCTCTTCGAGTCGCTCCCGGCGCCCTACGGCCTGATCCGCTACGGCGTCGCCCCCGACCACCCGCGCATCAAGGGCATCGTCACCTCGCTGCACGAGATGCTGGATGCCGGTTCGATCCGCTTCATCGGCAACGTCGAGGTGGGCCGGGACATCGCCCTCGACGAGCTGCGCGAACGGTACGACGCGGTCATCATCGCCACCGGCGCGATCCGCGACGCCGTCCTGGACATCCCCGGCATCGACCTGCCCGGGTCGTACGGCGCTGCGGACTTCGTCGCCTGGTTCGACGGCCACCCGGACGTGCCGCGCGAGTGGCCGCTGGATGCCCCCGAGGTCGCCGTGATCGGCAACGGCAACGTCGCCCTCGACGTCGCCCGCATGCTGGCGAAGCACCCCGAAGACCTGCGCTCGACCGAGATCGCGGACAACGTGCTCGGGGGTCTCGAGGCCTCGAACGTCACCGACGTGCACGTCTTCGGCCGCCGCGGTCCCGCCGACATCAAGTTCACGCCCATCGAGCTGCGCGAGCTCGGCGAAGTGCCGAACGTCGACATCATCGTCCACGACGAGGACTTCGGCGACGCCGACCCCGCCGACGCCAAGAACAACCAGCTGAAGGTGATGCTGCGCGTCATGAACAGCTGGCGTACGCGCGAGCGCACCGGCGCCAGCCGCCGCCTGCACCTGCACTTCTACCACTCGCCTGTCGAGGTCATCGGAGCCGACCGCGTCGAGGGTGTGCGCTTCGAGCGCACCGCGCCCACCGGCGACGGCAGCGTCATCGGCACCGGCGAGTACCGCGAGATCGCCGTGCAGCAGGTCTACCGCGCCGTGGGCTACTTCGGCACGCCCGTGCTCGGGGCGCCGTTCGACGAGGTGCGCGGCGTGGTCCCGAACGTCGAAGGCCGGGTGACCGACACCGCCTCTGCGGCGACGGCCGAGGACGGCGGCACCGCGTTGCAGGGCCTGTACGCCACCGGCTGGATCAAGCGCGGGCCCGTGGGCCTCATCGGCCACACCAAGTCCGACGCGATGGAGACCATCGCCCACCTCGTGTCCGACGCGCAGTCCGGGCTGCTCGCGGCTCCCGCCGTCGCGGGTGACGTGCTCGACCTTCTCGGCGAGCGCGACGTCGCCTACACGACGTGGGATGGCTGGCGCGCCCTCGACGCCCACGAACGCGAGCTCGGCGCGACCCACCGCCACACGCGCGAGCGCGTCAAGGTCGTGCCGCGCGACGAGCAGGTGGCGATCTCCCGTTCGGGAGCACTGATCGAGTCATGACCTACGTCATCGCCCTTCCCTGCGTCGACGTCAAGGACCGCGCCTGCATCGACGAGTGCCCCGTGGACTGCATCTACGAGGGCGAACGGTCGCTGTACATCCACCCCGACGAGTGCGTGGACTGCGGCGCCTGCGAGCCGGTCTGCCCGGTCGAGGCGATCTACTACGAAGACGACCTCCCCGATGAGTGGCAGGACTACTACAAGGCCAATGTCGAGTTCTTCGACGACATCGGCTCGCCCGGGGGCGCCGCGAAGGTCGGCGTGATCGCCAAGGACCACCCCGTCATCGCAGAGCTGCCTCCCCAGGCGGAAGGCCATGACTGACCCGCACCCCGCCGAGACCAGCACCGAGGTCGACGCGCTCATCATCGGCGGCGGCCCCGCGGGGCTCTCGGCGGCGCTGAACCTCGGTCGCGCCCGCGCGTCGGTCGTCGTGGTGGACGCCGGCCGGCCGCGCAACGCCGCGACCCTGCGGTCCCACGGCTTCCTGACCCGCGACGGCGTCTCGCCGTTGGAGCTGCGCAAGCTCGCCCGCGCCGAGCTGACGGCGTACCCGAACGTGCACGTGATCGAGCGCGCCGTCGTAGCGGGCCTGCGCCCGCACCCCGGCACCGACGGGCTGCGTTTCGTCGCCGGCATCAACGCCCGCACACCGCGCACTCCACCGGCCGTCGCCGCCCGATCGGTTCTCGTCGCCACCGGCCTGCGAGAGACGCTGCCGACGATTCCGAACCTGCGGTCGTACTACGGCATGTCGATCTTCAGCTGCGCGGCGTGCGACGCATGGGAGCTGCAGGACCGTCCGCTCGCGCTCATCGGCGAGACCCCCGACCTCGCCGCCCGCGCCCGCCTGATCGCCCGGTGGACCGACCGCCTGACGGTGTTCACGAACGGTGCCGACGTGGTGTCGACGGTCGAAGAGGCCGAGCTCGCGGCATCCGGGATCACCGTCGAACGATCCAGGATCGCGGATCTCGAGGGGGAGCGCGGCGCGGTCACCGGCGTACGCCTGGGCACCGGGCGTCTTGTGGCGATCGACGGCGGGTTCGTGCGGCCGGTGTGGCATCCGGCGCTCGACTTCCTCGGCGCGGTCGAGGCCGAGCGCGACCCCGACGGTCACCTGGTCGTCGACGGATCCGGCCGCACCACGGTGCCCGGTCTCTACGCCGCCGGCGACGCCGCCGCGCCCGGCCCGCAGCAGCTCATCGTCGCCGCCGGTCAGGGCGCTCGAGCCGCAGCGGTGCTGGTGCACGACCTGGTCGGGGTGCAGACCGCGCACTGAGCGGCATCCGGTCGGCGGGTGCCGGGCGCCCGAGGATCACAACTCCTGCACCGCGAGTGCGGCCCGGCTGGCAAGTGCCCTATTTCCCGCGAATTCCCGCCGTGCACGGCGCGCGGCGAGCCGGGACCTGCAGGAGTTGTGATCCTCGCGGGTCCTTATATGGGGCGGGAGCCGCCTGTCAAGGCCCCGATCGAGTGCTCGGCCAGTGCGAAGCTGGGTTCATGCCCGCACTCGTTACTATCCTCATCGTCGTCGGAATCGTCCTGCTGCTCCTCGGCATCTTCGTCGAGGCCGTGAAGTTCCTGCTGTGGCTGGGCCTGGTCCTGCTGGTCATCGGCGTGATCGTCTGGCTGCTGAAGTTCATCAAGCGCAAGGCCTGACACACCACTTACCGGCTGCTCGTGGGTTCGCCCACGAGCAGCCGTCTCTTTAACGCCCGTCCGGCGATGAGGCTGAGGCGGCGGAGCGGTCAGTTGCCGCGGGAACCCGCATCCGTCGAACCGACGTCGGTGCGATGGAAGTTGTGGAACGAACGTGATGCCGTCGGCCCCCGCTGTCCCTGGTAGCGGTTGCCGTACGGTCCTGAGCCGTAGGGGTTCTCGGCCGCAGACGACAGGCGGAAGAAGCAGAGCTGGCCGATCTTCATCCCGGGCCACAGCGTGATGGGCAGCGTGGCGACGTTGGACAGCTCGAGCGTCACGTGCCCGGTGAAGCCGGGGTCGATGAAGCCGGCCGTGGAGTGGGTCAGCAGGCCGAGGCGGCCGAGGGACGACTTGCCCTCGAGGCGCGCGGCGACGTCGTCCGGCAGCGACACCTGCTCGAAGGTCGAACCCAGCGCGAACTCGCCCGGGTGCAGGATGAACGGCTCGTCGGGCTCGACCTCGATGAGGCGGGTGAGCTCCGGCTGATCCTTCGCCGGGTCGATGAACGGGTACTTGTGGTTGTCGAAGAGCCGGAAGTAGCGGTCGAGGCGCACATCGACGCTCGAGGGCTGCACCATCGCCGGGTCCCACGGGTCGAGTCCGATGCGTCGCGCCTCGATCTCGGCTCGGATGTCTCTGTCGCTCAGCAGCACGCGATCAGCCTATCCGGGCGGGGCTGTTATGCTGTCCGGGCGCCGTAACGCGGCGTTCGGGGCTGTAGTTCAATGGCAGAACTTCTGCTTCCCAAGCAGACAGCGCGGGTTCGATTCCCGTCAGCCCCTCTGTGTCACTTCTCAAGTCAGGTCGGACATTCTCGAATCAGTCCGGACTGTTAGGCTTCTCGAGCACAGCAATGGGCCGACCGCAGTACGGGGATCCGTGCGGACTCATCCGCGGAGCTCGTCTCAACGGACTCGACTCCGACTCAGAGTGACGGACGCAGGTTGTGAGGACCCTCTCGATCAAGACGTGATCACTGGCTCTGCGATCGAACGGGTCAAAGTCCCGCGCACGATCGTCGATCGCAGCAGACCGGAGCGAGTGGCATTGCCCCGATTGATATCGTGCGCAGATGGCTAGCGGACGAGTGGGTGCCCCCCGGAGCGAGTCGTCGAGGAAGGCCATCCTGCGCGCGGCAGCATCGCTCATTGAGGAAAAGGGCTTCGACGCCGTGACGATCGAGGGCATCGCGGCCCGCGCAAACGTCGGTAAGCAAACGATCTACCGGTGGTATGCGACGAAAACCGCGGTGGTTGCGGAGTGCTTGATGGAAGGCCTTCTGATCGTCGACGAATTCCATCTGCCCGAGACCGGCGACGTGAGATCCGATCTCCGAACCTGGATGGTAGGTGTCTACTCGTTCCTCTCACAGGGCAGTAACGTCCACCTCCTCAATTCTCTGCTGTCCGCCGCGACGCACGATCCGGCGGTCACGAATGGGATCGGCGAACGCCTGGGTGCGGCCGGCCCGGCAATCCTCGACCGCCTCGAGCAGTCGAAGCTCAAAGGTGAGCTGCCGACAGACTTCCCCTCCGATGCGTTCCTGCATGCCCTGTTCGGCTCGATCGTGGCCCGCGCGCTGACCGGCGCTCCTTTTACGACGTCGGACGCAGTGTCGACGGTCGATCTCTTACTCGGCCGCTGAGGGGTCGCTCGCAGCCGTGGTGCTGGCTGTGGTGATTACGAGTCGCAGCGTCTAGCAATTTCTCAGCGAAGGTCCGTACATTACGAGACGCATCGGTTCGCAATGGCGCGGCAGCTCACAATCTCCGAAAGGCTTCGCTGTGGCATCACTGCTCTATCGACTTGGCGGGTTCTCGGCCCGCCGCCCCTGGATCGTCATTACCGCGTGGCTGGTCATCCTCCTCTCCGCGGTGGGTGCGTGGCTCGGCTTCCGCGGCGTGCTGACCTCCGAGATCACCGTCCCGGGCACGGCAACCGAACAGGTGCAGGACCGCCTTGTGGACATCCTCGGCGGCGGCGAGCAGGGATCGGGCACCGTTGTCGTGCACACCTCGGACGGCACAGCACTCACTTCCGACACCCAGGCGGAGATCTCGACGCTCATCTCGGAGGTTGACGCCGTCGAAGGGGTCGACTCAGTGGTCGACCCCTTCGTGACCTCGCAGCAGCGGACCGCGCAGGAACAGCAACTCTCGGATGCCGTAGCGCAGATCAGCGATGCACACACTGACCTCGACGCCGGCCAAGCACAGCTCGACGCTGCCGTTGCGCAGGCGCGAGCCGCAGGCGCCTACGAGCAGGTAGCCGAACAACTCACGCAGCAGCAGGCTGCGCTCGATGACTCCGCAGCCGAGCTGAATGACCAGGAGACTCAAATCAAGCAGGGCCAGGCCCTAGCGGCGCTTTCGGAAGACATCCGCCTGGTCTCAGAAGACTCCAGCACCGCGATCATCTCCGTGACCTTTGAGGCGACCTCCACAGAGGTCAGCGATAGCACGACTGAGGAGATTCGCACGATCTTCGACGACGCCGATCTCAGCGGAGTCGAAACGGACTACTCCGCTGAGATCGCGCCGGCCGCTGCCGCGCACGGCGCGTCGGCTGAGGCGGTCGGCATCGTCATCGCCGCAATTGTGCTCTTCATCATGCTCGGGACGATCGTCATGGCCGGATTGCCGCTGTTGACCGCGCTGATCGGCGTGGGGGTGAGCATGCTCACCGTCCTGGCCTTCTCAAGCCTGGTTGAGATGAGCGATACCACCGTTGTACTCGGGCTGATGCTCGGTCTTGCTGTCGGCATCGACTACACCCTCTTCATCGTCGATCGCCATCGCCGGCAACTACGCAGGGGTCTCGATATCAGAGAGTCGATCGCCCTGGCGAACGGTACGTCCGGCAGCGCAGTCGTCTTTGCCGGCGCCACCGTCATCATCGCGCTCATGGCTTTGTGGGTCACCGGAATCCCCTTCCTGGGCATGATGGGCACCGCGGGCGCGGCAGCCATCCTCGCTGCCGTTCTCGTCGCGGTCACCCTCACCCCAGCCGTGCTCAGTCTGATCGGACGGCGCGCACTACCCAAGCGCATCTGGACGACGCTGGCGGACGGGCACGTCACGGAACGCCCGGTAAAGGAGATGAGCACCACACGTGCGATCGTCACCACCGTCGCTGCGGTCGCCGCGCTCGGCGTGATTGCCCTGCCCGCGATCGACATGCGGTTGGGACTACCCGACGGATCATCAGAAGCCCACGATTCCACTCAGTATCGGGCATTCGCAGCGATCGAAGAGGCGTTCGGTCCGGGACAGAACAGCCCATTGTTGGTCGTGGCGGATCTGCCCTCTGCGGTCGCCGACGAAGACCTCGTCTCGACGAACATCGCGATCGCCGAAACGCTCGCGGCACAAGAGGGGGTCGCCGCCGTCGCCCCCGCAGGCGGTTCGGACGACAATGAGGTTCTGCTCTACCAGCTGCTGCCCACCGAGGGCCCCCAAGGAGAAGTCACGGAGCAGCTGGTTCACGACCTGCGCAGCCTGCAGATGACCAACAGCGACGTCGCGTTCTCCGTAGCCGGCGCCGCGAGCGGAAACATCGACATCAGCGAGAAGATCGCCGACGCATTGCCGCCTTACCTCATGATCGTGGTGGGGTTGTCGTTCCTCATCCTGATCCTGGTGTTCCGATCGTTGCTCGTGCCATTGATCGCCACCGGCGGATTCGTCCTGTCACTCCTCGCGTCACTCGGAGCGGTGACGGCGGTCTACCAGTTCGGCTGGCTCGGTTCCGTCTTCGGCGTCGAGAGCGCCAGGCCGGTGCTCAGCATCCTCCCCACCTTGCTCGTGGGCATCCTGTTCGGCCTGGCGATGGACTATCAGCTCTTCATCGGCTCCGGCATCCGTGAGGCATACGCGCACGGATCGCCCGCACGACTCGCGGTGGCCAAGGGCGTGAACGGCGGGCGAGCAGTCGTCACGGCGGCGGCAATTATCATGGCCGCGGTCTTCGCCGGCTTCATCTTCGGAGACGCGACCGTGGTGCGGCCTCTCGGCTTCGGACTGGCGTTCGGAGTACTGGTCGACGCCTTCGTCGTGAGGATGCTCCTTGTCCCCGCTGTGCTGCACCTCTGTGGCAATGCGGCCTGGTGGCTGCCGAAGTGGCTTGACCGACTGCTGCCTGATGTTGATATCGAAGGAGCCCGTCTCGGCGCGCGCGTCTCGCCCACGCCCTAGTCTCCGTCGCGCGGGGATCAGCTGACGATCGGGAGGACACCGTGCGGTGTCCTCCCGATCGTCAACTGACTCGTAGCAGTGCGCCCGCCTGGCTCGAATTCACTGACGCTGGTGGGCGTGCTACCTCTCACAAGACCGCGGCGATCTTCGTGATCGTCTTCGCGGAAGGTCGGCCGGCGAACTGTCCGCCAGCAGTGCTCCAGCTGGCATTACACCGTTTGTCGCTTCTCAGCGGTAGTCGGCCCACTCCGGGCCACCGAACAACGTCCGCTCGACCCTTGCCCAGAGACTGATCGCGCTCTCGCGAGGATCGGTGAGAGCTTGCAGCTGCACCCCATCGAGAGCGCTCAACGACGTCCGGACGAGATCCGACGTGGCACCGTCGCTCCGAAATCTCTCGGGTAAGCGCCACGGCCTGTCCCTGAAGACGGCTGTGATGCGCGCGTGCCTTTCGACGTAGTAGTCATGGGCGGGATGGTCCGCGGCGTGAGCCTCGACGGCGAGGAGCAGGTACACGGCCGTCAACTGCGGGCGCTCCGAGTTTCGCTGGACGATCGCCCGTAACAGACCCGGGAGCGACGTCGAGGGGTTCGCCACCGCCTCCGTCAGCGCCCCGCTCGGGTCGTCGTCGAACTGCGTCTCGACGATGAGGGTGAGGAGTTCGTCCCGCCCACCGACATGATGCGAGAGGCCGGGAAGCGTGAGTCCGACCGCATCGGCGACCTGCCGCATCGTCACGCCGTAGCTGCCGTACCGCGCCACGAGCTCGACACCCCGCTCCGCGATCTGGCGCCTCCGGTCAGCTATCGAGAGTCTGCGTCTCGGCTCGGCGTCGGTCATCTTGTCATCCTTGCAGGCCCTCTTTCGCGCCTTATCTTATTTTAGTAAGATAGAGCGCGAGGAAAGGCAGATCATGACGATCAAGATCGACCCGGACGCGCTCGCCCATCGGATCCCGCCTGAGTTGCACGGTCAGTTCATCGAGTATCTCGGGCAGTGCATCGACGGCGGCATCTGGGTGGGGCGCGACAGCGACATCCCCCACACCGATGGCGTTCGTCAGGGTGTGCTCGACGCACTCGTCGAACTTGCGCCGCCCGTTCTGCGCTGGCCGGGTGGCTGCTATGCCGACACGTACCACTGGCGAGATGGCATCGGGGAGGCGTCTCGACGCCCGGTCACGTTCAACGAGAACTTCGGCACGTACGAGCTCGACAATCACGCTTTCGGCACCGACGAGTACCTACGGCTGTGCGAGCAGATCGGCGCGCAGCCGTGGATCAACGTGAACATGATGAGTGGAACCGTGGCCGAGGCGACGGACTGGATGGAGTACTGCAATCGCAGCCAGCCCACCGACCTCGCTCGCGAGCGCGCGCACAACGGTCACCCGGCTCCGTACGGCGTTTCCTACTGGGGTATCGGGAACGAGCCGTGGGGTGGTGGAGGTACGACGACCGCCGGGTCCTACCTCGATGCCTACCGGGTCTTTGCCACTGCCATGCCCAGATTCACACTCGGCATCCTCGAGCAGACCTCGATGTACGCGATCGCGAGCGGGCCCGACGGCAACAAACCTCTCGAGCGCGTGCAGTGGACACGAGACTTCTTCCGCGGGCTAGCGGAGTACCGCGTACCGCCGATCAACGGCTACGACCTGCACTTCTACAACTGGAACCTCACCGAGGGTGAGACCGCGGTCTCCTTCGACGAAGCCGGGTGGGACCGAGTCATCGAATCGTCGTTGGAGCTCGAGGACGTGCTCCTCGAGCAACGGCACCTGATGGATGAGGGCATCGCCGAACTGCCGACCCCGGAGTCCGACTTCTTCGCGCCGCCGGTGTCGGTCGATCTCATCCTCGGGGAGTGGGGGAACTGGCATCGCGATGCGTTCTCGGCTCGTCCCGCTCTCTTTCAGCAGATCACCATGCGCGATGCCATCACGACTGCCCTCAGCCTGGACATCCTGCATCGCAATGGCGACTCGGTCGCGATGGCCTGCAATGCCCAGACGGTGAACGTCCTCAACGCATTGCTGCTCACGGACGGGGCGCACACGATCCGGACGCCCAACTTCGACGTGTTCATGATGTACAAGCCGCATCAAGGCGCGACGGCGGTCCACGTCGACGCAGACCTGCACGAACCCCACATCCACGTCTTCGCATCGAGGGCTGCCGACACGGTGACCATCAATCTCGTCAATACGCACATCGCGGATGAGGCGGACGTCGACCTCAGCTTCGCGACCCCCGTCCGGGTGACGGCTCGCGACGTACTGACGTCGGACTCCCCCACCCGTCACAACACTGCAGCCGAGCCCGATGTGGTCCGTCGGACGGCGGTCGAGGTCAGGCCCGATGTCGACACCGATCACCGCGTCCACCTACCGGCACGATCGGTGACGGTGCTCCGCGTGGATCTCGTCGGCGCCAGCTGACAAGTTCCACCACCTCGGGATCACGGGGCCCAGGCCGGAGATGTCTCCGACCCAGGCCCCGTGATGCGCCTAGGCCGACGCGTGCGGGGGCGGGGCCGACTGCTGGGATCGCCGCGACCAAACGATCCGTCGGACGATCCAGGCGACCAGCAGCGCTACGACGATGAGCAGCAGCACCGAGGCCGCCACCATCCCCCCCTGCCCAGGCGTGAGCGGCTCCATGGAGGAGGCGAGCGTCGACGTACCCTCGGTGAACTGCTGCGAGCCGTCGTCATAGGTCACCATCCCGTCAGACAACTGACGGGCACCGTCCGCCAATGCGGTCGTGCCGTCTGCCAACTGCGTGACGCCGTCGGCCAACACGACCCCGCCGTCGGCCAGTCGAGCGGTGCCATCCTGCAAGAGGCCTCCGCCGTCGGCGAGCTGACCCATGCCGTCGCCGAGCAGGTCGCCGCCCGAGGCGAGCTGACGGACACCGTCGTTCAGGACGTCCCCACCGTCAGCGAGCTGACCCATGCCGCCAGTGAGCTGATCGCCACCCGAGGCGAGTTGACCCACCCCCTGCGCTCAACCGACGCGAATCGCTCCTCCACTACCTCAAGACACCACTCACCGCCCCCGAACCACTCTCCGAGGACGCGACGAAAGCGGACCGCCTCGCGTGGGACCAGGCCAGGATGGACTACCTGTCCGGGGGCATCTTCCTCGCCACCACCGCCTCCAAGACCGGGATGCAGCTGCTCACACGTGCGTTCCAGGAGAACCGCGCACGGAATTCCGGGCACGCCGGCGTGATGCTCTCCGGCAACTCCACCCTCGGGAAGACGACCACCAGCGCCCGGACCAGCTGATCGACTTTGCGAGTGGACACCCCGTCGATCCACGCCTGGCAGATCACCGCGTAGAGTGCCTTGTCGACCCGGCGGCGGGGGCTGAGCAGCGACGGGAAGAACGACCCCTCGCGCAGCTTCGGGATCTGAAGGTCGACCTCGCCGGCCGGGGTCGGGCGGGTGCCGTTACGACGCGTGGTCCGCTCTGGGGTGCGCTCGTGCGGGCCCGCGCCGATCTTCACCGTCGCTTCCGCGTTGATCAGGTCCTGCAGGCCGGCCTGCAGCATCCGTCGGAACACGTCCGAGTGGGCGAGGTCGGGATCGGCGAGGACTTCGCCGATCAGGGTCGTCAGGGCAGACTGGTGGTGGGTCATCGTGGGATCTCTGCTTTGCTTCTTGCCGGAAACAACTGGTCATCCCACGGTGGCCCTTCATCGTCTACGACGACGAGACCCCCGCGGGAAGTGACACCACGCTATGGGACTCACCCCGGAATCTTCAGTCCGAACTAGCGCCATGCCCAGAGAACCTGTCTGAAGAAGATCTGGAAGTGACACTCTGAAGGCCCTCGTGCCGCCTAAGGCGATGCGACGAGCCTTTCGTGCGAGCGGTCGGGCCGGAACGGGTCGTCTCGAATACGATTCGGGGATGGTGAACCCGGCTGCGATCGACGACGTCTCCATCGGCGGCGAGGCGATACGCCTCGGGCAGTTCCTCAAGTTCGCGGGGCTTCTGGACTCCGGCGGAGATGTGAAGGAAGCGATCATCGACGGCTACGTGACCGTCAACGGCGAGGTCGATCGCCGCCGCGGTCGGCAACTGCAGCTCGGCGACGTGGTCGGCTTCGAGGGTCACCGGGTACGCGTCTGCCGGTGAGGCGTGCGCACGCTGCACGCGCGGAACGCTGCCCACGCGGCAGGCTGCACGCGCGGCTGCCGGTGAGGCGTGCGCACGTTGCCCATGCCGTCACGCCGCCAACGCGGCTGCCGGTGTAGCGTGCGCACGCGCCCCACGCGGCAGACTGCCCACGCTCTGCCGGCCGCACCCCACGGGTCGCCCGCCTCAGCGCGCCGGCGAGCTCGGCGCGACCGCCACGCGAACGATGTCGCCCACGTCTTTTCCCAGTTGCTTCCGCACCTTCGCGCTGAGCGAGATCATGTGGCCGCCTGTGCCCGTGACCATCGCTCCGACGTTCTCCAACCGGATGCCGTCGACTTCGGCGTCCACCCGGACGGACTTCCCGGTCCCGAAGAAGTCGACGGACGAAGGGATCTCCACACACGACCACATCTCGCCCTTGACGTTCGCTCCGATCGGCGCTTCGAAGCGCAGGTCTTTCGGTGTCATGCGGATCACTGTAGCGATCACCGGGATCGCCCCTGCGAGCCGTCACCGAGAATGGTCTGGTGGAGCCGTGGGAGATGCGCGAGTGGTACGCGGACTACCTCGACGCCTGCAACCGGCACGACCTCGATGCCATCCGGTCCCTCGTCGACCCCGCCGTGCGCCGCGCGCACCTGCCCGGAGGCGCCGATGCATGGATCGACGACCTGGCCGAGTTGTTCCATGCGTTCCCGGACTGGCGGTGGCGCCGCATCCAGCTCATCGTCGAAGACGACCGCGTCGCGGCGCACCTCCGCGGCAGCGGGACCCACCTCGGGCCCTTCCGCGGTATCGCGCCCACCCGCCGACGCGCGAACGTCGCCGAATGGGGCATGTACCGCATCGCGAAGGGCCGCATCGTGGAGTTCTCGGGCACCGAGCCGATCGAGCTTCTCGCGCAGCTGGAGGCGTGAGGCGTCGGCTCCTCGAGTCCGGTCAGCGCGCCTCCGCATAAGCCGCTTTGAGCCACGCTCTGACTTCCTCGTCGACGTCGTCCACCGTCTTCAGCTCCACGTGGTGCATCCAGACCCGTGCTGAAGAGTGCGCGACTTCCTTGAACCGCGGCGACGAGAGCGGCTGTCGCAAAGCGAATGAGACGACGACCGGCACCACGCTGCGCACGTACCGCCCCGGCGCCCAGGCGAAGGCGAACGCGCGTCGGGCCCGGAAGGCGACCTGGCTCTTCGTCACCCTCACGGCGACATCCTCGCCCGCCACGAGCGGCGCCGCGAGCGCCCGGTAGATGGCGACGGCGGACTCGTCCGGCGAGAAGAACTCCTCCCCCTCGACGCTTCCAGTCATGGCGTAACCCTAGGCGCGGGTCAGCACGACGTGTGCGAAGACCTTGTCCGTCCCCGCGGGAGAAAGAGAGAACACTCACGTCGGGGCTCGTGCGCGGCACGGCTGGAAGGATGAGCGGGATGACGGACGATGCGAGGGCTCTCTGGGATGCCGAAGCGGAACACTTCGACGAGGCTGCCGACCACGGGCTGCACGACCCGGAGGTCCGTCGCGCGTGGGCAGACCTGCTGCTTCCTCTGATCCACGGCCGCGGGCTTCAGGTGGCCGACCTCGGCTGCGGGACCGGCACACTGTCGATCCTGCTCGCCGACGAGGGCGGGCACGCGGTCACCGGTGTCGACTTCTCGCCCGAGATGATCCGCCGGGCGCGCGAGAAGGCCGGGACGACGAACCCGAAGCCGACGTTCATCGTGGGCGACGCCGCCCGCCCGCCATTGCCGGCGGGATCGTTCGACGTCGTGCTGTCGCGCCACGTCCTCTGGGCGATGCCGGATCCCGCCGCAGCCCTGCAGAACTGGCTCGGACTGCTCACTCCGACGGGCGTGCTGATCCTCGTCGAGGGTCGATGGCACACCGGGGTCGGGCTGACGGCCGACGAAGGCGTCGCGCTCGTCGGCGGCTTCCGGAGCCACGTGGACCTGCGGAGCCTCGACGACCCCCGCTACTGGGGCAGCCCGACCTCCGACGAGCGGTATCTGATCGTCAGCCGCACCTGACGCGCAGCATCCGAGACCGGGTGCCTTCCGCGAGACCGAGGGCCACGTCCCGCGTTTCGCGGCGGATCCCCTGCCCCACCGGATGCCGGGGCTCGCCGCGCCGCCGGTGGCCTCCACGATCCCGCGTCTCACCTACGATCCCGCGTCTCGCGGCCGATCCCCTGCCCCACCGGATGCCGGGGCTCACCGCGCCGCCGGTGGCCTCCACGATCCCGCGTCTCACCTACGATCGCGCGTCTCGCGGCGGATGCCGGGGCTCGCGGAGCCCACGTCACCGCGCACCCCCGCGCCCGAGGGTCAGGGCAGCCGGGGGTCGACCATCGTCATGCCGGCCGGGGCCGCCCGGTCGAGCAGCGGCAGCCGGGCGGCCGCTTCCTGCAGCCCGACCACCTGCTCGACGAGGTCCTGCGGGCGCAGGGCGCCGCTCTCGATGAGCGCGAGCATGCCGGGATAGTCCGCGGCGGCCATGCCGTGGCTGCCGAGGATATCGAGTTCCCACGCGATCGCCCGCGCCATCGGGATGCCGGACAGCCCGGTGGGTGAGGGCAGCAGGCCGACCTGCACATGCCGACCCCGGCGCCGCAGGCTGAGCACCGCGTCGGCCGACGTCTGCTCGCTGCCGACCGCGTCCACCGAGATGTGGCTGCCGCCGATCAGATCGTGGACCCGAGCGGGGACGTCCGCACCGTCGGCGAGCACGACATGCTCGGCTCCCAGCGCTCGCGCCGCCGAGAGGGCTGCGCCGGTGCGGTCGACAGCGACCACGTGCGCACCGAGCGCCCGCGCGATCATCACGGCGCTGAGGCCGACGCCCCCCGCGCCCACGACCGTCACCCACTCGCCGGCGCGCACCCGCGCTCGCGCCGTGAGCGCGCGGTACGCCGTCGCGAACCGGCAGCCGAGCGCCGCCGCGGCCTCGAACGACACACCGTCGGGGATGGCGACGACGTTCGTGTCCGCGGCGTGCAGCGCGACCCGCTCGGCGAACGAGCCCCAGTGCGTGAAACCGGGCTGCTCCTGATCCGGGCACACCTGCGCCTGGCCGGTGCGGCACCATTCGCACCGGCCGCAGCCGCACACGAACGGGACGGTGACCCGATCGCCGAGCGACCACCGCTCGACGCCGGCGCCGACAGCGACGACGACGCCGGCGAGCTCATGGCCGGGAACGTGCGGCAGGGCGACGTCTTCATGTCCCGCCCACGCGTGCCAGTCGCTGCGGCACAGCCCGGTAGCCCGTACCTCGACGACGACCCCGCCGGGCGGGAGGGCGGGATCGGGAACGTCGCGCACCGAGAGCGGCTGACCCACGGCATCCATCACGACGGCGCGCATCAACCGGCCGGCTGCTGCCCGATTCGCGCGTCAGTCGTGCCCGTGAGACCTCGACCCGCCGGCTCCGGCCGATACGCCTCAATGACCAGCACGGCAACGAGCGCGGCGAGTCCGACGCACAGCAGACCGAGCCCGATGGGCCAGATCGCGACGACATCCTCCACGTTCGAGGACACCACACCGCCTTCGACGGAATATTCGTCGTGCCCCACCACGATCTCGCGAACGGACGTCATTATCGTCCCGGTGATGGTCAGCCCGATGCAAAGGACCCACACAGCGGCGCGGGCGAGTCTCCGCACGGTTTTCGTCTCTGTCACGTGATCACGGTACCGAAGGGGTGCGTGGCAGACGCCAAGGGCACCACGGGGAGGTTCTGTGGCGGAACGATGGCCCTGACGTAACCCGGCCGTGGATCAGCCGTTGACGGCACCTTCGTAGTTTCGGTGTCAGGAGCTTTTCCACACCCGATGAAGAATGGACAACCCCATGAACGCCACCTCGCTCGAAGCCGCCGCCGCCAAGCCCACCCGCTCGCGAAAGCGCATCCTGGTACCGCTCGCCGGTCTCCTCGTGGCCGCGGCCATCACCGCCGGGTCCGGGGCCGACTTCGTCTCGAACTCCGTCAACACCGGCAACGCGTACAACTCGGGAACCCTGCTGCAGAGCAACTCCAAGGCCGGCACGTCGATCTTCAACCTGTCCAACGTGAAGCCCGGAGACACGGTGAACGGCAAGGTCACGATCGCCAACACCGGCACGCTGGATCAGGCGTTCACGCTCACCGAGAACGCGGTCAACGGCTTCGCCACCAAGTCGAACCTTTCTCTCGT
Source organism: Microbacterium sp. ARD31 (assembly GCF_031844425.1). NCBI lineage: Bacteria > Bacillati > Actinomycetota > Actinomycetes > Micrococcales > Microbacteriaceae > Microbacterium > Microbacterium sp. ARD31. The sequence continues at coordinate 73,541 of NZ_JAUZVE010000021.1, forward strand.
CATCACTCAGACCGGTGTGGCCACGCCCATCTGGTCCGGCACCTTCGCGGACCTCACCGCCGCGGGCCCGCTGCCGCTCGGCGTCTTCGCCGCCGGCGAGTCGCGCGAGTACATCTTCTCCGTCACGCTCGCGCAGGCAGCGACCAACGCCGAGCAGGGCAAGTCCGCCTCGGCGACCTACACGTGGAACGGCACCCAGACCGCACCCACTGTCACAAACCAGTGACCTGAGATCGAACGAGGAACGAGCATGAGCGCCGGGAAGACGGCCCGCACCGCGGGCAACGCAATCGTCACGATCGTTGCCATCGTCGGCACGGCCATCGCGGCGCTCATGTTCGTGCCGAGCTTGTTCGGACTGGATCGGTACGTGATCACCGGCGGCTCGATGTCGGGCACCTTCGAGCGCGGAGCCCTCGTCTTCGAGCGCCAAGTACCCGTGTCGGACCTTCGCGAAGGCGACATCATCACCTATTTACCCCCGAGCGACTCGGGCATCACCGAACTGGTCACCCACCGCATCGTGTCGATCACCGCGAGCACGGACCCGCACGCCAGCCCCACGTTTCAGACGCGCGGTGACGCCAACGACAGCGTGGACCCCTGGACGTTCACTCTCGCAAGCGCGGTCCAACCCCGCGTTGACGGCTGGCTGCCGGAGGTCGGCTGGGTATTCATCGCCCTCGCCCAGCCCGGGATCCGGATGCTGGCGATCGGGGTTCCCGCAGCGCTCATCGGGCTTCTCTTCCTGAAAGACCTGATGATGGCCTGGCGCCGCCCTGACTCACCCGCCGCGGGCGCTGCCGCGGTCACCGACGGAGACGTATGGACATCCCCCGCCGGACCGCGGGCCACCGCGCCCTGACCTGGTCGGTTCCCGCCGCCCTGGTCGTCATCTCGGCAGGGCACCTCGCATCGACGGTATGCGTCGACCTTCGCCTCGACCCTTTCGCACTGCTCTCGGCCGTCCTCGGCGTCGTCGGCATCCTCACCGCCTCGCGGCTCGCCGTCGCGCGTTGCTTCGAGTCGCGCCTGGCTGCCCGGCTGATAGCGGGAGCCACCCTCCTTGGAGCGGCCCTGAGCCACACGCTCGGTCTGCCGGGATCCGACCCTCTGCCGTGGACGGGCGGGGATGTGGTGATCGTCGGTCTTTCCACCGCCGTCATCGCGGCGCTCGCGCATCGCGAGGTCACCGGCAACCCCCGCGAGTTGTAGCGCCACTGAGGCCCGACTGTGGCGCCGTTGTTGCCGGCTCGCACGTAACGTCGTACGCATCCTCTACCCGAAGGACCCACCCGATGATCGGAACGGCACTGCGAACGCTGGCGATCGCCGCGTTCATCGCCGTGCTGGGCGCCACCGGTGGCGGCGGATCACCGAAGTTCTCGTCCGCGGCGTTCGTCACGCAGTCCACCAATCTCGACAACAGGGTCACGGCCGCCGCGGATTGGACGCCCCCGACCGTGAGCGTTCAAGCCCCCGGGTCCGGCCTGAAGGACACGGTCTGGATCACTGCACTCGCGTCGGACGCCGAAACGGGGATCAAGACGGTGTCGATCTTCGCCCAGCCTGTCGGGGCTTCGACCTGGACCACGCTGTGCACCACGACGACGGAGCCGTATCGCTGCTCGTGGGACACCCGCACCCTTGCCGACGGCACCTACGACCTGCGCGCATCCGCAACGGACAACTCCAACCTCACCACCACCTCATCGGTGGTGCGCACCACGATCGCCAACGCCTTCGCGGTGCTGCTGGCAGACCCGGGCGACGCCGTACGCGGCTCCGTCGCTCTGCCCGTCACTTTGCAGAACGCCGGCACCGGCTCGTACAGCGTGCGCGTCGAGTACTACGCCAACAACAAATGGAACAGCCTGTGCGTGAACATGCCCGCACCGTACACCTGCACCTGGGTCACCACCTCCGGATTCGCCAATGACTACTACGACCTGCGAGCGGCAGCCACCCTCGGGTCGGTGACGACATACTCGGCTGTGATCCCCGAGGTCTTGGTCGACAACGTTGCGCCGACCGTCACGATGACGGACCCCGGCACACCACTGAGCGGAACGATCACCCTGGCCGCGGCCGCCAATGACACGCACTCCGGCGTCGCAACGGTGACCATCCAGTACGCCCCGAGCAGCAGCGGGGTCTGGACCACGGCCTGCACCGTCAGCGCCACACCTTTCAGCTGCCGTTTCGCCACCACAGCGCTGACAAACGGCACCTACTCGTTCCGAGCGGTGGCGACCGACGCCGCGGGCAACACAATGACCTCTTCGGTGGTCTCCAATCGGTTCGTCGACAACACTGTGACATCGATCTCGCTGGAAGACCCGGGCGCGTTCCTCACGGGATCGGTCACCCTCACCGCCAATGCCTCCTCCACCGCCGGCATCATGAGCGTCGCAATCCAGTACGCACCCGCAGGCACCTCGGCCTGGACGACCGCATGCTCCATCACCGTCTCCCCGTATCAGTGCACGTGGAACACGACGTCCGTCGGCGATGGGCTCTACGACCTGCGTGCCATCCTCACCGACGGCTCCGGTCGGCAGACCACATCGACCATCGTCGCCTCCCGTCGAGTCGACAACACACCGGTACGCGGGTTGGATGTCCAAACTGCCAACGGCGCCGGCACCGCGGGACGCCTCGATCCCGGCGACACGCTGACCTTCATCTTCAGTGAGCAGATGGCTCCGGCCAGCATCACCCAGGGCTGGAACGGCTCCGCAGTCCCGGTGACCCTGCGACTGCGGGATGGCAACCTCGTCGGCGGGGGCAATGCCGGCGACACCGTCGACATCCAGCGCTCCGGCGCTGCGGTGAACCTCGGTTCGGTGAACCTGCGCGGCGACTACATCCGCAGCAACAAGACCACGGTGTTCAACGCCACCATGGTCTCCAACGTGATCACGGTCAATGGGATGCCGGTGACCGCCGTCACGGTCACGGTGGGTACGAACGTGTCGGGGGGCTCGCTGCGGACCGTCTCGACGGGCGGAACGATGACATGGTCACCGTCTGCCTCGGCGACAGATCTCGCCGGCAACAAGAACTCCACCGCGCCGGTGAACGAGTCCGGCGCCATCGACAGGGAGTTCTGATGGACGACGCGGCGGGCGCACCGCACGGCGGCCGTGGCACGAGGGACGACCTCGCTAGCATCGACGTCGTGGGGCGACGCATCCTGATAGTCGAGGACGATGATGGCATCGCGGTGCCTCTCGAGCGCACCCTGGCGCGGGAAGGGTACGAGGTCGAGCGGGTAGCGGAGGGTGCGCGCGCGCTCGAGCGATCCGGGGACGGATTCGACCTGGTAGTGCTCGACCTGGGACTGCCGGACATGGACGGACTCGACGTCTGTCGGCGGCTGCGCGAGGACGGCTTTGTCGGCGGCATCATCATCCTCACCGCAAGGGACGGCGAGCTGGATCGGGTCGTCGGACTGGATGTGGGCGCCGACGATTACATCGCCAAGCCGTTCGCGCTGGCTGAATTGCTCGCCCGCCTGCGCGCGCTCCTCCGGCGCAGCCCCGCGGTTTCGGCCGCCGCCTCGTCCGAGCCTTCATCCGCAGACCGGTCCCTCTCGGTCGACATCGACGCCCGTCGAGCGTTCGCCTCTGGACGTGAAATCGCCCTCAGCACCAAGGAATTCGACCTGCTGGCCCAGCTCGACAAGCGGCGAGGGACCGTGGTGACGCGGGAGCAGCTGATGGACGAGGTCTGGGACGAAAACTGGTTCGGGTCAACGAAGACCCTCGACGTCACGGTGGCACGGTTGCGCCAGAAGCTTGACGACGCGGGGGCTGGGGTGAGAATCACGACGCTCCGAGGGGTGGGGTTCCGCCTCGACGAGGGGAACGGGGATGCGTGAGCGTCTGATCGCCGCATTCGTCGCCCTCGCGGTCGGCATCATCGCGCTCTACGGGATACCCCGCGCGTACATCGTGGCCGACCTCATCGAGACCAGCGAGACGCAGCGTGTGGTGCGCCTGGCGGACTTCCTCGCCGTGCTGATGGAGGAACGGGACTCTGTCGGAGACGTCACCGAAGACTTCCTTGCACCCCTCCTTCGGGAAGGTGAGCGGATCACCTACACCGCCCCCGACGGCGCGGTCGTGAGTGCGGGCGCGGCCCCGGCGCACGACGACATCGTGTCCTCGGCGGAGACTCCAGATGGAGGGATCGTGGAATTCAGCCGATCCGCCGACGTCGTATCCGGCCGCGTGGAACAGGCCGTCATGCCAGTTGTCGTCCTCGGAATCGTACTGATGGTCGCGTCCGCCTTCGTAGCGGTCCTGCTCGCGCGCCGACTCGCCCAACCGTTCGTGCGCCTCGCCGAGACGGCTCGCGATATGGGCCACGGCGGGTTGCGGTCGACCGAGGATGACCTTCGCATTCCCGAGGCCCGCGCGATCGACAGCGCCCTCCGCTCCAGCGCAGACACGCTCGAACAACGGATTCGCCGAGAGCATGAATTCGCCGCGAACGCGTCGCATCAGTTGCGGACGCCCATCACAGCCCTACGCCTCGAGCTGGAGGACCTCACGCTGTGGCCCGAGACCCCACCCTCCGTGCGCGAGCAGCTCGACCACGCGATCCACGAGATCGACCGCCTCGCCGACGCCATCGCGCATCTGCTCCAGCTCGCCCGTGGTGGTTCACCCGGCACCGATGACATGCGTCCTCTGGATGAGATGATCCTGGCAGCCGCCGAGCGCTGGTCGCCGCACGCGCGACGCGCCGGCCGACAGATCGTCATCGCAAATGCTCCGGGCGCGCTCGGCACCGTGCCCGCCCCGACAACGCAGATCCTGGACGTCCTGATTCACAATGCGCTCACGCACGGCCGTGGCGAAGTGCGACTGCGGGGAATCCCACGCGCGGGCTACGTAGCCATCCAAGTCTCGGATGAAGGTCCACGACCGCACGGCAATGCGGTATTCGAGCGCCGGGCGGAGCAGCGCACCGCGACATCGGGCGAAGGGATCGGGCTGGCCTTGTCGGCTGAACTCGCCGAATCACTCGGCGGCCACCTGCTTCTCGAAAGCGCCCCCCACACGACATTCTCGCTCATCCTCCCCGTGCGCGAAAGGACTGACGCTCCGGTCACCGAGCAGTAACGACCTCACCCGAGCGGCTCCGCCGTGCGGCGCGCAGCCCGCGTCGATGCGCGGACAGCTCCGATGCTCGCGACGATGACCAGGGCGATCCCCACCAGTTCGAGCCAGGTCAGGTGCTGGCCCAGCAGCACGAATCCCGCGAGCGCCGCGGTCGCGGGGGCCAGCGACATGAGGATCGCGAACGCCGCCGCGGGAAGGCGCCGGAGCGCGAACAGCTCCAGCGCGTACGGGATGGTCGACGAGAGCACCGCGACGGCCGCGCCCAGCGCGACGAGGTCGATCCGCAGCAGTGCGCCTCCGGCATCCATGATCCCGAAGGGCAGGGCGAGCAGCGCGCCGACCGTCATCGCCAGGGCGAGACCGTCGAGCTTCGGGAACTCCCGTCCCACGCGAGCCGACGCCAGGATGTAGAACGCCCAGCTCGCCGCGGCACCCAGGGCGAAGAGCACCCCGATCGGGTCGAGGCGATCCCACCCTCCGCCGCCGAGTGCGACGACTCCGACGAAAGCGACCACCGCCCAGACCCAGGCGGACCGTCGGCGGCTCGCGACGATCGAGAGCACGAGCGGCCCGAGCACTTCGATCGTGACGGTCACGCCCAGCGCGAGGCGCTCCAGCGCCAGATAGAACAGGCCGTTCATCACGGCCAGGACGACACCGAACCACACCACCGAACGCCAGGCGACCGCGTCGTGACCACGAAGTCGCGGCCGGGCGATGGCGAGCAGGAGGACGGACGAGAACACCAGCCGCAGCATCACCATCCCGAGCGGGCCGACCTCGGGGAACAGGAGCACGGCGAAGGACGCGCCGATCTCCTGACAGGCGAGACCGGCGACGACCAGCAGGACGGCGGGGGTGCTGCCCGCGCGCGCGCTCACTCCCGGGACGTCACTCGGACGGCGCGGAGCAGATGGCGTTCTCGGCGATGGGCTGCGCGAACTGCTCGGCAGTCCACGGCAGACCCGCGCTCGGGGTCTCCTGCCCCGACGCGGCAGGCGCCTTCGATGCGATCGCGGCGAGCTGGAGAGCCAGCCACGTCACGTGATTGGGCGTCGCTGACGAGTTGTTGAGGACGATCACGACGGTCAGGCCCGACTCGGGGTCGGCATACGCCGCTGTCATGTAACCCGGGACCGAACCGTGCTGACCGACCAGCGAACCCGCCTGGAACGCGCCGCCGGCAGCCGTGAACCACGACGACGACGACCGCGACGGCGGCCGGCCGTCCTCGAAGCGCTGAGTGCCGGTGAGCGCACCGGTGGCGAGCGCCCGGACATAGCGCGCGAGATCTGTCACGTTCGTCATGACACCGGAGTCGCTGTAGCCGGTGGTCAGCGAGACCGGCGTGACGTCGGTGGGCTCGGCGCAGTTCCACACGCCCTCGATCCGCGGCGAGCGCAGACCGTTCAGCTGGGGGGCCTCCGTGGGGCCGGCGGCGAGATAGGTGTTCTCGAGGTCGAGCGGGTCGGTCACGTACTTCTCGATGAGGGCCGGCATCCGCTCGCCCGATGCGTTCTCGAGCGCGAGGCCGAGCAGGAGATACCCGGAGTCCGAGTCGGTGTACTGCGCGCCCGGCTCGGCGACGCGGCCCTGCCCGAGACCGTAGCTCGCGAGCTCCAGCGGCACCCACGTCCGCTCGGGGTTCGACAGCCACAGCCCCAGGAGCTTGCTGGAGTAGGAGGCCAGCCCGCTGGTGTTGTCGCACAGCATCTCGAGGGTGACGTCGGTGAGGTCGGCCGCACCCGAGACCCATTCGGCCACCTCGTCGTTGCGGCCGACGACGCCTTCGTCGACGAGCTCGTAGAACACGTCGCACGTCATCGCGCGCGTGACCTTGCCCGCGCGGAACTGCATGTCGGCGGACACCTCGGCGCCGCCGGGCGTCGTCGTCCCGACGCCATCGACCCAGCTGCCGCTCCACGGCGCCCACACGCCCACGATGGCGCCCGTGGACCCCGTCGCCGTGATCGCGCGGGACACCGCATCCTGCAGCTGCGTCTGCGTCTCTTCGGGGAACGCGCCGTCGACTTGTTCGGGCACGTCGATCGACACCGACTGGTCGGGAGCGCACGCAGCGAGTCCGATCACGAGCCCGAAGGCCACGCTGATCGCCACGGCTGCCCGCCGCACTGAGGGTCGAACCGGCATATCACTCCCCGAATTGGTGCGTACCGATTCAAACACACCCCGGTCCCGCCCGGTTGCGGGGGCGCGTGCGCACGTGCCACCCCCGTGCGTGAGAATCCCGCACGCGGGGGCGGCGTGCGCACGTGCCCCCTGGGCAACGCACCCTGGTCCCGCCCGGTTGCGGGGGCGCGTGCGCACGTGCCACCGGCGTGCGTGAGAATCCCGCACGCGGGGGCGGCGTGCGCACGTGGCCCCTGGGCAACACACCCCGGTCCCGCCCGGTTGCGGGGGCGCGTGCGCACGTGCCACCGGCGTGCGTGAGAATCCCGCACGCGGGGGCGGCGTGCGCACGTGCCACCGTGGCCACGCCCCGATCCCGCGCGGTGCGCGCCCTCATAAGCTGGCAGGATGCCGCACCAGTTCGACGAGGCCACTCTGACGGGGGTCCTCCGCCACATGAACGCCGATCACGTCGGCGACAACCTGCTCATCGTGCGCGCATTCGCCGAGCCCGACGCGGTGTGGGCGACGATGACGGGATTCGACGGGGATGCCGGAAGGTGGCGCGCCCGGAGGCCCGACGGCGCGGAGTCGGACGTCTCGATCCCGTGGCCGGGGGGTCCGATCTCGGCGCGACCCGAGGTGCGGCGAGAAGTGGTCGCGCTGTACGACGAGGCCTGCCGGCGCCTGGACGTCGAGCCTCGTCCGCACGCGTGACCTTCGGCGGTCGCGCGCGGTCGCAGCGATCCGAGGCTAGGTTAGGTCGCCCTAACTCGCCTATCATGGCCCCATGAGTGACCCGACCCCGTTCTCGGCCGCGCTGCGCGAGCGATCGAGCCGCGCGCACTCCTCCAGCGAGTCGGCAGGGTTCATGTCCGACCTCGTCGAGGGCCAGGGCACCCGCGAGGACTATGTGGCTCTCGTCGCCCAGCACTGGTTCATCTACGACGCGCTCGAGCGTGCGGCATCCGAGATGAAGGACGACCCGGTCGCGCGCGTATTCATCACCGACAAGCTCACGCGCCTGCCCGCCCTCGAGGCCGACCTGGCCTACCTGGTCGGACCCGACTGGCGGGACCGCATCGAGCCGCTGCCGACCACCCGCCGCTACGTCGAGCGCATCGCCGAGGTGGGTCGCACGTGGCCCGGCGGCTTCGTCGCCCACCACTACACCCGTTACCTCGGGGACCTGTCGGGCGGGTTGTTCATCGGCCGTCTCATGGCCCGCCGGTTCGGGTTCGACACCAACGGCATCGGCTTCTACCTCTTCGACGACATCGCCGACCCGAAGGCGTTCAAGGACGTCTACCGCGAGCAGCTGGACGCCGCTCCATGGGATGCCGCCGAGCAGGAGCGCGTGATCGACGAGGTGCTGCTGGCGTACCGCTTCAACACCGAGCTCTTCGAAGACCTCGCGGCCGCCAAGCGCGTGCGCGTCGCCTGACCCGGGTCAGGATGCCGGGGGTCGCGCCGCGCGCATCTCGGCCATCCAGCGCTGGACGTCAGGGTCGACGCGGATGTCGCTGGGCCGCAGCGGCCGGGAGAGGTACAGCCCGTCCAGCGACGTGAGGCGCGACAGCGCGACGTACGTCTGACCGGGCGCGAAGGCGCCGGAGCCGAGATCGATGACCGCACGGTCGTAGGTCTTGCCCTGGGACTTGTGGATCGTCACCGCCCACGCCAGCCGGAGCGGGAACTGCGTGAACTCCGCGACGATCTCGCGGCTGAGCGACTTCGATCCGGGGTCGTAGGCGTAGCGGAATCTCTCCCACACCGCCGGTTCGACGTCGACCTCTTCACCGTCGATCTCGACGCGCACCGACTCGCCGGCGATGCGGGTGACGGTGCCGATCGTGCCGTTCACCCAGCGCGGCGGCTCGCCGAAGGACGAGGTGTCGTTGCGCAGGAACATGACCTGCGCGCCGACCTTGAGCCGCAGCTCGGCGTCGGCAGGGTAGGCGGCCTCGCCGCGTCCGAAGTCGCCGTTGACCTCGGCAGCGGCCGTCTGCAGCCGGCCCGGCAGCGCGTCGAGATGGCGCCGGTTGATCGCGTTGACGATGTCGTTGCGGGTGGCGAGCGTGATGATCGGCGGCTCGTCGTCCGCGGCATCCGGGGGCGTGCGCGCACCGGTGTCGTTGAGGATCTGCGCGATGTCGGCGGTGACGCGGCCGTAGCGCACCGCGTTGAGCATGGCCTTGAACGACTGATCGGACTGCCGGTGGATGTCGATCAGCTCACGCACCTGAAGGTCGGCGCCGTACGACCCGACATCGAGGATGCCGTCGCTGGCCGCCTCGCCGTTCCACACCTTCGCGTCGAAGAACCAGAAGGACCGGTAGTGGTCGCGGATGTACCGCAACTCGTCCCCTCGCGGCGGCACCGGAGCGAGCTGGTACGGGTCGCCGAACATCACGATCTGCACACCGCCGAACGGCTCGGAGCGCCGGCCGCGGGCCTGGCGCAGGGAGCGGTCGATGCCGTCCATGAGATCGGCGTTGACCATCGAGATCTCGTCGATGACGAGGGTGTCGATGGCGTTGAGGATCTTCCGCGTTGCGTCGGACTGGTCGAGCTGCGTGTTGGCGATGAGCCCGATCGGCAGGCGGAACAGCGAGTGGATCGTCTGCCCCTCGACGTTGAGGGCGGCCACCCCGGTCGGCGCGCACACGGCGATCTGCTTCGACGTGTTCCACGCGAGGTGCTGCAGCAGCGTGGACTTGCCCGTTCCGGCGCGTCCGGTGACGAACACGTGCTCGCGGGTGTCTTCGATGAGCCGGTAGACCGCCTCCTGTTCGGGCGAAAGCGGCGGCCTGGTCACCGGTTCATGGTAATCGGCGGTAGCACCTGCCGATTCTCAGGTGGGGTTTTCTAGACTGACCCCGTGGACCAAGGGGCGGTGGGCACTTTCTCCGCGCGCGCATCGGCGCCCGCGGGTGTCGCGCCGAGCCCGACGCCGGGCGCCTCCAGCGCCCCGACCCCCGCGCCGCGCAAGCGCCGCCTGGGGCTGGGTGCGTATCTGACGATCCTCGGCGTGCTGTTCGCCCTGCTCGCAGGCGCCGTCTGGGCGTCGGTCGGCTACCTCTACCGCGAGCTCTACAGCCCCACCGCGTTCGTCGAGCGCTACCTCGGCCTCCTCGTGGACGGCCGCGCGGCCGACGCGCTCGCGATCCCGGGCGTGGCTGTCGACTCCGCCGCTCTGGAAGAGGCGGGACTGCCGGCGACGGCATCCGAGGCACTGCTGCGTCGCGACGCCCTCGCGCAGCTGAGCGGCGTCGATGTCGTCGCCGAGACCACCGATGCCGAGACCGGAGTGACACGCGTGACCGCGGAGTACCGCGCCGCCGGCTACGACGGCACGACCACGTTCGCGGTCGAGCGCGCCGGCTCGATCGGGGTCGCACCGACATGGCGGTTCGCGACCAGCCCGCTCGCGGTGCTGGACCTCACGGTGCGCGGATCGATGAGCTTCGACGTCAACGGGTTCGCCATCGACAAGCGTCAGGTGTCGGTCGACGGGGTGGATGCCGATCCCACAGCCGCGGTTCCCCTGCTGGTGTTCTCACCCGGCGTGTACTCGGTCGCGGTCGACACCGCGATCTCGGCGACACCGGGAGTCGTCGTGCTGTCGGACAGCCCGTTCAAGAACGTGTCGGTCACCGTGCAGGCGCAGGCGACCGACCAGTTCGTCGAGGTCGTCCAGGAGCGCGTGAACGAGTTCCTCACCGACTGCGCATCGCAGGAGGTGCTGCAGCCGACCGCGTGCCCGTTCGGCTTCGTGCTGCAGGACCGCGTCGTGTCGCTGCCCGACTGGTCGATCAAGACGTATCCGAAGATCGACGTCGTGCCCGACGGCGCCGGCTGGCGCATCCCCGCGACCGAGGCCGTCGCCCACCTGGACGTCGACGTTCAATCCCTCTTCGACGGCGCGGTGTACGGGGTGTCGGAAGACGTGGGCTTCGCGGTCACGGCCGACATCACCGTTCTCCCCGACGGCACGGCGTCGATCGTGGTCAGCGGGCCCTAGCGCCGCGGTCGCCTGAGCGCGGGGCCGCGCCCGGTTCGGTTGTCGTCGCCGCGCCAGGTTCGGTTGTCGTCGCCGCGCCAAGTTCGGTTGACGTCGCCGCGCCAGGTTCGGTTGTCGTCGCCGCGCCAGGTTGCGGCATCCGCTGTACCGATCGATGGCGCGGACGCCGCAAAGTGGCGCGTCGGGGGGATCAGGCGCCGCGAGTTGGCGCGGATGCCGCGAGGTCCCGCGGCGGTGGGGTCCAGGCGCCGCGAGGTGGCGCGGGAGCGGAGTGCGCAGCGGGTTCGGGGGATATCGCCGCGCCAGGTTGCGGCATCCGCTGTACCGATCGATGGCGCGGACGCCGCGAAGTGGCGCGTCGGTGGGATCTACCCGCCGCGAGCTGGCGCAGATGCCGCAAGGTGGCGCGGTGGCGGGAACAGGCGCCGCGAGCTGGCGCGGACGCCGCGAGGTGGCGCGCCTGGTGAGGACAGGCGCCGCGAGCTGACGCGGGAGTGGAGTGCGCAGCGGGTTGTGGGATGTCGCCGCGCCACGTTGCGGCATCCGCTGTACCGATCGATGGCGCGGATGCCGCGAGGTGCCGCGGCGGCGGGGTCCAGGCGCCGGGAGATGGCGCGGACGCCGGGAGGTGGCGCGTCGGTGGGATCTACCCGCCGCGAGCTGGCGCGGACGCCGCAAAGTGGCGCGGTGGCGGGAGGGGACCTTCCGGCAGATGCCGCGGCGGCCTCGAGGTGCCGCGGTGGCCTCGAGATACCGCGGATGCCGCGAGGTGCCGCGAGGTGCTGCGGCGGGGGGACCGCCTTCCGGCGCCGTCAGCGGTGGGCGCGGGCGTCGCGCTCGGCCAGGCGCGCGAGCTGCTCGTTATAGGCCTCGAGCTCGGCGTCGCCCGTGCGGTCGGCGTGCCGGTCGCGCCGACGCGTCTCGCGGGTGTCGCTGCGCGACCACTGGATCGCCACCATCACGGCGAGGATCAGGGTGGGGATCTCGCCGATCGACCAGGCGATACCGCCGCCGGTGTACTGATCCTCGAGCGGTGTGGCACCCCAGGTGCGACCCATCGACCCGAACCAATCGGCGACCATCAGCCCCGACTGCATCATGATGGCGATGCCGAAGAACGCGTGCATCGCCATCACACCGATGAGCAGCAGCAGCCTGCCGGCGTAGGGAAGCCGCCACGGCACCGGGTCGATGCCGATCAGGGAGAGCGCGAACAGGTAGCCGGTGATGAGGAAATGCGCGATCATCCACTGGTGGCCGAGGTGGTCGTATAGCGACCAGCGGAACAGGTCGGTGTAGTAGAACACCCACAGTGATCCGATGAACAGGGCGGCCGCGACGAACGGGTTCGTCAGGATGCGGGCGACGGGCGAATGTACCGCCCACAGGATCCACTCCCGCCCGCCGCGGGTGCCGTCGTCGCGTTTGCGGATAGCCCGGGCGGCGAGCGTCACCGGGGCGCCGGCGACCAGCAGCACCGGGATCGCCATCGTGAGCAGCATGTGCCCCACCATGTGCATGCTGAACAGGTAGTCCTGGTAGACGTTGACGACGCCGCCGGTGACCCAGACCAGCAGCACCATGCCGGCGACCCACATGATCGTGCGATACACCGGCCACGCGTCGCCGCGACGGCGCAACCGCCACACCCCGGCGAGGTAGAAGAAGATCGCGAACCCGGCGAGCACCGCCCACAACATGTCCACGTTCCACGCGGTGACCCACGACGCCAGCGTGGGCTCGGGCGGCAGAGGCCCGCCGGTGAGGATCTCGGCCGGCGTCTGCTGCAGCGGAAGCCCTGCGTCGGCGGGTGGGGGCGTGCGCGCCAGGGCCGCGGCCGCGCCGCTGGCGACGCCCATGAGTGCCAGCTCGAATGCGATGAGACTCCAGAAGGCGCGCGAAGCGGCATCCTCGTGCAGGCGCGTGATGACCCGGCGGCGGTACCACGCGCCGAGGACGCCCATGGCCACGAGCGCGCCGACCTTGACCATGAGGATCAGTCCGTAGGGCGACAGCAGCGCATCCCAGACGCGCAGGCCGACCGCGGCCCGCACGACGCCCGAGACCGACACGACGACGAAGGCGGCGAGGGCCAGGCTCGAGTAGCGCGCGACGATGCGGGCGAGGCGCGAGCGTTCGAGCGCGGGTCGCACGATGACCAGCGCGAGGAGCCCGCCGAGCCACACCGCCGCGGCGATCATGTGGAGCACCAGCGCGACGACGGCGGAGTTGTGGTCGGCCTCGTCGCCGGAGTGTCCCTGCGTGCCCATCGGCACCAGCGCCGCTGCCGAGAGCAGGGCGACGAAGAACACGGCGGTGAACGAGCGGACGGCGAAGGTCAGGATCGTCAGGACCGCTCCGGCCACCGTGGTGATGAGCCACGTGCGGCCGACCTCGGTCTCGACCAGGAAGCGCGCAAGCTGCGCCCCGAATTCGGGCCCCGCGCTCACCTCGGGGTTGAAGGCGTCGACGAAGGTGAGGAACCCGGTCGCGGCGGCCGCGACGGTGAAGATCGACGCCGAGACGGATGCCGCATCCAGCGCGACGTCGAACTCGCGCTCGCCGGCGCGCAGGGCGAAGAGGGCGAGGACGAGGACGCCGACGAGCCCGGCGGCCGACAGGTTCACCAGCAGCTTCGCCACCGGCAGCCCCCAGCGCACGAGCGGCCCGGGGTCGCCGATCGCCAGCGGCTCAGCCGCGCCGCCGTACGCCAGCGCCCACGTCAGGACGACCAGCGCCGACCCGACCAGGATCAGGGGACCCGCGATGCGCAACCGGCCCGCGGATCCGGCGCGTTCCCGCCCCTCGCGCGGCCCAGCGGCGGCGGGCGAAAGGGCGGTCGGGTTCACCCTGCAAGCCTAATCGCGCAACAGAAGGGGGATGCCGCGCGGTGCGGCATCCCCCTTCTGGCGAGGCGTGGGGCGTCTTACTTGACGGCAGCCTTGAGCTTCGAGCCGGCGGTCACCTTGACGCGCTTGCCGGCCGGGATCTTGATCTCTTCACCGGTCTGCGGGTTGCGGCCGGTGCGAGCCGACGTGTCGACCTGCTCGAACGCGATCCAGCCCGGGATCGAGACCTTGTTGCCCTTGGCGACCGCGTCGGACACGGTGGAGAAGAGGGAGTCGAGCACGCCCGAGACAGCGGACTGGCTCTGGCCCGTCGCGCTGGCGATGCTCGCGACGAGTTCGGTCTTGGTGATGGACTTGTCGGCCATAGGTATGTCCTCCAAAGGCGCGGGATCCGCCGCCTTCTTCATTGCTCGGACCGGACGGCGCATGCCCTCCGGCTGGTCGGATCGACCGCCTCGACTATAGCCAGAAACCGCGGAAATTCGCGGATTTTGACCTGTTTACGGCCTTTCGCCCCGGCGTGTCGGGGTCTGGAGTGGCCAAAGGGACACGTGAGGTGAGGCGCGGCCGTACGCTGAGGCCATGGTCATCGCGAGCACCGTCGTCGGCACGGCGCTCATCCTGATCGCCCTGAACGACGTGTTCCAGACGCTCCTGCGCCCGAGCGCCACCGGTCGCCTGACGCATTTCGTCTTCCGCTTCGGGTGGGCTCTGGCGCGGCGTCGCCGCCGGTCGCTGGTCTCCAGCGGGGCACTCACCGTGCTCGCAACGATCGGGCTGTGGCTGGGACTGCTCACCGTCGGCTGGGCGCTCCTGTACCTGCCGCACGTGCCCGAGGGGTTCTCGTACTCCGGCGTGGATCCCGAGCGTTACGCGCCGTTCGTCGAAGCGCTCACCTTCTCGATGGTGGCCCTGACCACCTTGGGCCTGGGCGATGTGATCCCGGCCGAGCCGTGGATCCGCGCGCTCTCGCCACTGGAAGCGCTCACCGGGTTCGCGCTGCTGTCCGCGTCGGTGTCGTGGTTCATGCAGCTGTACCCGGCGCTCGCCCGTCGCCGCGCCTTCGCGATCGAGCTGACGGCGATGCACGAAGCCGGAGTGACCACCGAGCTCGACCGGCTCGGCTCGGCGGACGCCGTGGCCACGGTCCGGTCGGTGACCCAGTCGCTGGCCGCCGTGACCGCGGACCTCGTGCAGAACACCGAGATCTTCTACTTCGCCGAACGGGACGCCCGCCTCTCGGCGGCCCGCGCCCTGGCGTTCACGATCGATCTGCGCGACGCCGCCCTCGCGTCGCACTCGCCCGAGCTGAGGACGGCCGGCATGGTCCTCGAGCGCGTCATCGACGAACTCGTGCGCGTCCTGCGCGCCCAGTATCCGCATGTGCGGGGCGAGTCGCCGGCCGAGGTGCTCGACCACGTCGCGAGCAGCCACGGGCACTCCGCCGACGACTGAATCGTCGATGGGGGGCGCGTGCGCACGCGTCCCCGCCGGGGTGCCAGGGGGGTAGGTTTCGGGGCGCGTGCGCACGCGTCCCCGGTTGGGTGCCAGGGGGGTAGGTCTCGGGGCGCGTGCGCACGCGTCACCGCGAGACGGCGCGCTCGTCAGGTGTGCAGGCGCCGCAGCGCTGAGACGACATCGTCGTGCCAACGGCGGGCGGCGGGCAGCGCGCCGGTGAAGACCGGGGTGTCGTGGGTCACCCCCTGGTAGCGCACGACCGAGGCGTCGACGCCGGCCGTGCGCAGCGCCGCACCATAGGCGTCGCCGTCACCGCGCAGGGGGTCGTATTCGGCCGTGAGGATCACCGCCGGCGGCAGGTCGGCGTGCGAGGTGGCGCGCAGCGGCGACGCGTACGGCTCGCGAGCGAGCTCGGCCCGGGGCAGGTACGTGCGCGCAACCGAGCGCAGCTCGCGCCGGGCGAGAACGTTCGGCACCCCGAGGGCACGCGTCGCGCGCAGATCGAGCATGCGCCCGGTCAGGTCGACCACCGGCACCTCGAGCACCTGCAGTCGCAGCGGACGACGCCCGCGATCGCGGTTGAGCAGCGTGAGCGCGGCGGCGACGTTCGCGCCCGCCGACGTACCCGCCACGGCAATGCGCCCGGCGTCCACCCCGAGCGCGTCGGCGTTGTCGAACAGCCACTCCAGCGCCGCGTGCGCCTGCTCCACCTGCGTGGGGTAGCGGTGCTCAGGTGCCAGGGCGTAGTCCACGGCCACCATCGCGACTCCCGCGTCCGCGGCGCGACGCCGGAATGCGGCATCCGTGGTCGGGTAGTCGATGCCCCCGATGCGGAACGCTCCGCCGAAGAACGCCAGCACCCCCGGAACCGGCCCATCGGCGTCGGGGTGGTAGATGCGCACGCGCACGGCCGGATAGCCGGGCACGTCGACCTCGTGCTCGGTGGTCCGGATGCCGGGGCCCGGCGTCCCGACCGTCCGAAGCTCGGTGCGATCCCACGCCAGCGCCGCCCTCCGGTGCTTCGCCCGAGCTCGTGCGCGCGGCCCCGGCCCGGCCGCACGTGCGCCTGCCGCGGTGCCCGCCGGAGCCGCGCCTGCCGCGGTGCCCGTCGGAGCCGCGTGCGGCTGCCGTGATGCGGACCCCTGCCCGGAAGGCGCGGACGCGGCCGACCAGGGCAGGCGAAGCGGGTCGAGAAGGCTGCGCACGCGCGAGCGGACGGTGCCGAGCGCCTGGTCGAACAGGTAGCGGCGGTGCACGCGCAGGCGCTCCGAGAAGAACGGGTCGAGCGGCATGCGCCTATCCTCACCCGTCGCGGGGGCGTGGACCCGGTGGTTGACAATGCGAAAGGCCCGGAGTTCCGAGGAACTCCGGGCCTTCAAGCGAAACGTGCTGGCTTACCAGCTCGCCCGTGCCGTATGCGTGCTGGCTTACCAGCTCGACTTGGTCACGCCGGGCAGCTCGCCGCGGTGCGCCATGTCACGGAAGCGGACACGCGAGATGCCGAACTTCGTGAGGACACCGCGGGGGCGGCCGTCGATGACGTCGCGCGAGCGCAGGCGAACCGGCGACGCGTTCTTGGGAAGCTTCTGCAGACCGAGGCGAGCGGCTTCGCGCTCCTCGTCGGTCGACGTCGGCGAAACGAGCGCCTTCTTCAGCTCTGCGCGCTTGGCGGCGTAGCGGTCGACGACCTCCTGGCGCTGCTGGTTGCGCGCGATCTTGCTCTTCTTGGCCATGGATCAGCGCTCCTCTCGGAATTCGACGTGCTTGCGGATGACCGGGTCGTACTTCTTCAGCACGATGCGGTCGGGGTTGTTGCGGCGGTTCTTGCGCGTCACGTAGGTGTACCCCGTGCCGGCGGTCGAACGCAGCTTGATGATCGGACGGACGTCCTGAGCCTTCTTGGCCATCAGAGCTTCACACCCTTCGCGATCAGGTCCTTCACGACCGACTCGATGCCGCGGACGTCAATGACCTTGATGCCCTTGGCCGACACGTTCAGCGTGATCTTGCGACCGAGCGAAGGAACGAAGTAGGTCTTCTTCTGCACGTTCGGGTCGAAGCGACGCTTCGTCCGGCGGTGCGAGTGCGAGATGTTGTGACCGAAGCCGGGAACTGCTCCAGTCACCTGGCACACTGCTGCCATAGTGATTTCTCCCTAGTACCGTGGAGCCGGACGGCCCCACCCAAGATCCCTTGTCTGCATCTCGTCGCACACGTCACCCACGCCCGGAACACCGGTCGTGGAGCGAACGAAGAGAGACGAAACGCGAACTGCGTGCTGGAGTGCGCGCAGACAAAGAGTCAGTCTAGCACGGGAGCTGCCCCGCCCCCTGCGCCGCCTGCCCCCGACGGCCCTGCGCCCCGCCCCCAGCGGAACACCGACACGGTCGGCTCGTCCGGGATCCAGAACCGCCACGGGAACGTCTCGCCGCCGGCCACACCGGCGACCCCGACCCGAGGTCCTGTCGCGACGCGCTCCAGCGGCTCCCGCCGAAGGTGAAGGCGCGCGACGGCGCCTGCGCGCTCCTCCCCGGTGACGGCGTCGATGCCGTCGTGGATCGGATGCCGCAGGCCGACCGCGTCGCCGAGGCGACCTGGACCCCGGGCGAGGTCGATCGGACGCCGCGCCGCCGGGCGACGCCGGAAGGCGGCATCCCGGCCCTCGACGATCTCGCCCCCGCGCAGCAGCACACCGCCGGCCACCCCGTCGGGCCCGCATACGACGTTCACGCACGAATGGATGCCGTGACTCAGGTACACGTAGAGATGGCCCGGCTCGCCCCACATCGTGGCGTTGCGGGCTGTGGGTCCCATCCGCGCGTGCGACCCGGGGTCGGGCACCTCGCCGGTGCCGCGCCCGTGATATGCCTCGACCTCGGTGAGCCGCACGGTGACGTGCTCGCCGTCGACGACGGTCGACAGGTGCGCGCCCAGCAGTCGTGGTGCGACCTCGAGCGGAAGCGCGCTCAGCTGCTCCCGCGTCGCGGGCACAAGAGGCGGCGCAGACATGGCGAGCAGTCTAGAACTCCGCGGCGATAGTCTTCGCCGCCGATCGGGTCCCGCCTACTGGGGCGGGGTCTGGCACCACGAGATCGAAGAGCCGGCGAGGGCGACGACCTCATCGCCCGTCGTGAGGTCGAGCACGCGGGTCTCGAGCCGCTCGGGCAGCGGCAGCAGGTACGTGTCGTAGCGGTTGTCCACGACATCCGGGGCGACGAGGACGCTCAGATACCGCGCGCTGGGCGAGACGCACGTCTGCAGCACCGCTTCGGTGGATGCCGCCTGGTACACAACCTCGGAAGCACCGTCGGGGGCCACCACCGCGATCGCGGTCTCGCCGGTCGGGACGTCGTCCTCGAGCACGGCGGCGGAGCGGATGGTCCCGCCGTCCGGCAGCGGCGTGAGGGAGTCGAGGGGACCGAGGGACGGCTCGGCGTCGACGACGGGTTCCTCACCGGCATCCGTGAGATCGATCGCCACGAGACTCTCGAGCCGCTCGACGACCGCGACCGACGAGCCGCGCGCGATGCCCTGGATCGACAGCGCGTTCCCCAGCGACGTCGCGTTCTCACCCTCGGACCCGGTGAGCAGCAGCGATCCGTCGAACGACAGCAGCAGGATGCTGTCGGTGTCGGGCACGAACCGCCACTCCGCCACACGCGGGTCGGCGCCCGACGGAGCCACGGCCCGCGGCTCGAGCGCGTCGTCCGCGAGCGAGACCGTGAACAGCTCGCTCTCGCGTCCGCCGTCGGCACCGAGATCGGCGTCCGAGAACACGAAGCCGACGAGCTCGCCGCGGTCGGCCGATTGCAGCGCCGAGACGAAGCCGTCGCCCGGGAGCTCCACATCGCGAGCGTTCCCGCCGTCCAGATCGGTGACGATCAGTGCCGCCCGGTCGTCGTCGGTGCGCACCGACACGATCAGATGACCCGCCGTCGTGCGGAAGTCCTCGATGTGCGGATGCCGGAACACCGGCACCCCGTTCTCACCGCCGAGATCGGTCGAGAACACGACGTCCTCATCCGCGCCCCGCTGGAGCAGGTGCGTCTGCGTGGCCGGCGTGCGGAACGTGTGCTCGAGCGACGCGTCCGGACCCCCGCCCACCCCGGTGACACCGTCGATGCGCACCGTGTACTCGGTCTCGTCCCACAGCGGAAGGGTGAAGCGGATGCCGACGCTGCGACCCGAGGTGTCGACGGCGAACGGCGTCGCGGGCTCGACCGTGACCTGCGCAGGGTCGACCTCGGCGAGCGACTGCGACGTCGTGAAGATGAGACGCGAACCGGATGCCGCGACCGCCGCCTCGGCATCGACCTGCACGCTCGAGACCCGCGGCCCCTGGATCACCGTGATCACCGCGCCGATGAGGCTGAGCACCGCGAGCACACCGACCACGAGGCCGAAGCTCGCGGCGAAGGCGCGTCCGCGGCGGCTCCGTGTCTGAGCGCGCCGGGTCGAGCCGTCAGTACTCATACGGGTCCTCGGGCTCGTCGATCACCGCAAGCTCCGTCGCGTCGATCG
The DNA here is from genome assembly GCF_031844425.1 of Microbacterium sp. ARD31. NCBI lineage: Bacteria > Bacillati > Actinomycetota > Actinomycetes > Micrococcales > Microbacteriaceae > Microbacterium > Microbacterium sp. ARD31. Next base: position 93,655 of record NZ_JAUZVE010000021.1, read on the forward strand.
TGAGCCGGCCGTCGGAGGTCGACCGGACGGTTCCGGTCACCGTGACCCATTGACCGGTCGAGGGCACGTCGTCGGCGCTCACCGGCACGCTCGCCGACTGGGCGTCGATGACGCAGTGGGTGATCACCAGGCGGCTGAGGTCGAAGTCGCCGTCCTCACCGGGCGTGACGAAGCCGGTGAGCTCGACCGTCTCGCCGTCGAACGCCTCGGGATTCGTCGAGGTGGCGAACACCGCCGACCACTCCCCGACCCCGAACGACGCCGTGTCGCCGGTGGAGGCCAGTGTGACGGCATCCGATCCGGCGAACAGCGGCGGTGCGCCGACGTCGCGTGAGATCGCGAGCTCGGCCGACAGCGATGCCGGCGGCAGCAGCAGGGTCAGCAGCACGACACCCGACGCGAGGGCGCCGCCGGTGACCGTGGCGACGGTGCCGAGCTTCGTCGTCGGGTACGTGTGTCCGTGGGCCTCGCCCGGCGAGTCGTCATGCGAGGCGGGCGTGCCGTGGTCGTGCCCGTGGTCTTCTTCGGCGCCGAGCGGCAGCGCGAACGACGCGACCGCGCCGACGACGACGAGGACCGACATCGAGATGGCGAACCAGGTCGAGTCCGGGTTGATGTAGAGACCGAGACGACCGGTGAGCGCGAGCGAGATCGTGACGACCGCCATGACTGTCGACAGCCCCACTCCGAGCCAGCGGGTGGCGAGCGCGTGACGCCTAGACAACGAGGTTCACCCCCGTCCCGATCGCGAATGCGGCGAGGACGACCACGACGACGATGCCCGCAAGCGTGCGCGTCGTGAAGGTCGTCCGCAGCAGCGCGAGCATCTTCACGTCGACGAGCGGCCCGACCAGCAGGAACGCCACGATCGAGCCCGGCGTGAAGGTCGATGCGAACGACAGCGCGAAGAACGAGTCGACGTTCGAGCAGATCGACACCACCATCGCCAGCGCGATCATCGCCACGATCGACAGGGCGGGGTTCGAGCCGATCGCCAGGAGCGCCTCGCGCGGCACGAGCACCTGGACCGCACCTGCGATCGCCGAGCCGATGACGAGGGCCGGCATGACCGCGCGCAGCTCGACGACGAACTGGGCGAGGGTGCGCCGCCAGCGGCTGCCCGGCTCGTGGGTGACGAGTGCGCACGTGTCACGGAAGCGGTCGGTGAGCAGGGCGTCGGGCGAGGGATGCCGGCTGTACAGCCACCCGATGAGGTTGGCGATCAGGTACCCGCCGATGAGGCGCACCACCAGGATGCCGTCGTCGAAGCCGAACGCCTGGTGGGTGGTGATGATGACGATGGGGTTGACGATGGGCGCCGCGATGAGGAACGACAGGGTCTCGGAGACGGTGAACCCGCGCATCAGGAGGCCGCGGGCGAACGGCACGTTGCCGCACTCGCAGACCGGGATGAACATGCCCAGAAGCGAGAGGACCGCGCGGCGCGCCCACGCCCGGCGCGGCATCCATCTCTCGATGACGCCCGGAGGAACCCACACCTGCACGACGATCGACAGCACCACGCCGAGCGCCACGAAGGGCAGCGACTCGATGAGCACGCTGATGGCGAGGGTGAGGCCGTCCTGCGTGCGGGTCGACAGGGGCGCTGGAAACAGTGCCGGAGCGAACGCGTCGAGCACGAACAGCACGGCGATGACCGCCGCACCGATGCCCAGTGCGGCGAACGCGCGCGCCGTCGGAGTCGGATCCAGGCGCGCGGTGCGGGGCGGGTCAGTCCGCGTCACGCTTCTCGGCCGCGTCGGTCACGGGTGCCTGGGAGCACGCGGCGCACAGCCCGAAGATGTCGACGATGTGCTCGGCGTCGCGGAAGCCGTGGGTCGCGGCGGTGCGCTGCGCCCACTCTTCGACGTCGGTCGCGGCGATCTCGACGGTGAGCCCGCAGGAGCGGCAGATCAGATGGTGATGGTGGCCGGTGCTGGTGCACGCGCGGTAGAGCGATTCGCCCTCGGGGCTCTGCAGAGAGTCGGCGTCGCCCTGTGCGGCGAGTCCGGCGAGTGCGCGGTAGACGGTGGCGAGTCCGATGCCGGTGTTCTCGTCGCGCAGTGTCGCGTGCAGAGCCTGGGCGCTGACGAACCCGGGCGCGCCGGCGAGCGCTTCGCGCACGCGTTCGCGCTGCCAGGTGTTGCGCTGAGCCATGGCGGGGAGTCTACCGGCGCGTCCTGATCAGGTTCCTGGGAGCGAGGTGGTGCTCACGCGTTCTCGGAGGCGCGCGCGTACCGGCCGCGACGCGAGCCCACCGCGCGGCAGACGAGGTAGATCGCGAACGAGATCGTCGTGATGTACGGGCTGACCGGGAGCGTGCCGGCGATCGCGAGCAGGATGCCCCCCACCGCCGAAACGAAGCCGAACAGGGCGGACAGCACGGGAACCGACACCGGGCCCGACGCGACGCGCATCGCCGCTGCGGCGGGCGTGACGAGCAGGGCCATCACCAGAAGCGCGCCGATGATGTGGACGGCGACGGCGACGATGAGCCCCAGCAGCAGCATGAACGTCAGCGAGACCGCGGTCGTGGGGACGCCGCGGGCGGCCGCGGCCTGGGGGTCGAGCGAGTCGAAGCGCAGGGGCCGCCACACGAGCACCAGCCCGAGCAGAACGACAGCGCCGATGCCGATCAGCCAGCCGAGCTGTCCGCTCTGCACCGAGACGATCTGCCCGGTGAGCAGGCTGAAGCGGTTGGCGCTGCGGCCGTCGTAGAGCGACAGGAAGAGGATGCCGAGGCCCAGACCGAAGGGCATGAGCACGCCGATGATCGAATTGCGCTCGCGGGCCCTCGCCCCGAACCAGCCGATGAGGGCGGCAGCGACGAGGGATCCGACGATGGAGCCGGTGACGACATCGAAGCCGATCAGCAGCGCGGCCGCGGCGCCGGCGAACGACAGCTCGCTGATGCCGTGCACCGCGAAGGCCATGTCCCGCTGGATGACGAACACGCCGATCAGTCCGCCGACGAGGCCGAGGACCGCGCCCGCCCACACCGAATTCGACACGAGCGCGAGGATCTCGCCGTAGACGGGGAGGCCCCCGAACATGGCGTCGCCGATCTCGTCCCAGTTCACAGGTGTCCCTCGTGGTGATGGTGGGAGGCCTCGGCGTCGGGGGCGCCCACGACGACCAGGCGGTCGCCGGCGCGCAGCACGAAGACCGGAGCGCCGTACAGGTCGGTGAGCACCTGCGAGGTGAGGACGTCCTTGGGCTTGCCGAGGGTGAACCGTCCGCCGGCGAGGTAGAGGATGCGGTCGACCTTGCCGAGGACGGGGTTGATGTCGTGGGTGACGAGCAGGACGGCCGCTCCGGTGTTCTTGCGATGGCGGTCGATGAGGTTCACGACGGCGCGCTGGTTGGCGAGGTCGAGGCTCGTGAGCGGTTCGTCGCACAGCAGCAGACGCGGGTCGTCGGCCAGGGCCTGCCCCACGCGGAGGCGCTGCTGCTCGCCGCCGGACAGCAGGCCGACCGGCCGATCGGCGAAGTCCTGCGCGCCGACCGCGGCGATGAGCTCATCGACCCGGCGGGCGTCGCCTCGACGCGGGAGCGGCGGTCCGAAGCGGTGGCCGTCGACGCCCAGGCGCACGAGATCGCGACCGCGCAGAGCGGTCTCGCGCGGCAGCGGACGCTGCTGGGGGATGTAGCCGATCCGGCGATTGCCCTTGCGGTGCACGGGCTCGCCGAGGGCGGTGATGGTTCCCGTGCTCAGCTGCTCGAGGCCGAGGATGGCGCGCAGCAGGGTCGTCTTGCCGGAGCCGCTGGGCCCCAGAACGGCGATGAGCTCGCCGGGCTCGACGGTCAGGTCGAGCCCGCTCCAGAGTTCGCGGTCCTCGCGGTGGAGTCCCGCCCCGCGGATCTCGAGGGGAGCGGCGTCCGTCACGCCTCGAGCGCTTCGCCGAGCGCTGCGATGTTCTCCTGCATCCACGAGATGTAAGTCTGGCCCTCGGGAAGGGTCTCTGCGAACTCGACGACCGGGATGGATGCGGTTTCGGCTTCGTCGAGCACCTGCGTGGTCTCGGCGCCACCGGTCTGCGCGTTGGCGATCACCACGTCCACTTCGCCGTCGCGCAGCAGGGTGAGCGCCTCGAGCAGCGTCGCGGGGGGAACGTCCTGCCCCTCCTCGACGGCCTCGCTGAACGCATCCGGCGTGACGATGTCGAGACCGGCCGCTGCGGCGAGGTACACCGACACGGGCTCGGTCACGAAGACCTGGGCGCCGCCGACGGAGGACTCGAGCTGGGCGAGCTCGGACTCGAGTCCCTCGATCTCAGCGAGGAGTGCGTCGGCGTTGGCGCTGAACGTCTCGGCGTCGTCGGGGCTCAGCTCTGCGAGCTCGGCCGCGATCTCCTCGACGACATAGCCCATGGTGTGGGGGTCGTACCAGACATGCTCATTGAAGCCCTCGACGTGGCCGTGGTCCGCGTGCGCTTCCTCAGCGTGCTCTTCCTCGGCGTGCTCGTCCTCGGCGTGCTCGTCCTCGGCGTGCTCGTCCTCGTGGCCGGCGTTCTCGGGCCACGAGTGCGAGAACTCCACCGCCGTGATGACATGGGCGTCGCTGCCGCTGGACTCCAGGAGGGCGTCGATGAAGGCGTCGTACCCGCCGCCGTTCTCGATGACGAGCTGCGCGTCGGCGACGGTCAGCTGGTCGCGGGCGCTGGGCTCGAACGAGTGCGGGTCCTGCGAGGCGGAGTCGACGATCGAGGTGACCTCGACCAGGTCGCCCCCGACCTCCTCGGCGAGCTGGCCGTACACGTTCGTCGACGCCACGACCGCGATCGCACCGTCTGCGGCGTCCCCGCTCGCGGGGCCCGTGCCGGAGGCGCATCCGGCGAGAGCGAGGGAGGCGGCGGCGGTCAAGCCGAGGATCGTCGAGACGCGATGACGTGCGGGCATGCGCCCAGAATAGCGGTATTGATAATCGTTCTCAAACCAAAGGGGGTGGTTCAGTCGAGCAGCAGCGCGGGCTCCTCGAGGATCGACGCGACGTCGGCGATGAAGCGCGACATGCCGTCACCGTCGATGACGCGGTGGTCGAACGATCCCGCGACCGTCGTCACCCAGCGCGGGCGCACCTCGCCGTCGACCACCCACGGCTTCTGACGGATGGTGCCGAGTGCGACGATGCCCGACTCTCCGGGGTTGATGATCGGGGTTCCGGCGTCCATGCCGAACACGCCGATGTTGGTGATGGTGATCGTGCCGTTCTGCTGATCGGCCGGCGAGGTCTTGCCCTCGCGCGCGGTCAGGGTGAGGCGCTCGAGCGCGCGAGCGAGGTCGCGCATCGACAGGTCCTGGGCGTCCTTGATGTTCGGGACGAGAAGGCCGCGCGGGGTCGCCGCCGCGATCCCGAGGTTGACGTAACGGCGCACGCGGATCTCGGCGCCGGCCTCGCTCTCGACCCACGCGGCGTTCACCATCGGGGTGCGCCGCGCCGCCCAGATGACCGCGCGGGCCATGATGAGCAGCGGCGAGACCTTGACGTCTGCGAAGTCGGGCGACGCCTTCAGCCGCTTGACGAGCTCCATCGTGCGCGTGGCGTCGACGTCGGTCCACACCGACACGTGCGGGGCGGTGTAGGCGGACTGCACCATCGCGGACGACGTGGCCTTGCGCACGCCCTTGACCGCGATCGTCTCCTCACGGTCGGAGTCGGCGGACGCCGGCGGACCCGACGAGACGGATGCCGCGGCGGACGGCTGTGGGGCGGCGGGCGCCGCGGGGGCGCCTCCCCGCGACGACGGCGCCCCGACCGGGATGGACTCCTCGCGGACGTCCCCCCACTCGGGTGTCTGGATGTTGCGGAACACGCTGGCCTGCGAGGCGTGGCCGAGGACGTCCGCGCGCAGCACCTCTCCTGCGGGGCCGGTGGGCGACACCGCGGCCAGGTCGACGCCGAGGTCGCGCGCGAGCTTGCGGATGGGGGGCTTCGCGATCACCCCGACCGAGGATGCGACGCGCTCGGTGGCGCTCGGAGCCGGCTTGCGGCGGCGGGACTGGACGTGTCCGCCGGTCCCGTAGCCGACCAGCACCGCCCCGTCGCCCTCGGGCGTGGCGGGCTCGGCGGGTTCACCATGCTCGCTCTGACCGATCGTCGCGGGCTGGGCCGCGGCATCCGGTGCCGATTCGATCGTGATGATCGGTGCGCCGACGTTCACCGTCTGACCTTCGGCCGCCACCAGCTCGCCCACCGTGCCGGCGAAGGGAGACGGCAGCTCGACGAGCGACTTGGCCGTCTCGATCTCGACGAGCACGTCGTTGACGGCCACCGTGTCGCCGGGCGCGACCCGCCACGACACGATCTCGGCCTCGGTGAGGCCCTCGCCGACATCGGGGAGGACGAAGGTCTGCGTGCTCATGAAGATCTCCTCTGCGGGATCGCTCTGCGGGATCGGTGGCGCATCCGGTGACGGGTTCAGTAGGCGAGCGCTCGATCGACGGCTTCGAGGACCCGGTCGGCGTCCGGCAGGTAGGTGCCCTCGAGCTTCGCGGGCGGGAACGGGGTGTCGAAGCCCGATACGCGCAGCACCGGCGCCTCGAGCGCGTAGAACGCCTGCTCCATGACCGTGGCCGAGATCTCGCTGCCCAGCGAGGTGAATCCGGGCGCCTCCTGCGCGTAGACCATGCGGCCGGTGCGCCGGACGGAGTCGAGGATCGGGCCGTAGTCGACCGGCGAGAGCGACCGCAGGTCGATGACCTCGCACGACGTGCCCTCGCCCTCGGCGACGGCGGCCGCCTGCAGCAGCGTGTGCACCATCGCGCCGTGGCCGACGAGGGTCACGTCGGTGCCGCGGCGCACGACGCGACTGGCGTGCAGCGCCAGCGCCGGCGCGGCGGTGTCGACCTCGCCCTTGAACCAGTACTTGCTCTTGGGCTCGAGGAAGATCACCGGGTCGGGCGAGGCGATGGCGTGCTGGATCATCCAGTACCCGTCGTTCGGAGTGGACGGGCTCACCACCCGCAGGCCCGGGGTGTGCGTGAAGTACGCCTCGGGGCTCTCCTGGTGATGCTCGACCGCCCCGATGTGACCGCCGTAGGGGATGCGGATGACGACAGGCATCTGCAGGGCGCCCTCGTGCCGGTACGTGATCTTGGCCAGCTGCGACGTGATCTGGTCGAAAGCGGGGAAGACGAACCCGTCGAACTGGATCTCGACGACCGGCCGGAAGCCGGTCATGGCCAGCCCGATCGCGGTGCCGACGATGCCGGACTCTGCAAGGGGCGTGTCGAGGACGCGTCGCTCGCCGAACTCCGCCTGCAGCCCCTCGGTGACGCGGAACACGCCACCCAGGCGCCCGATGTCCTCGCCCATGAGCAGGACGCGGTCGCTGTCGGCGAGGGCGGCACGCAGGCCCGCGTTGATCGCACGGCTCAGCGGCATCGTCGTGACGTCGCTCACGAGGCGCTCCCCTCGTCGAAGGACGCCTCGTACGAGGCGAGCCACGCCCGCTGCTCGTCGACGCGCGGGTGCGGCTCGGAGTAGACGTTCTCGAAGATCACGTCGCGGTCGAGTCCGCCGAGTTCGGTCGTGCGCACGCGCACATCGTCCGCCACGGCGTCGGCATCGGCATCCACCCCTGCGAAGAACGCATCGCTCGCGCCGCGCCCCCGCAGGTACGCCGCCATGCGCGCGATCGGGTCGCGGCCGGCCCAGCTCTCCTCTTCGTCCGAGGTGCGGTACTTCGTCGGGTCGTCGCTGGTCGTGTGCGCCCCCATGCGGTAGGTCATGGCCTCGATCGCGCGGGGGCCGGCACCACCGCGGGCCTCGTCGAGCGCCACGCGGGTGACGGCGTAGCTGGCGAGCACGTCGTTTCCGTCGAGGGGGATGCTGGGCATGCCGTAGCCGTCGCCGCGCCGGTACAGCGGCGAGCGCGACTGCGTGGCGACGGGCACCGAGATCGCCCACTGGTTGTTCTGCAGGAAGAACACCTCGGGGGTGTTGTAGCTGGCGGCGAAGACCATCGCCTCGTGGACGTCTCCCTGGCTGGACGCCCCGTCGCCGTAGTACACGATGACGGCTTCGTCCCGCTCGGGATCGCCGGTGCCGCAGCGTCCGTCGAACACCAGCCCCATGCCGAATCCGGTCGCATGGAGGGTCTGCGCGCCGAGGACCAGCGTGTACGGGTGCGTGTTGCCGTTCTTCGGGTCGAACGGGTTCCAGCCGCCGTGAGTGAGGCCGCGCATGAGCCGGATGATGTCGATGCCGTCGACACCCCGGATGCGCGTCACGACGTGCTCGCGGTAAGAGGGGAAGAGGTGGTCCTGCGTGCGCGCGGCCCGGGCGGAGCCGACCTGCGCGGCCTCCTGCCCGAGGCTCGGCGGCCACAGGGCCAGCTGCCCCTGCCGCTGGAGGTTCGTGGCCTGGCGGTCGAAGGCGCGGATGATCACCATGTCGCGGTACAGGCCCTCGAGCTCGGCGTCGGCGAGCCCGTCGATGACCGACAGGTAGGGCTCGGCGGCGGCGGACGGGGCGAACGAGCCGTCCGCGGCGAGCACGCGCACGAGGCGCGGGTCGTCCGAGGGTGCCGCTGCGTCGGCGGGGGCCGAGATCTCAGGCGGGGTCACCGTTCCACGCTAGCCCCTCGCCCGATGGGCCTCTGGGAGGTCGCTCACAACGGATGCCGCGATTCGTAGGACCTTGTCGACAGCCTCCTCCTCACCGACCGAGATCCGGATGCCGTCACCGGCGAACGCGCGCACGATCAGGCCCGCCTCGTCGAACGCCTGCGCGACCTCCACGGTGTCGCCGGCCGTGGGGAGCCACACGAAATTCCCCTGCGCCTCGGGCACGGCCCACCCGATGTCGCGGAGGCCCGCCGCCAGGCGATCGCGTCGCTCCGCGACGACGGCCACGCGCCCCAGCAGCTCGGACTCCGCGTCCAGGCTCGCCAAAGCCGCCGTCTCGGCCTGCCCGGTCACCGACAGCGGGATGCTCGTGCTGCGGGCGGCATCCAGCACACGGGGGTGCCCGACCGCGTAGCCGACCCGCAGACCTGCGAGCCCGAACGCCTTGGAGAAGGTGCGCAGCACCACGACGTTCGCGCGCGGGGGCCCGCCCGGCTCGCGAAGGCCGTTCACCGCGGTGGCGTCGGTCACGAACTCGGCGTAGGCCTCGTCGAGGATCACGAGCACGTCGCCCGGGACGCGCTCGACGAACGCGTCGAACTCCGCCTGCGTGACGATGGGACCGGTGGGGTTGTTCGGGGTGCAGACGATGATCGCGCGGGTGCGATCGGTGACCGCGTCGGCCATGGCGTCGAGGTCGTGACGCGCCCCCTCGGCCAGAGGCACCATCACCGGCTTCGCCCCGGCCAGCACGGCCAGCCATGGGTACGCCTCGAACGAGCGCCACGCGAAGATCACCTCGTCGCCCGGAGAACAGGTCGCCTGTACGAGCTGGGCGAGGATCGAGACGCTTCCTGCTCCGACGTGCACGCCCTCGTCCGTCACCCCGAACCGCTCGGCCAGGCGCGCCCGCAGGCGACCGGCGGTGGCGTCGGGGTAGCGATTGAACGCGGATGCCGCGGCGACGGCCTCGACGACACCGGGCAGCGGTTCGAACGGGTTCTCGTTGCTCGAGAGCTTGAACGCCTCGGCGCCGGCCTGACGGCCCTGTTTGTAGGGCGGGAGCGCGGCGATCTCGGGACGGACCCGCACGGGGATGCCGGATGCCGGACGGTCAGGGGGCACGGGGCCGGGTTGCGCGGTCACGAGCCGAGTCTACGAGCCCGGTCCCGACCCCCGCTGGCCGAAGATCTCACAACGCGGCCCCTCCGCGCGGCTGATTGCGCGGCGGCCGGGGCGCTGGGAAACTGCCCACATGGGACTCCTTCTCCGCATCGTCGTGAACGCGTTCGCGATCTGGATCGTCACCCTCATCGATCCGCTCCAGGTCTCGGTCATCCCCTTCGAGCCCGGCGACACCCTGCAGCTGGTGCTCACCCTGCTGCTGGTCGCCCTCATCTTCGCGCTGGTGAACACCCTCATCGGCACGGTGATCAAAGTGCTCGCCTTTCCGCTGTACATCCTCACGCTGGGGCTGATCGGCCTCATCATCAACGCCTTCCTGCTGTGGCTCACCGGGTGGATCACAGAGTTCTGGAGCTTCGGGCTGCGGGTTGAGGACTTCTGGTGGGGAGTCGTGGCCGCCCTCATCATCACGCTCATCAACTGGGTCTTCGGCCTGTTCCTACGTCCCAAGAAGCAGGACTGACCTACCCCCGCGTCGCGGCGTACTCCACCGCGTCGACGTCGACGGCCCGCCCGAGTTCGTCGAACACGTCGTGCACCGCGCCGACGCGCGGGTCCGCGGACGAATCGACGAGCTCGGCGGTCTCGGCGTAGCTCGCGAGACTGTGCGCCGGCACACGCAGATCGGCCGCGTCGGCCGAGGGGTGGAACTCCCGCTCGGCGATCAGGCTGCCCGGACCGCCCACACCACCCATGTGCCCGCCCCCCGCGAGGGCGCTCACCGGGTCGTCCGTGTGACGGATCGAGACGTTCAGCGTCGATGCCGACACATCGGCTTCGACAGGTGACCCGTACGACACCAGCGTGCGCACGTCGTAATCGCCCTCGAGCGCGAGATGCGACGTGATCATCGCGCCCTGCGAGTGCCCGAACGCGTGAACGGCGTCGCCGGGGCGGGCACCCGCCGCCTCGAGCGCCTCGACGGTCGCCTGGTACGACGCCGACCGCTCGCCGCGATACAGCTGCACGTTCGACTTCGCGTCCCACGGGTCCGCGCCGCCGAGCGTCGGCGACCGTGTGCCGGCGACGTACACCGCGTACTGCCGGGAGCCGTCGGCCATCGTGTACCGCTCCACCCGGACCCGCGCATCGCCGCCCTGAGGCATCCGTTCGGCCGCCGAGCGAAGGCCGGTCGGAGACGTCGCCGCGACGGCGGGCGCGGCGACGAGGGCGACCGGTGGCGGCGGACCGGTGAGTCGCGCGTCGCGCGAGATGCGGCCCCAGCCGCCGATGCCGACCGTCGCCGCCGTGCCGAGCACGAATCCGCCCACGCCCACCCCGCCGATGACGCCTCCGGCCATCCCGAAGACGCTCCCGACGTCTTGGCCGAATTCAGTGGACTGCCGCACCAGGTGGGCCGGCCACATGACCGCGCGGCCGGCCTCGAATCCGCGCGCGGCCTCCATCGCGTCGGGGTCGGCGGCCATGATCTGCGCACGCCGCGCGTCGATACGCTCCATCGCGGCCGCGTCTCCGGCGAAGAAGGCCGCCTGGTGCCGGGCGTTCAGCTCGACCAGCTCGTAGATCGCCGCCGCCGCCCGGAGCCGTTCGGCCAGCCGTGCCGCGGTGTCGCTCACTTCGCGGATGCGGAGGCCGAGCGCCGACGATGCCGCCGCCGCCGCCCAGGCGAGCCCGCGGTGTTCCAGAAGCAGCAGCTGCACGGGTCCGAGCTGAGCGCACACCGCGTCGAGCTCGCTCGCCGTCGCGTCGAATCGAGCTGCGGTGCGGCGGAGGGTCTCGGTGTCGACGGCGATCGCCCCGCCCCCGCGCAGTTCGATCCCCTCTGTCACGGGCAGCTCCAGGCGAGGAGTCCGGCGTGGTCGCGCGCCCGTCGCGCCTCGTGACGGGCCGTGTCGCCGACGCCGGTGAGCGCCACCGCGTCGTTCGCCCACACGTCGGCCTGCGCGTGGAACTCGCGGGCCGCACGCGCCTGCCAGTCCGTGTCGGCGGCGAGCGACCACGTTCCCGACACGGCGTCGAGCAGGCGGTCGAGCACCTTCTCGAGCTCGCCGAGCGCGATCTGCAGGTCGACATGAGCGGATGCCGCCGCCGACGCGGTGGACGAGCAATACGCGAGGGTCATGCACCCATCGTGTGCGCCGCGGCGGGGTGGAAAGGCCCCGGGCCGCGAACCTGTGTCGAGACAGGTCCGCGGCCCGGGTTGGGGAGGAGCCGATGCCTCCCGCACTCAGTCGGTCACTGCGGAGCGAGGAGCCCCGGCGGTGCGACCTGGACCGTGACCGTGGTGGTCGCGGTGTTGCCCGCGGCGTCCGTCGCGGTGTACTCGAAGGTGTACACCGCCTTGTTCGCCGCGACGACCTCGAAGGTCGTGTCGTCGATCTGCTCCACCGCGGCCTTCCGCGACCCCGACACCGAGGTGTCGGTCAGGGCGACGGTGACCTCGCCGCTGTCGTCCGCCGCGTCGATGTCGATCGTGACACGTCGCTCCTTGTTGTTCGGCGGGAAGATCACGCCGGGCGAAGCCGTGGCGGTGATCGTCGGATCCGTCGTGTCGGGAGCGGTCAGCTCGAGGCCCACCAGAACCGGGTCGTGGTCGCTCGATCGGTACGGATCGGGCGCGAACAGCGCGTCCTGGGCGTCCTGCTTGAACGACATGTCGTAGTCGATGAGGCTCGGCTCGTCGGCGTTGATGCGCCACACGGCCGCGCCGGTCACGTCCTCGATCAGGTCGGTGCCCGCCAGCGCGTAGTCGAGGTAGCCGAGCTGCCCGTCGAACACGTAGGAGTAGGCGTTCTCGCCCTCGTACTCGTAGATGAGGTCGGTGTACCCGGCGTCGACGAGCACGTCGATCGGGTCTTCCTTGTCGTACGAGTTGAGGTCGCCGATGATCAGCTCACGACCCGCGCCCTGACCGGTGGGGTCTCCGGCCAGCCAGTCCACCATCGCGGCGGCGGCGTCGGTGCGGACGCCGGCGCAGTTGGCCTGGCCGTCGCCGGTGTCGGGGTCGCCGACATCGGAGCACGATGATCCCTTGGACTTGAGGTGGTTGACCACGACGGTCACCGTCTCGCCCGACTCGACCTCGGCGAACGTCTGTGCGAGAGCGGGCCGGTTCTTGTCGTCGAGCCAGCGCTCGTCGACGGCCTCGGTGAGCAGGGCGAAGTCCCCGACCGGTTCCATCGTCGCGGTCTTGTAGACCAGCGCTGTGGTGATCGCGTCCGTTCCGACGAGGCCGGTGTCGACGTACCCGTAGACCTCCTCGCCGATGGCGTCGTTGAGGGCCTCGGTGAGGGTGGCGACGGCGGTGCCGTTGTTCTCGATCTCGATGAGCCCGAACACGTCGGCGTCGATCTCGCGCATCGCGGCGACGATCTTCGCCTCCTGACGCTCGAACTCCTCGGCCGTGTCGGCACCGCGGGCGTCGGAGTCCTCCGACGTCAGCGTCGTGAAGTAGTTGAGCACGTTGAAGCTCGCCACCGTCACGTCCCCGCCGACGTCGGGCACCTCGGGTCGCGGGTTCTCGACGGCGAAGTCGGCGCCCTGCGTGGGCTGGATCGCCCACGTGTCGAACCGGTAGTCGAGGATGCCGGTGACGTCGGTGACGGTGTCGCCGCCGCGGAACGAGTTCTCGAGGGTGAACTCCTCGCCGTTCGGGTGGATCGCCGGGTCGGGGTTCTGCGCGCTGCGGCCGTCGTCGATCGTGATGCGCTCGAGCAGGTTCTGCTCGGTGAGCTCGTCCGCCTCGGGCGAGCCGGGCTCGAAGACGGCGGTCGGGGTCATCTGCCGGTCGAGGCCGACATCGATCGTGCCGTAGCGGCCGAACTCGAAGTACTCGAGGATCGACAGCGTCTGGGGCAGCGTCACCCGCATGCCCTCGAGCGGCTCGTAGTCCTCGGGCGCGACGGGCAGCACCAGCTCTGTGGCCGCAGGCAGCTCCGCTCCAACGGCGCAGATCGCGACATCATCCGCGACGATCTCGGTGAGGCCGTCGAACTCGGTGACCTCGCCGATGACGTGCACGGCGTCGCCCGGGGCGACCTCGTCGCCGCCGGGAGCGTAGACGAAGATCGCGTCCGACGTCGCCGGGTCGCCGTCTCCGGCATCCTGCACGAAGTAGCCGCTGAAGCCGCCGGCCTGGAAGTCGCCGGTCACGACGCCCTCGATGCGGACGGTGGTGTCGACGACGGGCGACGTGTCACCGGGGCCCTGCACCGAGCCGATCGTCACGACGGTCGCCTCGCAGTCCGCGACGCCCGTGCCCGGGTCGGTCGAGACCTCGGTGGTGTTCGCGGCGCCGGGGGTGTTGACGGCCTCGCCGTCGACGAGGGTGCCGGTGAAACCGGGGATGCCGGCCAGGTCGAAGTCGTTGCGCACCCAGTCCGACGTCGTGTCGGTGTCGGTGCCGTCGGGGATGCGGCTGGCGCCACCCGGTGCGAAGGGCCGGCCGTCGTAGGCCACGCCGAGAGTGGTGCCGCCATAGGTGAGGTCGCCCGCGCCGCCGTCGTTCACGGCGATGGCGTCGACGACGGTGAAGCCGAAGCCTTCGTCGATGGTGCCGTCGTCGTTGGCGTCGAGGTCGGTGCCCACTGTCGGAAGGTCGCCGGTGACCAGCAGCAGGCTGATGGTGCCGTTCTCGAGCGTGTTCGCCGCGAGGTCCGCCGTCGCGCGACCGTCGGCGTCGGCGGCGCCGAACGTCGTGATGGAGTCGAGGGTGCCTATCGGCGAGGACGCGTCGCCTTCGAGCTGCAGCACCGCGTAGCCGGTGAGGTCGGCGCCTCCCGTGGCGAGGAGTTCGATGAACTCCACGTCGGTGCCGGCGGTCGAGGCCGAGAACTCGTTGATGACGACGGTCGGGTCGGTCGGGACGATGTCGCCGCACTGGGCCGCGTGGGCGCCGAGGCGGTCGAACGTGTCGGTCGCGAAGCCCTGCCACTGCGCGGCCGGGTCGAACGCGTCGCTGCCGTCGGGGTCGCCGACGCAGATGTCGGCGTTGCGACGAAGGGTGTTGTCGGCGGTGGAGGTCAGACCGCTTCCCCACTCGGTGCCGGGGTCGACGCCGATCTGGCCGATCACGTCGACGAACGCTCCGCCCTTCACGAGGGCCACCGCGTCATCGCCGTTGAACAGGCCGGAGCCCGTCGTCTGGTCGGCCTGGTCGCGGATCGCGGCGACCGCCGACGAGTGCGCCACCACGTACACGTCGCCGGGGGCGAGGGTGCCGGCGAGGTTCAGGGTGAGGCCCGCCGATGCGCTTCCGTTGGAGTACTGCCTGATCGCGTACTCCCCCGCCGCAAGGTCGATGGGCGCCGCGGTGGGGTTGTAGATCTCGATCGCCTTGTTGTTCGACGATCCTTCGATGTACTCGCTGATGAACGGTTCGACGGGCTCGGCCGCGGCAGCGGCGGGCGCGACGAGAGCCGTCACGGCGAGGGCGGCAGCTGTCGCGAGGACAGCGGCCTTTCGGGCAGGACGGTGCACGGATCCTCCTCGTGGGAACGGAGGCCGACCGACCCCCATCGGCCACGCTAGGCGAGGGCCGCGACGCGCCAGAAGAGCGCCAACATGAGAGTCTCGTGAACTTTTTCCCGCCCCGGAGTGTCCCGGCCATGATTCGACGACGGAAACCCCTGTAAACCCGGCCCGGGTGTGCACACAATGGTCCTCATGACCCTGAGCACCGTCGCACCTTTCCGCGTCGTGTTCGTCTGCACCGGCAACATCTGCCGCTCCCCCATGGCGGACGTCGTCTTCCGTGAGGTCGCGGATGCCGCGGGACTGAGTGCGCGGGTGGCGTCCACCAGCGCCGGCACGGGCGACTGGCATGTGGGCGAGCGCGCCGACGAGCGAACCCTCGACGCCCTGGTGCGGCGCGGCTACGACGGTGCGCACCACCGCGCCCGCCAGTTCACTCAGCAGGACTTCGCGCGCAACGACCTCGTGGTGGCCCTCGACCGCAGTCACGAACGGATCCTCCGCGGCTGGGCCCACGACGAATCGGATGCCGACAAGATCGCGCTCCTGCTCTCGTTCGATCCGGGCGCGGTCACCCTCGACGTCCCAGACCCCTACTACGCGGGGCCCGGGATGTTCGACGAGGTGCTCGCTATGATCGAGAGCGCGAGCCGGGCGCTCTTCCGGCAGCTCGAACCCGCGATCCGACCGGCGATGTGATGCCGGCGGCATCCTCGCGCGCACCGCGCCTCATGACGGGAGCACCGTGACCTCTCTCCCCCCGCAGCCCCTCAGCCCGCTCGACGGCCGCTACCGCGCGGCGGTCTCGCCGCTGGCCGACCACCTCTCGGAGGCGGGTCTCAACCGCGCCCGCGTCGAGGTCGAGGTCGAGTGGCTGATCGCCCTCACCGATCGGTACCTCTTCGACACGGCCCCGCTGTCGGAGTCGCAGAAGGACCAGCTTCGCGTGCTGTACCTCGACTTCGGTCAGGTCGAGATCGATTGGCTCGCCGCCAAGGAGGCGGTCACCCGCCACGATGTGAAGGCCGTCGAGTACCTCGTGCGCGACCGTCTGACGCAGATGGGGCTGGACGGCATCGCCGAGCTCACGCACTTCGCGTGCACGAGCGAGGACATCAACTCCACCGCCTACGCCCTGACCGTCAAGCGCGCGGTGCACGACGTGTGGCTGCCCAAGCTCCGCGAGGTCATCGCGACGCTCAAGAAGCTCGCCGAGAAGCACCGCGACGCACCCATGCTGTCGCGCACCCACGGGCAGCCGGCCACCCCGACGACGATGGGCAAAGAGCTCGCCGTCTTCGCCTGGCGGCTGCAGCGCGTCGCGGCGCAGGTTGCGGCATCCGATCACCTGGCCAAGTTCTCGGGGGCGACCGGCACCTGGTCGGCGCACCTCGCAGCCGACCCGACGGTGGACTGGCCGCTCGTCTCACGCGAGTTCATCGAGTCGCTGGGGCTGGGGTTCAATCCGCTGACCACGCAGATCGAGTCGCACGACTGGCAGGTCGAGCTCTACGACCGCATCCGTCACGCGGGCGGCATCCTCCACAACCTCGCCACCGACATCTGGACGTACATCTCGCTCGGGTTCTTCTCGCAGATCCCGGTCGCCGGGGCCACCGGGTCGTCGACGATGCCCCACAAGATCAACCCGATCCGGTTCGAGAACGCCGAGGCCAACCTCGAGATCGCCGGCGGGCTGCTCGCGACCCTGTCGCAGACTCTCGTGACCTCGCGTCTGCAGCGCGACCTGACCGACTCGACGACGCAGCGCAACATCGGCGTGGCGCTCGGGCACTCGCTGCTGGCCCTGGACAACCTCACGCGCGGCCTCGGGGAGATCTCCCTCGCCCAGCACGTGCTCGACGCCGATCTCGACGCCAACTGGGAAGTTCTGGCCGAGGCCATCCAGACCGTGGTGCGCGCCGAGATCACCGCCGGCCGGTCGGCCATCACCGACCCGTACGCGCTGCTGAAGGACCTCACCCGCGGCCGCCGGGTCGCAGGGCCCGAGTTGGCCGAGTTCGTGCAGGGTCTCGACATCGGCGACGACGCGAAGCGGCGCCTGCTCGCACTGACCCCCGCGGGGTACGTCGGCGTAGCCGGGTCGCTGGTCGACACGCTGCGCTGAGACGTGCGTCGGGAGCGGGCGCTGAGACGTGCTCCCGGCGGCAGATCGGCGCGCCGAAGAGCGCGCCTGCCCGGGGGACGGGTCCACAGGGTACGCCCCCTTCGCCGTGCTGGCAACGGGGGTGAGCGGCACGACCGCGGTCCCCTAGCGTCCAGATATGACCGACAACCGCACGCCCTCCTCCGATCGTCCCGACTACAACGAGCCCGTGCGCAACGAACCCGTCCGCAACGAGCCCGTCCGTGACGGGCGCGTCCATGACGAGCACTCCCGCGACGGACGGGTCCACGACGACAACGTCCGCGATCGCGACCTGCGCGACGGACGCGCGCACGACGAGCCGGTGACCCGGGCCTACGACACCGACCGGGATGCCGCGACCGCCGCCGCTGTCCAGCACGATGTCCTGCAGCGTGAACGCGAGAAGTTCGGCGGGATGAAGTTCGGATCCGCCTTCTTCGGGTGGCTCACCGCCATGGGCGCCGCCATCCTCCTCACCGCCCTGGTCGCCGCGATCGGCGGCGCGCTGGGACTCGGCAACCCCGAGGCCGTCGACGACGCGGCCGCCGCGGCCGAGGCCAACCCCACCGCCGCCACGATCATCGGCGCCATCGCGATCGCCCTCGTGCTGTTCATCGCCTACTTCGCCGGAGGCTACGTCGCCGGTCGCATGGCGCGGTTCAGCGGGGCGAAGCAGGGTGTCGCCGTCTGGCTGTGGGCGGTCGTCATCGCGATCGTGATCGCCATCATCACCGCGCTCGGCGGCAGCCAGTGGGACATCCTCGCCAACCTCGGCGGCTTCCCCCGCATCCCGGTGAGCGCCGAGACGGCCACCACCACCGGCATCCTCACCGCCATCGGCGCGGCGATCGTGACACTCGCCGCTGCGGTCCTCGGCGGCATGGCCGGCATGCGCTACCACCGTCGCGTGGACCGCGTCGGCTTCGGCGTCTGATAGCGAGTCTCGGAACCCCCGGCGTCAGCTTTTGCGGATGCCGGGGGTTCCGGCATCCGGCTCGTCGTCCTCGTCAGGAAGAAGCACCGGCTTGTCGACGGTCTTCGCGACCTGCGCGGGATCGACCGCGAGCAGCAGAAGCGCCATGATCAGCAGGACGGCGATGAACGAGATGCCGGCCACGACGAGGGCGAGGACGAGCGCGCTCTGCGCCTCGTCAGCCGTCCGCTGCTGGAAGAAGCCCATCGACACGAGGGTGACGACGCCCGCGAACGCGGCGGCGACGAAGGCGAACCCGAGCAGCTGCACGGGCTTCATGAGGTCGCGGCGGGTGGGGCGGTCGTCGGTCACGGGGTGTCCTTCGGGTCGGCGGAGGCGCGGACGCCCTCGCTCGCGGTAGCCGTCGCGGCATCCGGGTGCGCGGCGACGGTCGGGGACGCGGCGGCCGGGTCACCCGAGTCGGCGCGCGGGGTGAAGCCGGCGATCGCGAGGTAGACCGCGACGATGGCGGCGTACCCGCCGAAGACGCCGACGGCGATGGTGATCCCGGTGAGGGTGAACGACTGGCCGGCCTCGGCGATCGTGTAGTCGAGGGCGTAGCCGGCGGGGACGAACAGCAGCGCGATGCCCAGGACGAGCGAGAGGATGCCGACCGTCACCCCGTCGCGCGACTCGGCACGCGGCGCCTGCGGCGCCTCACCGGCGGCGCTCACCCACGGAGCGACCGCACCGCGACGAGGCGCGGCGTCGGCCGGGCGGGTGCGACCGCGCAGCTCGCGCCAGCCGGCGAGCGCCTCGACGAGGCCGGAGAGCAGGGCCCACGCGATGACGACGACGAAGAAGCCGGTGTCGGTGCGGAGGGTGGGGATGCCGCTCAGCATGCCCGCGACCAGCGTGAGGAGTCCGAGCAGGAGTGCCGGCGCCCGTCGTCCGGCAGGGAAGACCAGCCACAGCGACAGCATCCAGATGAGGCCCGTCGCGACGGCGAAGCCGCCGAAGACCGCCAGGCCCACCGGCGCGGAGTGATCGGGCGAGAAGGTGATCATGACCGCCGCGATCGCCGCGAAGAGGGCTCGGCCGAACTGCACGTGTCGCACGTCGAAAGTGCGAGAAGAAGGCGTTGCGGTCACGAGCGTTCCTGCGGAAGAAGACGGGAGGCCTCCAGTCTAAGTCGTGGCCGTGAAAGGCAGGTCAGAGGGGAGCTCGTCCAGCTGGACGAGCGTGGGCGGGCTGTCAACCCCGATGCGTGCGCCGCGTTGCTCGGGGTACGGTCCAGGCTTCGCAAACGTGGACGGAGGAACCGACATGTCTCAGCCGAGCCATCACGGCGCCGAGCCGGACGAGAAGCATCGACAGCGCGGGATGTACCTGCGCTTCGCAGCCGCCATCCTGACGAGCATGGTGGTGATGTACGCCGCGATGTTCCTCGGATCGTGGGAGTGGGGTCACGTGCAGTTCAGCCAGAGTCGCGTGTTCATGGCTCTCACCATGGGCGGCACGATGGGGCTGATCATGCTCGCCTGGATGCTGGGGATGTACAAGAGCACGAAGGTCAACATCGCGATCGTGGTCATCAGCATTTTGATGATCGGCGGCGGGGTGGCCTTGGACCGCAGCCAGGCGACCGTGGATTCGACCGCCTTCATGCGGGGCATGATCCCCCACCATTCCCTTGCCATCACCCGATCCGAGCGCTCTCAGCTCGCCGATGTGCGGGTGTGCGAACTCGCTCAGGAGATCAGCGCCGCTCAGCGCCGCGAGATCGCCGAGATGGAGTGGTTGATCGCCGACATCGCCGAGAACGGCGCCGTGACCTCAGCGTCCGAGGCCGCCGAGCGAGCGGTGCCGACCTTCGAGGGCGTCGCCGACCGGACGTGCGGCGCCGAGGCGGCGGGGCCCTGAGGGCTGGCGCCGGGCCCGGCATCCCGAACACGTGATGTGGCCGAGATGACACGTCCTGCACGCATGGGACGGGTGCCCTCGGCGAGAACACGTGATCCGGGCGCCCCGCGGGGCCGAGCGGCGGGGCTTGGGCTCGGGCTCGGGCTCGGGCTTGAGCTCGAGGGTCAGCCGGCCTGGAAGAACTCCACGGCCTCGGCGCGCAAGACGCGTGACCCGGGCGTGTTGAAGTGGTGACGGTCGGGGATCTCGACGAACGTGCCGTTCGGGGTCGCGGCCGCCAGGCCCCGTGAGCGCTCGAGGATGGCGTCCTCGCTGCCGGTGGCGAAGAGGATCGGCTGCAGCGGCGGATTCTCGGGATCAGGATCGGCGTCGCCCTGCCGCATCCCCTCGCCTAGCGCGACGAGCGCCCGCAGATCGTTGCTGGCAACCCGCTCGGCCAGGGTGATGTAGTTGCGGGTGACCTGATCCTCGACCGGCGTGCCGTCGTCGGCGTAGGCGCGCGCCTGCTCGAGCTGCAGCCGCGCGAGCGGACGTCCGTCCGGGATGCCGCCGAGCACAGCCCTCGTCACGCGTCCCGGCGCATCGACGGCGAACTGCCAGCCGACGCGCGCGCCGAGCGAGTATCCGGCGTAGCGGACCGCGTCGATCAGGTACGTGTCGAGGACGATGTGAAGGTCGCCGACGAGGGCGTCCATCGAGTAGTCGCGCGGGTCGTGCGGCTTGTCGCTCGCGCCGTGCCCCCGCTGGTCGACACCCACGACGCGGAAGCCGGCGCGCGTCAGGTCGCGCACCCACCCGGTGCTCACCCAGTTGTCGCGGCAGCTCGACGAGAAGCCGTGCACGCAGAGCACCGGCTCGGCGTCGGGATCCCCCCATGTGTAGGTGGCGATGCGGTGACCCTCGGGCGACATGACGAACTGCGGATCGGGCATCTCGGTCAGCAGTGAGGGCGCGGCATCCATGGCACCATCTTGGTCCTCCATCGCGTCCGGCGAGGAATATGTCGCCGACGCGACCGGTTGGCCCGACGCATGAAGGCACTCGTCTACCGCGAGTTCGGCGGCGCCGACCGCTTCGAACTCACCGACATCGACACCCCCCACATCGGACCCGACACCATGCTCGTCAGGGTCGTGGCGGCCGGCATCAATCCGGTCGACTACAAGATCCGCGAGGGCTACCTCGAGGGGCTCATCGACACCGCGCTTCCCGCCGTCCCGGGATGGGACGTGGCGGGCATCGTCGAGAAGCCCGGCCTGGACACCCCGGAGTTCCAGGAAGGCGACGCCATCCTCGCGTACGCCCGCACCGACGTCGTGCGCGGCGGCACGCTCGCCGAGTACGTCGCGGTGCCCGTGCGCACGGCGACCCGCAAACCCGAGGCTCTGTCGTTCGAAGACGCGGCCGCGATCCCGCTCACGGGCCTGACGGCCCTCCAGAGCGTCGAGCGCTCCGGCCTCGGCGAGGGCGACACGGTGCTGATCCACGGCGCGGCCGGAGGCGTCGGGTCGTTCGCCGTCCAGCTCGCGGTCCGGGCGGGCGCGCGCGTGATCGGCACCGCATCGCCGGCGAACCACGACTACCTGCGCGAACTCGGCGCCGAGCCCGTCGCCTACGGCGACGGCCTGGTGGATGCCGCGCGCGCACTCGTGCCGGACGGATACGACGTGATCCTCGACTTCGCCGGCGGCGATTCGCTCGACTCGACCGGCGCGCTGCGGCGTGACGGCGGCCACGTCGTCTCGATCGCGGACCCGCGTGCCCGCACCGACTTCGGGGGCGACTACGTGTGGGTGCGACCGAATCCGGAGCAGCTGGCGCATCTGGCAGAGCTCGCTGCCGCGGGCGAGCTCTGGTCGAGCGCAGCGCGACGTTCACCCTCGACGACGCCGCCGATGCGTACCGTTCGCTGGAAGAAGGCCACACCCGCGGCAAGATCGTCGTCCGGGTCGACTGACGCCCTCGCGAGACCGGGGATGTGCGGCGAGACCGGGCGTGCGCGGTGAGACCGGGGGAACGCGGTGAGACGGATGCCGCTGCCCCCGGTTTCGGGCCGGATCCCCGGTTGCGGCGGCGCGAACCGGGCGTGCGCGGCGCGAACTGCGGGCGCGGGGCCGTCAGCGGGCGGCGCGGTCGGCGTGCCCGAGGACGCGGCCGGGGGCGATGCGGTCGCGCACCAGGCGCTTGAGCGCCACGATGTCGGGGAAGCCGCCGTCGTCTTTGCGCGACCAGACCCGGTCGCCGTCGGCGTGCACCTCGAAGATCCCGCCGGTGCCCGGTTCCAGCGTGACACCGCCGCCGGTGAGCTCGTCCTGGAAGGTCGACAGCAGCTCCTGCGCCACCCACGCGGCGCGCAGCAGCCAGTTGCACTGCGTGCAGTAGACGATCCGTACCTCGTGGGCCACCGGCATCCTCCCGCTCGATCCGTCCGCCCATCGTAGGCCGTACCCGCTGACGAGCGGACCGTCAAGCGCCTGCACGGCGACGCCGGCGTGGGCGAGGCTGGAGCGACCGACCAGACCGGAGGACATGCCATGAACCGCGATTCCACCATCGAACCCGAAACGCCCGGCGTCGAGCCCATGGCCGCCGAGACCGACGGCATCGACGGCAGCGAGGTCCCCGCCGTCGACACCCACGCGGGCGACATCGACCAGCCCGACACGCAGGGCGAAGACCCCATCGAGGCGGAGCTCGGCGAGGCCGGGCAGGGCGACCTCGCACCCGAGGATGACCCGGCCGCCGCGTCGAGCCTCGAGGATGACGGCCCGACCGACCTCCGCACCGAGATCTGACCCACCCGGCTCGCGCGCGACCATCGCCGAACCACCCGGAGATCTCGATATGAGCGACGACGGCGCCGAACGCGTCCGCCCGGCAACCGGCCGGGAGACGGTCGTGATCGGCGCCGGGCTCGCGGGTCTGCGGTGCGCGATCCGGCTCGCCGCGAACGGATGCCGCGTGGTCGTCCTCGAGCGCGAAGAGGTCGTGGGCGGCAGACAGCGGACGGACCGGGTCGACGGTTTCCTGCTCGACCGCGGGTTCCAGGTGCTCAACCCGGCGTATCCGGCCGTCCGTCGCTGGGTGGACGTCGACGGACTGCACCTGCGGCGGTTCCCGGTCGGGGTCCGCGTGCGCCGCGAGGACCGCGTCGTCGCGCTCGCGCATCCGCTCCGGCATCCGGGCCGCCTCCCGCTCACCCTCGCGAGCGGGCTCGTCGACCCGCGCGACCTCATCGCGCTGGCGCGCTGGGCGACACCGGCCCTGCTGCAGCCCCGCCGGGTGATCGCCGGACCCGACCGCACTCTGCAGAAGGGGTGGGACCGCGCCGGCCTGCGCGGGCCGCTGCGGACCGAGGTCCTCGAGCCGTTCCTCGCGGGCGTCCTGGCAGAAGGTGTCGGCGCGTCGTCGGACACCTTCGCCAAGCTGCTCGTGCGCATGTTCGCGCTCGGCGGCCCTGGGGTGCCCGAACAGGGGATCGCCGCGCTCCCCGCTCAGCTCGAGCAGGAGGCCCGAGAACTGAGGGTCGAGTTCCGCCTCGGCGCCGGGGCCCGCGGCATCCGCGCCCCGGGCGGCCGCGTCGAGGTCGACATCGACGGCGGCGATGTCGTATCGGCCGATGCGGTCGTGGTCGCCGCGGGGCCGGATGCCGTGAGCGCGCTCGTCGACCTTCCGGCGCCTGCCACGCGCGGGCTGCAGACATGGTGGTTCGAGGCGGATGCCGGGGCTCCGGCATCCCCGTTGCTCACCGTCGACGGACGCAGAGCCGGTCCGATCGTGAACACGGTCGTGATGTCGCGGACGGCGCCGTCGTACGCACCGCCCGGACGACACCTGGTGCAGGCCACCTGCCTGCTGCCGGCCGCCGCTCGCGGGAATCCCGCGACGGCCGCGCAGGAGTCGGACGTGCGGCGCCAGCTGTCGGAACTGTGGGGTCCGACCGCCGCGTCGTGGCCGCTTCTTCGCCGCGACGACGTGTTCGATGCGCTGCCGGCGCAGCCTCCGCCGCTGCGGACGACGAGCCCGGCACGACTGACGGACGGCCTGTACGTGGCTGGCGACCACCGCGACACCGCCTCCATCCAGGGCGCGCTGGTGTCAGGCGACCGCGTCGCACGGGCGGTGCTCGCCGACCTCGCGTGAGTGCCGGTGCCCGGCGCGACGTCGACCTCGCGTGAGACAGCCGGCGCCCGGCGTCTCGTCGGCGTGCCCACCGCCTGGTGCCGACGCCGTCGGTACCGAGACGTCAGTACCGCGCCGAAAAGCCGCCGTCGCTGTGGAGCAGCTGGCCCGATACCCAGCGGCCGTCGGGCGAGATGAGGAACGACACGAACGCCGCGATGTCGGCGGGCGTGCCCATGCGACCGAGCGGATGGTGGGCGGTGAGCTGGGCGCGCGTGGCGTCGTCCATCCACCCGGTGTCGATGGGTCCAGGGTTGAGCACGTTCGCCGAGATGCCGCGGGGTCCGAGTTCGCGCGCGGCCGAGATGACGATGCGATCCAGCGCACCCTTCGACGCACCGTACGGCAGGTTCCCGGTGGTGTGATCGCTCGTGAGCGCCACGACGGCGCCGCCGTCGGGACCGATCTGCCGCGCGAAGGCCGCGATCAGCAGGAGTGAGGCGCGGGCGTTGACGGCGACGTGCCGGTCGAACTCCTCCGCGGTCGTGTCGAGGATGCCGGACTCGATGTCGTGGGCATGGCTGAGGATGAGCGCGTCGACGACCCCGTGATCGCGGACGACGGCGCCCATGAGGTCGTCGGGCCCGGGGCGCGTCGACAGGTCGCCGGCATAGTCGGCATCCGTCAGATCATTCGTGACGACCGTCCAGCCGTCGCGGCGCAGACGCGGCACGATGCCGGCGGCGATGCTGTTCGCGCGGGCGGCGCCGGTGACGAGGGCGAGAGGCATCCGTCGAGGGTACTCGACGCCCCGTCACCGGCGCGGGCTCACATCGTCAGGAGCGCCTTGATCGCGCGGCGCTCGTCCATCGCGCGGTAGGCCTCGGGCGCCTCGGCGAGCGGCACCTGCAGGTCGAACACCTTGCCCGGGTCGATCTTGCGGTCCCAGATGAGCTGGATCAGCTCGGGGAGGAACCGGCGGACGGGCGCGGGACCGCCGTGCAGGGTCACGAGCGAGAAGAACAGCTCGAAGCCGTCGAGCGACACGTCGTGCGCGACGCCGACGTACCCCACGTGCCCACCGGGGCGGGTCGCGCGGATCGCCTGCGTCATCGACTCCTGCGTGCCGACCGCCTCGATCACGCTGTCGGCGCCGAGCCCGTCGGTGAGCTCCTTGATGCGGGCCACGCCCTCGTCGCCGCGTTCCTCGACGATGTCGGTGGCGCCGAACTCGCGCGCGAGAGCCTGCCGGTCGGCGTGGCGCGACATGGCGATGATGCGCTCGGCACCCAGCTGCTTCGCGGCCAGGATGCCGAGGAGGCCCACCGCGCCGTCACCGACGACCGCGACGGTCTTGCCCGGTCCGGCTTCGGCGGCGACGGCGGCGAACCAGCCGGTGCCGAGCACGTCCGATGCGGCCAGCAGCGACGGGATCAGGTCGGGGTCGGGCTGACCGGGCGTGGCGACGAGCGTTCCATCGGCCAGCGGCACGCGCATGTACTCGGCCTGCGAGCCGCCGACGCCCTTCCGGTGCACGCAGCCGGTGTGATACCCGGCCTGACAGATCGCGCAGGTGTTGTCCGACGCGAAGAACGAGCCGACGACGAAGTCGCCGGGCTTGACCGTCGTCACCTCGGCGCCGACCTCTTCGACCGTGCCGCAGTACTCGTGGCCCATCGCCACGGGCTCGGTGACCTCGTCCGTGCCGCGATAGGGCCACAGGTCGGATCCGCACACGCACGCGGCAGCGAGCTTGATGACGGCGTCGGTCGGGTGCTGGATGCCGGGGCGGGCGCGCTCTTCGACGCGGACGTCGCGGGGACCGTACAGGATGGTTGCTTTCATCGGGGGGGCTCCTTCGTGGGGCTTCGGTTGCCGGGTTCGGGCGTTCGGGGTCGCGGGGTCCGGGGTCGTGCCGCGAGATCGGCCGACAACAAGCATCCGCCCTCTCGCCCGGTCCAGGGAGTGCCTGACGAGACGGGTACTCGCAGGGCACCCCTCGCGAGGGTACGCGGGCGCTGTGAGGAGCGCCCGGCCCGCGCACACTCGGGCGCGCCCACAACACGTGTTCTGGCCGGGCAAACTCGCCCGCGGCGTGCGCACTCACGCCCAGAACACGTGACCTGGGCGAGAAGACATGCTGCAAGCGCGCGATACGGGTGCTCTCGACGAGGACACGTGATCTGGCCCGCCCCGGCCAGCCCCGCCCCGGCCAGCCCCGCCCCGGCCCGGCCCGCCCCCTGGCTCGGCCAGCCGGTCCGGTCCGGTCCGACCGCGACGACGCCGCAGAGGGTCCACGGCGCCGCCGTCAAGCGGGAGCGGGCTTTCGCCCGATCCGCGTAGGGTGAAGGGTCGTCCGTCGCACCCGCGACGCGGACGGAGGAAGATGAGCGACCCGAACGCGAGCGAGTATCCCCCCACCGGCGAGATCCTCGACGGCCGATACCGCCTTGCCGAGCGCATCGGCGAGGGCGGCATGGCCCGGGTGTACCGCGCCGACGACACGGCGCTGGGTCGCACCGTGGCCATCAAGGTGCTGCGAGGGGCCGCCGGCGACATGCAGGTGATCGAGCGGGCGCGCTCCGAGACGACCCTGCTCGCCTCGCTGAACCACCACGCGCTCGTCACCCTGTTCGATGCCCGCATCGACGACGACGCCGTCGGCTACCTCGTGATGGAGTACGTCGACGGGATCACCCTGCGCGACCTGATCGCGCGTGGACCCGTCGACCCCGAGGAGCTCGCGGGCATCGCCGCAGACGTGGCCGAAGCACTGCACTACGCCCACGAGGCGGGCGTCGTCCACCGCGACGTCAAGCCGGGGAACGTGCTGCTCACCGCCTCGCCCCGGCCGGACCGGCGGTGGCGGGCGAAGCTCGCCGACTTCGGCATCGCCCACCTGCTCGACTCCGACCGGGTGACCACCCCTGGCCTCATCGTCGGCACCATGGCGTATCTCGCGCCCGAGCAGGCGCGCGGCGCCGCCCCCGCACCGCCCGCCGACATCTACGCGTTCGGGCTGATGCTGCTCGAGGCCCTCACCGCGACGCGCCCGTTCGGCGACGTCGAGGGGATCGCCGCCGTCACCGCGCGCTTGGCGGCGGCTCCGGTCGTCCCCGACACGCTGGCCCCCGGCTGGCAGGACCTGCTGTCTCGCATGACCGCCATGATCCCGGCCGACCGGCCGACCGCGCTGGATGTCGCCCTCGCCTCCGAACAGCTGAGATCCTCGGATGCCGCGACCGGCGCCGTGCGCGACGACACCGTCACCCGGGCGATGCCGCCGGGATTCGCGGAATCCGGGATGCCGCCTCTGCCGGCCGTGCCGGCCGCGGTCGCGGCGGGTGGACTCGCCGCAGGCGGCCTGGGTGCGGCCGCGGTCGCCGACGGCGGCGTCGCTCCCGCCCCGGATGCGGCTCCGACGGCGGTCGGCTCCGACGCGCCCACGGCTGTCCTGACGGGCGCGACCCCCGGGTCGCGGACGGGTGCCGGCGCAGCCGCGGGAGGCGGTGCGGGGGCAGCGGGCGGCGCGTTGGCGGGCGCCGGCGCCGCAGCGGGAGGTGCCGCGGCCGCTGCAGGCGGCGCAGCCACCGACTCGTCCCCCGCACGCGACGGCGGCTCGCGCGGTCGCCGAGCACTGATCATCGGCGCCGTGATCGCGGGCGCGATCCTGCTCGGCGCGGTGCTGCTCGCGGCCTGGCTCGGATCGCTCGCAGCCACGCCGACCCCGGCATCCACCTCGACCCCGACGCCCACCGCGACCTCCACCCCTACGCCCACGCCCACGCCGACACCGACGCCCGAGGAGCCCGCACCTGCGCCTCCCGCGGATGACGACGACGATGACGACGACGAGGGCAACGAGAACAGCGGTCCCGGCAACAACAGCGGGAACAACGGCGACGAGAACGGCAAGGACAAGGGCAAGAAGAAGGACGGCTGAGTCCTCGACACCCTCACCGATCTCGTCGCTGCCGCGGGCTGCCCGAAGCAGCCGCTGAAATATTGATTAACCGCTTGACCATCGTTTGAATCGCCTGCTAGCGTCTGCGTAACCGATTAACCATCCCGGTTCGGATCGGTCGCAACGACGCAGCGAAGAGGTATTCATGGACCAGCGAGGGTTCTTCCGTCCGACCGACGCATGGGTCGGCGACGTCATACCCTGGCAGGAAGACGGCGTCTTCCACCTCTTCTACCTCCACGAGTCCCGCCGCGTCCCGAAGATCGGGATGCCGTGGCACCGGGTCGTGACCGACGACCTCGTCGACTTCCGCGAAGCCGGGTCGGCGCTGGCGTCCGGCGGACCGCACGCCGACGACTTCAACGTGTACACCGGCAGCATCGTGGTCGACGAGCACGGCACGCACCACGTCTTCTACACCGGCCAGAACCCCGAGCGTCGCGGACAGGACGGCCTGCCGCTGCAGCTCGTCCTGCACGCCACCAGCCGTGACGGCATGCAGACCTGGCAGCGCCACCCCGCCGACACCTTCGGCGCGACCGCCGGCTACGAGAGCGCAGACTGGCGCGACCCGTTCGTCTTCCGCGATGAGAAGGCGGGGCTGTGGCGCATGCTCATCACGGCACGCCACGAGGCCGGGCCCGCGCGTCGCCGGGGCGTCATCGCCCAGTGCGTCTCGCGCGATCTGCGGACGTGGGAGCCGGCCGAGCCGTTCTGGGACCCGCGCCGATACATCGCGCACGAGTGCCCCGAGGTCTTCGAGTGGAACGGCTGGTGGTACCTGGTCTACTCCGAGTTCAGCGAGTCGTTCACCACCCGGTACCGCATGGCGCGTTCCCTCGAGGGCCCCTGGACGGTTCCCGTGAACGACTCGCTCGACGGGCGCGCCTACTACGCGGCGAAATCGGCCGAACGCGACGGCCGCAGGTTCTTCTTCGGCTGGATCGCGTCCCGCGAAGGCGCACGCGACGACGGCGCGTGGCAGTGGGCGGGGACGCTCTCGGTGCTCGAGGCCGAGCAGAACGCCGACGGCACGCTGCGCTTCCACCCGCCCCGCGAGCTGGCCGCCACCTTCGACCGGCCCGCGGCCGGAATCCCGGCCGGGACCGCTCTGCATGCACCCGACGGATACGCCGACGCGCTCGCGCCGGTCGAGTCGCCGCCGGCGTTCCGCCTCGTGGCACGGTTCGACATCGCGCCCGGCACCACCGAGTGCGGTGTGCTGCTGCGGGCGAGCGCCGACGGCGACGAGGGCTACGCCCTGAGACTCGAGCCGCGCCGCAACCGGCTGGTCTTCGATCGGTGGCCGCGACGGACCACCGGCGGCGAGCAGTGGCAGATCTCCGGCGACGTGCCGTATGCCGTCGAGCTCGAGAGGCCCGTCGACCTCGCGCCCGGCGCGCATCGGCTGGAGGTCATCGTCGACGGCGACCTCTGCGTCGCGACCGTCGACGACTCGACGGTGCTCAGCACCCGGCTCTACGACCGGCCGACCGGCAGGGTCGGCGCGTTCGTCGGCGAAGGCGCCCTGGTCGTCCATGAATTCACCGTCACCACCCGTGACGGATCCCCCGCCCCCGCGGTCCGCGCCGATGAACTCGTCGCAGCCCTCGGGTGACACCCCGCCCCTTCCCTCCCTCACCCGCGAAAGATCAATGGAGATTCCGATGATGACCACCACACAGCGCTCGGCGGCCCTGTTCGCCGCCACAGCCGCCGTCGCCCTCACCCTCACCGGCTGCGCCGGCGCGAGCGGCGGCGGCGACCCCACCGACGTGAACCCCGACGGCGAGATCACGGCTCGCGAGATCTCCTGGCTGCTGTCACGGCCCGCCGACGGCGGCGTCATCACCGCGATGGAGCAGATCGCCGAGGAGTACGCCGAAGAGAACCCGGGCTTCGGGCTGAACCTGATCACCACTCCGGACCGGCCGTCCTACATCCAGAAGTACGAGACCCTCGCCGCGGCGAACAAGCTGCCCGAGCTGTTCGACACCGACGCCACCCCCTTCGCGCAGAAGCTCGCGGGGCAGGGTCGCATGGTCGACATCGACCTGCTGCTCGAGGACCTCGGGCTCGACGGCGAGTTCCGCGAGGCGGCGCTGAACTACCAGCGCTTCGACGACGGCTCGCTGTACACGATCCCGTTCGAGTTCCAGCTCGAGGTGTTCTGGTACAACGCCGACCTGCTCGCCGAGGCCGGCGTCGAAATCCCGGCGACCCTCGACGATTTCGCACCGATGTGCGAGGCGCTCCGCGCGCAGGGGATCACCCCGATCGCCCTCGACGGCCAGGACGGCTGGCCGCTCGAGCGCTACATGGCCTACTACCCGTTCCGCATGGCCGGTCCCCAGTACGTGCAGGACCTCAAGAACGGCGAGGCGTCGTTCTCCGACGAGACCGGACGCGCCGCCGTCGAGTGGCTCTATGGTCTCGGGCAGGCCGGATGCTTCCAGGAGGGCTTCTCGTCGACCGGCTACGCAGATGCGCAGGCGCAGTTCACCTCGGGTCGCGCCGCCGTGTACAACATCGGCACCTGGGAGCTGGGCAACCTCGCCACCGAAGCGCTGGATCCCGCCGTGCGCGACGCGGTCGACTACTTCACCCTGCCGACCATCGACGGGGCCGTGACCGCCGACAACGAGTACGTCACCCCCTCGGGGATCGGCATGGCCGTCAATGCCGCGACGTACGACCCGCTGGTGCGCGACTTCCTCGCCTACGCTCTGGAGCGGTACCCCGAGGTCTACGCCGCCTCGGGCGCCCTGTCGCCGACGACCGGTGTCGAGACCACGATCCCCGACAACGCCACACCGCTGTACGCCCGGGCGGTGGAGCAGGCCGAGACCGTCGGCTCGGCGATCGCGATGCCGTGGGACACGCAGTTGGACCCGGCGACGAACACGCGCCTGCAGCAGGAGCTGACCCTGCTCGTGCAGGGCGACAGCACGCCCGATGAGTTCATCGAGACGATGGACGCGACCCTTGCGGAGAACGTCGGTGACTGAGATCACCCAGACCGGGGTGCGCGCGGTCCGTCCGCGCGCACCCCGGCGCCCCTCCCCCGCACGCACGCCGATGCGGACGTCGATGCTGCCTCGGCGCTCGGGACTGTCGGTCGCGATCTTCCTGCTGCCGCCGCTGGTGCTCTACGGCGCTGCCGTGCTGCTGCCCATCGTGCAGTCGCTGGTGCTCAGCGTGTTCTCGTGGGACGGCATCACCGACATGGCCTTCGTCGGCCTGGACAACTACGTCAAGATGTTCACCCGCGACGACGTGTTCTGGACCGCCTTCGGCAACGCCCTCGGCTACCTGGCCATCTGCCTCGTGCTGCAGCTCGGCGGAGCGCTGGCCGTCGCGGGCCTGCTCACCGCGGTGCCCCGGGCGCGCGAACTCGTCAAGACGCTGTACCTGCTGCCGGCGGTCATCTCGACCGTGGCGATCGCGTTCCTCTTCATCCGCATCTACTCGCTCGAGCCCGTCGGGCTGTTCAACCAGCTGCTTGCATGGGTGGGCCTCGAGAGTCTGCAGACGGCCTGGCTGTCCAATGTGCAGACGGTCCTCGCGGCCGTGTCCATCCCCGAGGGCTGGCGCTTCACCGGGCTCTACATGCTCATCATCTACGCGGCCCTCATCGCCGTGCCGCGCGAGCTGGAAGAAGCCGCCCGGCTGGACGGCGCCACGTGGTGGCAGACGTTCTGGCGCATCCGGTTCCCCTACATCCGCCCGGTGTGGATCACCACGACGGTGATGGCCACCACCTTCGCCCTGCGCGGATTCGACATCCCCTACCTCCTCACCAACGGCGGGCCCGGACAGTCCTCCGAGCTCCTGACGACGTACATGTACAAGACCGCGTTCGTCCACACCGACTACGGCTACGCCAGCGCGATCTCGGTCTTCATCGTGATCGAGTGCCTCGTCGCCGTCGGCCTCATCTTCCTGCTGCTCCGTCGGAGGGACGACGCATGACCGCCTCGCTCATCACCCGTCCGTCCGCGTCCGCGCCGACGCCGCCTCCGGCATCGCCGCCCCGCGGGACCCGGTCCCGTGCGGTCCGCTCGCCCCGTCAGCGGGTGCAGCGCACCCTGCTGACCGTCACCGTCATCCTGATCGTCATCGTCCAGGTCTATCCGCTGGCGTGGCTGTTCCTGACGAGTTTCCGCACGGCATCCGATTTCGCCGGCGGCGACCCGTTCGCCCTCCCTTCCGAGTTCACGCTCGACAACTACACGCGCGCCTTCGCCACCGGCAACCTGTGGCTGAACATCGCCAACAGCCTCATCGTGACGCTGGGCGCGAGCGCCCTGATCGTGGTGGCGGGCATGATGGCCGCGTACGCCCTGCAGGTGCTCGGGTTCCGCTTCAGCGGACTCGTGCGCTCGCTGTTCCTGCTCGGGATCATCGTGCCGGTGCAGATCGCCCTCGTGCCGCTGTTCATCGACTACTCGCAGGTGGGGCTGCTCGACACCCATCTGTCGATGATCCTGCCGCTGGCCGCCTTCTCGCTGCCGATGGCGGTCTACCTGTTCTCGTCGTTCTACGAGTACATTCCGCGCGAGATGTACGAAGCGGCATCCCTGGACGGCGCGGGTCCGTACCGAATCTTCCTGCAGATCACGTTCCCGTTGTCGGTCAACACGATCATCACCGTCGTGCTGGTCAACAGCATCTTCATCTGGAACGACTTCATCTTCGCGAACACGTTCGTCCTCTCGGACGGGCTGAAGACGATCCCGCTGGGCCTGCAAAACTACATCGGAGCGATGGGCAACACCGATTGGACGGCGACGTTCGCCGCCGTCTGCGTGACGGTGACGCCGTTGCTGCTGGTCTTCCTCGTGCTGAACAAGGCGATGATCAACGGACTCGAGAGCGGAGCCACCAAGGGATGAGTGCAATGGAGCACGGCAGAGCCACCTCGGCGGTGACGATGCGCGACGTCGCCAAGGCGGCGGGGGTGTCGGTGGCCACCGTGTCGCACGTGGTCAACGACAAGCCGGGCGCCCGCATCGGCGACGATGCCCGGCGTCGTGTGCACGAAGCCGTGGCGGCCCTCGGATACCGCCCGAACGCACTGGCGAAGACGTTGTCCGAGGGGACCTCCCGCTTCATCGGCCTGGTCGCGGACGCGATCGCCACCACCCCTTTCGCCGGGCAGATCATCCACGGCGCGCAGGATGAGGCATGGCGGCACGGGTTCGTGCTCCTGGTGGCCAACACCGAGAGCAACACCGCCGTCGAGAACGACGCGATCGCCATGATGCTCGAGCATCAGGTGCGCGGCATCCTGTACTCGACCTGGTATCACCGGCGCATCGATGTTCCGCCGCTGCTGCAGAACACCGACACCGTGCTGGTGAACTGCTTCGCCGAAGACGACGCGTTCCCCGCCGTCGTGCCCGACGAGGAGCAGGGCGGCCGCGCGGCGACCGAGGGACTGCTCGAGGCAGGGCACCGCCGCATCGCGTTCATCAACACCACGTCGCCGTCACCGGCGCAGACCGGGCGGCTCGCCGGCTACCGCGCCGCGCTCGACGCGGCCGGGATCGCGTACGACGACGCCCTCGTCTTCTCGGCCGAGCCCGCCCAGGAGGGCGGATACGGGGCTGTCGGGGCGGTCATCGAGTCCGGCGCGACAGGCGTCTTCTGCCACAACGACCGCGTGGCGATGGGTCTCTACGACGGTCTGCGCGAGCGGGGCCTGCGCATTCCCGATGACGTCGCGGTGATGGGCTTCGACAATCAGGACGTGATCGCCGCCCACCTGCGTCCGCCGCTGTCGACCGTCGCGCTGCCGCACTACGAACTCGGCGCCGCGGGGGTGCGGACGCTGCTCGGGCTCGAGCCCGCCGGCGCTCCAGACCGCCTTCTCGTCACCTGCCCGCTCGTGCCGCGGGCATCGCTCTGAGGCGCGCATGTCGGGCAGCGAGATGATGCGGCCGGTGTTCCACCTGACGCCCTCACGACACTGGATGAACGATCCCAACGGTCTCGTCCACCACGGCGGGCGCTGGCACGCCTACTTCCAGCACAACCCCGACGGGATCGACTGGGGCAACATGAGCTGGGGCCATGCGTCCAGCACCGACCTCGAGCACTGGGTCGAGCACCCCGTCGCGCTCGCTCATCGGCCCGGCGAGCAGATCTACTCGGGATCGGTCGTGGCCGAGCCCGACGGCACACTCACGGCGTTCTACACCAGTGCCTTCGACACCGGGCGACAGGCCCAGTCGCGCGCGACCAGCCGTGACGGCGGCTTCACGTGGGCGCGCGATGCCCGCAACCCCGTGCTCGACCGCGGGTCGTCGGACTTCCGCGACCCGAAGGTCATCCGGTACACCGACGACGACGGCACTCAGCGCTGGATCCTTCTCGCCGTCGAGGCGGTCGAGCGCCGCGTGCTCTTCTACGCCTCCGCCGATCTGGAGCACTGGGATCCCGTCGGATCCTTCGGCCCGGTGGGCGGCGACGGCGTCGTGTGGGAGTGCCCCGACCTCGTGCGCCTTCGCGTGGACGGCGACGATGCGCACCGCCGCTGGGTGCTGCTGCTGAGCACCAACCCGATCGGTGAGGATGCCGCTCCCGCCGGCTCTGCGATGCACTACGTCGTCGGCGACTTCGACGGCCGCAGCTTCACCGCCGACCAGCCTGTGCTCGTGCCGGCCGACCACGGGCGCGACATGTACGCCGGGGTCACGTTCGACAGCGCGCCCGACGGCGCCGCGATCATGCTCGGCTGGATGAGCAACTGGCGGTATGCGCACGCGGTGCCCAGCGCCCCGTGGAGGGGGGCCATGTCGCTGCCGCGCACGCTGTCGCTGCGCACCGTCGACGGCGCGGCGCGCCTGGTTCAGCGCCCGGCGTCGTTCGTCGACGAGTATCTGTCCGGCGCGGCATCCGTCGATCTGCTCGCCGACCGGCCCCGCACGCTGACGCTGAGCGGGCACACCCTGGTCGAGCTGAGCTGGGATCCGACCCGCACCGGCGCCCTGCGCATCCGCCTCGACGGCGAGGCGGACGACGCGGCCGAGATCGTGCATGACCCGGATGCCGGGATGCTGACCGTCTCGCGCACCGGCACGGCGGCCGCGGCCCTGCATCCGGACTTCGCGTCGACGAGCGTCGCCCCGCTCCGCGCGGACGACGCCGGACGCCTGCTCGTGAGCCTGGACGGACCCCTCCTCGAGGTCTTCGCCGGACACGGCGAAAGCGTCGTGTCGAACCTCGTGACGCTCGGCGCCGGCCCGATCTCGCTCACCGTCGACGCGGCAGCCCGGTCCCCGATCGGCGTGCGCTCGGTCGACGTCGACGTCGCACGAAGGAGCACGGCGACAGCCGCCGCCTGATGTGAACGCCGCGGTCGGCTCGCGTGTCAGTCCAGCGCGAGCTCGACCGTCGCGGATACGGGTCGTCCACAGATGAACTTTGCGCAAAACTGGCTGCAT
Source organism: Microbacterium sp. ARD31 (assembly GCF_031844425.1). Classification (NCBI taxonomy): domain Bacteria; kingdom Bacillati; phylum Actinomycetota; class Actinomycetes; order Micrococcales; family Microbacteriaceae; genus Microbacterium; species Microbacterium sp. ARD31. The sequence continues at coordinate 129,360 of NZ_JAUZVE010000021.1, forward strand.
GACCGACGGTGCACGGGTGACCCTCAGCGCAGTGGCCGAGCGCGCGGGGGTGAGTGTCGCCACGGCCTCGCGGGCGCTCCGCGCGCGCGGCGAGATGGCCGCCGATACGCGAGCGCGCGTGCTCCGCGCCGCGAGCGAGCTCGGCTACCCAGGCACCACCGCGGGGCGCGGCCGGCCGCGCCGGGGCACCGCGCTGATGTTCGACCTCGTGCTCGGTCACTTCCACGACCCGTACACCGAGGAGATCACCGCCGGCGCCCGCACCACCGCTTCGTCGCTGGGCTACGACCTCGTGCTGACAGCCGAGCGGGACGACCCGGCCGACGACTGGCCAGAACGCATCCGCTCCCGCGGGTCCGCGGGCGTCGTCACCGGTCTGATCACCCCCACGAGCGCACAGATCCTCGCGATGCACCGCGCCGGGATCCCCCTGGTGCTGATGGAACCGCCGTCCGAGGCGTCCAGGCCTCTGCCGAGCGTCCGCACGACCGACCGGGCCGGAGGGTCGGCGGCCGCGGAGCACCTCATCTCGCGGGGCGCCCGTCGCTTCGTCGTCATCGGCGGCGCACCCTCGTACCGCTACGGCCGAGCGCGCGTCGATGGGTTCACCGCCGCCCTGGACGAGCTCGCGCCCGGGGCGCCCTGCGTGCGGACGAGCGCGGACTGGGGCGCGTGGGATGCTCGCCGCGCGTGCGCCCGGGCACTGTCGGAGCTCGGCGGCGAAGGCCCGGTGGGGATCTTCGCCTGCTCGGACGAGATGGCCGCCGGCGCCTACCGGGCAGTCGCCGACAGCGGGCTCGGCATCCCCCGCGATGTGCTCGTCGTCGGCTTCGACGACCTTCGGGGCGCACGGTGGCTGCATCCGTCGCTCACGACCATTCGCCAGCCGATCCGAGAGATGGCGGCGACCGCGGTGCGGCTCCTGGCCCGTTCCGCAGCCGGGGAAGAAGTGGCCCCCGACGCGATCGTCATGCCGACCGAGCTCGTCGAGCGAGGCTCGACCCGGGTCCTCGCCTGAATTCCCGCCGCGTCGGCCCCCAATGTCGGGCACGGATGCCGCGGCTCGCCGCTCGTGCCCGGTGGGAAGCGCGCTCGTCTACGCTGGAACGATGGCGCCGACCACCGATGGGGGATCATCGGAGTCTGCGACGCCCACCGACCCGAACGACGCCGCCTGGAGACGATTCCTCGCCGGCGAGCAGTCGGGAAGCGATGAGATCTGCACCCTCTACGGGCCGCTCGTGGGGGCCGCGGGCCGCGTCGCGATCGGCCAGCTCGGGCAGAGCCTCGACGGTTTCATCGCCGCGCGCACCGGCGACGCGTGCTTCGTCACGGGCGAAGAGGACCGTCGGCACCTGCACCGGCTGCGCGCCCTCGTCGACGCCGTGGTGATCGGGTGGCGGACCGTCCGCAACGACGACCCGCGGCTGACCGTCCGCGCCGTCGAGGGCGGAAACCCGGCCCGCGTCGTGCTCGACCCCGACGCGCGGATGCCGCGCACGTCGGGAATCCTCCACGACGGCGCCGCGCCGACCCTGTGGGTCGTGGATGCCGGCACCGCCGTCGACGAGCCGATCGCCGACCACGTGCAGGTCATCCGCGTCGACGACCTGCGCGAGCGGCCGCCGAGCGATCTGCTCGACCTTCTCGCGGCGCGCGGACTCGAGCGCGTGCTCATCGAGGGCGGAGGCGTGACCATCTCGCGATTCGTGCAGGCCCGCGCGCTGGACTGGCTCTACCTCACCACCGCGCCGATGCTCATCGGAGACGGCATCCCCGGCATCCGATTCGACGGCGAAGACCGCCTGGCCGACGCCCTACGTGGCCGGGTCCGCCGCTTCACGCTCGGCGACGACATCTGCACGGAGTTCGATTTCGGCTCGGCGAGCACGACGGCGTGACCGCGCCCGTCGCAGCTCGCGCACGCGCGGGGCGAAGCGCGCGGCGACGACGACCGCTCCGGGAAGCGTCGAGCACAGGGCCAGGATGCCGTACCCGACCGACACGGTGACACCGAGCCCGGGAGCCAGACCCGCCAAGCCGAACGCCCACGCCGCCGCGGCCTCGCGCGTGCCCCAGCCGCCTACGCCGATCGGCACCGACATGCCCGCGATCGCGATCGACGCCAGAGCAGGGGCCTGACCCAACGGCGCGGCCGGCGCGAGCGCGATCATCGCGACGACGAAGATGCCCGCGAACGCGGCCCAGCCCGCGATCGAGAGCAGCACGACGCGCAGAAGTTCGCCGGCGGACAGCGGCCGCAGCCACCGCCAGGCGACCCCGACCGCGGCGAGCGCGATCGCGAGGCAGACCGCGGCGCCCGGAAGAGACAGCGGCACGAGGGCGACGGTGGCGGCGGCGAAGACCACGGCGGTGCCGACGAGTCGCTCGGCGGCGATCGCGGCGAAGGCGCTGGCCAGCGCGCGGCGGCCGGCGCTCACCGTCGCGTCGCTGCTGTCGTCCGCTCCGCGGACGAGGTCGCCGGCGAGGCCCCCGGGCAGCACGCTGTTGAGGAACGCCGCCTGCCAGCAGCGGGCGATGGCGGGTCCGATGTCGATGCGGATCGCGTGGTGGCGGGCGACCGTACGCCACCGCAGCGCCTGCGCGACGACGCCGACGCTGCCGAGCGCGATGCCGAGCGGGAACGCCCACCACGGCAGCGCCGACACGGCGTGCACGATGGGGTCGGGTCCCCAGCGCCAGATGACGAAGGCGAGCAGCCCGACCGTCACCGCGACCTGCGCGAGCGACACGACGATGAGGCGCCGCCGGCCGGGGCGCGCGATGGTGTCGTCGGTCCGGCCGGTGCCGGGTCGGCGGCGGAGCCGGGGCGGCCGTTCGGCGGGCGCGGCGGTGCCGTCGGACCGTCGATCGCGGCTCGTGCGTGGGGAGGTCTCCGTCACGGCGCTGTCGTCCCCGAGTCCGCGCCGGTCGCCGCTGCACCGGGCAGGCACCGGATGTCGGCGTGCCCGACTCGCACGGTGAGGGCGCCGGCGTCGACGTCGGACTCCCGCGCCGCCAGCCACTCGGCCGCGAGGGTGGCGAGCGCGGCATCGTGCTCGACGGCCGCGGCGGCGCGGTCGGCGAGGTAGCGGCGCACGAGCGGGGCCTCACCCGTCGCGGCGAGCTGCCATGGCGTCTCGACCACATCGACTCGGCACCCGCTGCCGCGCAGAAGGTCGGCCATGTGCGCGGCGGCGTCGGGCCCGAGGATGCCGTCGCGGCGCTGGTGGGCGTCGAAGGCGTCGGTGATCGCGGCATCGCCGGGGTGCGACGGGTCGATCGCCACCTCGCCGGTGACGCTCAGGCTCAACAGGGCGACGCCGCCGGCGCGGACGATCGCGTCGGTCAGGACCGCGGCATCCTCTGGGGTCAGCAGATCGAGCAGAGCGGCGCACGTGATGAACGCGGACTCGGCGCCCGAGACCACCTCGCCCAGCTCGCCCAGCGTCGCCACCCGGCGGGTCACCTCGACCACCTCACGGGGGATGTCGGCATCGACGGCGTCGATGAGCGCGGCGTCGTGATCGACGAGCACCCACCGCTGTGCGAACGGCAGCCGCGACGCCAGCCACGCCAGGTTCGACCCGGTGCCGGCGCCCACGTCCACGACCTGCACGACCCGGCCTTCCGCCGCGAGGGCGGGGGCGAGGTCGGCGAGCAGCGGCGCACTGGCCTCTCGCGCGCGGTGGTCGGCGGCGCGGCGCAGGGTCAGCCAGTCGGCGGCGACGGGGCGGGTCACCATGCCAGCGCCGCCCGGAGCTCCTTCGCTGCGTCGGGCCATGTCCGGAGTCTAGATCGCGCCAGACGGGCCCGGCTCCGCCAGGCCTCACGCAGTTCGGGGTCGGCGAGCCATCGCGCGAGCAGCGCCGACCACGCCTCGGCGTCGCGCGGGTCGAGCACGGCGCCGGGCAGCCCGTCCGGTCCCCGCCCGGCCGACAGGGCTTCGACGGCTCCGGTTCCCGAGGGGACGAGGGCCGGGATGCCGCGCGCCAGAGCCTCGGTGACGACCATGCCGTAGGTCTCGGTCAACGACGGCAGGAGCAGCAGGTCGACCCGGCGCCACAGGCGTTCGAGGTCGTCTCCGGTCACCGCCCCGGTCACATCGGCGCGGCCCGGGCCGAGGTCGCCGGCGGCGCGGTCGACCTGCCCCGCATACCCGGGGTCGGCGTGACGAGGTCCGGCGACGGACACGCTCCACGCCAGGTCGGTGAGGGGGAGCAGCGCCTCGAGCGCCCCGACGGCGTTCTTGCGCGGGGTGAGCGAGCCCAGGATCAGCATCCGCGGCGGGATGCTGCCGGCGGCGATCGGTGCGGCGGTGACGCCGGGCGCGACGACCGCGGCCTCGACTCCGTACCGGCGGCGCAGGTCGTCGCGCGCCCACGCGCTCGTGCACACCACGGCGTCGGCGACGGTCACGGCGGCGCGCTCACCGCGCGCGAGATCGGCGGCCTCGTCGTCGCCGAGTCCGGTCTCGGCGGGGAGGGGCAGGTGCACGAGGATCGATATCCGGATGCCGTCAGCCACGGCATCCGCGATCTCGTCGGGCGCGGCGCAGGCGACGATGCCGTCGACGAGCACGTCCGGGGCGGTGCGCAGCGCTGCCGCGAGCGCTTCGGCGTCCTCCGGACGCGGCCGCGGCCATGACCCGGGCACCGCGGTTTCGGCGATGGCGAGGCCGTCGGCGCGCAGGGCCTCGAGCAGGTGCGCGTTGTAGAGGGAGCCGCCGCTCGGGCCGCCGAGGTCGCCGGGGACGATCAGCGCGCGGGCGGGGGCGGGTGCGGGCGCGGGCGGAACGTCAGCGGGAGGCGAGGTCGAGCTCATACGTCACCCAGGCGTCGGGATGCTCGCGGACGACGACGTCGATGCGGGCGATCGTAGCGGCATCCACTCGGTCGGCGAGCGCGTGGGCAATGTGCGCGGCGATGGCCTCGGTCGTGCTCAGAGTGCCGGCGAAGGAGGGGTGCTCGTCGAGGTTGGCGTAGCGCAGCGGGGCGAGCACCTCGGACAGGTGACCGCTCGCCTCGCCGATGTCGATGACGACGCTGTGGGCGTCGAGGTCGCGGCGCCGCCAGGTCGCCTCGATCACGAGCGTGGCGCCGTGCAGGCCCTGGGCGGGTCCGAAGAACTCGTCGGGAAGGCTGTGGGCGATCATGATGTGATCGCGGACGGTCAGGCCGAACATGGTGTCCTCTCGGTCGTGGTCCCAGCGTAGGGGCCGGGCTGCCGGTCGGGGCCGGGGGCGGCGCGGGGGCGGGCCGGTGAGACCGGGGATCTGCCGTCGGACCGGGGGCGACGCCCTGGGTCTCGGCGCGATCCCCCGGTCTCGGCGAACCGGGACGGCGGGCGGACGGGGCGAACGGCGGCGGGGCGGACGGCGGGGCGGCGGGCGGGCGGCGACGGGGCGGACGGCGGCCGGAGCCGGCGGTTGCGGGTGCGCGTGACGCCGCAAGCCGCCGAGACCGGGAACCTGCCGTCGGACCGGGGGCGACGCCCTGGGTCTCGGCGCGATCCCCAGCCTCGACGAACCAGGGCGGCGGGGCGGGGCTGGCGGGGCGGATGCCGCGCGGGCGGGGCGGGGCGGGTTACGCGTAGCGGATGGCGACGCATCCGGCGCCGTTGTCGAGGTCGGCGAACGCGGTGCCGATGTCGGCGAACGACGACTCGGAGGCGATGAGCGCGTCGAACGCGTCGTCGGCCAGCAGCGTCAGGGCGAACGCGAGTCGCGCGGCGGGGTCGCGGCGATGGCGGCGGGCGGCGCCGATGCGCGACACCTGGCTGGCGATGATCCGCAGGCGGCGGGAGTGGAAGTCTTCACCCAGCGGCAGGCGCGGAGCCCTCTGCCCGAACCACGACAGCTCGACAAGGTCCGCCTCGTCGCCGAGCAGCGACAGGGCGGTCGCTGCACCGGCCTCGGTGGCCGAGGCGTGGAAGACCAGGTCGCAGTCGCTTTCCGCCTGGTCGGGGGCGACGGCGTCCAGGCCGGTCCCCGCCAGGTGCGCCCGGCGGCCGGCGTCGGGTTCCACCACCTGCAGGCGGGCGAGCGGAAAGCGGCGCAGCAGCAGCGCGACCGCGCCTCCGACGAGTCCCCCACCCACGACGGCGATGCGGTCGCCGGCGCAGGGGGCGGCATCCCACATCGCGTTCAGCGCCGTCTCGACGGTGCCGGTGAGGATCGCGCGGCGGGACGGGACGTCGTCGGGCAGGGGGACGAGGCGGTCGGCGGGCACGACGAAGCGGTCCTGGTGCGGGTGCAGACAGAACACCCGTTCGCCGATCAGCGCCGCGGGGCCGTCCTCGACGACGCCGACCGCGAGGTAGCCGTACTTGACCGGGAAGGGGAAGTCGCCGACCTGGAGGGGCGCCCGCATGCGGTCGTGCTGCGACGGCGGCACCTCGCCGCGGCGCACGAGCAGTTCCGAGCCGCGGCTGATGCCGCTGTAGAGCGTGCGGACCAGCGCGTCGGCCTCGCCGAGCGCGGGGAGTGTCTCGCGGCGCAGCTCTCCGGCACCGGGGCCTGTCGCCCAGTACGCCGTCGCCTCGATCCCGGCGGTCCCGGCGCCCCCGTCGCCCCCGTCGAATTCCGCAGCCCCCGCAGTCCCGGCCGCCCCCGCAGCCCCCGCAGCCCCGGCCGGCCCGGCGCGCCCGGCCGGGCCGACAGCCCCGTCGGCCACGGTCACAGCCCCGCCGCCGTGATGCCGGTCCAGACCGAGGAGGCTCCGGAGTGTCCGAGGAGCACCGTGAACACGGTCGCGACGACACCCGCGATCGCCGCGAGCACGCCGGTCCAGCGGGCGGCCGGGCGGAGCGCGCGGTGCGGGTTCGGGCGCCGCGAGAGCAGCAGCAACGCGTACCACCCGCCGGCGAGGACGCCGAAGACGATCGCCGCGGCCAGGCCCGGGTCGGCCCACGCCATGTGCTCGTACGGGGTGCCGACGACGGCGGCGAGCGCGGTGCCGGTGCGGTGGGCGACGAAGAACGCCACCGCTCCGGCGAGCGCCATTCCGGCGCCGACCGCCCCCACCTGCACGCGCACGCGGCGCCACGACACCGCGGTGATGACCAACAGCATCGCGACCGGCACGAAGACGACCGCGGCGTGCACGACGAGGGGATGCAGGGGTGGGTTCACGATGGCTCCGTCCGGCGTTCGAGGGTGACGATGTCGCGTCCGAACGACACGAGCAGCAGCGCCAGGACGACCGCGACGACCGCGATCGCGAGCGGCACGGGCACGATCGGGATGAGCGCGAACACCAGCCCGATGCCCTGCAGCGCCGCCACCACCCGCCGGAACTGACTGAACGCGAGTTCGCCGCGCAGACGCGGCCTGATCCAGGATGCCGCGACGAACAGATACCGCAGGGCGCCGATCGAGAGCACCCACCAGCCCACGGTCGGCGCGACCAGCACCGAGAGGACCATCAGCAGCGCGGCATCCGATTCCATGTCGAGTCGGGCTCCGGCGGCGCTGGCCGTGCCCGTGCGACGTGCGACGTAGCCGTCGACGGCATCGAGGGCGAGGGCGAGACCGACCACCGCCGCGACCAGCCACGTGCGCGGGGCGAGTTCACCCGCGAGCACGAGCACGGTGGCCCCGCCGACGACGCCGGTGAGCGCGACGCGGCCGAGGGTGAACCGGTCGGCGGGGCTGACCACGGGCGGCCGACGGCGCAGCAGGGCGATCGCCGCGACGACCGGCACGATCAGGGCGACGACCACCGCGGCGACGGCCACGGGTGCGGGCGGGGCGACCGCGGCCACCCACGCGACGACCGCGGCAAGCGGCACCGCCACCACGACGGCGGCGGTCAGGCGCACGTCGGTGAGCCCGGTCCGGCTACCGGCGAGCCCCGTCGCGACGCGCGCACGCATGCTGTCACCCTAAACCGGCGGCGGGCGGCGGGCGGCGCAGCCGGTACGGTCGATCCATGACTGGGATGCCGCACCCCGACGCCCCCACCCCTGGCGCATCCACCGGCGGAGCGGCGCCCGGCACGCCGGCGCCCGCCCCCGGCACAGCCGCGCCTGCCCCTGGGGCCACCGCGCCCGCCGCCCCGCGTCGACGGGCAGACGTGCTGGGCATCGTCGCCGTGATCCTCGCGCTCGTCGGCCTGCTGCCGTCGCTGATCGTCTTCCTGATCGGGATCGCTCCCGAGATGCAGATGATCTTCTGGCTGCTGATCGTGACCCTCCCGATCCTCGGCATCGGCGGGGTGATCGCGCTCATCCTCGGCGTGATCGGCATCATCGTGGGCGTCCGGCGCGGCACGAAGATCGTGTGGTCGATCATCGGGGTCGTGCTCGGCATCCTGATGCTCGTCCCGCTGGGGATCCTGTACCTCGGCCCCTCGATGTGAGCATCCGCCTCGAGGAGGTCGCCGTCGACGACCCGAGAGCCCTCGCGATGCGCGAGCTGCTCGACGAAGATCTGCACGCCCGCTATGCCCCGCTCAACGCCGGGGAATCCGACGAACGCAGGACGAAGCGACGTGCGGCGCTGCACACGCCCGACGATCAGGTGGCCGCGACCTGGGTCGCCCTGGATGCCGGGGGTGAGCCTCTCGGCCACGTGATGCTGCGGCGGCTCGGCCCCGAGTGGGAGTTGAAGCGGCTGGTCGTGGCCCCGCACGCGCGTCGCCGCGGGGTCGGCAGGGCGCTGACCCAGGCGGTCGTGGACCGCGCACGCAGTGAGGGTGCGGGGCGGGTGATCCTGCAGACCGGCGACCCGCAGCCGGAGTCGATTGCGATGTACAGGTCAACCGGGTTCACTCCCATCCCCGTCTACGAGCCCTACGCAGAGACGATGCCGAACTCGCGCTGCTTCGAGCTCGTCCTGGATGGCGCGTCGGACAGCGCTGGCAGGATGGCGCCATGAAGAGCCAGCATGTGAGCCGCGTCGTCGCAGCGACGCCGCAGGCCGTCTACGCCTTCGCGGCCGACGTCGACAATCTGCCGCGCTGGGCTGCGGGCCTGGCGCAGGCGGACGTGCAGCGCGACGGCGACGAGCTGCTGGTCGACTCGCCGATGGGTCAGGTGCGCGTGCGCTTCGTGGAACGCAACAGCCTGGGCGTGCTCGACCACGATGTGACCCTGCCGTCCGGCACGGTCGTCGCGAATCCGCTGCGCGTCGTGCCCCACCCCGAGGGGTCCGAGGTCATCTTCACGGTGCGTCAGATCGACCTCACCGACGAGGAGTTCGAGCGCGACGTCGCGCTGGTCGCCGCCGATCTCGACCGGCTTGCCGCGCTGGTCGAGAAGTCGTCACCGTAGCGGTGGAGCCCCGCGGACCGGTAGACACGTCGTCATGACGAGAGCATCCGACTGGCTGGACGGCTACATCGCCGCGTGGGCGTCGAAGGACGAGTCCGACGTGCGCGAGATCTTCACCGACGACGCGGAGTACTGGTTCCGACCCGACGACGATCGGCCCGTGACGGGCATCGATGCCATCGTGAAGATGTGGGGTGACCCCGAGCCGAGCGACCCCGACCACGACCTGTCGGTGCTGATCGAGAACGACACCCTTGCGATCATCACCGGCACAGTGAACTACCCCGGCCACGAGAAGTACTCGAACATGTGGGAGGTGTGGTTCGCCGACGACGGCCGCGCGAAGAAGTTCGTCGAGTGGTACATGTCGCCACGGAAGCGCGGCGGGCAGGACTCCGCGGCGAGTGGCGCCTGAGGGCGGCGAAGAGGCAGGGTCCGCCGCGGCACCTCCACAGCCACTCGGGTCCGGCCCCGCTCACGAGATCGCCTTCGGATCGGTCCCCGCGGCAGCCGTCATCGCGGAATGCGTGCGTGTGCAGCGAGAGGTTCCCGTCCGCTCTGCGGCCGCGCGCTTCTTCGGCCGGTCACCGCTGTCTGAGGAATCGCGGCCCTGGTACGCCGGTGCACTCGGCGAAATCGACGTCGCACGCCGCCTCGAGCGGCTCGGTCCCGAATGGACGGTGCTGCACGCGGTGCCGATCGGCACCCGCGGCAGCGACATCGATCACCTCGTCGTCGGTCCGTCGGGTGTGTTCACGATCAACACCAAGTTCCATGAGGACGCCAAGGTGTGGGTCGGCAGTCGTCGGCTGCTCGTCAACGGTCAGCCCAAGGACCACCTCCGAAACGCTCGGTACGAAGCGGATCGCGTGAGCAAGCTTCTGACGTCCGCGATCGGTGACGAGGTACCGGTGAGAGCGGTGATCGCGATCGTCGCCGCCAAAGAGATCACCATCCGCGAGCAGCCCGCGGATGTCGCGGTCCTTCGCTCCGGCGATCTCTCGCGCTGGCTGCGTCGACACAGACCCCTCCTCCAACCGGAGCGGGTCGCGGAGATAGCCCGGACCGTCCGTCGCCGGGAGACCTGGACGTCTGCCGCGGAAACGCCCGTCGACGCGGAACGTTTCGCCGCATTGCAACGCGAGGTGTCGAAGGCGAGGGGTGTGCGAATGCTGTGGTCCCTCGGCGGACTCCTCGCCCTGCTCGGTGTCACCGTCCCGTTCGCGCTCAATGCGTTCGCGGGCATGCTCGGCACCTTAGTGCGGGATCAGTCGAGCGAGAGGGCGTCGGTTCCATCCCAGTCCCGATAGCTGACCGTGATGGTGATGGGGCGCTCCGTGATGACCGCCGGCAGGTCGAACGTGTGAGTCGTCGCCGCCATGTCGGCCGTGCACACGATCCCGCTCGGGGCGTCGAACGTCAAGTCGAGCTGGTCAACGCCCACCGGCTCGAGCCCGACGGGAGCGCGCGGACAGCTCGAGCTGCCCCATGTCACGACCGCGAAGATCTCTCCCTCGACGATCCAGCCCGCCGCCGCCCCCAGACCCTCACTCTGGTCGATGCTCAGACCGTCGGGGATGCCGGGCTCGCTCGACCGTGCGACACTCACGCTGCAGCCCGCGAGCAGTACGACCGCGGCGGCGAGCGCCACAAGTGCGGCAGCACCGCGTGTCAGCGGATTCTGCTCGTCGCCCACGCCCCCAACCTACGGGCCCCGGCGGTGCATTCGCCAGGCCGCGACGCGCCCCCCTTTCGTCGGAGGCTGGCGCGCGGCAAGGTGTAGAGCGGCCGGGACGCCGGCTCCGCAGAGGGGAAACTATGAACGAATCCGGAACCATCACCGCGGCCGAGTTCCACCGCGCGCCCGGCGTCGCGGACTGGCGCGTCACCGCGAACGGTCCCGAGGCCGTCTTCACCGCGACGTCGTTCGCGCAGGCGGCGAGCCTCGTGGCGCCGATCGTCGCCGCGGCCGACAGCCACGGCATCCTGCCCGATGTCGACCTGCGACCCGAGGGTGTGGTCGTCCGCGTCACGGACCGCAATTGGGAGGGGATCCCGTCGACCGCGGCGCCCTTCGCCGCGATCGTGTCGCAGGCGGCTCGCGAACTGGGGCTCACCCCGGATCCGTCGCTCGCACAGTTCGTCGGCATCTACGTCGCCCAGCACTCCGAGGTCGATGCGCGGCCGTTCTTCATGGCCGCGCTCGGCTACGACCCGCTCGGCGACTCAGACGCGATCGATCCCCTGCGCCGCGGACCGCAGCTCGCGTTCAACCCGATCACCGGCGACACCGCCGGCAGGGGACGCACACACGTCGACGTGTACGTTCCCGCCGATCAGGCCCAAGCGAGAGTGGATGCCGCGATCGCAGCCGGGGGCAGGCTCGCCGACGACTCACACGCACCCGCGTGGTGGTCGCTCGCATCGCCCGACAACCACGGCGTCGACATCGCCTCGTGGCCCGACACCGCCGAGTGAGGCAACCGCGGGCCTCCCGCCCATACGCCACGAGCGCAACGCGCGTCCACCCCTTTCACCCCGGGCCCGAAACCGGCCAAGGTGGAGTGTGCGATTCACGGACGATCTCGGCGCTTGGGTGGCGCAGCAGCGGTGGTACGCGGGAAAGAGCCATGCACCTCGGTTCCGGATCCTCGACGCTCAGCCCGCCCCCGGCGCGACGCGGTACCTCCTCATGGACGACGCCGGCAGGCTGCCGACGCTCTACCACGTGCCCCTCGCGCGCGTGACGCAGGCCCCCGAGCCGCAGGCCGTCGTCACCCGCGAAGGCGATGGCTACCTGGTGGATGCAGCCCGGCATCCGGAATTCGCCACCGGACTGCTCGCCGAGATGGGCGTCGACGTCAGTCGCGTGACCGGGTCGCGCATCCTCACCGGGGAGCAGTCGAACACGTCGATCGTCTTCGATGAAGACGGCAAGCCGACGATCATCCTCAAGCTCTTCCGCGCCCTGCACCACGGCGAGAACCCCGACGTGACCGTGCAGCGCGTGCTGAGCGAAGCCGGGTCGCCGTACGTGCCCCGGTTCCTCGGCAGCCTCGACGCAGAATGGCCCGACGTCGGACGCCCAGAAGGCACGGCGCACGGCACCCTGGGCTTCGCGCAGGAGTTCCTGCCGGGCGTGCGCGACGGATGGGCGGTGGCCCTCGACGCCGCGCGCGAGGGGCGCGACTTCACCGGCGCCGCGCGCGACCTCGGCACCGCCCTCGCCGGCGCGCACGCGGCCCTCGGCGAGGCGCTCGAGACGCGGGATGCCGGACCCGACGAGGTCGCCTCGACCGCCACCGCGTGGCGGCGCAGACTCGGCATCGCCGCAAATGAAGTGCCCGCGGTCGCCGACCGGGTCGACGCGATCGACGCCGTCTACCGGGCGGCGCTCGCGCGGACGTGGCCGCGACTGCAGCGGATCCACGGCGACCTGCACCTCGGCCAGGTGCTCGCCGTGCCCGACGGCGGCGGCTGGCGCATCGTCGACTTCGAAGGCGAACCGCTGCGGCCGATGGAGGAACGCGCGAACCCCGACCTTCCGCCCCGGGATGTCGCCGGCATGCTGCGGTCGTTCGACTACGCGGCCGCCGTCGCCGCAGGACCGGATGCCGCCGCGTGGGCGTCTGCCTGCCAGACCGCGTTCGTGGACGCGTACGCGGGCGCCGCGGCATCCGTCGCCCTCGACCCCGTGCTGCTGCGGGCCCTCGTGCTCGACAAGGCGGTGTACGAGTCGATCTACGAAGCCCGCAACCGCCCCGACTGGCTGCCGGTGCCGCTCGCGGGCATCGACGCGGCGCTCGCCTGATCCCCGCTCACTCGGCTTCGGGCTCCGCGGGCTTCAGCAGCAGGAACATCGCGCCGTAGGCCGGCAGCGACACCGAGAAGCTGCACAGGTCGTCGACGTGCCCGACGGTGTCTCCCGTGGCAGCGTCGATGACCTCGCTCGCGGGCACGAGCTGCTCGGAGCGCACCGTGCCCTCGGTCGGCTCGTGCGAGAAGTTCAGCACCGTGACCTGCATCGGCGCGTCTGCGTGGGGGTCACCGTCGTCGAGGCGGTGGACGAGCACCAGCATCCCGGCATGCGCGACCTCGGGAATGTCGACCTGGGACGCCGTCGCGATGCCGTGCTGCTGGCGCAGGCGCAGAATGCCCGACAGGCGCGAGGCGAAGGATGCCGGGTCTTTCAGCTGCGCCGGCAGCGCGCCGTACAGGGCGCGGCCGCGCGGCATGCCCGCCGCCGAGCGCCGAGCCTCGGGGTCGACGTCGAGCAGGTCGTGGGCGCCGCGCTCGATCCATCGGGTGTCGCCGGCCGAGATGAGGTCGGAGACCTCACTCGCGGGAACGGTCAGCATCCCGGTGAGGTCCCAGCCCGAGAGGGCGAAGACGCCGGGCTGCCAGGCGTTGTAGGCGCAGAGCAGCAGGTGGGCATCGCGAATGGCGGGCAGGTCGTCGTCGGCCACGTCGTCGAGGCGGGCGATGCCGCGCGTGGCCGCGATGAGCGACGTCGTCGTGCAGGCGATGCCGTTCTGGGTGAAGACGCGGTTGAAGTCGGCGGTGCCGGTGAGGCTCTCGGTGAGGTCGGCGCGGATCTCTTCGGCGAGCTGGCCGCCCGAGATCTCGCGGCCGCGGAAGCGGAAGGTCTCGTCGCCGTGCCGCGTCGCCCAGTGAACGAGCTCGTAGGTGAGCTCATCGTGGTTCTGCAGGCCGTGGACGAGGTGCACGGGTTCGACGCCGAGACGCAGCGACGTGGTGAGCGCGAGTCGAAGGAACTCGGTCTGCCCGGTGGCGAGCGCGTGATGGTAGCCCGGGCGGCCGATGAAGTCGTACGACAGGTCGGCTCCGACGGCGCCGGTGTCGCGGATGTCTTCGATCGTCAGGTTGAGCTCTTGGAAGGTGAACCCGCCGACCTTGCGCACCATGCCGGCGATGATGTGGTTCGCCGCGTGCGAGAGCGGATGCCCCTCTGACCAGGCGGGCAGGCCCTCGGCGCTCTTCTCCACTCCGAGGAAACCGTTCGCGTCGAGGCGCAGGGCGCTGGTGCCGAGCTCGCCGAGCGAGTGCAGGGCGTCGCCGATCACCAGGCGCATGCCCGCGAACGTGGGGTCGAGCCAGTTGATCGAGGGCTGCCCCTGCTTGAAGTAGTGCAGGTACACCCACCGACGCGTGACCCCGTCGGGGCCGAGCACGGGGGCGGTCGCGCTCCAGTTGGTCTCTTTCACCCCGGGTGTGTAGAAGATGACGCGCTGCAGGGCGCCGATGATGTACCCGCGCTCCATGAGCTCGTGCTCGGTGGCCGGGTCGAGATTGATGCTGTCGACGCCCTCGGGCACGTCGGGCAGCAGTGCCCAGTCCTCGGGCGGGATCTCGACCATGTGATAGATGCCGGGGTAGTCCTTGAACCCCATCTCGGCGAGCCGGAAGTCGGCCCCCTTGCCGGTGTGACCCGGCACGATGTCGTCGATGATGCTGCCGCCGTGGTTGTCGGCGACGTCGCACAGGGCGCGGAACTCGTCCTCGGTGCCGAAGGCGGGGTCGATCTGTGTGCTGATGCGGTCGAAGTGGCCGTCGACGCTCGGGGTGTCGAGCCACCCGGCGACGCCCCCCGCGCGCTTGACCGGACCCGTGTGCACCGCGCTGATGCCGATGCGCTCGAACGCCGCCCACAGCTCGTCGTCGCCGAGCGCCGCCAGGAACGACTGCCCGGGCCGGGTGATGAGCGAGATCGGATAGGCGGTGAACCACACGTCGCTCGTCGCGATGGCCCGGCGCGCATCAGGTCGGGCGTAGGCGTTCCGCCACATCGTGGGCTGACCCGAGAGCTGGCGCGCGAGCACGTCGGCGTCTTTGAGCATCGACTGCCGCACGAGCCACTCGACGTACGAGGGGTTGGTGCCGTTGGCGGTGCGCGGGTCGGTGCGGATGCGCCGCACACTGCTGCCGCGCAGGTGGTCGCGCGGGCGGAGGCGCCGCGGCCGCGCGGGATAGCGCTGTTCGTCGTAGCTGATCTCGGGCAGCTCGTGATCGGGCTCTTCACCTTCGATCGCCTCGATGCCGGCCAGGTCGATGGGGCCGGTGTACAGATCTTCCGGTTGCTCGTCGCGCGCCATCCCTCAACGCTAGGGTCCCCACCGGTTTGGTGCGAGAGGCTGGTGCGCGAGTTCGGCAGGGTTTATAGAGCGGATGCCGCGACCGCGGCATCCCCCCGGGATGACGCGC
>NZ_JAUZVE010000022.1:0-140349 GCF_031844425.1 Microbacterium sp. ARD31
CGCACCCGACCCGCCCGCCGCTCGGACATCGACCACATCGTCGCCTACGACCACGACGCCGACGCCGAGGGCCGGCCACAGCCCGGCCCGACCACCACGTCGAATCTGGCCTGCTTGTGCCGGTCCCACCACCGGTTGAAGACCCACACCGCCTGGCACTACCGCATGCTCGAGCCCGGGGTGTTCGAGTGGACCAGCCCCCACGGCCACCGCTACCGCCGCGACCACACCGGCACCAGCCCGATCGACGAGCCCCGGCCATCCGACCGACCATGACCGCGCCCCGCACCCCGCCAGTCCCCACGATGGCGGGGTCACAGCCACGTCGCAGGCACCTCGCCGTCACGCTCGCCCCGGCACAGATCTCCTCGAGCGCCGGACGTCGGCGACGGCACCCGGTCAATTGGGGCAATGTGGTCACGGCGCGCGGCCTGATCGTGGAGGGTAGGGCTTCCGGCACCGGCGGGAACGACGGGCCATCAGAGCTGCGAACGGGAAGGCAGTCACAGGTGAACGCCGAGCTTCGCAGGGCCGGGGTCGGGCTGGCCGGCGCGACGTTGGCTGTGCTGGTCCTCCTCGACCTGCTCCTCCCGAGCGTGTCCCTGGCGGTGCTGTTCGCCCTGTCGCCCATGGTCGCGTGCGCGGTGCTCCCGCCGAGGCCCACCGCAGTCTTCGGTGTCGCCGCGCTCCTGGCTGCGGTCGCGTCGCACGGGTGGAGCGACGACTCGAGCCTGGCCCAGCACCTCGTGCGCCTCGTCGCGGTCGTCACCTTCTCCGCGACCGCTGCCGTCGTGGCCCACATCCGCGTCCGGCGCGAGGACCAGCTCCAGCACGTGAGCCGGCTCGCGGAGGTCGCGCAGCGGGCCGTCCTGCCGGTGCTGCCCGCCCACGCCCGACGCGTCAACATCGCCGTGCGCTACCGCTCGGCCACCGCGGACGCCCTCATCGGCGGAGACCTCTACGACTGCTACCACTCCCGCAGCCACACCCGCTTCCTCGTGGGCGACGTCCGCGGCAAGGGCCTCGGCGCCGTCGAGCAGGCGGCGCGCGTCATCCGGTCCTTCCGGCAGGCCGCCGCGTTCCAGCAGGACCTCGGTGACGTCGCCGACGACATGAACGCCTACCTGCTCCCGTTCTTCGACCCCGAGGAGTTCGTCACCGCGATCCTGCTCGACGCCACCGACGCCGACCGGCCGCACATCGTGTCCGCGGGCCACCCGCCGCCGTTGCTGATCCGTTCCGACGGCTCCGCCGAGCTCGTGGAGCTCGACAACGACCTCCCCCTCGGTCTCGGCTTCCGCTACGAGCGCCACGACTTCACGTGGGAGCCGGGTGACCGGCTCCTGCTCTACACCGACGGGCTCAGCGAAGCCCGCGACGCGAACGGCGAGTTCCTCAACCTCCTCGCCCTCGCGCCCCACCTCGTCGGCCTCGACGTGGACGCCGCAGCAGACCGCCTCCTCGACCTGACCCGCGACCACTCCCGGGGCAGCACCGACGCGGCCGACGACCTGGCCGTCCTCCTGCTGGAGCACGCCGTCGACGAGCAGGACTACCGCCCCGAGGACGCGCAGCACGACTGGGGCACCTCGCTTCCCCGCTGAACCGCGCCAGCGCGCTCGCGAGTTCCGCCGAACCGCCCACGCCGTCCACGACGAGCGCCTACGGTCGCCCGGTCAGCACCATCCGGCGGCGCGGATGCCCGCACCGCCCCGTCCTGGGGGACAACATCGCCATGCGCAGAACCACCGTGTCGACCGCCGTCGCCGCGATCGTCGGCCTCGTCGCGACGATGCTCGTCACCTTCTCAGCGCCGGCCGGGGCGGTGCTCGTCGACCGCGACTGCGCCGACTTCCCGTCGCAGGCCGCGGCCCAGAGCTTCTTCCTGGCCAACGGCGGACCGCAGGACGACCCGCACCGTCTCGACGACGAGGGAGACGGCGTCGCCTGCGAGTCGAACCCGTGCCCGTGCGTCGGTCGCGGCGGATCGAACCCCCAGACGCCGGCGCACCTCGGCAGCACGAGCGACACCGGCCCACGCCTTCGCCGCGAGACCGGCAACGTGACCCGGGTCGTCGACGGCGACACGCTGGACGTACGCCTGCGCAGCGGCGCCGTCGTGTCGGTGCGGATGCTCGGCATCGACACGCCCGAGCGCGGTCGCTGCGGTTCCGCCGAGGCCACCGACAACCTCCGCCGGCTGGCCCCTGTGGGATCGACCGTCGACCTCGTCTCCGACCGCACCCAGGCCGTCGAGGACCGGTACGGCCGCCTCCTGCGCTACGTCGCCCGCCGGGGCGGCTTCAAGGACCTCTCCTACCGCCAGGCCTACAACGGCTACACCAGGCACTACGTCTTCGGAGGCACGCCGGTGGCGCGCGACCGGCAGTACGGCCGGGCGATCGCGAGCGCCCGCGGCAACGCCCGCGGTCTGTGGGGCGGGTGCTGGTGACCACCGCGCCGAGCGGGTGGGCCACCGGGCGCTAGCGTGGCCCCGGTGCGGGTCGTGCTGCTCGGGGACAGCCACCTCGCCCGGGTGCGCCGCGACCTCCCCGTCCTGGGCCCGCACGTCTGCAACGCAGCAGTGGGCGGCGCGACGTCGCTGGACCTGCTCGCGCAGGCCGCATCGGCGGGCGTCCGGGAGGACGACGTGGTCGTGGTGTCCGTCGGGACCAACGACGCCGCGCCGTGGAAGCAGGTCCCAGTGGCAGCATTCGGCGCGGCCGTGACCCGATGCCTGGAGTCGGCGCCGGCCCGCAGCTGGGTATGCGTCACCCCGCCAGGCGTGGACGAGTCGCGCACAGGTGGCCGCACGAACGCCGTGCTCGACGCGTACCGGGAGGCCGCGGTCTCGGCGTTCGCAGGAGCGCGCGTGGTGCGCGCCGAGGAGGTCATCCGGCCCCTCGGGACCGGTGCGTTCGCCCGCGACGGCCTCCACCTGGGCGGGCGGGCGTACGCCCTGCTGCTGCCGGCGATCGCCCGCACCCTGGCCGAGGATCAGACGGCGCGCGACATCGACAGGGAGAACGCCTCCACCGTCCCGTCGGCGGCGACCTCGAAGGGCACTCGGTCGCGGACGACGAAGCCCCGCGCGAGGTAGAACGGGATCGCGAGCTCGTTGCCCTCGGTCACCGACACCCGCTGCTCCGTGGCTCCCGCAGCCA
The DNA here is from genome assembly GCF_031844425.1 of Microbacterium sp. ARD31. Classification (NCBI taxonomy): domain Bacteria; kingdom Bacillati; phylum Actinomycetota; class Actinomycetes; order Micrococcales; family Microbacteriaceae; genus Microbacterium; species Microbacterium sp. ARD31. The sequence goes on from NZ_JAUZVE010000022.1 coordinate 3,165, forward strand.
CCTGCTGCCGGGTGACGGCGTCGAGGAGCGCCGTACCGATGCCCTGCCCGCGCAGCGCCAGGTCGAGGTACAGGACGAGGACGTGGCCAACAGTCCGGTCCGTGACGCCACCGCCTGCGGCACCGATCACGCGGCCCGACGCCGTCGCCGCGACGACGTACCCCTGCCATCGAGGGTCGTCGCCCGCTGGTGCGAGCTCGGAGCGGACGCGTGCCAGGTCGTAGTACTCGCGGATGCGTCGCTCGGTGGCCGCCGGCGGGAGCAACCCCCGAGACGAGGCGGCGAAGCCCGCGCAGCACACGTCCCGGACCGCGCTCTCCTCGCCGGGCCGTGCCGGGCGGACCTCGTACGGCTCCACGTCCTCGGATCGCACCACGTCGCGCAGCATAGGAGCAACGACGCTGCCGCAGATCGGTCGCCGGTTCCCCTCAGGTGACCCCGCCGGAAGCCGATGGGGAACGTCGAAGCCCACGGACGGGCTTCGCGATCAACGCACAGGGATGGTGCACCGACATGATTCTGCTGACCCGACTCTCCGGTACGGCGTTCGTCTTGAACGCCGACCTGATCGAGCGCCTCGACAGCACCCCGGACACGGTGGTGACGCTGGTCGACGGCAAGAAGTACGTCGTGGCCGAGGGCCTGCTGCAGGTGGTGGAGCAGGTGCGCGCCTGGCGCGGCAGCATCGCCGCCGCCGGCATCGTGCCCGACGTCCCCCCGCAGACCATGGCGCAGCGCGCGCACCTGGCCGCGGTCGCGGACCACCCTGCCCTGGACTCCACGCCCGTGGCCACGATGGAGGAGGAGCGCTGATGGACCCGGCAACCCTGATCGGGGTCCTCGTCGGCCTCGTCATCATCGTCGTCGCCAACATCATGGAGGGCGGCAACCCGATGAGCCTCCTCCTCGTGCCGCCGATGCTGCTGGTGTTCGGCACCACGCTGATGGTGACGATGGCAGGTGGCACGATCCCCGACGCCAAGAACGCGCTGGCGTCCCTCAAGACCGCCTTCACCGCCAAGGTGCGCCCGGCCGGCGAGGTCGTGCCCATGGTGGTCGCGCTGGCCGAGAAGGCCCGCCGCGAGGGCCTGCTGGCGCTCGAGGAGGAGCTGAAGAAGGTCGACGACCCCTTCCTCGTGAAGGGCGTCACCCTCGCCATCGACGGCACCGACCCCGACGAGGTCCGCGAGATCCTCGAGGCCGAGGTCCACGCGACGAAGGCGCACGGCAAGCACTCGGCGAAGTTCTTCGCCGACGCCGGCGCCTACGCCCCCACGATCGGCATCGTCGGCACCGTGATGGGCCTGGTGCACGTCCTGGAGAACCTCGCCCAGCCCGAGGAGCTCGGCCACCTCATCGCCGCGGCATTCATCGCGACCCTGTGGGGCGTGATGTCGGCCAACGTGATCTGGCTGCCGATCGGCAACCGGCTCAAGCGCCTCACCGAGCTCGAGGCCGCGCGCATGGAGCTCGTCATCGAGGGCGTGGCCGCCATCCAGGCCGGGTCCAACCCCCGCGTGATCGCCCAGAAGCTCACCTCCCTGCTGCCTGCCGGCGAGCAGCCCGCACCTGACGCGAAGGCCGCGTGACGTGAGCGCCGGAGGACGCCGCCCTCGTCGCGAGGAGCACGAGGAGCACGAGAACCACGAGCGCTGGCTCGTGACGTACGCCGACATGGTGACGCTGCTGATGGTGCTGTTCATCGTGATGTTCGCGATGAGCTCGGTCGACCAGAAGAAGTTCAACGCCCTCAAGGACGGCCTGGCCGCCGGCTTCGGGGACTCCACCTCGGTGATGACCGGCTCGGAGTCGATCCTGGACAACCCCGGCGTCGCCGCCGTGCAGCCGGTGCGCTCCGACAAGTTCCCCGCGGGCAGCCCGGCCGCCCAGCAGGCGCTGGAGCACCAGGACCGGGAGTACGCCGACGCGCAGCTCGAGGCCGCCCGCCTCGACGGGCTGGGCAAGCGCCTGGCCGAGGCGCTCCGCAAGGAGGGGCTCGGCGGTGACGTCACGCGCCGCGTCGACGAGCGGGGGCTGGTCCTGAGCCTGACCTCGCGGCACGTCGTCTTCGAGCCCGACCGGGCCGAGCTGAGCCGCCGCGGCCAGCGGGTGGTCGCGGCGGTCGCGCCGGTCCTGCGCGACGCCACCGAGGACCTGCGCATCGACGGGCACACCAACCAGGTGCCCGTGAAGCCGCGCTACTTCGCCTCCGACTGGGACCTCTCCTCCGCGCGGGCCGTGACCGTGCTGCGCTACCTCCAGGAGGTCGGCCGGATCCCGGGCGAGCGGCTCAGCGCCGCAGCCTTCGGCCACGAGGTGCCGCTGATCGACCCGAAGAAGCCCGGCTCCCAGGACATCAACAAGCGAGTGGACATCGTCGTCCTCTCCAACCTGCCCGCCGCCTCGCGCGAGCTGCTCGACGACGTCGCCGCCGCAGGGAGCAGCGGCACCCACAACCCGACCGAGGGAGGATCCTCATGACCAGCGCCACCATGGAACGCCCCACGAAGGCGGCGGCCGACGAGTCCGAGCCGAGCGGGGGCAAGAAGAAGAAGCTCATCGTGATCGCGCTGGTCCTCGTCCTCGCGGGCGCCGCCGCGTGGTGGTTCTTCCTGCGCCCGAGCGGCCCGGCCGAGCCGGAGCCCGGCGAGGTGATGACCATGGAGCCGATCCAGGTCAACCTCGCCGACGGGCACTACCTGCGGGTGGGCATCGCGCTCCAGCTCTCCGCGGACGCCCACGAGGCCGACGGCAGCAAGGCGCTCGACGCGACGATCGAGCTGTTCAGCGGCGTCGAGCAGACCGACCTGGTCAAGGCGGGACAGCGCAAGGAGCTGAAGGCCAAGCTCGAGGAGAAGCTCCACCACGACTACCACGGCGACGTCCTGGAGGTGTACTTCACCGAGTTCGTCACGCAGTAGCCGGTTGGCGCGGACGCAGCAGTCCCTGCAGCAGTCCGCGCCAACCCCTCAGGTCCGCTCCGCGGAGGCCGATACCTGACTTCGTGACGGCCCTGCAGACTCCCCGCTCACCCGCGCACACCGGTGCCCGGGCACGTCGGCGTGCCCGCAGCGCGACGGAGCCGGTGGCGTACGACTTCCGCCGCCCGATCCAGCTCTCGCGCGAGCACACCCGCCTGCTCCAGGTGAGCTTCGACGGGTTCGCCCGCCAGATGGCCACGGTGTTCACGTCCGCGCTCCGCACGGTCTGCACGGCCCAGCTGCGCGGTGTGGCGCAGCAGACCTACGCCGAGCACGTCGACTCCCTCGACGCGATGACGTACGCCGTGAAGGTCAGCATCGACCCGCTGCCCGGCGTCGCCCTGCTCGACCTCCCGCTGCCCGTGGTGATGGGCGCGATCGACCAGATGCTCGGCGGTCCCGGCTCGGTGAACCAGCCCGAGCGGCCGTTGACCGACATCGAGAGCGCCGTCGTGCGCGGCGTCGTGACCCGCCTCCTGGGCGAGCTGGCGTACAGCGTGGCGAGCGTCGTCGACGTCACCCCCGGCGTGGTCGGCATCGAGTACAACCCACAGCTGGCCCAGGCGGCCGCTCCCAGCGACGCCGTGATCGTGGCGAGCTTCGACCTCACGATCAAGGAGCGGACGCACCCCGTCACGTTCTGCATGCCCTTCGCCGGGCTGCACCCCGTCCTCGCCAAGGCGGCTGCGCCCGCTCCCGTCTCGGAGCGCGAGCGCGAGCAGCGCACCCGTTCCGCCCAGCTCGTCGACCGCCGCTTCCAGGACGTCCCGGTCGACGCCGTGGTCCGCTTCCGCCCCACGCGGCTGGGCCCCGATGCCCTCACCCACCTCGCCGTCGGCGACGTGCTGCGTCTCTCGCACCGCGCCTCCGACCCGCTCGACGTCGTCGTCGGCGACGCCACCTTCGCCCAGGCCACGGCCGGCAGCCACGGCGCCCGGCTGGCGGCCCTGGTCGTCGGCACCGCCAGTACCAAGGAGAACGCATGACCACCACCACCGACCGCAGCCACGACCTGAGCGCCGCGGACCTCCAGGCGAGCGTCGTCACGGCCGCCACCGCCGCGGCCGAGGTGCTCCCCGCCCCGAGCCCGCTCGCCGCCGGCGAGCCGGTCCCGGGCGAGGAGTGGGCCAGCACCGGCCTGGCCGGCGCCGTGGTCGCCGAGCTGCACCTCCCGGGCGCCCCGCGCCTCGCGGTGCTCGTCGGCGCCGACCTCGTCGAGGCGCTGGCCGCCAGCCCGCTGGGCGGGCTGGACCTCGCCGCGGCTGCGCAGCCCGCGCTGGAGGCGGCAGCCGCCGCGTTCGGCACCGGCTGCGGCGCCGGTCGCGAGGTGTCGGTGGAGCTCGTCGCCTCCGACCTCGGCACGTCGTTCACCGCCGTCCCGCTCCTCGGCGGCGGCCTCACCGCGGGTGCGCTCCTCGTCTCCGACTCCGCGGCCGCCGCGTCCGCGTCGGTCAGTGCCGCCGTCCAGGCCGAGCCCGCCTCGGTGCCCGTGGCGCGCCTGCCCCAGCGCGGCATCGAGATGCTGCACGGCGTCGACATGGAGGTGACGGTCGAGCTCGGCCGCACCACCATGACGGTCCGCGACCTGCTGGCCCTCTCGCCCGGTGAGGTCCTCGAGCTCGACCGCGCCGCCGGCAGCCCGGCCGACCTGCTGGTCAACGGCCGCCTCATCGCCCGCGGCGAGGTCGTCGTCGTCGACGAGGACTTCGGCCTGCGCGTCACCGAGATCATCGACGAGAGCGCAGCAGGCTGACGTGCTCGAGCTCACGGTGCGACTGATCGCCTCGCTGGCGGTCGTCGTAGGACTCATGCTGCTCCTGGCCCGCCTGGTCGGGAAGCGGTACGGCGCGCGCGCCGGCGCTCCCGTGCAGGTGCTGCACCGGCAGCCGCTCTCGCGCAGCGCCTCGGTCGCGGTGATCACTGTCGGCAGCCGCGTGCTGGTCGTCGGCTCGACCGACCACCAGGTCAGCCTGCTGACCGAGCTGGACCCCGAGGAGCTGGTGGACGCCGAGCTCGAGGCCGCCCTCGCTGAGCAGGAGGGCGAGCTGGAGGGTGAGCAGGAGATCGAGCTCACGGCCGAGCTGCCCCTCGACCTGCCTGCCCGGCCCGACGCCGCGGCTGCCGTCCCCGCGCGGACCGGCATCGCGTCCCTGACCTCGTTGCCCTCCCTCACCGCGCTCACGCAGCGGACCCCGCGCCCGGCCGCCTCGCCGCGCCGCACCCCCGTTGCTCAGGGCACCTCGACCGACGGCGCCCTCTCCGGCTCGGTCCTCTCCGCCCAGACCTGGCGGCAGGCCTTCGCCGCCGCGACGGGCAAGACGTCGTGACCGCGCGTTCTCGGGTCGCGCGCCACCTCGCCGCCGTGCTGGCCGCCGTCTTCGCCGCCGCTGCGGTGCTGCTCGGCCTGACCGCGACGCCGGCCGCAGCCGCGCCGGCCCCGTCCACCGCTGGTGTGCACACCGTCGCCTCGGCGCTGCCGATGGCCCCGGAGGGCCCCGACGGCCCCCGCGCCCCGAAGGGTCCGCAGGGCCCGAACGGCGGGGACAGCTCGGTGACCATCGACCTCGACGGGATCACCGACAAGCCCAGCACGCCGGTCACGGTCATCCTGGCCCTGTCGCTGCTGTCGCTGCTGCCTGCGATCCTGCTGACCTGCACGAGCTTCACCAAGGTGCTGATCGTGCTCGGCCTGACCCGCAACGCCCTCGGCCTGCAGCAGATCCCGCCCAACCAGGTGCTGGCCGGTCTCGCCCTGTTCCTGTCGCTGTTCATCATGGCGCCGGTGCTCAGCGAGATGAACGACACCGGGATCCAGCCCTACCTCGGTGGCGACAAGACCGCCTCGGTGGCGTACGACGACGGCGTCGAGCCGCTGCGCGACTTCATGCTCGACCAGACCGGCGACGACGAGCTGCGACTGCTGACCAACGTCGCGGGCCGCGACCTGCCGAAGGACCGCGAGGACGTGTCGATGGCGACGCTGGTGCCGTCGTTCGTGCTGAGCGAGCTCAAGCAGGCGTTCATCATCGGCTTCATCATCTTCATCCCCTTCCTCGTCATCGACATCGTCATCAGCGGCGCGCTGATGGCCCTCGGCATGATGATGATGCCGCCGGTGATGGTGTCGCTGCCCTTCAAGCTGCTGCTCTTCGTCCTCGTCGACGGGTGGGGGCTGGTCATCACCTCCGTCGTCTCGAGCTACCAGTAGGCCACCATGACCGACACCACCGTCATCAACATCGCGCTCCAGACCATGGTCGTCGCGCTGAAGCTCTCCGCGCCGATCCTCGTCACCTCGCTCGTCATCGGCTTCACGATCTCGCTGTTCCAGTCGATGACGCAGATCCAGGAGTTCACGCTCGCCTTCGTGCCCAAGCTGGTCGGGGTCGGGGTGGCGCTGCTGATCTCCGGCGGCTGGATGCTGGAGACCCTCGTCGACTTCACCAAGGACCTCTTCGAGCTGGTCCCCTCGCTGCTGGGCTGACCCGTGACCCTGACCGTCGCCGGCGAGCCGCTGCTGGCCTACCTGCTGGCGTCCGTGCGCATCATCGCCTGGCTCGCGCTCGTGCCGCCCTTCGCCGGGCGCTCGGTCCCGACCATGGCCAAGGTGGTGCTCTCCCTCGGCCTGGCGTTCGCCGTCGTACCGTCCGTGGAGGGCGGCAGCATCCCGACCGGCACGGGCGAGCTGCTGGTCACCGCCCTCACGCAGGTCGTCGTGGGCTCCGCACTGGGCCTGGTGACCTACACCCTGCTCGCCGCGATCGCCACGGCCGGCTCGCTCATCGACACCTTCGGCGGCTTCCAGCTCGCGCAGGGCTTCGACCCGCTGTCGATGAACATGAACACGGTCTTCGGCAAGCTCCACCAGATGCTCGCGGTGATGATCCTGTTCGCCACCGGCGGGCACCTCCTCGTCCTCGGCGGCCTGCTCCGCACCTTCGACGTGCTGCCGCTCGGCGAGGCGCCCCGGCTCGAGGGCGCCTCCCACGTGCTGATCACGGCGTTCGGGATGTTCTTCCTGACCGCCGTGCAGATCGCGCTGCCGCTCGTGGCCGTGCTCTTCGTGGCCGACCTCGGGCTCGCGCTGCTGACCAAGGTCGCGCCGCACCTCAACGCCATCAACGTGATGTTCCCGGCCAAGATCGGCCTCACCCTGCTGCTGCTCGGCATGTCCTTCCCGGTGCTCCCGGAGGCCGTCGGCCGGCTCGTCGAGCTGGCCAACGAGGCCCAGTTCGCGCTCGTGGGCGGGGGGTGAGGACGGGTGTCGGAGGAGAAGACCGAGAAGCCCACAGCCAAGAAGCGCAAGGAGTCGCGCAAGGAGGGGCAGGTCCCGCGCACCCAGGAGCTGGGCGGCTGGGCGACCCTCCTGCTCGTCGGGATGGTGCTGCCGAGCCTCCTCGGGCGTGAGCTGACCGCCCTCGCCGAGCTGATGCGCGACTGCTTCAGTGTCCAGGGCCGCGTCGAGCTCTCCGACGCGATGACCCTGCTCGGTCGCGGGGCCCGCCACGTGATGATCACCCTCGTCACCCTCGGCACGGCCGTCATGATCATCGGCGTGGGCGCGGCGCTCGCCCAGGGCGGCTTCTTCATGGCCACCAAGAGCGTGAAGCCGTCGCTGACCAAGCTCAACCCGCTGCAGGGCTTCAAGCGCGTCTTCGGCACCCAGGCCCTCTGGGAGGGCGCCAAGATGCTGCTCAAGAGCGCCGTCGTCGGCTTCGTGGCCTACGGCGCGGTGTCCGCGCTGATGCCCCTCATCGGCGGGCTGGTGCCGATCGCCGCGGTCCTCGAGGTCGTCCGCGACGAGGTGCTGTCGCTGGTGCGCAGCGTCGCGGTCGCCGGCCTGGTCATGGCGGTGCTCGACTACGCCATGGTGCGCCGCCGGATGGGCAAGAAGACCCGGATGAGCAAGCACGAGGTCAAGCAGGAGAGCAAGCAGACCGAGGGCGACCCGCTCCTCAAGGGCGCCATCCGCTCGCGCCAGCTCGCCGCCTCCCGCAACCGGATGATGGCCGACGTGCCCACCGCCGACGTCGTGCTCGTCAACCCCACCCACGTCGCGGTCGCCCTGAAGTACGACGCCGACCGCGGCGCGCCGCGCGTGGTCGCCCGCGGCGCCGGCGTGGTCGCCCAGCGCATCCGTGAGGAGGCCGCCGAGCACGGCGTGCCCCTCGTCCGCGACATCCCGCTCGCACGGGCGCTCCACCGGTCCACGGTGGTCGGCCAGGAGATCCCCGCCGAGCTGTACGCCGCCGTGGCGCAGGTCCTCGCCTTCGTCATCTCCCGGCGCACGGCCGGCGCCCGCGGGGGCGAGCACCACACGCCGCGGCAGCACGGCGACCTGCCGGCCGTCCCCGTCGGTGCCCGGCGGCGCCGGTCGGTCGCGCCCGCCGCCACGGCGGCGGTCCAGAACTCCTCAGGAGCGGTCACCCCCGGCCGATGAGGCCTGTGGCGCCAGGACGGCGCCGCCCTCGTGCCACGGACGGCGCGCCCCTCGGCGACCCTCCCGAAAGGCACCTCGTGGCCCCCAAGCGACTGCTCCAGCTGGGCGTACCGGCTGGCATCGTGCTGATCGTCGTGATGCTCGTGGTGCCGCTGCCGGCCGTCGTGCTCGACATGCTCATCGCGCTCAACATCACCAGCGCGCTCCTCGTGCTCCTGGTCGCGATGTTCGTGCACAAGCCGTTGGAGTTCGCGGCGTTCCCGGCCGTCGTGCTCGTCCTGACGCTCTTCCGCCTCGCCCTCAACGTCAGCGCGACCCGGCTCGTGCTGCTCGACGGCTACGCCGGCAAGGTCATCGACACCTTCGGCCACTTCGTGGTCGGCGGCTCGCTGATCGTCGGCCTCATCGTCTTCGCGATCCTGCTGATCATCCAGTTCGTCGTGATCACCAAGGGCGCCGAGCGCGTCGCCGAGGTCGGCGCGCGCTTCACCCTCGACGCGATGCCGGGCAAGCAGATGGCCATCGACGCCGACCTCAACTCGGGCCTCATCGACGAGGACGAGGCCCGCCGCCGGCGCCACGAGGTGCACGCGGAGGCCGACTTCTACGGCGCGATGGACGGTGCCTCGAAGTTCGTCAAGGGCGACGCGATCGCCGCCATCGTCATCACGATGGTCAACCTGCTCGGCGGCTTCGCCGTCGGCATGGCACAGCGCGGCATGTCGTTCGGCGACGCGATCACGACCTACAGCCTGCTGTCGGTCGGAGACGGCCTGGTCTCGCAGATCCCCGCGCTGCTGCTCTCGACGGCCACCGGCCTCATCGTCACCCGCAACACCGGCGACTCCGACATGGGCTCGGACATCCTGCGCCAGCTCACCGCCAACAAGCTGCCGCTGCAGATCGCCGGCTTCGGCGCCCTCTTCATCTGCCTGATCCCGGGCTTGCCCAAGCTGCCCTTCGTCACCACCGGCGGCATCATGCTGCTGGCGTCGAGCCGGGTCCCCAAGCCCGAGCCAGAGGGAGCCGAGCTGCTCGGCGAGCAGTCCCTCGCGCCCCCGCCGGACACCCCCGAGCTGCTCGCCGCCGAGATCCAGGTGGACCCCCTCGGCCTCGAGCTCTCGCCCGACATCATCGACCTCGTCGACACCGCCAGCGGCGGCGACCTGCTCGACCGGGTCAAGGCGCTGCGCCGCAAGATCGCCGGCGAGCTCGGCATCATCGTGCCGCCCGTGCGCACCCGCGACAGCATCGACCTGCCGTCCGGCACCTACGCCATCCGGCTGTTCGGCATCGAGGTCGCGCGGGGCGAGGCCCCCCGCGGCACCGTGCTCGCCATCGGCGACAACCTCGGCGTCATGCCCGGCCAGCCGACGCGGGAGCCCGTCTTCGGCCTCGAGGCGTCCTGGATCCCCGCCGAGCTGCGGGTCCAGGCCGAGCTCAACGGGGCGACGGTCGTCGACCGGGCCTCGGTCATCACCACCCACCTCGCCGAGGTCGTCGGCCAGCACGCCGCCCGGCTGCTCGGCCGTGAGGACGTCAAGACCCTCACCGAGCTGGTACGGCGCAGCCACCCCGTCGTGGTCGAGGAGCTCACCCCCGCCCAGCTCAGCCTCGGCGAGGTCCAGCGCGTCCTGCAGGGCCTGCTCGTGGAGGGCGTCGCGGTGCGCGACCTCGTCCGCATCTTCGAGGCCCTCTCGCTCAAGGCCCAGTCGACCAAGGACCCCGACACCCTCGTCGAGGCGGCCCGGGCCGCGCTCGGCCCCGCGATCGTGGCGCCCCACCTGCTCGACGGCGTCGTGCACGTCATCAGCTTCGACCCGCTGCTCGAGCAGCGGATGCTCGAGGCGGTCCGGCCGGGGGAGCACGGGGCGGTCGTCGCCCTCGACCCGATGGCCGGCCAGAGCGTGCTCGGCGAGCTCTCCGACCTGCGCGTCGCCGCGGAGGAGCAGGGCCTGCGCCCCGTGGTGGTCTGCGCACCGCAGCTGCGCGCGGCCGTGCGCCGCATGGTGGCCCCCGCGCTGCAGACCACCGCGGTGCTGTCCTACACCGAGCTGGTCGGTGCGACGCAGGTGCGCTCCGTCGGCACCGTCTCCGGTGACCGCCTGGCGGTGACCGCATGAGGCCCGTCTCCGGCACGATGCTCCTCGTCTCCGCCGTGCTGACCTCGCCCGCCCTGGCCGGCGCCTTCACCGGCGCGGTCCCGGTCGACGTGGCCCTCGCGCGCTACCTCGTCGTCGCAGGCGTCTCGTGGGTGCTGCTGACGGTGGCCTACGAGTGGTTCTGGTCCGAGCCGCCGGCCCGGGCAGCCGAGTCCTCCCCGAGCGTCGCCGACGGGACCGACGCGTCCTGACCCGCGCCCTCAACGTTTTCGGGGCACCATGCGTCAAGAGGGTGCAGGTGCCACCGAGGCACCGGGACGGGGGACACGGGTGGACGACTCCACGAGGGCCGACTTCGCGGACTTCGTCGCGCTGCAGGCCCGGCCCCTGCTGGGCTTCGCCCACGCGCTGACGGCCGATCCGCACGACGCGTGGGACCTCACCCAGGAGCCGCTGGCGCGGATGGGCGAGCGCTGGGGACGCACGACGTACGACACCCCGGCCGCCTACGCCCGGACCGTGATGGTCCGGCTCAACATCGACCGGGTCCGGCGGCTGCGCCGCGAGCTGCCGCGTGCGGCGGCCGGGCCCGAGGTGGCCGTGCCTGCCGAGGACGCCGACGGGATGGAGCCGTGGCTGGTCGAGGCGCTCGCCACGCTCTCGCCCCGCCAGCGCACGGCGCTGGCCCTGCGGTACGTCGACGACCTCGACGTGCGCGGGATCGCCGAGCGGATGGGCTGCTCCGAGGGCACCGTCAAGAGCCAGCTGTCCCGTGGCACCGAGCGCCTGCGCGAGCACGCCCGCGCACGCGGCGTGCTGACGACACGGGAGGGATGAGGCGATGACCGAGGAACAGATCAGGGACGGCTACGAGCGGCTCGACTCCGCGCTGCACGCACCCATGGACGCGCTCGACCGGGTCGAGAGGCGCATGCGGGCACGCCGCCGACGCCGCCGGGCCGGCGTCGGCGTCGGGGCTGCGGTCGCCGTGGCCGCGATCGGCGGCTACGCCGCGGTCTCGGCAGGAGGCTCCGACGACGGCCGGGAGGGTCTGGTCGGGGTGGACACCCCGCCGGACTCCCTCGTGATGACGCGACCCGACGGCTCGACCTACGCGTTCGAGGACGTCACCGTGACGTGCGACGCCCCAGGCGGGGAGGGCGGAGCGAGACGCCTCCTCCTGTCCAGCCCGAGGCGCCTCGACGGGGAGCGGCTGCTCCAGCCGTTCGTCATGATCGAGGCCGACGTCGCCGAGCTGGACGGGCCTCGCACGTTCACCCTGCCGGCCGAGAGCGCCGACGGCTCGTCGGAGTCGCTCCCGATGACCGTGTTCGTCGCCGACACCGAGGGGGCCCCGGACGGCAACGAGGTCGTCAGCTCCACCGGCAGCACCGGCACGGTCCGCGTCATCCGGGCGTCCTGCGACCCCACCCCGGTCCTGGAGCTCGAGCTCGACGTGACGCTCGCGAGCGAGGAGCAGGCCGAGGACGGGCAGATGAAGCAGTCGCTCGACCTGATCGGCAGCGTGCGCTGAACGCGCGCTCAGCCCTGCCCGGCCGCGTCCGGGTCGCAGCACACGATCCCGGTGTTGCCGTCCTGGTCGGCGACGACGACGAGGCCCGGCGCCTGGCTGTCGTCGACCACCGTGCCGCCGGCGGCGACCGCGGCGGCGACGCGCTGCGCGGCCACCTCGGGAGCGAGGTAGACCTCGACGTGGAGCCGCTGCGGGCCGGACGCGTCGCCGTCGTCGAACCACAGGTTCGGGACCCGCGCCGTGGCGTCGCGGACCTCGTCGCTCGGTGACCCGCGGCCCTGGGACTCGGCCTCGCCCGTCAGGAGGGCCGCCCACACGGGCGCGAGGGTCCCCGGCCTCGTCGTGTCGAGTCCGAGCTCGACCTCGGCGACCGCCGCCGGATCGGCCTCGAGCCCGAGGTCGGCAGCGATGCCGGAGATGCGGTGGGCGAGGTCGACGTCCTGCTGGGTCACCCACTCCACGACGTGCTCGGTGCCGTCGTCCGCGCGGTAGATCGCGTCGGGGGTCACCAGCTCGAGGTCGACGTGCTCCGCGCCGACCACCACCCGCGGGTGGTGGCCCACCTCGTCTCCGGCCTCACCGACCGCGACCGCGAACCGGGCTCCGGCCGCGAAGCCGTCGGTGCGGAACCGCGCGTGCAGCCCCTGTGCCAGCTTCCGCCAGTCGGTGAGCCCGGCCTCGGCGATCCGGGCGCTGCGCAGCATGTCCTTGCCTCCCATGCCTGCCGACCCTAGCCCGAGATCGGGACCCGCCACCGCAGGACCGTGCCCGGGTCGGCGTCCTGCAGGTCGAGGTCCCCACCGTGGGCGGCTGCCCTCGCCCGGAGGTTGCGCAGCCCGTTGCCCGGCACCTCGGTGGCCGAGATGCCCCGGCCGTCGTCGGTGACCCAGAGGCTGAACCAGCCGTCCTCGACCGCCAGGTCGACCTCGACGCGGGTCGCGCCGGCGTGGCGGGCGCAGTTGGACAGCGCCTCGCGCAGCACGACCGTCGCCTGCTCGGACAGTGCCTGCGGGACGAGGGGGTCCACCGGACCCCACGACCGGACGACGGGCAGGAAGCCGAGCACCGGCTCGTACTCCCGCGCGAGGGCGAGGACGTCGTTGCGCAGCGACGTCGGGCGGCCGCGCTCGAGCTCGAAGACGGTGCCGCGGATGTCGCGGATGGAGTCACCGATCTCCCGGACCGCCTCGTCGCCGTGACCGTTGGTGTCCTCGCCGCTGCGGATCCCGGCGCGCAGCTTGAGCGCGGTCGCGTAGAGGCGCTGGATGACCCCGTCGTGCAGGTCGCGCGCGATGCGGTCGCGGTCGGCGGCGAGCACCGCGTGCTGCCGTTCCTGCTGCAGCACGGCGTGGTCGAGAACCAGCGAGCAGTGGCGGACGAAGGCCTCGAGCAGCTCGCGGTCGTCGGCCGACGGGCCCGGGTGCGCGTCGTCGAGCAGCAGCACCACGACGCCGGCGAAGGCGTGCTCGGGATCCAGCGGCAGCCCCCACACGGTGTGGTCGGCCAGGCGGACCAGGAACTCCTGCCCGTCGTGCTGTGCGGCGACCACGTGATCCGTGACCTCCCCGAGCGCACGGGCCAGCACCTCGTCGGTCTGCCCGGCACCCGCGGAGACGTCGATGCTCTCGTCGACGACCTCGACCACCACCGCGGTCCGCGCCGCGCAGATCCGCAGGGCGCCCTCGGCCAGCTTGGTGAGCGGTTCGGCGAGGAGGTAGGGCGGGCGCACCGAGCGGTCGACCGCGGCGGCGAGCTCGAGCGACTCGTGGCGGCGCTCGCTCAACGCGTAGCTCAGGGCGTTGCGCACGGCGACGCCGGTCACCCGGCCGAGCACCGCGATGCTCGCCACGTCGTCGTCGTCGAAGAAGCCCTCCGGCGGGGCCAGCAGCAGGAGGTCGGCGTAGAGCCGCTTGCCCACCACGACCGGCACGCGGAGCACCTCGCCCCCGGAGACCGGGTCGGCCAGCCGGGACAGGTCGTGCTCGGGTCGCGCGCCCGGCTCCCCCCGCAGGCCCGACGTCCCCAGCCGGCCGCGCAGGGCGTCCGCGTCGTCGCGCGACAGGCCGCGGGCCATCAGCACCCGGGCCAGCCCGGACGTGCCGGTGTCGTCGCGGGCCGGCTCGTCGACGAGGGTCAGGACCAGGCCCCGGGCGCGCGTGCGGTCGGCGCCGATCGTCGCGGCTCGCTCGAGGACGGTGTCGACATCGAGCACGGAGACGATGTCGAGCAGGTCCGAGCGTCCCGTCGCCCGGTCTCCTGGGAAGACCATTGCCTCATTAGACCAGCAGGCGGTCACCCGGTCCGACGGACCCGGATTTTCCTCGCGCCCCCGGCTGCGGAGCCCCACAATGACGCGGTGACCACTCAGGCTGCGGCCCGCTCGGCGTTCGACGAGCCCGTCGACGCGCCCCCGGCCCGCTGGATCGGCGCGCTCGTCCTGCTCAACCTCGGCGTGATGGCCGGCTGGTTCGGCCCGATCCAGGTGCTGCTGGCGCAGCAGGCCGACCGGATCGCCGCCGCCGAGCCGGGCGGGATGAGCAAGGAGCTGCTGCTCGCCGTGGTGCTCTTCACCGGCGCCACCGTCTCGATGTTCGCCAACCCGGTGTGGGGCGCCTTCTCGGACCGTACGACGTCGCGGCTCGGCCGCCGGGTGCCGTGGGTGCTCGGCGGGGTCGTGCTCGGCGCCGCCTCGTTGCTGCTGCTCTCCATCGCCGAGGACGCGGTGCTCATGGTCGTCGCCTGGAGCCTGGTCCAGCTCGCCCTCAACGCCGCGTGGGCCGGTGGCGTCGCCGCGGTGCCCGACCAGGTGCCGGTCGAGCGGCGCGGCCTGATCGGCGGCCTGGTGGCCATCGCCGGCACCATCGGCGTCCTGGTCGGCATCAAGATCGCCGAGCTGACCGGCTCGATCGCGCAGGGCTACCTGGTGATCTCGCTGGTGATGCTCGCGCTGTCGGTGCCGTACCTCCTCGGCTCGCGCGACGTGCCGCTGCCCACCGACCACGTGCTGGAGCCGATGGACTGGAGGAAGCTGGTCCGCTCCCTGTGGGTGTCGCCGCGGGAGCACCCGGACTTCGCGTGGGCCTGGCTGACGCGCCTCCTGGTCAACCTCGGGAACTGGATCGCGCTCAACTATCTCTACTACTTCCTCACCGACGGGCTCGGCTACGGCGACGACGACGCCACGTCCCGGCTCGGGCTCCTGGTGCTCATCTACGGCGTGGCCACCGTCGCCACCACCGTGGTCGTCGGCCACTGGAGCGA
Organism: Microbacterium sp. ARD31; assembly: GCF_031844425.1. NCBI lineage: Bacteria > Bacillati > Actinomycetota > Actinomycetes > Micrococcales > Microbacteriaceae > Microbacterium > Microbacterium sp. ARD31. The sequence continues at coordinate 18,483 of NZ_JAUZVE010000022.1, forward strand.
CCGGGTCGGGCGGCGCAAGGTGTTCGTCATCTGGTCCGGCGTGCTGATCGGCGCCAGCTCGCTCGTCCTCGGGCTGTGGCAGGCGTGGCCGGGCGCCCTGCTCGCCGCGGTGGTCCTCGGCGCCGGCTTCGGCGTCTACCAGGCCGTCGACTTCGCCCTCATCACCCAGGTGCTGCCCGGTGCCGTCGACCGTGCCAAGGACCTCGGCGTCATCAACATCGCCTCGGCGCTGCCCCAGGTGCTCGCGCCCGCCATCGCCGGCCTCATCCTGGTCCTCGTCCGCGAGCTCGGCGGCTCGGTCGCCACCCACGGCGACGGCTGGTCGCTGGGCTACGGCGTGGTCTACGTCGTCGGCTTCGCCCTCTGCGTCCTCGGCTCGGTCTTCGTCACCCGGATCCGCTCGGTCCGCTGAGCCCCGGGGCTCAGCCCCGGCTGATCGTGATCGCCAGGCCGAGGAGGTGCTCGAGGCGGGCGAGCTCGGAGTCGAGGAACTCCGGACCGCCGCGACGACCCATCAGCACCACGTCGTCGCCGAAGGGCGCGGCGCACTCGACGTAGGTGTCGTCGCCGGGGAGCCGGACCGGCGCGGGCACGTCGCGCTCCGGGAACTCGTCGGGAGCGGCGTCGGTGCGGTGCACCACCCGGACGCCGTCGGGACCGCTGCGGACCCTGGCCGCCCAGTCCACGCGGAACGCGATGGGCAGCAGGTCGACCAGCCGGTCGCGCGCCGTGGACGGGTCCTCGGTGAGCGCCTCGACGACCTCGAGGTCGAGGAACAGGTTGCCGCCGGCGGCGTAGCGGTTGATCCACAGCACGCTGACGCCGTCGAGGACGCTGCACGCGGAGACCACCGAGTCGGGCATGGTGCCGGGCGCCATCTCGAGGAGCACGTCGTCGACGGCGTACCCGTCGTGCTTCTCCACGATCTCGATCGCGTCGATGTCACCACCGGCCTCACCGATCGCGCTCGCGACGCGACCCAGCGACCCCGGGACATCGGGGAGCTCGACGCGCATCAGGTACGGCATGGCTCGAGGCTATCGGGAGTCTGTGTCGGCGGCGTTTCAGGCGCGCGTCGGTGGGACGACCCGCTCACGGCGCCGCTGCCAGGCGTAGGGCGAGCCCGCTCGCGCGCTGCGCCCGCCGGCCGATCGCCGCCCGGATCGCTGCCTCCGAGCCCACCACCCGCACGCGCGACCGGGCGCGGGTCACGGCGGTGTAGAAGAGCTCGCGCGACAGCAGCCGGGAGTCCTCGTCGGGCAGGAGCACCGTCACGACGTCGGCCTGGGAACCCTGCGACTTGTGGATCGTCATCGCGTGCATGGTCTCCACGTCGCCGAGCCGCGACGGCGCGAGGTCGCGCGGCCCGTCGCTGGCGGCGATGACGGCCCGCGGACCACCGGGCGTCATCACCACGACCCCGCTGTCGCCGTTGTAGACGCCGAGCTGGTGGTCGTTGGCGGTCAGGAGGAGCGGGCGGCCGACGTAGGCGCGCTCGTGGAGCGGGTCGCCGGTCTCGGCGGTGAGCCAGTGCTCGATACGACGGTTCCAGTGGCGTACGCCGTAGGGGCCGTCGCGGTGCGCGCACAGCAGCCGGTGCCGGTCGAGCGCCTCGAGCGCGGCGGCGACGTCACCGCGCTCGGCGGCGTCGCGGACGGCGAGGGCGGCCTCGAGCGCCGTCGTGCGGATGCGCGGTGCGGGGTCTGCGTCGTCGACCCACTCGACCGCCTCGTGGCCGGCGGCCAGCACGGCCAGGGCCTCGTCGGCGTCGCCGGTGCGCAACGCCTCGGCGAGCGCGCGGATCTGCTCGCCGAACCGGTGGGTGGTGCGCAGCCCGGCGACGGGTGAGTCGGGGCGGTCCTGGAAGCCGCGGACCACGTCGCTCAGCACGGCACCGGCCTCGACCGAGGACAGCTGGTGCGGGTCGCCCACGAGCACCAGCCGGGCGTCGGGGCGCACCGCCTCGAGCAGGCGCGCCATCTGGGTGAGCGAGACCATCGACGACTCGTCGACGACCACCACGTCGTGGGGCAGGCGGTTGCCGCGGTGGTGGCGGAACCGCGTGGAGTTGCCCGGGTCGGGGCGCAGCAGCCGGTGCAGGGTCGAGGCGGTCACGCCGGCGAGCCGCACCCGGTCGGCCTCGTCGAAGGCCTCGGCCTCCTGGTGCACCGCCTGCTGGAGCCGGGCCGCCGCCTTGCCGGTCGGCGCGGCGAGGGCGATCCGGAGGCCGCCCGGGTGCTGGTCGAGCAGCCCGACCAGCAGGCTCGCCACCGCGGTCGTCTTGCCGGTGCCGGGGCCGCCGGTGAGGACGGTCGTCCACTGCCCCGCCGCGGCGAGGCACGCCGCGACCTGTTCGTCGTACGTCGTGCCGGGACGGGCGCGCTGCATCGCGCCCACGAGCCGCTCCATCGACGCGGCCATCCGCCCCGCGTCGTGGGCGGGGGACGTCGCGGCCCGGGACAGCAGGTCGTCGACGACCTGCGTCTCCTGCTCGTGGTAGCGGTCGAGGTAGAGCAGGTCGTTGTCCCAGCGGACCAGGCCGGCGGCGACCAGGGGGCTCCCGGCGACCGCCGCCGCCCACTCCGGGGCAGGCGGCCACGGGAGGTCGGGCGGGTCGGCCACCGTCGCGAGGTCCAGCGCGACCGACCCGGCGCGCACCGCCCGCACGGCGAGCGCGACGGCCAGCAGCACCTGCTCGTCGGGCTCGCGGCCCAGGCGGCCGAGGGCGCGCGCGACGTGCACGTCGGCGCTGGTGAGCACGCCGGCGACGTTGAAGTGCGCCAGCAGCCCGGTCGCCCCGAGGGCGAGTCGGGCGTCGGTGCTGTCGACGGGCTCGAAGAGGTCAGTCATGCGGGGTCCTCATGGGGGTGGCTCCGTCCAGGAGGTCGGACAGGGCGGTGACCAGCGCGACGGGCGGCTGCCACGAGAACACCCCGCACGGCTGCCCGTCGACGCTCGGCGTCGCGGGGCCGCACATCCCGCGCAGGTAGAGGTAGAGGACGCCGCCGAGGTGCTCCGCCGGGTCGTAGCCGGGGAGCCGCCAGCGGAGGTAGCGGTGGAGGACCACGGTGTAGAGGAGGGCCTGGAGGGGGTAGTCGGAGTGCCCCATCGCCTCGGCCAGGACGGCCGGGCGGTAGTCCCAGGCGGTCGCGGGCGCGGCCCGGTCGCCCAGCCAGTTGGTCTTGTAGTCGATGGTGAGGAAGCGGGTGCGACCGTCGACCGGAACCCGCACCACGACGTCGATCGAGCCGGTGAGGTAGCCGAGCAGGCGCTGGCCGGCCAGGGCGGGGTCGGCCTCGAGCGTGCCGGCGAAGGCCAGCAGCGGGTCGCCCTCCGGGAGGTGGGCGCGGAGCAGCGGCGCGAGGTCACCGAGGACGACCTGCGCCGTGGCCTCCCGCGCCGCGAGGTCGCCCCCGGCGAGGGGCAGCTCGAAGTCCAGCTCGCGCAACCGGTCGGGGACGTGGACCTCGCGCAGCGTGAGCCCGCCGGCCAGCGGGCCGAGCGGGGAGTCGCACACCGCGACGAGCGCGTCGGCGAGCTCCTCGGCGTCGACCTCGACCGCCCACCACGCGCGGCGCTCCTCGACCTGGGCCAGCAGCTCGGCGCGCAGGTCGGGCGCGGCAGGGTCGGCGTGCTCGAGGACCTCGTGCACCAGCGAGCCGAACTCCGCGCCCACCGGGAGGTCGGCCATGGGGGAGGCGACCGCGGTGAGCTCCAGGTCTGCCTCGGGGGCGGGCGCGTCGTCGGGGACGTCCTCGAGGTCGGCCTCGTCGAGATCGGGCACGTCGTCGGGCTCGGACAGGACCCGGTCGGGTGCCCCCGCGTGCGGGGCGGCCGCCGCCGCCAGCGCGGAGTACGACGTCCGGCGCCAGTCGGTGTCCACGTCGCGGTCGAACGACCGCACCGACAGCGGTGGCAACGGGCGGTCGATGGGCGTCGTGTCGACGGCGCCGGGCACGGCGAGCTCGGGCTGGGGCCCGCCCGCGCCCTTCCAGCGGCCGAGGATCTCCACCACCTCCTCGTCGCCGGGGACGGCCTGCTCGTCGTGGACGACCGGGTGCCCCGGAGCGCGCCCGAACAGCATGCGGTGCAGCGGTGCGCTGGCGGTGTTGTTGGCGGTGGGGCAGTACCAGGCGACGACCTGCGACTGTGCGCGGGTGAGCGCGACGTAGAGCAGGCGCAACGACTCCCCGGCGTCCTCGTGCCGGCTGCGCGTCACGGCCGCGTCGCGCCAGCGGCTCGGGCCACCGACGTCGCGGCAGCGCTTGCCGTCGGCGTCGTGGAACAGGGGCACGTCCTCGTCGCGCACCCACCGGTCCCACAGGGTCGGGAGATAGACGATGGGGTACTCGAGGCCCTTGCTGCCGTGGATCGTGACCAGCTGCACCGCGGCGGCGTCGGAGTCGAGCCGCCGGGTGCGCTCGGAGGCGACCTCGAGCTTGTCGTCGGCGACCTGGGCGCGCAGCCAGCCCAGCAGGCCGACGACGCCGAGGCGCTCGTCGACGGTGACCTTGTGCAGCGCCTCGCCGATGTGGCGCAGGTCGGTCAGCGTGCGCTCGCCGCCGACGCGTCCCAGCACCCGGGCGGTCAGCCCGTCGAGCACGGCGCACTCCAGCACGGCCGCGACGCCCCGGGCCGCGAACACGTCGGCGAGCCGGCGTACGTGCTCGCTGAGCGTGTCGGTCGGGTCGGGCTCGGCCTGCAGCTCCTCGGCGGTGCGGCCGAGGAAGTCGGTCAGCGCCGCGGCCCGCACGCGGTCGGCCCGGTGGGGCTGCTCGAGCGCCTCGAGCAGGGTCAGCCACTGCGTCGCCGCGGCGGTCTTGAAGACCGACCCGCCGGCGTTGAGCACGGCGGGCACGCCGACGGCGGCCAGCGCGTCCTGGGCGGCGAGCAGGTCGGCGCGCCGGGCCGCGAGCACGGCGACGTCCTTCGGCTCGACCGGGCGCCCGTCCTCCCCGGGCCCGACGGTCGCGCCGCTGGTGAGCAGCCGCTTGACGTCGGCGGCGAGGTCGGTGAGCACGTGCTCGCGCCAGTCGCCGATCCGGGGGCGCCTGCGGCCGAGCTCCTGGTGGCGGACCACGCGGAGCCGGAACGGCGGTCCGGCTCCCTCCAGGCGCGAGGTCGGGTGGTGGGCGGTGACGGGGTGGACCGGGATCCGGTCGTCGCCGAGCGCGGCGCCCTCGACCAGCACGTGGAGCGCCTCGAGCAGCGGCTGGTCGGCCCGCCAGTTGACGCCGAGGGTCTGCCGGGTCGTGGCCTGCTCGGCTGCGTCGAGGTAGGTGACGATGTCGCCGCCGCGGAAGGCGTAGATGGCCTGCTTGGGGTCGCCGATGAGCACGAGCGTGGACACCCCGTGGAAGGCGCGCTCGAAGACCTGCCACTGCACCGGGTCGGTGTCCTGGAACTCGTCGATGAGCGCGACCTTCCAGCGGTTGCGCATGCGTGCGCGGGCGGGGGAGTCCTCCGGCCCCAGCGCGTCGGCGAGCTGGCCGAGGAGGTCGTCGTAGGACAGCACCCCGAGGCGCCGCTTGCGGCGGTCGATCTCGTCGAGCACCCCGCACGCGAAGCGCACCCGCTCCGCCGCGCCGCCGTCGGGGTCCTCGGAGAGCGCCTCCTGCGGCGCGACGCGGGCGCGGGGGTCGTCGACGACGGCCCGGGCGATGGCCAGCGCGTCCTCGCGGGTCCACGGCGCCTGCTGCTGGCGGGCGAAGAGCTGGAGGTAGTGGTCGTCGGTGACCTCGGTGGTGAGCTGCTCGAGGTCCTCCACGAGCACGGCACCGGTGTCGGTGTCGCCGGCGACACCCAGGCTGCGGAGCACGAGCTGGCAGAACTGGTGGATGGTGGCGATCGTCGCGGCGTCGAACGTCGTGAGCGCCCGGGTCAGCCTCGCGAGCCGGACCGCGCGCTCGTCCTCGTCGGCGTCGAGGAGCCAGTCGTGCAGCCGGTTGGCGGGGTCGGCCGTCGCCGGCTCGCCGAGCACGGCTGCGGCGTCGTCGAGCTGGCGGCGCACCCGGTCGCGCAGCTCCTGGCTGGCCGCGCGCGTGAAGGTGACGACCAGCATCTCCTCGAGCGTCGCGACGCCCTCCGCGAGGTAGCGGGTGACGAGCGCGGCGATGGTCCAGGTCTTGCCGGTGCCGGCGCTGGCCTCGAGCAGCGTGGTGCCGGTCGGGAGCTCGCCGCAGATGTCGAAGGTGTCCATGGTGGGCGACGCGGTGAGGGGCTCGGTCACGTCAGATCCCCCGTACCAGCTCGAGGGACAGCAGCGGGGACCAGACCCGGAGGGCGTAGTGGCCCAGGCGGTGCGGCGCCGGGCCGTCCGCGGCCGCCTCGTCGGGCAGCAGCGGCGCGGCGAGCAGGTCGTAGGGGGCGGACTCGCCCCACGCGCGGACGTGCCACTGGTCGCCGTCCTCCTTGGGGAAGCCGCTGTCGTTGAAGCGCGGGGTCACCCACTCGCCGCGGGCCTTGGCGTCGGGGTCGGCCTGGCCGCGCTCGCCGATGGCGAACTCCTCGGCGAACGCCAGGCTGGTCCTGATCGGGAGCGGCAGCGGCTCGCGCTGCCCCCGCTCCATGACGGCGACGAGGTCGCGCAGGTGCGTGCGCGCCTCGTCGTCGGGCATCGGGGAGACGAGCGCGCGGCGCCCGGACCGCCCCCAGCGACCGATGGTGTGGGCGGTCCAGTTCTCGTCCGGGTGGCCGGCCGCCAGCGCGAGGGCGTCGAGCCAGGCGGCGAGCCGGTGCTTGGCGCCGAGGCTGGAGTAGCTCACGGCGACGAGGTTGTTGCCGAAGACGTTGCTCACGGTGCCGGTGAGCCGACGGTCACCGAGGTCGATGTCGACGTCCAGCGTGCGCTGCAGGCCCGAGCGCAGCGGCGTCGCCGCCTCCACGAGGGGGCGCACGCGGGCGACGATGTCGGTGAGCATGGCCGCCCCGAGGTCCTCGGGAGGCAGCAGGCCGCGCAGCTGCTCGGCCAGCATGGCGGCCTGGGGGTCACCGCCGGCGAGCACGTCGTGCACCAGCCGGTCGCCGACCTGCCACTTCTCGAGGCCGTCGAGCGTGATCGGGATGGCGTCCTTGGTCTCCTCGACGTCGTAGGGGGTGGTGACGCGCAGGCGCTGGCGCAGGAAGCTGCGGACCGGGTGGGCGAAGAAGTCCTGGAGGTCGCTGAGCGACACCTCGCCGGTGGGCTCGGGCGGCGCGAGGGGGCCGGGCACGAGCGATTTCGGCGCCGGCTGCGGTGCCCGGGCGGCGCGGGCGCCGGCCAGGGCGGTGCGGTCGAAGGAGAACGGTCGGTCGTCGGCACGGACCAGCGCCCCCGCGGTCAGGTTGGCCTCGTCGAAGGGCTGGAGGGGGTGCTGGACGAGCACGTCGGCACGCACCGGCGCGCTGCTGGTGCGGTCGAGGGCGTCGAGGAGCTCGCCGAGCGGGACGGCGGGCGGCTTGTCGTCGTTGGTGTGCTCGCCGCGACCGGCGTAGGTCACCACCAGGGTCTCGGTGGCGGCCCCGATCGCGTCGAGCAGCAGCTGGCGGTCCTCGGAGCGCACGTCGCGCTCGCCGGTGAGCGGTCGCCGGGCGAGGACGTCGTCGCCGTCGACGGACTCCAGGCGCGGGAAGACGCCGTCGTCGAGCCCGACCAGGCACACCACCCGGTGCGGCACGGACCGCATCGGCACCATGGTGCAGACGGTGAGCGTGCCGGTGCGGAAGTTGCTGCGGGTGGGCCGCCCGCGCAGGCGGTGGCGCAGCAGCGCGCGGACGTCGGCGTGGCGCAGCCGGGTCTCGTGGCCGCCCACGCCGGCCGAGATGCGGGCGAGCTCGCGGTCGAACTGGGCCACCCGCCAGGCGTCGTCGGTGCTGCTGGCCGTGAGGCCGTGGACGGCGGCGCCGAGGGCGGTCGTCCAGTCGGCGACGGACGTCGCGTCGGCCGCCGAGCGGACGAAGGTGTGCAGCCGGTCGACCATCTCCACGAAGGCGCCGACGAGGTCGAGGTGGCCGTCACCGACGTCGTCGAGCGGCAGCGTCGCGCCCACCACGCGGTGGCCGCCGCCGGACATCGCCGCGCCCAGGAGCACCCGCTGCAGCCCGGCCAGCCACGTGTTGGCGTCGAGGTCCAGGCCGAAGGCGCCGCGGTGGTCGCGGTCGTAGCCCCAGCGGATCGCCGCCTGGTCGACCCAGCGCGCCATCCGCTCGAGGTGGTCGTCGGTGAAGCCGAACCGGGCCCGCACCGGTTCCGTCGCCGCGAGGTCGAGCACGGACGTCGCGGTCATCCGCCCGGCTGCGAGCTCGACGAGGTCGGCCGCGACCCCGAGCAACGGGTTGGTCGCGCCCGGGGACCGGTCGGCGAGCCGGACGCGCAACCGGTGGGCCGGGTGACCGACGTCCTCGTGGGCCACGTCGGCCAGGCCGAACCCGGCCGAGATCAGCGGCGCGTAGGTCTCGATGTCGGGGCACATGACGAGGATGTCGCGCGGCTCGAGGGACGGGTCGTCCTGCAGCAGGCCGACCAGCACCTCCCGCAGGACATCGACCTGCCGGGCGGTGCCGTGGCAGGCGTGCACCTGCACCGAGAGGTCGTGCGGCGCGCGCACCCGGGTCGCGAGCGTCTCGGCGTCGGGGGAGCGGTTGGCGCGCAGGTCTGCCTGCAGCCAGCCGAGCAGCGTGGTCGGGTCGGCCTGCCGGGCGGGGGACTGGTCGGCCTCGAGCCCGCCGAGGGTGCGGCGCAGCTCGCGCGAGTCGCGGCCCAGCGACGCGAGGAGGGGGTGCCCGACCAGGTCGGCCGACTGGTCGTCGGCCCGCGCGACGGGGCCCTCGAGGGCGGTCGGCGCCAGCGCCGCCCAGAGCACGGGCGAGGGCTGCGGCAGCCAGAGGTGCACGTCGCGGTGCTCGCCCAGGGCGCGGAGCAGCTCGACCTCCGTGACCGGGAGCCGGGTGTGCCCGAACAGCGAGAGCCGACCGGGGAGGTCGAGGCCGGCCGCGCCGTCGCGCAGGCGCGCCAGGGTCTGCGCGTGGCGGACGTCGGGAGCCGGCTCCTCGACCTGCGCCACGAGCCGCCGCCACAGCTCGGCCTGCCAGCGGAGGTCGGCGTCGAGGGGGCCGCCGGCCCCGTCGGAGTCCTCGCCGGCACGCCAGTCGCGCACCAGCTGCGGTCGCTGCACGGCGTAGGAGGCGAAGAGGCCCGCGAGCCGGCGCGCCACGGCGTAGCGCCGGGCGCTGCGCTCGTCGGCGGGGTCGCCCCCGCCCAGGTGGCGGCTGAGGTCCTCGAACCCGGGCTCGTGGAGGCACCCGTCGATCACCGCCAGCAGCGGCCACGCCAGTCGGTCGGGGCTCCACGGGTCCTCGGTGTCGCGGTCGAGCAGCATCGAGACGAGCGAGTGGGGGGTCACGAAGTCCACCCCGGCGCACACGCCGTCGCCGCCGCGGGGCCCGACCCCGAGGCGGTGGGAGAGGCGCTGGGTGAGCCAGCGCTCCACGCCGCGCGCCGGGACGACGACCACCTCGCGGGCGAACGGGTCGTCGAGCGGGGTGACCAGCAGGTCGGCGAGGCCCCCGGCGAGCGCGTCGGTGCGCTCGGCGGTGTGGAGGTGCAGGGTCACGCCGCCACCCTATGAGCGGCCACCGACGCCGGTGGGGTGACCCGCGCCGGCCCGGCCGCCGGGAGTGGAAGGTGGCCCCCGGCGACCGGCGTGGGTCAGGAGCGGTTCTCGATCTCCTCGGCCCGGGCGGCGTCCATGCGCCAGATCACGAAGCAGCCGACGACGGCGACCAGGATCGCCACGGTGCTGATGAGGATCACGCTTGCCATGGGATCTCCTTGAGTGGTGGACCAATAGTTCTACGGTCATGTATAAGTTACTTCAACACGTTTGGCAAGGGTTTTGTGGGAGCGGGAAGGGCAGGGGTGAAGGCAGGCGTGGTGGAGACTGCAGACGTGGTGGACGAGGGATTCAGCATCGGGGTGCTCGCCTCCCGGACCGGGGTCACGCCGGCGGTGCTGCGCACGTGGGAGAACCGGTTCGGCTTCCCGGCCGGCATGCGCTCGCCCGCCGGGCACCGGCGCTTCACCGACGCCGACGTACGACGGGTGCGTGAGGTGCTCGCGGTCCGGGACAGCGGGGTGCCGCTCCAGCTCGCCATCGACGCCGTCGCCCGGCGGGAGGCCGACGGAGCCCCCGAGTCCGTCCACGCCGTCCTGGTCCGCGACTTCCCCGAGCTGCGGCCCCAGCGGCTGGGCCGGCCCGCGCTCGTCGCGGCGTCGTACGCCGTCGAGGACGAGTCGCTCGCCCGCGCCGACCGCCCGGTGGTCCTGGGTGCCTTCCAGAGCGGCTACCGCTTCGGGCGGGCGCGACATCGCTGGGACGAGCTGGCCCGCACGGCGTCATGGAGCGCGGTCGTCGCCGACTTCGCGGACGACGACCTGCCGGCGGACCCGGGTGCCCGGCCCGCGCGGTGCCAGCTCCCGGCTGACTCGCCGCTGAGGCGCGAGTGGGTCGTGATCAGCGTGAGCGCGGGCTTCTCGGCCGTCGTCTCGGCGTGGGAGGTCCCCGCCCGGCCGGGCGAGGAGCCGGCCTACGAGTCGGTGATCAGCACGCACCGTCCCGTCGCCCTCGCCGCGGCGCGCGCGGTCGTCGCGACGGCCAGGGCGACCGGAGCGCAGGTGCCGGACGCGGTCGAGGCGCTCATCAACGACGTCACACCGCGCGCCGCCACGCCGGCGGTCGAGGCCGACCGGGTGTGGCTGCGGGCGCTGGGGCACCTCGACCCGCCGCGCTGAGAGGCCTCGCGAGGCCCTTACTTCGCCAGGAAGTAGACCGCCACGAGGATCGCGAGCGCCGCGATGATGGCGACGGGCACGAGGGTCACCATCAGGGGGCGGCCGCTCTGGTTGCTCGGGTCGACCTGGTCGGGCTCGTGTCGGGGGTCCATCACCGTGGAGTACCCCCGTGGACGCGCCGTCATGCGCACCGACGCGAGAACGGCCGGTCCCGTCGTGCGTGACGACGGGACCGGCCGTTGGTCCCCGAACTGCTCCGAGGATCAGCCCTTGAAGGCGTCCTTGATCTTCTCGCCGGCCTGCTTGACGTTGGCGCCCATCTGGTCGCCCTTGCCCTCGGCCTCGAGCTGCTCGTCGTCGGTCGCCTTGCCGGCGGCCTCCTTGGCCTTGCCCTTGAGCTCGTCGCCCTTGTTGTCGATCTTGTCGTCCAGACCCATCGTGTGAACCCTTTCCTCGGTGGAACGGTCAGTGGTTGCGGAGAGCGTCGATCAGCTCGTCCTTCGACATCGACGACCGGCCCTCGATGTCGAGCTCGGCGGCGCGCGTGCGCAGCTCGTCGACGGTGCGGTCCTCGTAGTCCTGCGCCTCGCCGCCGCGGTGGCCCACCTCGGAGCGGCCCTGGGCCGCGGACGCGTTGGCGATGCGGGCGGCCTTCTCCTTGCTCGCGCCGTCGTCGCGCAGCGCCTCGTAGACCGCGGGGTCCTTGACCGACGGTCCCGGATCCTTCCGTTTCTCAGCCATGTCTCCCACCGTGCCACCGGGGTGGTGAGGGCGGTTCACCCGTGGGGGGGTGTGCCGATCCGAGCCCGTGAGTAGCGTCCGGAGGATGCCCGAGACACCTTCCGAGGGGACGCGCGAGGAGACCGAGGACGAGCGCGCCGACCGCAACTGGAACGAGCTGCTCCAGGAGCTGCGGGTCAGCCAGACAGGCGTGCAGCTGCTGGCCGGCTTCCTCGTCACCCTGCCGTTCCAGGAGCGCTTCGAGGACCTCGACGCCTTCCAGCGCGGGTGGTACGTCGGCCTGCTCGGGCTCGCGCTCGGCACGGTCGGGGTGATGCTCTCTCCGGTCGCGATCCACCGCCGGGTGTTCCAGGAGGGCGCCAAGCCCGAGCTCGTCCAGGCCGGGCACCGGATGACGGTGGTCGCGCTGGGCCTCATCGGCGTGCTGCTGGGCGGGATCGCCTTCCTCGTGATCGACATGGTCTACGACCGAGCCGCCGCCGCGGCAGGCGCCGTCGTCGCCTTCCTCGTCCTCGTCGGCCTCCTGGTGGCGCTGCCCGCCCGCGTCGCACCTCGCTGAGTCCGCGCTGAGCCCGCGCCGGCACGGCGCCCGCCCGCTGCCGTGCGGCACACTCCGGGTGTGGAGCTGCGACCGGTCGGGGTGCTGGCGGTCGTCGGTGTGCTCGCGTTCGCGGGGTGCACCGGGTCGCCCGGCCGCACCGACGAGCCCGTGCGCGTGACCGTGAGCTGGACCGAGCGGACGCTGCCCGCGCCCGCGGGGGCACCCGGCCGGACCGTGGTCCGGGACGCCGTCGGGTGCGGGGACGGCTGGTGGGTCGTCGGCGCCGTCTTCCTCGACCGTCCGACCGAGACCCGCGACACCCGCCCCGCGGCCTGGTTCTCCCCCGACCGCACGACGTGGGCGTCCGTCGCGGTCGACGCGTCGACGTACTGGGGGAGGCGAGCAATCCTCAACTCGGTCGCGTGCTCGCGGGGGCGCATCGCGGTGGTGGGGGCCCGGTCCGGGGGCGCGCACGGCAACCCCCGTGTCACCACCTTCCGGCTCGAGGGCGACCGGCTCGTCGACGTGTCCGCCGTCTTCACCCAGTACGGCGGGGTCACCGCGACCAACGTCGGTCCAATTGCTGGCGGCCCGCCCGGCTGGCTGATCACCGGCAACCGTCTCTCCGGGCCGGGAGTGTGGTTCACCGACGACCCGCGCGGGTTCACCCGGGTCGAGGGCGAGCCGGGGCTCACCGACGACGGGGACCTGGAGTCGCTGGCCCAGGGCGCGGGCTGGTCGGGGGAGGAGTGGGTGCTGGTCGGCGCCGGCGCCCGCACCGGGCGCCACCTCGACCAGGACCCGCTCGCCTGGACTTCGCGCGACGCACTGGCGTGGACGCCCGAGGAGATGCCGGCCGCGGACGGAGTGCAGGACGTGCACCGCGTCGTGGCGCTCGACGACGACCGCGTCCTGGCGGTCGGCCGCAGCGGGGACGGCTTCGCCGCGTGGGTGCGCGACGACGACGGCTGGGGCGACGCGGTGCCGTTCGGGAGGATCGCGGACTCGTGGCGCGGAGCACCCTACGTGGCATCGCTGGTGCGCACGTCCGTCGGCGTGCTCGCCACGGTCAGCACCGGTGACCGCTACCAGCTGTGGCAGACCGGCGACGGCCGGGACTGGCGGCAGGTCGCCGTACCGCTGGAGCCGCAGACGGCCGGCGACCACACCCTGGTCGCCGCGGAGGGCGACGACCTGCTCCTCGTGGGCGACGCCGGCGACGGCGGCCACGTGTGGAGCGGGGCGGTCGCTCCCACCGGCTAGCCACGCCGCGAGGCGTCGACCGGACCAGTGGTCCAGTCCGTTGTGGCGCTCGCCACGCGGGAGCACGGGCCGGTTCGGTAACAAACCGGTCACGGCTGCGATCCGGTATGGACGTGACCACCATCACTCCATATGTTGTGCCGAACAACATATGCGCGGAGGCATGGCGACCTGCCACCGACGTGCGATCGAAATCGCTAGGAGGCGGTTCGTGTGAAGCGGAAGCACAGTTTGGTCCTGGTCCCCCTGCTCGGTCTCTCGATGGCGCTCACCGCCTGCGGTGGCGACGACGGGGACTCGGGTGACTCCGGCAGCGGCAACGACGGCGGCAGCAGCGCGGCCGACGGCAAGATCGGCGTGATCCTGCCCGACACCGAGTCCTCGGTGCGCTGGGAGAGCGCGGACCGCCCGGCGCTGGAGGCGGCCTTCGAGGAGGCCGGTGTCGAGTACGACATCCAGAACGCCGAGGGCGATGCGGAGCGGATGACCCAGATCGCCGACACCATGATCGGCAACGGCGTGACGGTCCTCGCGATCGTCAACCTCGACTCCGAGTCCGGCGCGGCCATCCAGGAGAAGGCCAAGTCGCAGGGCGTCGCGACCATCGACTACGACCGCCTCACCCTCGGCGGCTCGGCGGAGTACTACGTCTCCTTCGACAACACCGTCGTCGGCGAGCTGCAGGGCCAGGGCCTCGCGGACTGCCTCGGCGACAAGAAGGCGAACATCGTCTACCTCAACGGCTCGCCCACCGACAACAACGCGACGCTGTTCGCCGAGGGCGCCCACAGCGTGCTCGACGAGATCAGCAACTACACCGTCGTCGGCGAGCAGGCGGTCCCGGACTGGGACAACGAGGAGGCGGCCACGATCTTCCAGCAGCTCTACACCGCGGCTGATGGCAAGGTCGATGGCGTGCTCGCGGCCAACGACGGCCTCGGTGGCGCGGCCATCAGCATCCTCGAGGGCAACGGCCAGGCCGGCAAGGTCCCGGTCACCGGCCAGGACGCCACGGTCGAGGGCCTGCAGAACGTGCTCGCCGGCACCCAGTGCATGACGGTCTACAAGTCGGCCACCCAGGAGGCCAACGCCCTCGCCGACGCCGCCATCGCGCTGGTCAACGGCGAGGAGGCCCAGACCACCGGCACCACGGTCGACTCCTCCGACGACAGCGAGGTCCCCTCGATCCTGCTCGAGCCGCAGGCCATCACCAAGGACAACGTCGGCGACGTGATCGACGACGGCGGCCAGAAGCTCGAGGACGTGTGCGCCGGCAAGTTCGCCGACCTGTGCACCGAGGCCGGCATCTCCTGATCCCGATCAGGACGGCCTGACCCTCGGCGGAACGCGACGCCCGGGCTGGAGGACCCGGCCCGGGCGTCGTTCCCGTCGTCTCGCACAACAAATTCTGCTGATCGGAAGTGGGACCCATGGTTCAACCGCTGCTCGAGCTGCGCGGCGTCAACAAGAGCTTCGGCGTGGTGCACGTCCTCCACGACGTGGACTTCGCCGTCTACCCCGGACAGGTGACCGCCCTCGTGGGCGACAACGGCGCCGGCAAGTCGACGCTCGTCAAGATCATCGCCGGCATCTACGGCCGCGACAGCGGTGACTACTTCTTCGAGGGCAACAAGGTCGAGGTGCACGGTCCGCGCGACGTCGCCGGCCTCGGCGTCGAGGTCGTCTACCAGGACCTCGCCCTCTGCGACAACCTCGACATCGTCCAGAACATGTTCCTCGGCCGCGAGGAGACCAAGGGGCTCGGCCTCGACGAGGTCACCATGGAGTCCCGCGCCCGCGAGACGCTCTCGTCGCTCTCCGTGCGCACCGTCAAGTCCGTGCGCCAGAGCGTCGCCAGCCTCTCCGGCGGCCAGCGCCAGACGGTCGCGATCGCGAAGGCCGTGCTCTGGAACTCCAAGGTCGTCCTCCTCGACGAGCCGACCGCCGCCCTCGGTGTGGCCCAGACCCGCCAGGTGCTCGACCTCGTACGACGCCTCGCGGACCGTGGCCTCGGCGTCGTCCTGATCTCGCACAACATGGGCGACGTCTTCGAGGTCGCCGACCGCATCACCGCGCTCTACCTCGGGCGAGTGGCCGCTGACGTGCCTGCCAAGGACGTCTCCCACAGCCAGGTCGTCGAGCTGATCACCGCCGGACGCTCCGGGGACCTCGGCATCGCCGAGAACCCGTCGACCGCGACCGTCTGAAGGAGCCGACATGACTGACATGACCGACGTCCCCACCCCTGACGCCGCCGGCGGCACCGCGCCGAGCCCCGCCTCCCGCGGAGCCAGCGGCTTCGACAACGACAACCGGCAGGCGGCCTCGATCCGCGACTCCGCCCGGGACTACCTCGACCGCCTCCGCGGCGGCGACATGGGCTCCCTGCCCGCGATCCTCGGCCTGGTCTTCCTGTTCATCGTCTTCAGCTCGCTGCACGACCGCTTCCTGACGACCTACAACATGGCCAACCTGGTGATCCAGGCCGGTTCGATCATCGTGCTCGCCATGGGCATCGTGTTCGTCCTGCTGCTGGGCGAGATCGACCTGTCCGCCGGCGTGGCCGGCGGCGCAGCGGCGACGATCATCGCGCTGATGCTCATCGACTACGACTGGACCTGGTGGGCGGCGACCCTCGCCGGCGTCGCCGCCGGTGCGGTGATCGGCCTGGCGATCGGCGCCCTGGTCGCCTTCCTCGGCATCCCGTCGTTCGTGGTGACCCTCGCGTTCTTCCTGGCGCTGCAGGCCATCCCGCTCAAGCTGATCGGCTCGGGTGGCTCGCTGCGGTTCAACGACGAGGTGCTGCGCGGACTGTCGATCAAGAACGTGCCGGTCACCGCGGGCTGGATCGCCGCGGTCCTCATCGTCGCGGGCTTCGCGGCGATGTCGCTGTGGAGCTACCGCACCCTCTCGGCCAAGGGCCTGGTGCACCAGCCGCTCGGCCTGGTCATCCTCCGGATCGTCGTGCTGGGTGCGATCGTCCTCGGCGTCACCGCCCTGCTCAGCGCCAACCGCGCGCCGAACCCGGCGCTGTTCAACATCAGCGGCATCCCGTGGGTGCTCCCGGTGGTCGTCGTGCTGCTGCTGTTCTGGACCTTCGTGCTGACCCGCACGCGGTTCGGCCGGCACCTCTACGCCGTCGGCGGCAACGCCGAGGCCGCTCGCCGCGCCGGCATCAACGTCAACCGCGTCAAGATCGCCGCGTTCGTCATCTGCACCTCGATGGCGGCCCTCAGCGGGCTGCTCGCCGCGTCGTACACCGGCAAGGTCTCGCCGGGCTCCGGCGGCGGCAACGAGCTGCTGTACGCCGTCGGCGCCGCGGTCATCGGCGGCACCAGCCTCTTCGGTGGTCGTGGTCGAGCGATCGACGCGGTGATCGGTGGCCTGGTGATCGCGACGATCCCCAACGGCCTCGGCCTGCTCAACCAGGCGAGCTACATCAACTTCCTCGTCACCGGTGGCGTGCTGCTGCTGGCCGCGAGCGTGGATGCGGTGTCGCGTCGTCGTCGTTCCTCGGCCGGCGTCTAGGTCACCCTCATGAGCCCGCAGCGGCGCGCGGGCCTCGGGACCAATCAAGAGGCCGTCCGGCGCCACAACCTCGGCACGCTGCTGAGGCACGTCCACGGGGCCGGCCAGATCTCGCGCGCCGAGCTGACCAGCCTGATGGGGCTCAACCGCAGCACCATCGCCGGTCTGGTCGGCGAGCTGGAGTCGCTCGGGATCTCCGAGCGGGCCACGCCCGTGGGCGGGCCCCGGCAGGGAGCCGGGCGCCCGTCCGCCGGGGTGCGGATCGCGGCCGAGGGACCGTTCGTGATCGCCGTCGACCTCGGCGTCGACCGGGCCGTGGTCGCGCGTGTCGGGCTCGGTGGCCGGGTGCTGGAGCGGGCCCAGGCCCCGGTGAACAGCGACGGCGAGGCCTGGCAGGTCGGCGCCTCGGTGGCCGCCCTCATCCGCCGGGTCGTCGAGGGCGCGCCGCCCGCCGCCCCGCTGGTCGGCATCGGCATCAGCGTCCCCGGCCTGGTCCGGCGCAGCGACGGGCTCATCCGGCTGGCGCCGAACCTGGAGTGGCACGACGTCTCTTTCGGCGGCATCGTGCTGGCCGCCCTGGGTCTCGACGTCCCGGTCTCGCTCGCCAACGACGCCGACCTGGGTGCGCTCGCCGAGCACATCCGCGGCGCGGGCGTCGGCGTCGACGACCTGATCTACGTCTCGGGCAACGTCGGCGTCGGTGCCGGGGTGATCACCGGTGGAGTCCGGCTCGAGGGCGCCGGCGGGTACGCCGGTGAGGTGGGACACCTGCGGTTCAACCCGCAGGGCCGGCCGTGCCACTGCGGCAACCGCGGCTGCTGGGAGACCGAGGTCGGCGGGCACGCCATCGCCGAGGCCATCACGTGCCCACCCGACAAGGTCGCCCAGCTCGACGAGGTCCTCGAGGGCTACACCACGCCGACCCCGGAGCTTCGGGCGACCGGCACCGCCCTCGGGCACGGCCTGGCCAGCATCGTCAACACCTTCAACCCGAGGCTGATCGTGCTGGGCGGCTACTTCCGCACGCTCTACCCGCTCGTGGGAGCCGAGGTGAACGCCGGGCTCGCCGATCGCGCGCTGCCCGCGCCGCTGGAGTCGGTCACCCTGACCCTGCCCGGGCTGGGCTCCGACTCCCCGCTGCTGGGTGCGGCCGAGATCGCCCTCGAGCCGCTCTTCGTCGACCCCGTCGCCGCGCTGGGCTCAGCGCTCGTCGACGTGGGCTCGCTGCTCGCGGTCTGACGACCACCCGTCGGGCTCGGCGAGGTCGAGCTCGCCGGAGAACACCGGGCCCAGCGACTGCTCGGCCGCGCCGAGGGCGGCGGCCTGGATCCCCAGCGTGCTCAGCCGCAGCTCCGGGCGGACCTGCACCGCGGAGGCCAGCCGCTCGTCGAGGGTGCGCCGGGCAGGTCCCAGGACGAGCTCACCGAGGGGTGCGAAGTAGCCGCCGAGCACGACCACCTCGGGGTCGAGCACGCTGCTGAGCATGGCCAGGCCGAGGCCGATGTCGTGGCCCACGCGCTCGAGGCCCGCCCGTACGGCGGGGTCGCCGGCGGCGCGGGCCGCGACCGCCTCCGCGGTGCGCAGGGGCGTGTCGAGCTCGGGCATCCCGACCGCGGCCAGCATCGCGTGCAGGCCCACCGACGCCTCCCAGCACCCGCGGCGGCCGCAGCCGCACGGGGCGGTGGAGTCGCCGACCGGCATGTGGCCGACCTCGCCGGCGAACCCGGCGCCACCGCGCATCAGCTCGCCGTCCTGGACGATCCCGGCGCCGATGCCGACGGTGCCGGTCAGGTAGAGCGCGTGCGCGACCCCGACGGCGGCGCCGTGGTGCGACTCGGCGTACGCCGCGCAGTTGGCGTCGTTGCTCACCTGCAGCTCGCCCCCGGGCAGGAGGTCGGCGACCGCGTCGGCCAACCCGGCACCCTCGACCCCGAGGTTGGGCGCCCACGCCACCGTGCGGTCGTCCCCGCGCACCAGCGCCGGCACCGCGAGGGTGGTGCCGACCAGGACCCGGCCCGGGCCGGCGTGCGCGGTGACCGCGTCGCGGGCCAGGTCGAGCAGCGCGCCGGGCGCGGCCGGACGGCTCTCGCTCAGGACCACCTGCCCCGCGAGGTCGAGCACCACGGCGGACACGTAGTCGACGTTGAGCTCGAGGCCGAGGGCGACGAAGCGGTCGCCCCTCAGCCCCACCGGACGCCCCGGCCGTCCGCGGACACCCGGGCGCGAGCCGCCCTCGGCGACCGCGCCGGCCGCCTCGAGGTCGGAGACGATCACGCTGATCGTCGCCTTGGCGAGGCCGGTCAGCTTGGCCAGCTCGGCGCGGGTCGACGGACCCTGCTGGCGCAGGGCGCGGAGCACCACCGCCGTGTTCTGCCGACGCAGCCCCTCGGTCCCGGCCGTCGGCTTCGCCGGCCCGGGCGAGGCGCTGGTCACCGGACGGCTCAGCGGACGCCGTAGAGGTGCTCGAGCGCGAGCTGGTCCAGGTGCTCGGTCGCCGCGCCGAGCCGGCCCAGCGCGTCCGGGTCGGGGAGCTGCCAGTCCAGCAGCTGCTGCCAGCCCTCGCCGTCGCCGAGCGTCGGCTGGGCGAGCTCGGGCAGCCGGGCCGCCTCGAGTGCCGCCTGCACCTCCGGGTCGGCGCGGAACGCCTTCACCTTCTCGCGCAGGATCAGGTAGTTGCGCATGTTGGCGGCGGCGCTGACCCACACGCCGTCCTCGTCCTCGATGCGGGAGGGCTTGTAGTCGAAGTGGACCGGTCCGTCGTACCCGCCGGCCAGCAGCGCGTCGACGACCCAGAACGCGCCGCGCACGTTGCCGGCGCCGAAGCGCAGGTCCTGGTCGTACTTCGGGCCGTTCTGGCCGTTGAGGTCGATGTGGTAGAGCTTGCCCTGCCACAGCGCCTGGGCGTAGCCGGCCGCGGCGTTCATGCCGGCCATCTCCTCGTGCCCGATCTCGGGGTTCACGCCGACGAGCTCGGGACGCTCCAGCTGCTCGATGAAGGCCAGCGCGTGCCCGATCGTCGGGAGCAGGATGTCGCCGCGCGGCTCGTTGGGCTTCGGCTCGATGGCGAAGCGCAGGTCGTAGCCCTGGTCGACGACGTACTGGCCGAGGAGGTCGAAGGCCTCCTTCATCCGGTCGAGCGCGACGCGGGTGTCCTGCGAGGCGCCGTACTCCGCGCCCTCGCGGCCACCCCAGGCGACGTAGACCTTCGCGCCGAGCTCGGCGGCGAGGTCGACGTTGCGCATCACCTTGCGCAGCGCGAAGCGGCGGATGTCGCGGTTGTTGTTGGTGAAGCCGCCGGCCTTGAAGACCGGGTGGCTGAACAGGTTGGTCGTCGCGGTGGTGACCACCAGCCCGGTGTCGGCGAGGCCCTTCTTGAAGCGGTCGATGATCGCCTGGCGGGTGGCGTCGTCGCTGCCGAACGGGATCACGTCGTCGTCGTGGAAGTTCACGCCGTAGGC
Source organism: Microbacterium sp. ARD31 (assembly GCF_031844425.1). Lineage (NCBI taxonomy): Bacteria > Bacillati > Actinomycetota > Actinomycetes > Micrococcales > Microbacteriaceae > Microbacterium > Microbacterium sp. ARD31. Next base: position 38,782 of record NZ_JAUZVE010000022.1, read on the forward strand.
GCCGAGCTCGGCGAGCTTCTCGAGGGCGTGCACGGTGTCCATCGGCGGACGGGTCGCGCCGCCGAACGGGTCCACGCCCTGCCAGCCGACGGTCCAGAGGCCGAAGGAGAACTTGTCCTCGGGGGTGGGGGTGGGGATCTCGATGCTCATCGGGGTTGCCTTCCGGTCAGGTGGTGGAGGTGGTGTCGGTCCAGGTGTCGGTGCGCTCGCGCAGGACGGCGTACGCCTCGCGGACGTGCGGCGTGGGGTCGGCCTCGAGGACGGTGGTCTCGGGGGCCGGCCACTGCGGCGGCTCGGCCGTCCCGGCGAGCGCCCAGGCCGCCTGCCGGGCCGCGCCGAGGGCGACGTACTCCGAGGGCGGGGGCAGCGCGACGGGCGCCCCGAGGACGGCCGGGGCGAGTGCGCGCAGGGCTGCGCTGCGCGTCGCCCCGCCGACCATCAGCAGTCGACGCGGCTGCTCGCCGGTGGCCGCCACGAGGCGGTCGACGGCGTCGGCGAGCGAGCAGAGGAGCGACTCGTACGCCGCCCGCGCGAGGTCGGCGCGGGTGGTGGCAGGCGTGAGGCCGGTCCAGGTGCCGACGGCGTCCGGGCGGTTGGGGCTGCGCTCGCCGCCGTAGTAGGGGAGGAGGGTGACGCCGCCGGCGCCGGCGGTGGACTCGAGGGCGAGGTCGGCGAGCCCGTCGTGGTCGACGCCCAGCCACCGCGCCTGCAGGTCGAGGACCCCGGCGGCGTTCATGGTGGTGACCATCGGCAGGAAGCCGCCGCTGGCGTCGGCGAAGCCGGTGACCACGCCGGTGCCGTCGGCGACCGCTGTGGCGCTGACCGCCGAGGCCACGCCCGACGTGCCGACCGAGACGAGCACGTCGCCGGGGCGGAGGGCCATGCCGAGCGCGGCGCCCATGTTGTCGCCCGTCCCGCCGGCGAGCAGGGCACCGGAGGCGGTCTGCCCGGCGGACGTGCCGGGAGCGACCAGGCGGGGGAGGGCGGCGTCGTGGCCGAGCGCGAGCGCGAGGAGGTCGGGGCGCCACTCGTCGCTGCGGGTGGCGAAGTAGCCGGTGCCGGAGGCGTCGCCGCGGTCGGTGAAGGCCTCGGTGCCGGGGGCGGCGAGGTGGTGCGAGACGTGGTCGTGGGGCAGCCGGACGCTCGCCACCTCCGCGGCCCGCTCGGGCTCGTGGTCGCGCAGCCAGCGCAGCTTCGCCGACGTGAACGACGCGACCAGGACGCTGCCGATCGCGTCGGCGCACGCCTGCGGGCCGCCCATCTCGTCGATCAGGTCGCGGGCAGCCTGCGCCGAGCGGGTGTCGTTCCACAGCAACGCGTCGCGGACCGGCGTGCCGGACTCGTCGAGGGCGACCATGCCGTGCTGCTGGCCGGCCACGGCGACCGCGTCGGCCCGCTCGAGCAGGCCCTCGGTCGCGGCGTCGACCGCGTCCAGCCAGGCCGTCGGGTCGACCTCCGTTCCGGGCGGGTGCGGCGCGCTGCGCTGGTCGACCACGGTGCCGTCGTCGGCGTCCACGAGCAACGCCTTGGTCGACTGGGTCGAGGAGTCGATGCCGAGCACGAGAGCCACGTCACTATTAAGTACGAGACTCGAACTAAAGTCAACAGCGGGTCCAGCTACATTGAGGGCGCGAGTAACCTAAAGGTGTTAGGTTAGCGTCGACTGATCGAAGGGAGACGTCATGCCGCGAGCCGGACTGACCAGCGACCGCGTGACGCGGGCCGCGGCGGACCTCGCGGACGAGGTCGGGCTCGACGCCGTCACGCTGTCCGCGCTGGCGAGGTCGTTCGGTGTCGCCGTGCCCAGCCTCTACGCCCACGTCCGCAGCTCCGCAGACGTCCGGACCCGGGTCGCGCTCCTGGCCCTGGAGGAGACGGCCGAGCGGGCGGCCGAGGCGCTGGCCGGTGTCAGCGGGCGCGACGCGCTCGCCGCCCTGGGCGGGGTGTGGCGGGACTACGCCGTGCACCACCCGGGTCGGTACGCCGCCACCCGCCTCCCGCTCGACGCCCAGACCGCCGGCCGCAGCGCCGGACCGCGCCACGCCGAGCTCACCCGCGCCGTGCTCCGCGGCTACCGGCTCGGTGACGCCGACGCCACCCACGCCGTGCGGCTGCTGGGCGCGACCTTCCACGGCTACGCAGCGCTCGACGCCGCCGGCGCCTTCGGCCACGGCACGGCCGTCCCCACCTCCGACGAGACGTGGGAGCGGGTGCTCGACGGCCTCGACACCCTCATCCGATCCTGGGAGACCACATGACCGACCTGCCCGCCCTCGTCCGCGGCGCGATCGAGCTCGAGCACACCGAGCGGGGCCTGCTGCCGCACCGCCTGCCCGCCTGGGCGCGAGCGCAGACCGACGACCCGCAGCTCCACCTCGTCGAGGCGCAGCCCGCCGGCGTACGGCTCGCGATGCGCACCGCCGCCACCCGTCTCGAGCTCGACGTGCTGCCCACCAAGCGGGTCTACGCCGGCGTCCCCGCGCGCCCGGACGGCACCTACGAGGTGCTCGTGGACGGCGAGGTCGTGCAGCGGCTGACCGCGGCCGGCGGCGACGTGCTGCTCGTGGACATGATGACCGGGGCCAGCACCCACCAGCCGGGCGAGCCGACGACGCTGGTCGTCGACCTGCCGGCCGGCGAGAAGGACGTGGAGGTGTGGCTGCCCCACGACGAGCAGACCACGCTGGTCGACCTGCGGGCCGACGCGCCCGTCGAGCCGCTCCCCGTCACGCTCCCGCGGTGGGTGCACCACGGGAGCTCGATCAGCCACGGGTCCGTGGCGACGTACCCCACCGAGACCTGGCCGGTCGTCGCGGCCCGCCTGGCCGGGCTGGACCTGGTCAACCTCGGCTACGGCGGCAGCGCGCTGCTCGACCCGTTCGTCGCCCGCACCATCCGCGACACCCCGGCCGACCTGATCAGCCTCAAGCTCGGCATCAACCTCGTCAACCAGGACCTGGTGCGCCGCCGTGCCCTCGGCCCGGCCGTCCACGGCTACCTCGACACGATCCGCGACGGCCACCCCGACACCCCGATCCGCCTCGTCTCGCCGATCTTCTGCGGCATGCACGAGTCCGTGCCGGGCCCGACGGGCGTCGACATGTCCGGCATCGCCGAGGGAAGGGTGGGGTTCGTCGCCGAGGGCGACCCGGACGCCGTGGCTCGCGGCGGCCTCAGCCTCGAGGTCGTCCGTGAGGTGCTGGCCGAGGTCGTCGAGCGCCGCGCGGACCCGCACCTGACCTACGTCGACGGGCTCGCGCTCTACGGCGCGGTCGACGCCGAGCGGCTCCCGCTGCCCGACGACCTGCACCCCGACTCCGCCACCCACCGGCTGATCGGCGAGCGGTTCGCGGCGCTGGACGGCTGGCGGCAGCCCTAGCATCGGCACCATGGCTCGCTACGGCGCACAGTTCGGCCCCTACGTCACCTTCCTGGGCGTGCCCGCCTGCGACCTCGACGACGAGTCGTCGTACGCCGGGGCGGACGTCGTGGTCGTCGGCGCCCCCTTCGACGGAGGTACGTCGCACCGGCCGGGCACGCGCTTCGGCCCGCAGGCGATCCGGATGACCGACTACCTGCCCCACGACGGCTCGCGACCGTCGCTGGCGCTGCGCACGGACGGGCTCCAGGACCTGCGGGTCGTCGACGCGGGCGACGTCGAGATGCCGCCGGGCGACATCGAGCGGGCCCTCGGCGTGCTGGAGGCTGCGGTCGAGAAGGTGGCCCGCGCGGGTGCGATCCCCGTCGTGCTCGGCGGCGACCACTCGATCGCCTACCCCGACGCCAAGGGCGTGGCCAACGCGCTCGGCCACGGCCGGGTCTCGATGATCCACTTCGACGCGCACGCCGACACCGGCGACATCGAGTTCGGCTCCCTGTGGGGCCACGGCCAGCCGATGCGCCGGCTCATCGAGTCGGGCGCGCTGCGCGGCGACCGCTTCCTGCAGGTCGGGCTGCGCGGCTACTGGCCCGGCCCCGAGACGCTCGACTGGATGGCCGCGGAGCGGATGCGGTCCTACGAGATGACCGAGATCGTCCACCGTGGCCTGTCGGAGTGCCTCACCGAGGCGTTCGGGATCGCCACCGACGAGTGCGAGGGCGTCTTCCTCTCCGTCGACATCGACGTGTGCGACCCGGGCCACGCACCGGGCACCGGCACGCCCGAGCCCGGCGGCCTCTCCGCGCGCGAGCTCCTCGACTCCGTACGCCGGATCTGCCTCGAGCTGCCGGTCGTCGGCATCGACGTCGTCGAGGTCAGCCCGCCCTACGACCACGCCGACATCACCGCCGCCCTCGCCAACCGGGTCGTGCTCGAGGCGCTGTCCGCGATCGCCCGCAAGCGTCGCGACGAGCGCGACGGCACCACCTGGGACCCGGCGACACCGCTCCTCGACCGCTAGGCCCGGAGCAGTACCTGGACGTAGGTGCGGGCCACCGCCTCGGCGTCGACGTCCACCACGACGTCGACCACGCGGCCGTCCGCCGCCTCGGTGAGGTGGGCCCCGACGAAGCCGATCCGTCGCTGTTCGACGGCGAACAGGTCGGCATGGGTGAGGAGGACGAGCGCGCCCGCGTCCCCGATCAGGTGCGACCTCCGCACCGCCAGCAGCTCACCCGCCAGACGGGCGGGCGGCCGGTCCGACCGCAGGAGCCGGTCGACGTCGGCCGGGGCGACGCAGACCTGCTCGAAGACGTCGATGACGTAGAGCGTCGTCGGGCGGCCGCACGCCAGGGTCCGAGCGGTGGCGTCCTGGTCGTGGCTGGCGTTGAGCTCGGGCGGTTCCTCGATCGCCAGCTCCCCTCCCACCAGGACGACCTCGGCTGCCGCGCTCGCCATCGCGGGCAGGTCGGTCATCGGCGCCAGGCCGAGGAGGGTGAAAGGCCCGCCGGCCGCCGCCTGCCGGACGACGGCCTCGACGCCCTGCGCCGGGGCGACGTCGGGGGCGGGCACCGACACCACGCCGAGCCCGCCGGGTCCGTGGTTCGTCGGTCCGGTCCGCGGGCCGGCGCCGGTCGAGGTCCGGGCCGCGCCGACCGCGACCGGCACCTCGCCCGCCCCCGCCAGCGCCAGCACCGCGGCGGAGTTGCGGGCGGCCACCTCGACCGGCACGTTGCCCGCGACCGCGGCCACGCCGCACAGGTCCAGCGCCGGGCTGGCGACGGCGTACAGCAGGGCGAGGGCGTCGTCGATCCCGGTGTCGACGTCGAGCACGACGCGGGTCGGAGGCCTCATCCGGCCACCGTACGGTCCTCTGCTCCGAGCGGATCCGCGGCGAGCAGAACGCCCTGTGGGGCCGCGGGCCGCGCCACGCTGGCGGCATGACCATCACCACTTCCGAGCGCATCGAGGACGAGCTCGTCCGCCGCCTCATGCACCAGCGCATCATCGTCCTCGGCGAGGAGCTGCGCGAGGCCAACGGCAACCGGCTGATGCACCAGCTGCTGCTGCTCTCCGCCGAGGACCCGCGCGCCGACATCAGCCTCTGGATCAACTCGCCGGGCGGGTCGGTGTCGGCGATGCTCGCCATCCACGACGTGATGCGGCTGATCCCCAACGACGTGAGCACGCTCGCGATGGGCATGGCCGCCAGCGCCGGCCAGTTCCTGCTCTCCGCGGGGGCCCCGGGCAAGAGGTACGCCCTGCCGCACTCCCGCGTGCTGTTGCACCAGGGGTCGGCCGGCATCGGTGGCACGGCCGTCGACATCGAGATCCAGGCCGACGACCTGCGCCACACCCGCGACACCGTGCTCGGCCTGGTCGCCGAGCACACCGGCCAGGACCGCGACACCGTCGAGCGCGACTCCCGGCGCGACCGCTGGTTCAGCGCGGAGCAGGCCCTCGACTACGGGTTCGTCGACCAGGTCATCAGCAGCATCGACCACGTCACGCCCGCGAGCGCCCGTCCCGTCGGCCTGGCCGGTGCGCGATGAGCACCTACACGATCCCGTACGTCGTCCAGCAGACGCCGCGCGGCGAGCGGACCCTCGACCTCTACTCCCGCCTGCTGTCCGAGCGCATCGTCTACCTCGGCACCGAGATCGACGACGGCGTGGCCAACGCCGTCATCGCCCAGCTGCTGCACCTCGCGTCGGAGAATCCCGACCTCCCGATCAGCCTCTACCTCAACTCACCCGGCGGCTCCATCGACGCGATGCTGGCCGTCTACGACGCGATGCAGTTCGTCCGGCCCCCCGTCGAGACGGTGTGCGTCGGCCAGGCGTCCTGGACCGCCGCCGTGCTGCTGGCGGGCGGGGCACCGGGCACGCGCGCGATCCTCCCGCACGGCCGGGTGGTGCTGCACCAGCCGGCGACGCAGGGTCGCGGCACGGTGCCCGACCTCATCCTCGAGGCCGACGAGGTCGCCCGGGTCCGGCTCGTCCTCGAGGAGATCCTCGCCGAGCACACCGGGCGCACGCCCGAGCAGATCCGGCAGGACACCGACCGGACGCTCGTGCTCCCGGGCTCGGCAGCCGTCGACTACGGGATCGTCGACACGGTGCTGCGTGAGCAGGGGCCGGCGATCGCCTGACCCGGTGCCCCTCAGGCGGCGAGCGCGAGCGCCTCGGGGCGCGCCGCCCGGGTCGCGAGCTCGCGCAGGCCGAGGTCGAGCGCGCCGGCGATCGCCTGGAGCATCTCCGACGACGGGTCCTTGAGCCCCCGCTCGACCTCGGAGAGGTACTGCATGGAGACCCCCGCCCGCTCCGCCACGTCGACCAGCCGCTCGCCGCGGTCCAGGCGCTCGCGGTGGAGCTCGCGCCCGACCAGCTCACGCCACAGCGGCTCCGGTGCCTCGACAGGTCGGTCCGCTGCCCGCTCGGGGAACCTCACGATCTCGCCCATGTCCCGACGGTAGCCAGCCCGGTGGCGACGCGCCCACGGGTTCTGCTCACAGCAGAACGACTGGAGGTCAGACCCCGAGGCCGAGGAGGCCGAGCGGCTCGGCCATCTCGGTCTCCTCGTAGTCGAAGTGCGACAGCAGGTCGCCGGCGAGGGCCGCGACGGCCCCCACCAGCTCGGCGATGCGCGAGGGGTCGGCGTGCACCGCGAGCGCCAGCTCGTCGAGTCGCTCGAGGTGCTCGTGGATGACGAGGTGCTCCTCGGCGAGCCGCGCCGCCACCGGGGCGTACGCCGGCAGGGTCGCGACGGCGGGGAACATGCTCTGGTCCTCGATGGTGTGGTGCATGGTGAGGAACCGGCAGACCTGGCGGCAGAGCCCCGAGACCTGCTGCGCGGCCAGCTCGGGACCGAGGCGGTGCAGGGCCTCGCGCACCGCGGCGACACCGCTTCCACCGTCGCCCTCCGCGAGCGCCGCGACGGCCGTCGTGAGCTGGGCGAGCTGCTCGCGGAAGTGGTCGTGGACCATCCGCAGGTGGTCGCCGGCCATGCGCTGCCGGGCCGTCAGGTCCACCGACCCGGCGACCCGCGGCCGGGTGGAGTCGTCGATGGGCGGCACGCGCCGAGCCTACGGGCGGCCCGGAAGGACGGGGCCCCCGTCAGAAGTAGTCGCGGACGTGGACCTGGCGACCACCCAGGGCGTGGTCGAGCAGGGGGTCCCAGGTGCTGGGGCCCGCCAGCAGGCCGGCGCTGCGGAGGTTGGCGCACGACTGCGTCCCGGCGAGGCACAGCGCCAGCCCGCGCGCCGTGAGCTCGGCGCCGGCACCGTCCTCGCTGCGCCGACAGGAAGTGGTGCCGGCGTCCGTGGTCAGCAGGTAGGACCCGTCGATGACGCCGAGCGGGTCGGTGACGACGAACGGCACCGAGACCTCGAAGGGGAGGCGGATCCCGCTGAGCGCGGTCGGAACGTCCTCGACACGCAGCATGTATACGTCCTCGAGGGTGACCTTCCAGTCCTTGGTGTGCAGCGCGTAGCGGGCGACATCGGCCCCCGACGTCAGCAGCCGGACCTCCCCGACGACTGCAGCGAACGACCCGATGACGTGCCAGAGCGCCCGGTAGGAGTCGGCGTCGACGGCCAGCACCTCGGCGACGGAGAGGTGGGCGGCGGCGCCGTAGCCCGTGCCTCGGTCCCACGACGCGAACCCGCGCACCACACCCTGCTCGTCCTCGACCACCGTGACGGCCTCGTGGTCGGCCACCCAGTCGTCGTCCGCGACGGCGAACGCCGGTCCGCGGCGGTCGAGTGGTCCGTTCTGGGCGGCTGCCCATGCGTCGTACACGTTGCGGAGCCCCGGTCCGTCCGCCGTCGTGGCGCGGCGGGTGCGGAGGCCGGGAGGACCGGGCGCCATGGTCGCGAGAGCGGCACTCGGCACGACGACCTCGTCGTAGGACCCGATCACCTCGTAGCCCAGGCCGCGGTAGTAGCCGGGTGCGGTGGGGTAGAGCGTGGACAGCGCAGCACCCTGGGCGCGGTGGTGGTCGAGCACCTGGGTGACCAGGCCCCGGGACACCCCGCGGCCCCGGTGCTCGGGCGCCACGACGACGCCCCCGATCCCGACGGTCGGCAGCACCCGGCCCCCGAACCACGACCCGAGCGCGAATCCCTCGACGCGCGCGACGAGCTCCTCGCCGAGGAACGCACCCCACCTCGTGGCGCCGGGCCGCGGTGGTGGTGCGGGGGTGTCGGCGGGCGCGGAGGCTGGATGGCCGAACGCCTCCCGGCCCAGCCGCCGGTGGGCCTCGACGTCGTCCTCGGTCAGCCGGCGGTACTCGTACGTCGTCACCGCCCCACTCTCGGAAGGCGCCGGTTCGGCGTCAACCCGGGACCCACGCTCCATCGCGATCGTCGATCGTGCCGTGGCTCCCGACGGCGGTGTAGGGACGATGCGCGAGCACCTCGATCGAACGGAGCAGGCGATGACCGAGCATGCCGCGCGGTGGGCCGCGCTCCTGCTGGTCTGCGCACTCGGCCTCGCCGGGTGCTCGGAAAACGAGCGGCGCGGCGGTGCGCCCACTCCGGCGGCCGCGTCACCGCAGCCGCGCTGCTTCGCGGCGATGCCGGAGGACGCCCGGACCCGGGAGCTCACGTTCGAGTCGGCCGCGGGAGGCGTCGCCGCCATCGCCTTCCCGGTCGACGGAGCGACCACGGCCATGGTGCTGCTCCACCAGACCGGGGGCCTCGGTGCGTGCGGGTGGGGCCGGTTCGCGACGGCGGCCCAGCAGGCCGGCGTGAGCAGCCTCGCCGTCGACCAGTGCGGCTACGGGCTGAGCACGTGCTCCGACGACGCGGACCAGGCCGGTGTGGTGGAGGCGGCGGTCGAGCGCGCCCGCGTCGATCTCGGGGCCGACCGGGTCGTGCTCGTCGGCGCCTCGATGGGTGGCCACCGTGCCGTGGCGGCGGTGGCCGCGGGCGTCGAGGTCGACGCCTGGGCCGACGTCTCGGGTCCGGACGCGTGGGACGACCGGCGGCTGACCGACCTGCGGTGGCCGCGCCGGTACGACGACCGGGCCCTGGTCGTCTTCGGCGCGGACGAGCCGCCCCACGAGCTGGCGGCCGCGCGCCGCCTCGCCGCGCGCACCGGTGCCCGGCTGGTGGTGCGGCCCGAGGGCCACGGCTACGAGCTGCTCACGACCTACACCGGACGGCTGCTGCCCGCGGGCCGCGAGCTGCTCCGGTTCGTCGACCCGTCGGCCGGCCGCAGCTAGGACCCGCCCCCGGAGTCCGGGAGCACGGCGCGGGGCCCCAGCCGTCGTACCTCCGCCGCTGACTCGCGCGCCCACGCCCCGACCGCCTTCTCCGTCGCGATCCCGGCCCGCAGGGCGAGCAGGTTGTAGAACGCGGCCGGACGGTCGGGGTCCAGCTCGGCCACCGCCTCGCGTCGCTCGTACTCCGCGAGGCGCTCGGCATGGGCGTCGGCGAGGCCGTCGAGGTAGTCGGCCGCCTCCTCGGGGTCGAGGAGCCAGAGCTGGAACACCCGCAGGACCATCTCGTCGCGCGGCTTGCGCGCCGCGGGCGCCCGGAGCCAGTCCTGGAGCGCGCGGACGCCGGTGTCGGTGACGCGGTACTGGATGCGACCCCGCGAGCCGCTCTCGCCGGGCTCCACCAGTCCGTCCCTCTCGAGCTTCTGCAGCTCGGTGTAGACCGCGCCGTGGCTGGCCCACCAGACGTAGTTGAACGTCTGGTCGAACTGCTTGACCAGGTCGTAGCCCGAGGACGGCTTGTGCGCGAGCGCACCCAGGATCGCGAATCGCAACGCCATGCAGGTCATCCGTTCCGGTGGGGGTCAGGCGCAGGGTAGATCATCAGCCACGCTGTGATCCATCTGTGACATGTCATGACTGGACGGTCATCTGCTGACATGTCAGGATCCGGCAATGACGGCGCGCGGGACACACGGGGCACAGGGGGCCGGGGATCCGCCGAGGGGCGCGTTGCGCCTCGACGCGAAGGCGCTGGACCTCGCGCTGTGCGAGGTGGCCGCCTTCGTGGCGGTCGTGCACTTCGGCGGTTTCACGGTCGCCGCGCGCGGGCTGCACGTCTCGCAGCCCGGGCTCAGCGCCCGGGTGCAGCGACTCGAGCGCGCGCTGGGCGTGGTGGTGATCGACCGGTCGGTGCGGCGCCTCACCCTGACGCCCCAGGGCCGCGCGTTCCTGCCGGTCGCCGAGCGCGTGGTCCGTGAGCTCACCGATGCCACGACCGCGCTGCGCTCGCTCCCCGGCGCACAGGCGCAGCCACGAAGTCGACCGTGCGGCGGATGATCGAGCGGGTCCTGCCGTCGTCCAGCAGCACGTCGAACGCGTGGCCCGCGGTGGGATGGGTGAGGATCGTGGCGTCGACGTCGGACGTCCGCGCCGCCCGCCGGAAGGCTCGCAGCGACGAGAGGATGCCGGGGGCGGTGTCGGCCAGGCCGTAGGCCAGCAGGACGGGCCGGTCGCTCGAGGCCAGGTGGTGGGCCAGCGAGCCACGCGTCCCTTCGCCGCTCGGGGGCTCGACCTCGGCGTAGAAGCCGACGAGGGCGTCGACCGGCTGGTTGGCCGGGTCGAAGCTCGCCTCGACCCAGTCCGGCCCGCCCGCCGAGAAGCCCATCGTGACCAGCGGCACCGGCTCCGGCGCCAGCTCGGCGACCCTGTCGCGCAGCGCCCGGACGGCGCGTCGCAGCTGCGCGACGCCCGCCGGGCTCCCGCCCACCACGGCGTCGTGGTTCGGCACGGCCGCCACGACCCCCGCCCCGGCCAGCCGGGCGCCCCAGGCCGCGAACCCGGGATGGTCCTTGGGGCTGGGGTCCGGGCTCACCCCGGGCACGAGCAGGACCATGGCGCTCGGCTCACCGCCGGTGGGGAGGTAGAGGTCCATCTCGTGGCCCGCGTCGTCGTACGTGACGGTCTCCGCGCCCGGTCTCGGTGACGCTGCCGGGGGCTGGCCTTCCGACGGGCGAGCGCCGGTCCCCCCGCACCCGGACGCGACGAGCAGGACCACGACCAGCCAGGCCGGGCGAGGGAGGCGCCATGTCATGGAGCGAGGCTCGTCGAGACCTCCGTCGCCCGACGAGGACGATCGCCAGTGTCGATGCTGGGTGGGGTCGTCGTCGGCCCGGATGATCGGATCGGACGCACCCGACCAGGAGGATGGCAGTGGACAGCTCGCCCGGCCCGGCCGCGACCCCGTCGTGGGTGCGGGAGTTCTACGACCGCAAGTCCCGAGCGGCGGGACCATCGGGCGTCCTCGACCACCACGTCGAGCGGGCCGAGGCGCTCGTGCGGCTCGGCGGGCCCGGGCGCCGGACGGTCCTCGAGCTCGGGGCCGGCACCGGCGGCTCCGCGGTCGCCGCCGCCCGGCTCGGGCTCGAGGTCACGGCGGTCGAGCTCAGCGGCGTGCGCGCCGGTCTCGCCCGCGACCTCGCCCGCGACGAAGGCGTCGACCTCACGGTCGTGGAGGGCGACTTCCTGGAGCACGACATCGGGGCAGGGTTCGACCTCGTGGTGATGTGGAACGGCTTCGGTGTCGGCGACGACGCCCACCAGCGCGCGATCCTCGCGCGGGCTGCCTCGACATGGCTGGCCGCCGACGGCCTGGTCGTGCTCGACGTGTTCAATCCGGCAGCCTGGATCCGGTGGGCCGGTCACGACGAGGTCGACGAGGAGACCGGGTGCCACGAGACCCTCGACTACGACGTGGTCGGCTCACGCTTCCTCGACGCGTGGTGGTTCGACGGCCCCGATGCGCCGCCGCTGACGCAGTCCGTCCGCTGCTACTCGCCCGCGGACCTCGACCTCCTGGTCGAGGGCACCGGGCTCGCGGTGACGGCGCTCGAGCTCGGTGACGGCCCGTTAACCGACCGCTCCGCAGCCGGTCCCGCGAGCGAGGCCTGGGGCTACCGGGCGGTCCTGGCCAGGGTGGCCGGTCGCTGATGCTGCCGATCGACGAGCTCGTCCGTTTCGCAGCCGGGTTCGACGAGCACCACCACCACCCGGCGGCGACAGCAGCGGCGGAGGCCTGGGGCCTGGAGAGACCGGTCTTCGTCCGGTCCAGCGCGTCACACGTGCTCGTCGCCCGCTCCCGTGGCGACGAGGGGCGTGCGGTGCTGAGGCTCCGGCCTGACGTCGAGCCCCACCGGTCGGTGCTGGCCCGGGGTGCACGGGCCGCGGCCCGGTGGGCTGCCGCGGGCGCTCCTGCCGCTCCCGCGCTGCGGTCCGTCCACGGCCACCTGGTGGAGCGCACCGGGGGCTACGCCGTGATGGCGATGCCCGCCGTCGAGGGAGACACGCTGGCCGAGCAGGGGCTCCCCGAGGGGTCCGCCGCGTGGGGCGCTGCCCTGGCGCGCCTGCACGCGACCGGTCCCGGGGCCGACGACCTGCCCCACGCCTCCGACGCGCTCCGGACGCCCTGTCCCGACGACCCCGCGCTGGCGGCGCGCGCCGTCGACCTCCTGGACGCGCTCGCCGCGCTCCCGAGGACACCCGACGTGCACGGCGTCCTCCACGGCGACCCGGAGGCGGACAACGTCGTGGCCGGTGCCGACGGGCTCGTCCTCGTCGACCCCGACGAGGTGAGGGTCGGCTGGTACGCCGCGGACGTGGCGTTCGCCCTCCGTGACTGGAGCACGCCGGCCGGCGGACCGGACCTCACGTCCGAGGTCCCCCAGCGCTTCATCGAGGGCTATCGGCAGGTGCGGCCGCTCACGGACGACGACATCGCCCGGCTGCCGCTCTTCACCCGGGTGGCGGCGGTGGAGGAGCTGCTCGGGCTCGCGCCGCAGCTCGCGACCGACGCGCGGTCCGACTGGCCGACCTGGGCGACGGACCTCCACGCGCGTCTGCGGAGGCACGCGGCCGTCGTACGCGCGGGTTTGGCGTGAGGCCACGGCGGGCACCACAGGGGTCAGACCACTGGAGCCGACGGACGGAGCAACGATGCAGGTCACACCGGAGGACTTGTGCGGCCTGGCCGACACCTGCCTGGCCGAGTCCCGTGAGCTCAACACCAGCTGGAGCGGCCAGGCGGCTGCTCTCCAGGTCGACTCGGGAGCGGCCGGCAACTCGTCCGGCGGACCCGGCTTCGTCGCCGCGCACACCGCGACGCTGGACGCCGGTGACGTTGCCGTCGGACGCCTCGCCGCCGTGCTCGAGGCCGACATGGACGACCTCTACACCTGTGCCTTCGACATCTCCGCCCAGGACGAGGAGGCGGCCCGGGTCAGTCGCGCCACTGCCGACGAGGTGACCACCAACCCGTTGCTCCGCACGATCCTGGGGGTGAAGTGATGGGACAGGGGGTCTGGGAGCTCGCCGAGCAGGCCGCTGACCTCGAAACGGCCGCCAACGGCTGGGACGACGTGGCGAGTGCGCTGACCGGCTCCGGCGACACCTTCAACGCCAAGGCGGGCGCGGTCATGGCGGCGGGCTGGGAGGGCAGGACGGCCGAGTCCTTCGACGCCCACCGACGTCGCCTCGTCGCCTCGCTGGACACCGCGGGCGACCTGGCGCGTGCGATGGCCGGCGCGTTGCGCGACGGAGCCGGGGTCGTGCGAATCGCGCAGGCACAGCTGGACAACTCGTGGGCGACGGTCTCGGGCATCCGCCACGTCGGGTTCGGCACCTGGGTGCAGTTCTTCCCCGAGGACGACGCCGAGGAGGAGCGCATCCGGCGCGCCGAGGCCGAGGCGAACGACATCCGCGCCGACCTCGACGCCCAGCTGGCCCGCGGCTCGGCCTCGCTGCAGGACCTCAGGACGCAGTGGGACGACATCGCCGCCACGTGGGAGAGCGTCGCCGACGGCACTGCCGACGGCTTCGACGTGCCCGAGGAGAGCGGTGAGCCCGGGATCCTCCACAACGGTGACCAGACGGTCGTCAACACCGGCGACGGTGACGACACCGTCACGGTGTGGACCAACCCGGAGACGGGTGTGACCTTCGTGATCCTCAACGGCGTGCCCTACCGGGTTCCTCCGGGCCAGGAGGTCGTGGTGCGCACCGGCGACGGCAACGACACGATCACCGTCCAGAGCGGCGACGACGTGCGCGTCACCGTCGCCGGCGGCGAGGGCGACGACGTCGTGCGCGACCGCTCGGACGGCGACAACACGCACGTGGGCGGCGACGGCCGCGACAGCATCGACGCCGGCGGCGGGGACAACTACGTCTCCGGTGGGGCCGATCGCGACTACCTCGACGGCCAGGGAGGCGACGACGACCTCTACGGCGGCCACGGCGACGACACGGCCTACGGCCTCGACGGCGACGACACGGTCTCCGGCGGCGAGGGCCAGGACTACCTCGAGGGCGCCGAGGGCGACGACTCCGTCCTCGGTGGCGCGGGTGACGACACGGTCTCGGGCGGCCGGGACGACGACACGCTGGTCGGCGGGTCCGGCAACGACGTCCACTACGCCGGTCGCGGCGACGACGCGACCCACGGCGGCTCGGGCAGCGACACCGCCTACAGCGAGGACGGCGACGACGACGCCGACGACGTCGAGACGCAGACCACCGTGAACATCCAGCTCGACGACCTCTCCGACTTCATCGAGATCGAGGGGTCGCCCGAGTTCGTGGCCCGGGTGCGGGCCGACCTCGACCTGCTCGCCGCGTCGCCCACCGGGCAGCAGATGCTCGCGGCCCTCCAGGACGAGCACGAGAACTCCGGCTTCCTCGGCATCAACCGCGACACGGTGACGATCCGGGAGCTCACCGAGGACAACAACTACGCCCACGGTGACGGCACCATCGAGTACAACCCGCACCGCCAGGGCAGCGGCGAGGGCCGGCCGCCCATCGCCGGGCTCTACCACGAGATGGCGCACATCTACGACTTCTTCAGCGAGAACTTCGACGACACCGACTACAGCGGTGACGACGAGGTGGACCACGGCGTCAACCAGGGCGAGCGCACGGCGGTGGGGCTGACGGTCGACCACGACCACGACCCCAGCACGCCGGAGATCATCGACCCCGACCACCCGGTGGAGCTCACCGAGAACGGGCTGCGTGATGAGATCGGCTGGGAAGACCGTGAGAGCTACAACTGAGCCACCGACCGAGGGAGCACGATGAGGACTCGCGCCTGTGCGCTGGTGATCGGCCTGGCCGCGGCGCTCGCCGCGTGCACCACACCGACCAGCTCCACGGGGCCGGACGACTCCGGCGAGCCGAGCGGCCAGCGGACGCCGACCCCCACCGTCGAGGCGCCCGAGGTCGACTTCTCCGCCACCCTCTCGCCGGGCGGCGACGAGCTGGTGGTCGAGTGGTCGCTGCGCAACCGGTCCGCCGAGGAGGTTCTCGTCACGAACCGTGTGCCCGACAGCTTCGGCCGACTCTCGGACCGCCCCGACACGGCCTACGTCGTGGCCGCCGCCGACGGGGGCACGGAGATCGCCAAGCGCGTCTTCGCGGTCTCGTCCGACGCGGGCGGCGACGCGCTCCCCTGGGTCGGGGTGACCGCCCTTCCGCCCGGCGAGACCCTCGAGGAGACCCTGCGCGTGCCGCTGCCTCCGCAGGCGTACGCGCCGCCCACCGTCGACCCCGGCGAGGTGCCGGCGTCCGGACCGGTCGTCTTCTGCGTCGGCGTCCTCGTCGGCCGGGACCCGAGCTGGGGCTTCCACGACGTCGACGGGGTCACGACGGTCAACCACGGCCGCGCGGGAGCCGGCCAGGCCACCTTCTGCTCGGAACCGGTCGAGGTGGGGTGACCGGGCGGTCCCCGCTCCCCACCTGCAGGAACGGCCCCGGCGCGATGCCGGGGCCGTTCGTCCTGCGCGCCTGTAGGGATTCGAACCCCAAACCTTCTGATCCGTAGTCAGATGCTCTATCCGTTGAGCTACAGGCGCTCGTCGATCGCACCAGCGGCGCGAGGACTTGACGAGGATAGCCGACGGCACGCGGACGGGTGAAATCAGGGGCTGGTGGGCGCCTCGAGCGTCCCGGTGCACTCGGGACTTCCGGCCCCACTCGCCCACCCGTGACGTGCCCTATGGTGCAGGCACCAGACCGTAGGAGGCGGCGCACCGCCGCCGCACGAGGAGGCAGCGCGATGGCAGATCTCGAGGCAGTCCTGGACGAAGCCGGGCTCACCAACCCCCGGGTCCGCGAGTTCGTGAAGGAGTACGCCGAGCTCACCGGCGCCGAGCACGTCGAGGTGGTCAACGCCTCCGACGACGCCCGGCTGCTCGAGGAGGCCGTCGCGGCCGGGGAGCTGCAGCGGGCCGGCGAGGGCCGCTACTACTCCCGCAGCTACTACAAGGACACCGCCCGCTCCGAGGAGCGCACCATCGTCGCGACGAACAACGAGTTGGACCGCGGCGTCTACAACAACTGGCGCCCGGCCTCGGAGATGAAGCCGATGCTGCACGACCGGATGCGCGGCGCGTCCGAGGGCAAGACGATGTACGTCATCCCCTACCTGATGTCGCCCCCCGGCAACGAGCTCGCGCCGTGGGCCGCCGGCGTGGAGCTCACCGACACCCGCACCGTCGTGCTCCACATGATCCGGATGTCGCGCGTCGGCGTGCAGTTCGTCAACGACCTCGAGGACCCGGACTCCTTCGTCCGCGCGGTCCACGTCACCGGCGACCTGGAGAACCTCGGCCAGGGCACGCCCGACGACCAGCGCTACTTCGTGACCGTCGCCGACGAGCGCACCATCTTGCACTTCGGGTCGTCGTACGGCGGCAACGCGCTGCTCGGCAAGATCGCCCACGGCCTGCGGCAGGGCGCGTACGACGGCTGGGCGAGCAAGAAGTTCCTCGCCGAGCAGTACATGCTCATCGGGATCCACGACAAGGAGACCGGGAAGACCTACCACGTGTGCGGCGGGTTCCCGAGCGCCTCCGGCAAGACCAACCTGGCGATGATGGCGGCCCCCGACGCGCTCGGCGAGCGCTACCACGTCTCGTTCTACGGCGACGACATCGCGTGGCTCTGGGTCGACGAGAAGACCGGCCGGCTGATGGGCATGAACCCGGAGTACGGCGTCTTCGGCGTCGCCAAGGACACGAACGAGCGGACCAACCCCAACGCGCTGTACTCCATCGGCGAGGGGTCGCAGGCGATCTTCACCAACGTGGCCTACAACCCGAGCACGGGCGAGGTGTGGTGGGAGGGCAAGACCCCCAAGCCGCCGACCGACGTGCACGGCTGGCTCGACTGGACCGGCGCCCCGCTGGCCGACCGCAAGGACAACGACAGCGCCAACTGGGCCCACCCCAACAGCCGGTTCACCACGACGCTGGCCAACGTCCCCAACATCGCGCCCGACTACGACGACGCGGCGGGCGTGCCGATCGACGCGATCATCTTCGGCGGCCGCACCCGCGACCGCGAGCCGCTGATCCGCGCCATCACCGACCTCGCCGAGGGGGTGTACGACGGCCTCACCCTGGGCGCCGAGGCCACCTTCGCGGCCGAGGGGGTCGACGGCCAGCTGCGCTACGACCCGATGTCCAACCGGCCGTTCATGGCCTACGGCGAGGGGGACTACGCCCGCCACTACCTCGACGTGGTCGGGGCCGCGAAGGAGCAGCCGATCTTCGCGCACGTGAACTGGTTCCAGAAGGACCCCGATGACGGCCACTTCCTGTGGCCCGGCTACCGCGACAACCTGCGTCCGCTCCTCTGGCTGCTCCAGCTGAAGAACGGCGAGGTCGAGGGTCGCCGCACCGCGGTCGGCATCCTGCCGACCGAGGACGAGCTCGACCTCGAGGGCGTCGACATCGCCCCCGAGGACCTCGAGCGGATCCTGACCATCGACAAGGAGCGCTGGCAGCAGGAGATGGGGTTCCGTGAGGAGCACCTCTCGCAGTTCGACCGGATGCCCGAGGAGATCTGGGAGGCGCACCGCCGCGTCGCCGCCGACCTGGAGAACGAGCAGTAAGCCCTCGGCGTCGCACCCGACTGGTCTAGTCTGGTCGGGTGCGACGACCCGCCTCGGAGACCCGCGCTGCGGGGGCGCCGTACGCCGACCTGCGGCGGGGTTCGCCCGCCCTGGCGCTGCCGTTCGGGATCGTCGCGCTGCTGGCGCTGGTCACCGTCGTCCTGCCGCCCTACGAGCGGCCTCTGTGGGTGGCGGTGCTGGCGGCGGTCAGCCTCGTCATTGTCGCCGTCGTCTTCCTCCTCGCCCAGCGGCGGACGGAGCGGTCGTGGCTCGACCCCGTCGCGGCCTACCTGCTCTTCCCCTTCGCTGCCCTCGTGCACGACGCCGCGGGAGCCGGCGCGGGTGGCAACGGGTCCGGGATGGCGGCCCTCCTCCTGCTGCCGATCCTCTGGCTGGCGATCACCGGGACGCCCCAGCAGCTGTGGGTGGCGAGCGCGCTGGCGATCCTCACCTTCGCGATCCCGATCGCGGTCGTCGGTGCGCCCCACTACCCGTTCGGCGACTGGCGCCGGGCCGTGGTGTGGGCGTCGATCGCGCTCGTGCTCGCCCCCGTCCTGCAGCGCATCGTCCGCGACCTCGAGCGCCAGACCCGCCGGGCGCGGGTCGCCAACGAGAGGGTCGAGCGCCTCTTCGACGACGCCCCGCACGGCGTCGCGCTGCTCGACCTCGACGGCAGGATCATCCGCGCCAACATCTCGATGGCGGTCCTCGTCGGCCTCGACCCGCCGGACATGGTCGGCCACAAGCTCAGCGCCTTCGAGACGCCCGGGGAGTCGCGGATCGACGACCACGTCAGCCGCCTGGTGGCCCGCCCCGGCGACACCTTCGACACCGAGTGCAACTTCCGCGACTCGGGCGGCAACGACGTCAGCGTCGCGCTGAGCAGCACCATCGTGGGCGACCGCGGCATGGGCGAGGTCGTCATGGTCAACGTGGTCGACATCTCCGACCGCCGTCGCTACCTCGACCGCCTCTCCCACCTCGCCGACCACGACGTCCTCACCGGCCTGGCCAACCGGCGCCGCTTCGAGACCGAGCTGGCCCGCCACCTCGACCGCTGCAGTCGCGTCGGCGCGACCGGCGCCCTGCTGCTGCTCGACCTCGACAACTTCAAGCAGGTCAACGACACGCTGGGCCACAACGCCGGCGACGAGCTGCTGATCACCATCGCCGGGCTGCTGCGGCGCTCGATCCGCAGCTCCGACCTGGTGGCGCGTCTCGGTGGCGACGAGTTCGCCATCCTGCTCACCGACGGCGACCAGGGTGCGGCCCAGCGCGTGGCCGGGCTCGTCGTGGACCGGATCCGCGACCACGCGGCCACCCTCGACGGGGTCGCCCGCCGGGTCACCGCCAGCGTCGGCGCCGTCACCTTCCGCGCCGCCTCGGAGCACGCCGCCGACATCCTGGCCCTCGCCGACATGACGATGTACGACGCCAAGGAGGCCGGGCGCAACCAGATCGCGATGCTCCCCGAGGGTGACGAGCGCGGACCGCGGACAGCCGCCCGGCTGCACTGGCAGAGCCGCATCGAGGGTGCCCTGGAGAACGACCGCTTCGAGCTGCACCTGCAGCCGATCATGAACATCGCCACCGGCCGGATCAGCTCCGCCGAGGTGCTTCTGCGGCTGCGTGACGAGGACGAGCTGGTGCCGCCCTCGCGCTTCGTCTACATCGCCGAGCGCGTCGGCCTCATGCCCCAGGTCGACGCGTGGGTGGTCGACAAGAGCCTGGAGATGCTGGCCCGGATCCGTGCCGAGCACGACCCGGAGTTCGAGCTCGAGGTCAACCTGTCGGGCCTCTCGATCGGCAACCCCGAGATCGAGCAGGCGATCACCACCTCGCTCACGAAGCACGGGGTGGACCCCTCGGCCCTCATCCTGGAGATCACGGAGACCGCCGCCGTGGCGGATGTCGCCATGGCTCGCGACTTCGCCGCCCGGATGACCGACCTCGGCTGCGCGTTCGCGCTCGACGACTTCGGCGCCGGCTTCGGGTCGTTCTACTACCTCAAGCACCTCTTCTTCGACTACGTGAAGATCGACGGCGAGTTCGTCGCCCACGTCCAGGAGTCGCAGGTGGACCGCACCATCATGCGCTCGATCGTCGGCATCGCCCGCGACCTCGGCAAGCGCACGGTCGCCGAGTTCGTCTCCGAGCCGGAGATCCTCGAGGTGTGCCGCGAGGAGGGCGTCGACTTCGCCCAGGGGTACCTCATCGGCAAGCCGGTGTCGTACGACGAGTTCGCGGGCGAGTTCTGGCCATCCGTCGCCGCGGCGGTGCCGAAGGACTGAACGGGCGAGGCGTGCTCGCCCGCGGGCAGAGAAGGAGACTCGGGACAGATGCGGTGGCTTCAGCGGTCGGTGGGACTGGCCATCATCGGCTCCGCGGCGCTGGGAGCGGTGGCCCTCTGGGTGGCCGTGGCGTCCGGGGATCCGGAGGTGGGCCGCAGGCCGTCCGAGGGAGTGCTCTTCGGCATCTGGCAGGTCTTCTACGACACGGAGATGCCGGCTCCGCGCATCCTCCTCGCCGCGGTGGGCGTCGCCCTCCTGCTCGCAGCCGGGGTCGCGGGGATCGAGCGCAGGCTGCTGACCCGTGCCCGCCGCAGCGAGGACGGCGGGCGGATGCCGCTGGCCCCCAAGCTCGTGATGTCCGAGACCCGCGGCGTGTACGCCGGCCCGGTGACCATCACCGTGCTGATCCCGGCCCACAACGAGGAGGGCTGCATCTCCGAGACCCTGGCCTCCCTGCTGTCGCAGTCGGTGCCCCCGGCGCGGGTCGTGGTCGTCGCCGACAACTGCACCGACGACACGGTGCGACTGGCCCGCGAGGCCGGCGTCGACGTGTTCGAGACCGTCGACAACACGCACAAGAAGGCGGGCGGGCTCAACCAGGCGCTCGCCGAGATCCTGCCCGGCCAGGGCGACAACGACTGCGTGATGATCATGGACGCCGACACCACGCTCGACGACGGCTTCCTCGAGGGTGCGACCAACCGGCTCACGTGGGACCGCGCCCTCATGGCCGTCGGGGGGCTGTTCTACGGCGAGGACGGCTTCGGGCTGATCGGGCAGTTCCAACGCAACGAGTACACCCGCTACCAGCGTGACCTCCGCCGTCGCCGCGGCCGCGTGTTCGTGCTCACCGGCACCGCGTCGGTCTTCCGCCCACGGGCGCTCCGCGCGGTGGCCGAGGAGCGCGGCAAGATCCTCCCGGGCGTGCCCGGCGACGTCTACGACACGGTCGCGCTGACCGAGGACAACGAGCTGACGATCGCGCTCAAGACACTCGGCGCGCTGATGATCTCGCCGAGCGAGTGCACCGTGGTCACCGAGGTGATGCCGAACTGGCGTGGCCTGTGGGCACAGCGGCTGCGCTGGCAGCGCGGCGCGCTGGAGAACCTCGCCGCCTACGGCCTGCGCCCCCAGACCTTCCGCTACTGGATGCAGCAGCTGGGGATCGGCTACGGCGTCATCGCCCTCGGCGCCTACCTGGCGCTGATCATCCTGATGGTGCTGGCGACCTCGAACTGGGTCTGGTTCCCGTTCTGGATCGGCATCGGCCTGGTGTTCACCCTCGAACGCGTGGTGACGGTCTGGCGCGGCGGCTGGAAGGCCCGGCTGCTGGGCCTCTCGCTGTTCCCCGAGCTCTTCTACGCGATGTTCCTCAACATCGTCTACCTCAAGGGCATCTGGGACCTCTCGCTCGCCAAGCAGGCCGACTGGAAGCACGTCGTCCAGACCGACTCCGGCGTGAAGGTGGACAGCTGACATGGCACCCGTGCTGGCCCCCGTGGTCGTCCCGATGGGCGTGCTGCTCCCCGACAGCATCCTGCGCAACCAGTTCATCGCCGTGCTCGCGGCGTTCGTCGCCATCAACACCATCGTCTACGTCACGCTCGCGGTGGCGAAGATCCTGCCGAAGTTCTACCTCCGCGACTGGCTCGCGGCCCGCAACCGGCGGGCGGAGACCCGCAGCATCCACCCGGACGCCCCCGTCGGCGGACCGGCCGGGGGCTCGCTCACCGAGCGCATCGCCCAGCCCCATCGGCGTACGCGGGAGTAGCGAGAGCCACGTCACAGGTCTGTGATCGATCCAATATGTGCGTGCTTTCACAAGGGCTAGCGTCCCCGCAAGTCGCCGACAACGAGGCCGCGCGAACCAGCCGCTACGCACGCTGAAGGAAACGGTCATGACCGCCACGATCGACACGCAGACGACCCCTCCCACCACCCACCAGGGCATCCTGGCGTGGGTGAACGAGGTCGCCGAGCTGACCCAGCCCGACTCCGTCCACTGGTGCACCGGATCCGACGAGGAGTGGTCGCAGCTGACGGCCGCCCTCGAGGCGACCGGCACCTTCACGCGCCTGAACCCGGAGGTCATGCCGAACTCGTTCCACGCGGCGTCCGACCCCACCGACGTGGCGCGCGTCGAGGACCGCACCTACATCTGCTCGGTCGACGAGCGCGACGCCGGCCCCACCAACAACTGGATGGACCCGGAGCAGATGAAGGAGCTCATGCGCGGGCTCTACGCCGGCTGCATGCGGGGCCGCACGATGTACGTCATCCCCTTCGTGATGGGGCACCTCGAGGCCGAGAAGCCGATGTTCGGCATCGAGCTCACCGACTCCGCCTACGTCACCGTCTCGATGCGCGTGATGGCCCGGATGGGCAGCGACGTGCTCGCCCGCATCGAGGAGCTCGAGGCCGCCGGCGAGGCGCCCCAGTGGGTGCCGGCCCTCCACTCCGTCGGCATGCCGCTCGAGCCCGGCCAGGACGACGTCGCGTGGCCGTGCAACGACACCAAGTACATCGTCCAGTTCCCCGAGGAGCGGATGATCTGGAGCTTCGGCTCGGGCTACGGCGGCAACGCCCTGCTCGGCAAGAAGTGCTACGCCCTGCGCATCGCCTCGGTCATGGCCCGCGACGAGGGCTGGCTCGCCGAGCACATGCTGATCCTCAAGCTCACCTCCCCGCAGGGCGTCACCAAGTACGTCGCCGCGGCCTTCCCGAGCGCGTGCGGCAAGACCAACCTCGCCATGCTCAAGCCGACCATCCCCGGGTGGAAGGTCGAGGCCATCGGTGACGACATCGCCTGGATGCGGGTCGGCGAGGACGGCCGCCTGTGGGCCGTCAACCCCGAGTTCGGCTTCTTCGGCGTCGCCCCGGGCACCAACGAGCACACCAACCCGCACGCCATGGAGACCATCCGCAAGGGCAACTCGGTCTTCACCAACGTGGCGCTGACGCCCGACGGCAACGTCTGGTGGGAGGGCCTGGAGAACACCCCGGCCGAGGCCACCAGCTGGAAGGGCGAGCACTGGACCCCGGAGATCGCCGCCGAGACCGGCGAGCTCTCCAGCCACGCCAACAGCCGCTACTGCACCCCGATCAAGCAGTGCTCGATCCTCGCCGACGAGTACGACGACCCGCGGGGCGTGCCGATCGACGCGATCCTCTTCGGCGGCCGCCGCAAGACGACCATCCCGCTGGTGACCGAGGCCCGCGACTGGAGCCACGGCACCTTCATGGGCGCGACCCTCTCCTCCGAGACCACCGCCGCCGCGGTGGGCGCGGTCGGCGTGGTCCGCCGCGACCCGATGGCGATGCTGCCGTTCATCGGCTACAACGCCGGCGACTACTTCGGCCACTGGATCAACGTCGGCAAGGACAACGACGCCGCCAAGCTGCCGAAGATCTTCTACGTCAACTGGTTCCGTCGCGGCGAGGACGGGGACTTCCTCTGGCCGGGCTTCGGTGAGAACAGCCGTGTCCTCAAGTGGGTCATCGAGCGCATCGACGGCCAGGCTGCCGCCGTCGAGACCCCGATCGGCCACGTCCCGGCGCCCGGCTCGCTCGACGTCGACGGCCTCGACCTCACCGAGGAGCAGCTCGCGCAGGCCCTTGCGGTCGACGTCGAGGAGTGGAAGGCCGAGATCCCGCAGATCCAGGAGTGGTTCGACAAGTTCGGCGACGACCTCCCGGCCGTCCTCTGGACCGAGCTCGACACCCTCAAGGCGCGTCTCGACGCCTGAGCCCTGCACCAGCCAGCTGCTGCCGCGCCGACCCGTCCCCGGACCACGGGGGCGGGTCGGCGTCGTCCCGGGCCGGATGCGCCCACCCCGGTGGGACCGATGTGGCACGATCCTCCCACTGGGGTCGGGGAGCCGGAGGTGAGTCATGCCCTTGGGACAGCACGAACGCAGTGTGTTCGAGGAGCAGTCGACCCCTCTCTACGAGGAGATCGTGACCTCGGGCGGCCTCAGCGCCACCGACAAGCGCATCGTCAAGGGCGGCGAGCTGCACGAGGCCTTCACGATCCTCACCGAGGTGGGCCTCGTGGTGAAGAGCGAGGACGGCACCCAGTGGCGCGCGGTCGACCCGGCCGCCGTGCAGGCACAGGTCGTCGCCCCGCTCGGCCAGCAGGGCGCCGAGCTGATCGCCGAGTCCGCCCACTGGGCGCAGGCCTTCGGCACCCTCTCGCACGCCTGGCGGCGCTCGCCCAGCGCGGTCGGGGGCCCGTTCGCCGAGATCCGCGGCGAGGCCACCATCCGCAACTTCCTCGACTCCCTCGTCAACGACGCGGAGGAGGAGCTGCTGACCGCGCAGCCGCAGGACCGGCGCGGGGTCAAGCAGCTCGGTGAGGTCACCGCACGCGAGATCGCGACCCTCAAGCGCGGCGTGAGGATGCGCACCCTCTACCAGCACGCCGCCCGACGCGGCACCGACACCCGCCGGTACGTCGCCGCGGTGACCGCTGCCGGGGCCGAGGTCCGCACCCTCGACGAGTTCTTCAACCGGCTCATCGTGGTCGACCGGCGCGTCGCCATCATCCCCAGCCACCAGAGCCTGGCGGTCGCGATGGTCATCAGCGAGCCGTCGATGGTGCTCTACCTCGTGGACATGTTCGAGCGCCACTGGGAGCGCGCGCGCCCCTTCACCAGCAGCGAGACCTCCCTGATGCGCGACATCGCCGCCGAGCAGCGCGCGATGACCATCCGCATGCTCCTCGAGGGTCGCGCCGACCCGGCGGGCGCCAAGCGGCTCGGCGTCAGCCCGCGCACGTACGCCGGCTACGTCGCCGACCTCAAGAACGAGTTCGAGGTCGAGACCCGCTTCCAGCTCGGCTACGAGATGGGCAAGCGCGGCATCTCCGGGCGGGAGACCGACGAGACCGGCGCGGCCACCTGAGGGAAAAGATCGAGGGCAGCAACCCGGAGGTTGCTGCCCTCGTGAGCTGGGTCTGGGCCTGTGGGGGAGGCCGTCGGACCAGGACTCGTGGGGGGTTGAGAGGGTCCGTGACTCAGCTCTTCACTGCGTGCCCATCATGGCACGCGCAGGTCAGTGGGGCGCCTTGGTCTTCGTGCCCCAGGTCGTGTCGATCCCGGCGTCTGCAGGGG
The DNA here is from genome assembly GCF_031844425.1 of Microbacterium sp. ARD31. NCBI lineage: Bacteria > Bacillati > Actinomycetota > Actinomycetes > Micrococcales > Microbacteriaceae > Microbacterium > Microbacterium sp. ARD31. Next base: position 64,450 of record NZ_JAUZVE010000022.1, read on the forward strand.
AAGCACCCAGGCCGACGAATCCGAAGCCTAGAGCGGCCACGAGTGCTGCGGCTGCGATGCGGCGTACTGGGGTCATGGGGTTTCACCTCGTTGTCACGATGTCACAGGGGATGACAGTTAATTGTCGCTCACTGCCCGGCGATGCGTCAGTGCGTTCGATCTGCAGGTCTGTGCATTGCAGGTTCCTGCAAAAGCCCGGGCAGGCGCAGGGCTGCGGCCCCCTTCCGGGGAAGGGGGCCGGCCACTGCGGAGGCGGAGGGATTTGAACCCTCGATGGGGTTTTAGCCCCAAACCCGCTTAGCAGGCGGGCGCCATAGACCGGACTAGGCGACGCCTCCATGCCCGGCGAGCACCGGGCGCACAGAAGGTTACAAGGCGCACGGCGCTCGCGCCGAATCAGGTCACCACTTGCGCAGGCCGTGCCCCTGCTGGAGGTGGGCCTGGATGTCGCGGACGAACGCCTCGCGGTCCACCGCCAGCATCTCGACCGGGATCGTCGTGGTGCGCCCGTCGCGCAGGCGCAGGACGACCACGGGGGAGTCGGCGACGGTCGTGGTGACCGCGTCCTCGACGTCCTTCCAGCGTGCGGCGGCGGCGCCCACGCCGCGCACCCACTGGACGCGGTAGCCCTCCGGGGTCAGCCGCACGACCCAGCCCTTCTCCCGCCAGGCCCACCAGCTCGCCGCCAGCACCACGATGGTGAGGCCGACGGGGACCAGGAGGAAGACCGTGTGCAGGTCGAGGGCCGCGATGGCGAACGTGCAGAGGAGGATCAGCACCGCCACCGCCACCAGCACCACGCCCAGCAGGCGCGCCGCCACGGCGGGCGCGAGACGGTGGACGGTGGCGTTCTCGGTGGTCACCCTCGGATTTTCCCACGTCCGCCCGGCACCGGCCGTGCCCGGGTGGGACCTGCGGGCGTTGGGTAGAGTCCCGCGGTGTGCGGCGCGCGTCGTCGTACGAGGAGGGGTGCCGGAGCGGCCGATCGGAACCGCCTTGAAAGCGGTCGTAGGGAGACCTACCGCGGGTTCGAATCCCGCCCCCTCTGCTGAGCCTCACTGGAGGCTAGGGTCGGCAACGTGACGACCTGGTTCGAGTCCGCCGCCGACGCGACCGCGCGCCTGCGCGCCGCGGGGTACCTCACCGACGACGCGACCGCGCTGACGGCGTACCTCGCGGGCGCGCTGGAGAAGCCGCTGCTGATCGAGGGTCCGGCGGGGGTCGGCAAGACCGAGCTGGCCAAGGCGGTGGCGCGGGCGACGGGCGCGGAGCTGGTGCGCCTGCAGTGCTACGAGGGCCTCGACGAGGCCCGGGCGCTGTACGAGTGGAACTACAAGAAGCAGCTGCTACGCATCCAGGCATCCCAGGGCGACGCCGTGTGGAGCGAGACGCACGACGACATCTTCACCGAGGAGTTCCTGCTCACGCGGCCGCTGCTCAGCGCGATCCGCCGGGACGCACCGACGGTGCTGCTCGTCGACGAGGTCGACAAGACCGACGTCGAGGTCGAGGGGCTGCTGCTGGAGGTGCTGAGCGACTTCCAGGTGACGATCCCCGAGCTCGGCACGGTGACGGCGACGCGACGGCCGTTCGTCGTCCTGACGTCCAACGCCAGCCGGGAGCTGTCCGAGGCGGTCAAGCGCCGCTGCCTGTTCCTGCACCTGGACTACCCCGACGCCGAGCGCGAGCGGGCGATCGTCACCAGCCAGGTGCCCGGGCTCGACGACAAGGTCGCCGCCCAGCTCGTCGACGTCGTCGTGCGCCTGCGCGAGCTGGAGCTGAAGAAGGCCCCGTCGATCGCGGAGTCGGTGGACTGGGCGCGCACCCTCATCGCCCTCGAGATCGGCGACCTCGACGAGGCCACCGTCGCGCGCACCCTCGGCGTCGTGCTCAAGCACGCGTCCGACCAGCGGCGTGCGATCAAGGAGCTCAAGCTGGCCGTGGGATGAGGGCCCGATGACCCTGCTCGACACGCACATCGGCTTCGTGGAGGCGCTGCGCTCCGCGGGCCTCTCGGTGTCGCTGGCCGAGGGTCTCGACGCGATCAGCGCGCTGGAGAAGGTGCACTGGCACGACCGTGAGACGGTGCGCGCGGCCTACGCCGCGACGCTGGTCAAGCGACAGCCGCAGCGGGTCACCTTCGACGCCGTCTTCGACATCTACTACCCGCGCCTGGTCGGCGGCGGCGTCGGGAGCGATGACGCGGTGCCAGATGAGGGCGTGCGCGACTCCGGTCCCGAGCTCGCCCGCTTCCGAGAGGCGCTGGCCGAGGGGCTCGCCGCCGGCGACGAGCAGGCGCTGCAGGACCTCGCCGTGGAGGCCGTCGCGCGCTTCGGGGCGATGCCCGGTCGCGGTCCCGGGCTGTCGAGCTGGTCGGCGTACACCTCCCTCCAGCGCGTGTCGCCAGCCGAGCTCGTGGACCGGGTCGTGCAGGGGCTGCTCGCGGGGGGTGTCGACGAGCGGCAGGCGCAGCGGGCTGCGGGGCGGCGCATCGGCGACTTCACCCGGATGGTCGAGGGCGACGCCCGGCGACGGATCGCCGAGGAGAAGGGGCCCGCGCACGTCGCCGACGTGACGGTCCGGCCCACGATCGACCGGCTGGACTTCACCGCCGCGCGGCGCAGCGACCTCGACGAGATGCGCCGCGAGATCTACCCGCTGGCCCGGCGGCTGGCGGCCAGGCTCACCAAGGAGCAGCACGCGCGGCGGCGCGGCCCCCTCGACGTACGCCGCACGGTGCGCTCCTCGATCGCCACGGGCGGCGTGCCGCTGACCACGGTCCACAAGCCCAAGCGGCCGCACCGCACGGACCTGGTGGTGCTCTGCGACGTGAGCGGCTCGGTGGCGAACTTCGCCCAGTTCACGCTGCTCCTCGTCTACGCCCTGCGTGAGGCGTTCAGCGGGGTGCGGGCCTTCACCTTCGTCGACGACGTGGTCGAGGTCAGCGACCGCTTCCGGCCCGGTGCCGACGTGGTCGAGGTGATGGAGGGCTTGGCGGCGAGCATCTCGCACGCCGCGCTCTTCGGGCGGACCAACTACGGGCGTGCCATCACCCGCTTCGCCGAGGACCACGCCGACGCCGTCGGGCCGAGGAGCTCGCTGCTGGTCCTCGGCGACGCCCGCTCCAACTACAGCGACCTCGCCCTGCCCGTGCTCGCCGACCTCGCCGGGCGCGCCCGCCACGCCTGGTGGCTCAACCCCGAGCACCCCCGCCACTGGGGGACGGGCGACAGCGCGGCCGACAGGTACGGCGAGGTGGTGCCGATGACGGAGTGCCGCAACCTCGCCCAGCTCGCGGAGTTCGTGCACTCGATCGTCTAGCGCTCGCTGCGCTCGCGCTCGCTGGCCCATCTCGGTGGTTGAGGTGCGAGCGCAGCGAGCCTCGAAACCCCTACCCCGCGAGGAAGCCGAGGTCCTGGAGGCGGGTGATCTCGGCCCGGACCTCCGGGTGCTCGGCGGTGTCGGCGGCGCGGGCGCCCGCGACGTAGACGTGCGTGCCCTCGCCCTCGCGACCGTCGAAGACGACGGTCAGGCGGTTGGGGATCGAGGCGTTGATCAGCGAGCCGAGGAGGGCGACCGGGTCGGACCGGTCCTCCAGCGACAGCACGCGGGTGTCCTCGGGGATCCGCGGCACCTGCGCCGACGGGGCGCCCGCGGTGACCACCTGGTCGACCACGAAGCGCGTGGAGCGGGTGCTGGCCGCGATCTCTGCCGCGATCGCACCACCGGCGGCGGAGCCGACGAGCATCACCCGGGCGTCGTCGTCGGTGACGGCCTTCTCGATCGCCCGCACGACCTGCCCCGCGGAGGTGGTGGGGTCGGCGCCGACGAGGCGGAGCCGGCCGTTCTCGGGGCCGGGGTTGCCGGGGAGATAGGCGATGTAGCGGCCCGCACCGACGCGCTGGACGCTGATCCTGCGGTCCTCGGCGAGCAGGTTGGCCATCAGCTCCTCGAGCGACCGGGGCGCCTGGCCCTCGCTGCTGTCGGCCTCGGTGGCGGGGTGCTCAGCCTCGACGAACGAGCCGGCGGAGTCGCGGAAGGCGGCGACGGCGTCGGTCGGGAAGGGCTCCACCCCGATGGCGCGCAGGCCGCCGCGCGCGGCGTGGGCGCCCTGGTCGGTGGCGAGCACGCCGGCGGTGAGCAGCGAGCGCATGTGCAGCCCGTCGAGCAGCCCGCCGCCGCCGGAGAGGTGGTCCATGAGCTCGGGGTTGTTCTCGGCGAGCTCGTTGAGGTAGGCCGTCACCCCGTCGCGGTCCATCGCGTCGGTCTCGATGAGCCCGGCGCTGACGATCGCACCGCCGAGCGCCACCTCGGGGGCGAGGTAGCCGATGGCGCGGCCCGCGATCGAGCCGAGCGTCTTGTAGGCGGCCTGCTGCAGCTCGTCGATCCAGCGGTAGGTCAGCACCGTCGCGCGGACGACGAGCGCGTCGGCGTCGAGCTCGACCGAGCGGGTCAGCAGCCCGTGCTTGCCGGTGGTCGCGGCGCGGATGTCCTCCTCCGCCTGCGCCCACGTGGCCCGGGACAGCTCGCCGGAGTCGGCGACGTCGTCGTCGGAGAGGATCTCGGTCCCGAGGCGGGCGCGGGTGCGCATCTCGTTGCCGGAGGAGTCGAACAGGTCGGCCAGCGCCAGCATCTGGTCGTACTTGTCGGCCGCGACGGACGCGGACGACGCCTCGGGCGTCTCGTCGCCGTGGCTGCGGGGGATGTCGAGGTTGCTCATGTCGTCACCTGGGCGAGCACGGGGGCGAGCTCGGTGGGGAGGTCGTCGGGGTCGACGCGGCGGACCGCGACGCGGGCGCCGTCGTCGTGGCGCGGGGTCAGCGAGTGCCAGCCGTCCCTGAGCATGACCCACGACACCACTCCCACCGCGGTGGTGGCCCGCTCGGCGACCTCGGCCGCGAGGATCCGGAGCCGGCCGCGGCTCTCGGCGTGCACGGCCGAGAGCGCAGCAGCGGCCTCGGCGTCCCCGAGCGGCTCGCCGTCGGCGAGCACCTGGCCCTCGGCCTGGCCGATCAGCACCGGCACCAGGTCGGAGCGCCCGGAGCGCAGCGCCTCGCCGATCGCGTCGGCCAGGGCGTAGGGCACGTCGAGGAGGTCGGGCACGTGGGACGTGCCGAGCGGCACCTCCTCCGGGACGGCCGTCACCCGTGCGAGCTCCACGGTCCACTGGTCGGCGGGGAACCACGCGAGCTCGAAGACGATGCCGTCGCAGGTCGACAGGCTGGCCACGGCGCCGCCGCTGTGGCGGTGCCAGGCCTTGACCTGGGTGGCGCCGGCGGCGACGTCGATGTCGAGGGCGAGGCGCGGCGTGGCCAGCAGGCCCACGGCGCCGACGATCCCGGCGTCGGCGCCCTCGTCCGTCAGCAGGCCGCGGCGGCGCAGGGTGTCGCGCGGGTCGTGGAGGGTGCCGATCGCGTCGGTGTAGGCGGAGTCCTCGACCGAGCCCCGGCTCTGGCCGAGCCGGCCCGACAGCGAGCCCGCACCGGCGCCTGCGGCGTCGCCGGCGGCGAGGTCGAACGGCAGCGGGGCGCCTCCGGCCAGCTCCGCGACCAGGCGCAGCTCCGGCAGGGTGAGCGCGAGCCGGCGCGCCATGCCGTCGAGGAAGCTCGCCGGCGGCGTCGGCGGCGTGGTCAGGTCGATGGTCACCATCTCAGAGCCCCGGGAGGTCGACGGTCAGCCAGTCCCTGTGACCGGCCGGGGGAGGGTCGAACGCCAGCAGCGCAGCGTCGGCGGCGTCCGGCTGGGCGCCCGCGGACGGGTCGGCCTCGCTGGCGCGGGTGCGGGCGTCCTCGACGAGCGAGGTGGCCTTGTGCGAGCGCACCTCGATGGCCTCCTTGAGCGTGTCCACCTCGGAGAGGTGGCGCGAGAGCGACTCGGCGGCGGTCTCGTGCTGCGCGGCGGCGGCGCGGAGGTGGTCGGCGCGCTCCTTGATGCGCTCGCGCATCGCGTCGGCGGCCTTGCCGTGCCACGGCACCGCCTCGGCCTGGGAGACCAGACGTGCGGCGAGGGCGCGGATGTCGCCGCCCTGCTCACGCAGCTGGGCCACGCGCTTGCGACCCGCGGCGGTGTCGCCGTACATCGATCACTCCCTCTCGTCGGCGCACGCCTACCCGTGACGTGCCCCGCCCAAACGTGCTCCGCCGAACGATTCTGGCCCACCAGGCGCCCGTGGTCGACCCGTCCTGCCGCCCGGGGCGGCCGATAGGATCACCGCACCGACCAGCCCCCGCCGATGGCACGAGGTGTGCATGACATTCGACGTCCACCAGCTCGACGCGTTCGTGCTGGTCGGCGCGGTCGTGACGTTGGCGGCGATCCTCGCGGTGCGGGTCTCGGCGGGTGTCGGCCTGCCCTCGCTGCTCATCTACCTGCTCATCGGCGTGCTGCTGGGTGAGGGCGGTCCCTTCGCGATCCCCTTCGAGGACGCCCAGCTGGCGCACGCGCTCGGCTTCGGCGCCCTCGCGATCATCCTGGCGGAGGGCGGCCTGACGACCGACTGGCGGCAGATGAGGTCGAGCATCCGGCTCGGCGTCTCCCTGGCCACCCTCGGCGTCGCGGTGTCGGTGGCCGTCGTCGCGGTCGGCACCCATTACCTCCTGGGCCTGCCGTGGGAGCTGGCGGTCCTCCTCGGTGCGGTGTGCTCGCCGACCGACGCGGCCGCGGTGTTCTCGGTGCTGCGCGTCGTGCCGCTGCCCAAGCGCCTCACCGGCGCGCTGGAGGCGGAGTCCGGGCTCAACGACGCCCCGACCGTCGTCCTCGTCGGCATCATCTCGACCGGGGCCGTCGGCAGTGCCGGCCTGTTCGAGGTCGCCGGCACCATCGTCTTCGAGCTGGTCGCGGGTGGTGTCATCGGCGCGGTGTGCGGCTTCGCGGGCGCCTGGCTGATGCGCCGCGTCGCCCTGCCGTCCTCCGGCCTCTACCCGCTCGCGGTCATGTGCCTCGCCTTCCTGGCGTACGGCGCCGCTGCCGCGGTGCACGCGTCCGGGTTCGCGGCGATCTACGTCGCGGCGCTGATCCTCGGCAACAGCGAGCTGCCGCACCGCGTCGCCACCCGTTCCTTCGCCGAGGGCGTCGCGTGGCTGGCGCAGATCGGGCTGTTCGTGATGCTCGGCCTGCTGCTCTCGCCCGGCCGCATCGACCTCGACACCGTGGTCGACGCGCTCGTGACGGGGCTGGTGCTCACCTTCGTCGCCCGACCGCTCTCGGTCCTCGTCAGCACCGTCGTGCAACGCATGGGCCCGCGCGACATGGTCTTCATCTCCTGGGCCGGGCTGCGCGGCGCGGTGCCGATCGTGCTGGCCACCATCCCCCTGTCCGAGGGCGTCGAGGGCGCCGACCACCTCTTCGACATCGTCTTCGTGATGGTCGTGGTCTACACCCTGCTCACCGGACCCACCCTCCCGTGGGTCGCGCGGCTGCTCGGGGTGGCGCTGCGCTCCGAGCCCCGTGGCCTCGACGTGGAGGCGGCCCCGCTCGAGCGGGTGGCGGCCGACCTGCTCCAGGTGACGATCGCGCCCACGTCGAAGATGCACGGCGTGGAGGTGGGTGAGCTCCGGCTGCCGCAGGGCGCCTCCGTCTCGCTGGTGATCCGGGCGGGCAACGTGCTCGTGCCCGAACGACGTACGGTGCTGCGCTCGGGCGACGACCTCGTGGTCGTCACGCCCCGCAAGCTGCGTGACGCGACCGAGGTGCGGCTGCGCCAGGTGTCGCAGAACGGCCGACTCGCCCAGTGGCTCGGCGACTCCGCGCGGCGCGACCAGGAGTGAGCCGCGCCGGCTCACTCCGAGCCGGTCGCCTTGCAGATGCTGGCGTCGGACTTCGCCACGACCGACTCGACCTGCTTCTTGCGCAGCGAGGTGAACTTCTCCCCGACCACCACGACGATGCCGACCCCGATCGGGTCTCCGGGCACCACCTCGGCGCCCTTGAACTGCTTCTTGACGAGCTGCACGGCGGGGTTGGTGGGGTCGAAGCTCCAGATCTGCGTGGTCGCGGCGGGCTGCGGGGAGTCGCCGACGTCGCCGGCGACGAAGCCACGCTCCTCGAGCTGGGCGCTGGTGGCGCCGGCGAGCCCGCTGCGGCCGCTGCCGTTGAAGACGCTGACCACGACCTGGTCGCGGCGCACCTCGCTGCCGGCGGCGACGGTCGCGTTCTCGCAGATCGGCACGGGCTCGTCCTCGGGGAACGGCTCGGTGAACGCCGACCAGCCCCACAGGGTCGCGACGACGACGATGAGGCCGAGCGTGGCCAGGGTCAGCGCGGACCGCAGCGCGCCGCTCATGCGGAGTCGGCCTGGTGGACGCGGGCGTGCAGCACGCTGCGCTGCTGGAGCGCGGCGCGCAGCGCGCGGTGCAGGCCGTCCTCGAGGTAGAGGTCGCCGCGCCACTGCACGACGTGCGCGAAGAGGTCGCCGTAGAACGTGGAGTCCTCGTCGAGCAGGGCGTCGAGCTGCAGGGTGTCCTTGGTGGTCACCAGCTCGTCGAGCCGCACCTGCCGCGGGGGCAGGTCGGCCCACTCGCGCGAGGTCAGTCCGTGGTCGGGGTAGGGCCGGCCGACGCCCACCCGCTTGAAGATCACGCTGGGATCATAACGACGCCCTCGTGGCGGCCGACGCGCCTGACTAGGCTCGCGACCATGAGCGAGACCCCGGAGGCCCAGCCCGCACCGTCCGACCCGATCTCCGCAGCCGTCGCGCCGGGCTACCGGTTCGAGGGCCCGGCGCTCGAGCTGGGCGGTCTGATGCTCGACGCCGAGCGCCTCGGCGACGTCCCCATCCGGATCCCGCTGGGCATGCTCAACCGGCACGGCCTGGTCGCAGGCGCGACCGGCACCGGCAAGACCAAGACGCTCCAGCTGCTGGCCGAGCAGCTCAGCGCGAACGGCGTGCCCGTCTTCGCGGCCGACATCAAGGGCGACCTCTCCGGGCTCGGCGTGCCGGGCGAGGCGAGCGAGAAGCTGACCGCCCGCACCGCCAGCGTCGGCCAGGACTGGACGGCGACCGGCTTCCCGACGGAGCTCTACGCGATCGGCGGCCAGGGCATCGGCGTACCGGTCCGGGTGACCATGTCGGCGTTCGGGCCGACCCTGCTCGCCAAGGTGCTCGGCCTCAACGAGACCCAGGAGTCCTCGCTGGGCCTGGTGTTCTACTACTGCGACAGGAACGGGTTGCCGCTGCTGGACCTGTCCGACCTGCGGGCCGTGCTGCAGTACCTCACCGGCGACGAGGCGGGCAAGGCCGAGCTGAAGGGCATCGGCGGCCTGTCCCCGCAGACCGCCGGGGTGATCCTGCGCGAGCTGATCACGTTCGAGGCGCAGGGGGCCGACGTGTTCTTCGGCGAGCCGGAGTTCGAGACCAAGGACTTCCTCCGCACGACCGACGACGGCCGCGGCATCATCAGCCTCCTCGAGCTGCCCAACCTCCAGGACCGGCCGGCGCTCTTCTCCACCTTCCTCATGTGGCTGCTCGCCGACCTGTTCCACGACCTGCCCGAGGAGGGCGACCTCGACAAGCCCAAGCTGGTCTTCTTCTTCGACGAGGCCCACCTGCTCTTCAACGACGCCTCCGACGCGTTCCTCGACCAGGTCGCCCAGACCGTGCGGTTGATCCGGTCCAAGGGCGTGGGCGTCTTCTTCGTGACGCAGTCGCCGACCGACGTGCCCGACGAGGTCCTGGCCCAGCTCGGGTCGCGGGTCCAGCACCAGCTCCGCGCGCACACGCCCAACGACGCCAAGGCGCTCAAGGCGACGGTGAACACCTACCCCAACAGCGCGTACGACGACCTCGGCGAGGTCATCACGTCGCTGGGGATCGGCGAGGCGGTCGTGACGGTGATGAACGAGCGCGGCGCCCCGACGCCGGTGGCCTGGACGCGCCTGCGAGCGCCCGAGTCGCTGATGGACCCCGCGGACGCCGCCGCGATGGAGGCCGCGGTCCAGGCCTCGCCGCTGACCGCGAAGTACGCCGAGGCGATCGACCGCGAGTCAGCGCGCGAGCTGCTCGCCAAGAAGCTCGAGGAGGGCGCGCGCAAGGCGGCCGAGGACGCCCGGGTCAAGGAGATGGCCCGCGAGCAGAAGAACGAGCGCGTCACCGAGAAGTCGCGGCAGAAGGCGGAGAAGGAGCAGGACAGCATGGTCGAGACCGTCGTGAAGTCCACGGCGTTCAAGGACTTCATGCGCACCGCCGCCCGCGAGATCGCCCGCGGGATGTTCAAGAGCGGGAGAAGGTAAAGAGCGCCGACAGTGCTTGTGGCGCTCGCTCCGCTCGCGCGTGCTCGGCGCCCCTGAAGACGTTGTCTTCCCTCCTCGCTCCCGAGCTGTCTCGTCGCGCTCGCTCGCTCGTCAGTCCAGACGACGTCGGGCGCCGAGCGCGGGGGCTGAGGAGGCCGGGGCGATCCGGGCGCCTCTCACATCGTGGGGTCTGTCCAGGCCAGCTGGGCGGTCTCGGTGCCGCGGTCGCGGGTGACCACGCGGGCCCGTCCCGCGGGCGCGGGCTGGGGCCGGAGGTTGCCGATGAGCACGCCCTCGTCGCGCGGGCCGGAGAGCATCACGCCCGGCATGGCGAGGTCGCGCAGCGACTGGATGACCGGCTCGTAGAGCGCGCGTGAGGCGCCGCCCGTACGACGCGCCACGACGACGTGGAGCCCGACGTCGCGCGCCTGCGCCATCAGCGGCTGCAGCGAGGAGACCGGCGAGGACTGCTGCGTGGCCACCAGGTCGTAGTCGTCGACCACGACGAAGACCTCGGCGCCCGTCCACCACGACCGGTTGCGCAGCTGGTCGGGCGTCACGTCGGGGCCGGGGATGCGGCCCTCGAGGTAGGTGGCGATGTCCTTCAGCGTCGGGGTCGCCTGCGTCGCAGAGGTGAGGTAGTTCAGGAGGTACTCGTCGGGCACCTCGCCGAGCAGCGAGCGCCGGTAGTCGACGAGGACGATCTGAGCCTCCTTCGGCGTGCGGGTGCGCATGATCTCGTGGACGTAGGCCCGCAGCAGCGCGCTCTTGCCGGACTGCCCGTCGCCGAACACCAGCATGTGCGGCTCGGCGTCGACGTCGAGGCCGATCGGGGCGAGCTCCTTCTCGTTGATGCCGAGCAGGATCTGCTTCTCCGGCAGCTGGCGGCGCACGGCGTCCTCGCGGATCGCGTCGAGCGTGACGGTCTCCGGCAGCAGGCGCAGCTTGGGTCCCTGCGGGCCCTTCCACGCCGCGGCCACCCGGTCGAGGAGGTCGTCGACGCCGTCGCCGAGGGTGTCGGCGTTGCCGTCGCCGTCGATGCGCGGCAGCGCGCCGAGGAAGTGGAGCTTGGACGGCACCAGGCCGCGTCCGGGGCGACCGACCGGCACCAGCGCCGCGACCTTGCGGTCGACCTCGGAGTCGAGCGGGTCACCGAGGCGCAGCTCGAGCTTGGACCCGAAGACGTCGCGCATCGCGGCGCGGAAGTCGGCCCAGCGCGTGGAGGCGGTGACGATGTGGAGGCCGAAGGTCAGGCCGCGCGCGGCGAGCTGCTGGATCTCCATCTCGAGGTCGTCGAACTCCGCGCGCAGCGTGCTCCAGCCGTCGATGACGAGGAAGACGTCGCCCCAGCCGTCGTCGGCACGGCCCTGCGTGCGGCGCGAGCGGTAGGTCTCGATGGAGTCGATGCCGTTCTCGCGGAAGTAGGCCTCGCGGCGGTCGACGATGCCCTCGACCTCCGCCATCACGCGTCGTACGACGTCGGGCTCGGAGCGGGTCGCCACGCCCGAGACGTGCGGCAGCCGGGTCATCGGGGCGAACGCGCCGCCGCCGAAGTCGAGGACGAAGAACTGCGACTCCAACGGGGTCGTCACCAGCGCCATGCTGGTCACGATGCTGCGCAGGAGCGTGCTCTTGCCCGAGCGTGGGCCGCCGACGACGGCGACGTGGCCGGCGGCACCGGTGAGGTTCAGCGTCATCGTGTCGCGGCGCTGCTCGCGCGGGCGGTCGACGGTGCCGAGCGGGATGACCAGGCCCGGCACGTTGCGCCACTGCGGCGACGTCAGGCCGAGGTCGGGGCTCTCCACCAGGTCGGGCATCAGCTCGTCGAGGGTGTCGGGGACGTCGAGCGGCGGCAGCCAGACCTGGTGCGCCTCGGGGCCCTTGCCGATCATCCGCTGCACCGCGATGTCGAGCAGCGACGGCTGCTCCCCCTGCTGCTGCGGCTGCGGGGTGGGGACCTCGGGGGTCTCGTCGGTCGTGGTGTCGAGCGCCTGCACCTCGGAGATGGTGAAGGGCAGGATCCCGCGGATCGCGCCGCCCTCGTCGCGGGTGACGCGGGTGCGGCTCGACGGGGGACCGGAGACGTAGGCCGCCTTGAAGCGCAGCAGCGTCGACTGGTCGGGCTTGAGGTAGCCCAGCCCGGGGACGGCGGGCAGCTCGTAGGCGTCGGGCACGCCGAGCACCGCGCGCGACTCCCCGGCGGAGAACGTGCGGAGGCCGACGCGGTAGGACAGGTGCGACTCCAGGCCGCGCAGGCGACCCTCCTCGAGGCGCTGCGAGGCGAGCAGCAGGTGCAGGCCGAGCGAGCGGCCGAGGCGGCCGATGGCGACGAAGAGGTCGATGAACTCGGGCTTGGCCGAGAGCATCTCGGAGAACTCGTCCACGACGATGAACAGCGACGGCATCGGCTCGAGCGGCTCGCCGTTGGCGCGCGCCTTCTCGTAGTCGCGCACGGAGGCGTAGTTGCCGGCGTCGCGCAGCAGCTCCTGGCGGCGGGTCATCTCGCCGGACAGGGCGTCCTGCATGCGGTCGACGAGGGTGAGCTCGTTGGCGAGGTTGGTGATGACCGCGGAGACGTGCGGCATCCCCGCCATGCCGGCGAACGTCGCGCCACCCTTGAAGTCGACCAGCACGAGGTTGAGCTGCTCGGAGGAGTGGGTCATCGTCAGGCCGAGCACCAGCGTCCGCAGGAACTCCGACTTGCCGGAGCCGGTCGCGCCGATCACCAAGCCGTGCGGGCCCATGCCCTGCTGGGCGGACTCCTTGATGTCGAGGTGGATCAGCCCGCCCGAGTCGCCGATGCCGATCGGGACGCGCAGCCGGTCGCGCGCCGGCCGCGGCCGCCAGGCGGTCGCCGGGTCGTAGGCGAAGATGTCGCCCAGGCCGAGCAGGTCCATGTGGTCGGGCGTGGTCGAGGTGATGTCGACCGTGCCGCCGGCCGACGCCGACTCCGCGCTCGCGGTCTTCAGCGGCGCCATGCGACGGGCGTACGCCTCCGCCGTGGCGAGGTCGCACTGGTCGGCCAGCGCCTTGACGGGCTCGCCGCGCAGCCGCAGCGCGCGGACCGGTCGCTTGCCGAGCTCGGAGGGCCCGTCCACGAACTCCAGGCGCAGGCGCGTGGAGTCCTCGAGCTCGTCCCAGCGGGCCGGCAGGTCCAGCAGCGTGACGCCGTGCAGGCCGTCGGGCGGCACGATGTGGTTGCCGGGCGGCAGGTGGCCGCCGTCGATGACCAGCAGGATGTGGGGCGTCGCGGGGCGCTCGTCGGCACCGAAGCGCGGGCGGTCGCTGAGGTCGGGCGGCAGCAGGTTGCCGAGGTCGTCGAGTGACGTCGCGACCATGCGCATCGGGCCGACGGCGTCCGCCTCGCGGGTGCTCTGGGCGTGGGGGAGCCACTTGACCCAGTCCCAGTGGGTGAGGTTCTGCTCCGAGCTCAGCACCGCGACGATCAGCTGGTCGGGGTTCTGGAAGGCCGTGGCCGAGCAGATCATCGCCCGCGCGGTCGAGCGGACCTCCTCGGCGTCGCCGCACAGCTCGATCCGGTCGAAGGCGCGCAGGTCGATCGACGCCGGCAGGTTGGGCTGGAGGCGGTGCACGACGAGCAGCCGGTGCAGCGCGGACGCCGCCGCGGGGTCCACCTGGTCGACCGGTGCGCTCTCCGGCGGCACCAGCTCCAGCGACAGGGGCTGCGAGCAGAGGCCGTAGCGGACGTGGAGGAAGTTGTCGTCGGAGGCGGTGTGCTCCCACAGCCGGGTGCGGTCCTCGGCGAGCGCCGGCAGAGCGTCGGGCTCGGGGTGGTGCCAGTTGAGGGCCCGCCGCTGCTGGTCGGCGGCCTCGCGCGCGACCTTGCGGATGTTGCTGAGGTAGCGGAGGTACTCGGTGCGCGAGCCGGTGACCTGCTGGGCGCGTTGCTTCCGCTGCCGGTCGATCTGCACCACGATGAAGCCGAGCGTGGCGAAGAGGAACATGCCGGCCGCGAGGAAGCTGCGGCCCTTGTTCGACCCGCCCATCGTCGCCACGAGCACGATCGAGCCGAGGCTGCCGAGCATCGGGATGGCGTTCATCAGCACCCCGCCGGCGCCCTCGCCCTCCTGGAGCTCCGGCGGCGGCTGGAGCACGATCTGCCCGCCGGGCATCTCCGGTTCATCGAGCCGTTGGCCGCCCCGCAGTGTCGTGCTCACGCATCCCCCGTTGCCTCGCCCGATGACGTCGCGACGATGATAGGTGCGCTCCCGCGGAGCCGCACCATGCGACTACTCTCCACCGGGAGAAGCGCCCGCCGAGGCACGCGAAGGGGGAATCGTGTCGTACGTCGCGATGCCCAGCCCTGCCGGGGCGACCATCGCCGTGAGCGTGCACGGCCCCGCCGGCGTGCTCGACCTCGTCGTGCCCACGGGCGCCACCTCCGTCGACGTCGCGCGGGAGTACGCCAAGCAGGCCGCGGAGGCGGGCCAGGCGCCGGCGATCCCGCTCCTGCAGACAGCCCTCGGCGAGCGCCTCAACGCCGCCGTGCCGCTGGGGGAGGCGGGCGTCCAGTCCGGCGACGTGCTGGTCGCCACCTCGGGCGTCCACCGGCCCCGCCGGCAGACGCTGCGCGAGGCCGCCAAGAACGCGCCCGAGAGCCCCGCGCTCGCGTCGATGATCGCCACGATCGCCGCGCTCGTCGCCGTCCTCGCCGGCTGGTACGCCGCCCGCGCGGGCGAGGACACGGCCCGCACCGCGACGGTCGGGGTGCTGCTGGCGTGCGCCCTCGTCGGGGTGCTGCCGCTCGGGCGGCACACCCGCCAGCGTGCCGCGGCCGCGCCCGCGTTCGCGGCCGCTGCCGCCTTCGCCGCCCTCTACGAGCCGGGCGTCCACCTCCTCCCCGCGATCCTCGGCGCCGCCGCGATCTCCGCGGCCGTCGTCGCCGGCATCGGGCGCGCCCTGTCGGTGGGCACCGACGAGATCGGCACGGTGTGGATCGTCAGCGGGCTGACCGTCTTCGCGTGCTGCTCGCTCACCGCGATGCTGGGCTGGGACGCCCGCATCGCGTGGACGCTGCTGGTCTTCCTCTCGATGATGGCCGCCCGGTTCGCGCCGTCGCTCGCCGTCGACGTACCCGACGAGGCGCTGCTCGACCTCGACCGGCTCGCGGTCACGGCCTGGTCGGCCCGCGACAGCCACCGCGGTGGCAAGCGAGGACGGATCGTCGTCGCGGCCGACGCGATGGAGCGGCTGGTCCACCGGGCCTCGCGCCTGGTCACGGGCGCCTCGGTGGCGATCCTGGTGACCGTCGTCGTGGCCAGCCCGCTGCTCCTGGACGCGGCGCACATCGACCTCGACCGCATCGGCGCACGCTGCCTGGTGCTCTTCGCCGGCTGCTCGCTGCTCCTCGCCGCGCGCTCCTACCGCCACGCGACCGCCCGCGCCCTGCTCCGGCTCGCCGGGCTCGGTGCGCTGGCCGCCCTGGCCGTGCACCTGGTCCTCGGCCCCGGCGCCGGCCACCTCGACACCTTCTTCTACGTCGTCGTCGGCCTCGGCGTCGTCGCGCTCGCCGCGGCCGTCGCCACCGGTCGTGGCTGGCGCTCGGTCTGGTGGGCCCGGCGGGCCGAGGTGGCGGAGTCCTTCTGCGGCAGCTTCGCCTTCGCCGCAGCGGTCGTCGCGGCGGGCGTCTTCCGCAGGTTGTGGGAATTGACGTCCTGAGGTTTAGCCCCGGATCGCTCGGGTAGATGCCACGTCAGCACGGGGGGTCGGGACGTCTCCCCGAGCACCGGATCACCATCCAGCACCAACACACCAAGTAACTCGGTCGGTGGGACCGCCGAGGGAGAAGGATCGACCATGAGCGACATGTACGGCCAGACAGAGAAGGCCCTTTCCAAGGCCGCCGACTTCGTCGACCAGGCCCGCGGCGACGTGAAGAACAAGTGCGGCGTCCTGTCCGGCAACATCCAGACGATGATGGGCGGATGGGGCGGCCAGGGTGCCACCGCGTTCAACAACCTGATGATCGCCTGGGACCAGAAGCAGGAGACCATCCTCAAGGCGCTCGACCAGCTCTCCGCGTCGATGAAGGAGACCGAGCGCGACAACGTCTCCACCGACGAGGGCCAGTCCGCGGCGCACGTCAACCTGCAGGGCCGTCTCGGCTGACCGGCCGACACAGACTTCGAGATCTAGGAGATCGCCATGACTTTCGACGGAATCAAGGTCCAGCACGGCCACCTCGAGGCCGGTGCGGCCGACGTGATGAAGGCCGCCAAGGACATCGAGGCCCGCCTCGACCAGCTCGAGAACGAGCTCAACCCCCTGCGGTCGGACTGGAACGGTAACGCCAAGATGGCGTACGACCAGGCCAAGGCCAAGTGGGACCAGGCGATGAACGAGATGACCCTCCTGCTCCAGCAGGCCAGCCAGGGTGTCGACTCGTCCAACGCCGAGTACAAGGCTGCCGACGCTCGCGGCGCCAACCGCTTCTGAGCGCACCGACAGGCTCTGCGAGGCCGGTCGCCCCTCCGGGGGCGGCCGGCCTCGGCCATGTCCGCGGGTCGCTCGACGTGACGACCCGCCGCACTCCACGTCCGCGCGCGGCGTCGCCTAGGCTGCACCCCGTTCGTCGACAGGGCTGCTCGGGCCGGCGCAGTGGAAGCACGATCAGGGGGAAACGCCAATGAGTCAGGGGTCCTCGGTTGCCTCGGGCCTGGTCCGGGTGACCATCGCCTCGGGGTCGCGACGGGTCGATCTGGTGCTGCCGGGCTCGATCCCGGTGGCCGAGCTCGTGCCCGAGCTGGCCCGCTCCGTCGGCCTGCTCGACGCCTCCACGGTCTACGGCGGCTACCGCCTGGTGACCCAGGAGGGCCGGGTCCTGGCCAACGACGCCGGGCTCACCATGCAGGGCATCGAGGACGGCGGCCTGCTGACCGTCACCGCCGGCGTCGACGACCCCGCCCCCCGCGTGTACGACGACGTGGTCGAGGCGATGGCCGACGTCGTCGAGAACGAGCTGAAGCCGTGGGAGCCCGCAGCCGGGCGGCGTACGGCACTCGGCGCGGGCAGCATCCTGCTCGGCCTCGGCGCGCTGGCGCTGCTGCTGCAGGGCGAGAGCGTCCTGGGCGGCGTGGCCGCCGCGGTGATCGCCGGCCTGCTCGTCGTCGGCGGCGTCGTGCTCGCCCGCGCCCAACGCGAGCCCGAGGCCGGTGTGGTCGTCTCGCTGCTCGCCGCGCTCTACGCCGCGGTCGCGGGGCTGCTGCTCGCACCCGGCGACCTCCCGGGGTGGAGCTGGCCGCTCGCGGACGCCTTCTTCACCGACCCCCTCCTCTTCGCGGGCCTCGGGGTGCTCGCCTCCGGTCTCGTCGCCGTCGTCGGCCTGCAGGAGGGGCGGCCGCTGGTGATCCCGGCGATCGTCGTCGGCGCGGTCCTCGTCGCCGGGTCGGTGCTGATCCGGGTGGCGTCGCTCGAGCCGGGGGTGGTCTTCACGGTGCTGATGACCCTCGTGGTGCTGGCCGGCAGCATCTTCCCGTGGCTGGCGCTCGGGGTGACCGGCACGAAGGTCGACCAGCTCTACTCCCTGCACGACATCACCGCCGACCCCGAGGACATCGACCCCGACGAGGTGGCCGACGACGCGCGGGTGGGCCACGAGATCCTGCTGGCGGTCTCCGCCACCGTCGGCACCCTCCTCGTCTTCTTCGCCCCCTTCGCCGTCGACCGCGGGGTGTTCGGCACGGTCCTGGCGGCCGTGTGCTGCCTCGCCGTCATGTTCCGCACCCGCCAGTACCGCACCGGCGCGGAGGTGCTGGCCGGCCTCGCCTCCGGCATCCTCGGCCTGGTGTCCGTCGCCGTGTCGATGCTGCTCATCCACGACGGCTGGCGTGCCGGCGCGGCGATCGGCCTCGCCGGGGTCGGCGCCTTGCTCCTCGCGCTCACCCTCGTGCCCGCCTCCGCCTCGGTCCGGCGCGGACGGATGGGCGACATCGTCGAGACGATGACCCTGATCGCGCTGCTGCCGCTGATGGTGCTGGCCGCCGGCTTCGTCTCCGCGGTGGCGGGCTGATCGATGGCGACCAAGAAGGACCTCGTCGAGGCCCACGCGTTCAGCAGGCGCCGGCTCGTCACGGCGTTCGTCTCCGGCGCCCCCGGCGGGCGCGAGGTCGAGCCGGTGCGCCCCGGCCGGGTCCTGATCGGCGGCGTCGCGCTCTCGGTGCTGCTGCTCGCGGGCGCGGCCATCGCCGGCTTCCTGCTCGGCCGGCCGCCGGCGCAGTGGCTGGAGACCGGCAGCTTCGTCATCTCCAAGGACACCGGTGAGCAGTACGTCGTGCTCCGCGGGGGCGACAACCCGAAGCTGCAGCGGGTCCCCAACTACGTCTCTGCGCAGCTGCTCATCGGCAAGCCCGACCTGACCCCGTTCACGGTCCGCGACAAGTACATCCGCACGGTCCAGCTGGGTGACGACCTCGGCATCGAGGGCGCCCCGGCCGGGCTCCCGTCGCCCGACGAGCTCGTCGACGACGGGTGGACCGCGTGCACGGGGAGCGGGGTCGGCATCAAGCTGGCGGTCCAGCAGGACGCGACCGTCGAGGACCTCGTCGGCAGGGCGTTCCTCGTCTCCAGCGGCGGCCGGCAGTGGCTGATCGCGACCGCGCCGCCGGTCGGCAGCGAGCAGGGCACCGCCTTCCGCCTGCCGATGCCGACCGACTCGACCGCCGCCTCGACCCTGGGCAACAAGCTCGGCTTCGGCGCGACCCCGGTCGAGGTCGATGAGGAGTGGCTCAACCTGTTCCCGCTCGGCGACCCGCTCGACGCCGACTCCTTCGGCATCGACGACGAGGGGCAGGCGGTCCCCTACGCCGACACCCGCGCCGACCTCACCCGCTTCCGCATCGGCGACCTGCTCCAGTCCAGCACCGGCACCTACTACCTCCTCGGCGACGAGAAGCCCCAGCGGCTCAGCGACTTCGCCGGCCTGGTGTACGACGTCGTCGGCACCCCGGTCGCGCAGGTCGACGACGACCTGTTCGCCGACTTCGGCGACCCCACCTACCCCGCCGAGTGGCCCGCCACCGTCCCGCAGGCCCTCGCGGGCGGGGCGATGTGCGCGGTGCTGCACCCCGCGACCGACGACGACGCCGGCGTCAGCCTGGCGACCAACCCGACGGGCGCCGCCGACCCGTCCGACGTCGGTCCCGGACGCCACGACGTCGACGTGGAGCCGAGCGCCGGCGCCTACGTCCTCTCCGGCTCCGGCGAGGCGGCCGACGACGGCACCCGCTACGTCGTCGACACCAAGGGCGAGAAGTACCTCCTCGTCGGTCCGCAGGTGCCCGGCTACATCGGCTACGCCGACGTCGACCCGCCGCTGGTGCCGAGCGCCTGGCTGGAGTTCTTCCAGACCGGCGTGCCGCTCTCCACCAACGCCGCGCGCCGCCTGCCCGCAGACGCGCCCCCGGCGGAGTCCGAGGCGGACGCGAGCTGATGAACCACCGCAGGCTCCGTACGACGGTCGCGGCCGGCGTCCTCGCGGCGGCCGTGGTCCCCGTCTGGGCTGGCCCGGCCGCCGCCGACCACGACGCGCCGTGCCTGGTGAGCGAGATCCCCGGGTCCGAGCCGCTCGCCGACACGCACGAGAAGGAGAACGCCGCCTTCGACCGGATGCACGTCGCCCAGGCCCAGGAGCTCGCGACCGGCCGCGGCGTCAAGGTCGCCGTCATCGACAGCGGCGTGCGGCAGCTCGAGGGCCTCGACCGGGTCGGCCTCGCGGCGGTCGCGGGTGCGAGCCCCACCGAGCTGCTCTCGGGCCACGGGACGATCGTGGCCGGGCTGATCGCCGGTCCGCACGGCGTCGCCCCCGACGCCCGCGTCTACGACGTGAAGGTCTTCGACACCGACGGCGCCGACACCACCCAGGGCCAGAAGGCGCTGACCTCGGCGGGGCTCGTCGCCGGGATCGAGGCGGTCCTCGACGCCTACCCTCGCGAGCGCTTCGACGTCGTCAACATCTCGCTCGCGGTGCGCGACCCCGACCCCGCCCTGAAGGCCGCGGTGGCCCGGCTCGTCGACCTGCCGCTCGTGGTGGTGGCCGCGTCCGGCAACCGGGCCGAGGACGACGACGACTTCGAGGGCACGCCCGGCAGCGACGCCGACGTCTACCCCGCCGACTACCCCGGGGTCGTCGCGGTGAGCGCCACCCCGCCCGGCGACGACGACCCGAGCGCGTCCGTCGTACCCAACATGGACACCGACGTCGCGGCACCCACCCTGGGCGCGATCTCCGTCAACGCGACCGGCCAGGTCTGCGTCGTCGGCGAGGTCGCGACCTCCTGGGCCGCTGCCGAGGTGAGCGGGCTGGTCGCGCTGCTGCGCCAGCGCTTCCCCCGCGACACCCCGCGGCAGCTGGTCGCCCGGCTGCAGGCCACCACCGAGGGTGCGGGTGCGCCGACCGGGCCCGACGGCCAGGTCGAGAACCCGTGGACCGGCGCCGGCGTGGTGCAGGCGCACGACGCGCTCACCCGACAGGTCGAGGTGGGTCGCCAGGGCAAGGTCGAGACGACCGTGGCCGAGGTGCGCGCCGATGCGCAGGCACCCCCGGCCCCCGAGCAGGTCGACCTGTTCGGCACCCCGCGCGCGATGCTGCTGTGGTCCGGGCTGGTCGCCGGCTCGCTGCTCGCGCTCGCCTTCATGCTCCGCCCGCTCCTGCGGCGGTCGTGACCGGCGGTGAGCCCGGTGTTCGCCCGCTGCTTGCCCCATTGCACCGGTGCGGCTCCCGTGGGCGTGGTGGAATCGACGCATGAGTGACACCTCCGACGAGCCGGTCGCCGTCATCCTGGCCGGTGGCCAGGGCTCCCGGCTGTGGCCGATCAGCCGCGACCGGGCCCCCAAGCAGTTCCAGCCGGTGGTGCGCGACCGGCCGCTGCTGACCGGCACGATCGAGCGGCTGAGCGAGATCGTCGACCCGAGCCGGATCCACGTCTCGACGCGGGCCCGCTTCGCCGACGCCGCGCGCGCCAACCTCGGACCGGTGCCGCCGGAGAACCTGATCCTCGAGGAGGACCCCGCCGGACCGGCGACCGCGTTCGCGCTGAGCATCGCCACGCTGCAGCACCTCTACGGCAACGCGCCCGCCCTCATCGCGCCCTCCGACCACCTGATCAACGAGGAGGAGGCCTTCAACACCGCGTCCCGCGACATGCTCGCGCAGCTCGAGGAGACCCCCCGCTCGATGGTGGTCCTCGGTGCCGAGCCGACCCGCTTCGACGCCAGCCTGGGCTACATCCACACCAAGGGCAGTCAGGAGGGCGGCCAGGACGGCGTCGAGGTGATCGACTCCTTCCACGAGAAGCCCGACCAGGAGCTCGTCGACGAGCTCTCCGAGACCGGCCGGCTCTACTGGAACACCGCCTGCTACGGCGTACGCGTCGGGCAGGCGTGCGACGCCTACCGCACGGCGCTGCCGCTGATCTTCGACTCCATCGAGCGGTTCGCCCGCGGGGCGACGTCGGACCAGGGCTACCGCGGCGCCGCGATCGGCGGCCACGAGATCTACCCGCTCATGTGGGCCGGCATGGAGTGCCTCGTCGTGCCCCGCCGGCTGGGCTGGACCGACGTCGGCACCTGGACCCGCCTCGAGCGGGTGCTGCACGACCAGCGGGTCACCTCGATCGGCCCGGCCCTCCAGCTCGACGCCGAGGACACCCTCGTGGCCAGCATGGACGGACGCCCGGTCGTCACGCTCGGCGCCCGCGGCCTCATCGTGGTGACCCACGAGGACGCGGTCTACGTCCTGGACAAGCAGAAGGCCCTCGACACCGGCACCCTGGAGCGCCTGCGCTCCCTCCTCGCGGCGAGCACGCGCGAGGACCTCCTCTGACCCTGGCCGTCCACCGGCCCCGCGACGCAGAAGCACCCCACCGAAGGAACCCATGTCCCACGAGAACAGCCAGCACATCGTCGTCGTCGGGACCAAGCCCGACATCATCAAGCAGGCGCCGATCTACCACGAGCTCCGCGAGCGGGGGCACGACGTGGTGCTGTGCCACACCGGCCAGCACTACGACCACAACCTCTCCCAGTCGATGCTCGACGAGTTCGGCGTGCGCGAGGACATCAACCTCGAGGTCCGCGGCGGCGTCAACGACCTCGTCTCCGGCATCACGGCCAAGCTGGCGCTCTACCTGCGCGGCTTCGCCGAGCGCGGCGGCTTCCCGATCACCTACGTCCACGGCGACACCACGACGGCGATGGCGGGCTCGCTGGCGACCTTCGGCGAGCGGCAGGCGCTGGTCCACGTCGAGGCGGGCCTCCGCACGCTCTCCCCGAGGCCGGAGGTGCTGCGCGGCTGGCTCGAGCAGGGCGCCGACCTCGACTGGGCGTCGTTCCGCGAGCAGTCGATCGACCGCGTGAGCTGGTCCAAGGGGAGCCGTGAGCCCTCGCCCGAGCAGTTCAACACCCGCGTCGCCGACGCCGGCTCCGACCTCCACGCCGCCCCGGTCGAGCTCAACCGCGAGTTCCTGCTCGACGAGGGCTTCGCCCCCGCGGCCATCGACGTCGTGGGCAACTCCGTGGTCGACGCGCTGGAGCAGGCGATCGCCGGCAGCGACAAGAACCAGGTGCTGCAGAAGTTCCCGCAGATGGGCGACGGCTCCTTCCTCCGCTTCTGCGTGCACCGCCGCGAGAACACCACCAACCGCGAGCGTTTCAACCTGCTGATGGACGCGATGGAGGCCCTGCTCGAAAAGGGGCACCACGTCCTGTTCATCCGGCTGCTCGGCACGGAGTCCGCCATCGACAACTTCGGTCGCCGCCAGTGGCTGGAGGACCTCGAGGCCCGGTACGGCGACGCGCTGATCTCGACGCCGGTGTGGGACAGCTACCTCGACGTCGTCGCCGCGATGTCGATGTGCGCGGTCATCGTGACCGACTCCGGCAGCATCGTGGAGGAGGCCAACGTCCTCGAGGTCCCGTGCGTGACCCTGCGCTTCGGCTCCGACCGCTCCGAGACCTTCCTCGCGGGCAGCAACTTCCTCGCCCCGCCGGTGAGCAAGGACCTGATGGTGAGCGTCATCCACCACGTCTTCGAGCACCGCGCGGAGCTCTCCTGGGACCGCGTCTACCCGGAGAAGGCGTCGGCGATGCTGGTCGACGCCGTCGAACGGCGCCTCGACGAGGGGAGCCTGCTGATCTCCGAGGAGTGGCGCTACGGGCTGCAGGCCCGCGTGCGCTGAACGCCGAAGGCCCCGCACCGGACGGTGCGGGGCCCTCGTGGCGGCGGAGGTAGGGGGATTCGAACCCCCGAGGGCGTTAACCCAACCCGCTTTCCAAGCGAGCGCCATAGGCCACTAGGCGATACCTCCGCGGAGGAGAGTACCCGTCGGCTCCGTGGCCGGTGAAATCGCCCGGACGGGCCCGGCCCGGACCCCGGTTTTGGGCCGCCGATCACGCCTCACCTAGACTCCTCCGCAACCCCCCACGCGGCGTCACCTCGCCCAATCCCCCAGGGCCGGAAGGCAGCAAGGGTCAGTGAGCTCTGACGGGTGCGTGGGGGGCCTTGTCATATCCGCCGGATAGGCTCCACGACGTGGAGTCACCGCTCGCGCTCTATCGCCGCTACCGGCCCGAGACGTTCGCCGAGGTCATCGGCCAGGATCACGTCACGGAGCCGCTGCGGGCTGCGCTCGCGGCCAACCGCGTCAACCACGCCTACCTCTTCTCCGGGCCCCGCGGCTGCGGCAAGACGACCTCCGCGCGCATCCTGGCGCGGGCGCTCAACTGCGCCCAGGCCCCTGTCTCCGACCCGTGCGGGGAGTGCGACAGCTGCCGCGACCTCGCCCGCGGCGGCCCCGGGTCGATCGACGTCATCGAGATCGACGCCGCCTCCCACGGAGGCGTCGACGACGCCCGTGACCTGCGCGAGAAGGCGTTCTTCGCGCCCGTGCGCGACCGCTACAAGGTCTACATCATCGACGAGGCGCACATGGTCACCACGCAGGGCTTCAACGCCCTGCTCAAGCTGGTCGAGGAGCCGCCGCCCCACCTGCGGTTCATCTTCGCCACGACCGAGCCCGACAAGGTGCTGCCGACCATCCGTTCGCGCACCCACCACTACCCCTTCCGGCTGATCCCGCCGCGCCTGCTCAGCGACTACCTCTCCCAGCTCGCCGCCGAGGAGGGCGTCGCGATCGAGTCGGCCGCCCTGCCGCTCGTCGTGCGCGCGGGCGCCGGCTCCGCGCGCGACACGCTCTCCGTCCTCGACCAGCTCCTCGGCGGCGCCGGCCCCGACGGCGTCACCCACAAGCTGGCCACCGACCTGCTCGGCTTCACCCCCGACTCCCTCCTCGACGAGGTGGTCGAGGCGTTCGCCTCCCGCGACGGCGGCGCGGTGTTCTCGGTCGTCGACAAGGTCGTCGAGACCGGGCAGGACCCGCGCCGCTTCACCGAGGACCTGCTGCGCCGCCTGCGCGACCTGGTGATCGTCACCGCCGTGCCCGACGCCCCGGCGACCGGGCTGATCGACGTCTCCGAGGACGCCGGCGAGCGACTGGTGGCCCAGGCTGCGCGGTTCGGTGCGATCGAGCTGAGCCGGGCCGCCGACATCGTCGCGGCCGGGCTGACCGAGATGCGCGGCGCCACCGCGCCCCGCCTGCTGCTCGAGCTGCTCTGCGCCCGCGTGCTGCTGCCCGGTGCCGACCACACCTCCGACGGCGTGATGGCCCGCCTCGAACGGCTCGAGCGCCGGCTCGAGGTGACGGGCGCGCCGACGCCCGCGCCCGCCTCGGCGGCGCCGGCCGCGCCAGCCGCCCGGCCTGCCCCGGTCGCCGAGCCCGCCCAGGCCGCCGAGCCCGCGCCGCCTGCGCCGGTGCCCTCAGGCGGGGCGTCGCGCGACGACGGCCCCCCGCCGCCTCCGCCGATGCCCACCAGTGCCCCGGCCCGCGCCCCCGAGCCCGCCGCTGCACCGGAGCCCGTCCCCGAGCCCACCCCGGTCGCTGCGTCCGCCGAGCCCGTCGCCGAGCAGCCGGGCGGGCCCCGCGGCGGTCTCAGCCTGGTCGACGTACGCCGCCTGTGGCCCGACATCCTCGAGCAGACCAAGAACCGGCGCAGGCTGGCGTGGATGGTGCTGTCCCAGCACGCCCACGTCGTCGACGTCGACGCCAGCCGGCTGACGGTCGGCTTCGCCAACTCCGGCGCCCGCGACTCCTTCGTCAACGGCGGCTGCGACGAGATCCTGCGCCAGGCAGCGATCGACGTGGTCGGGATGGACTGGCGGGTGGAGTCGATCGTCGACCCGAGCGGGGCGGCCGCGGCGCAGCCGGTGGTCCAGAAGTCGTCGACCGACCCCGCTGCCGTGCCCGCGACCGCGCCGGACGCGCCCGACGCCCCGCCCGCGTGGGTGACGGGTGGCGCCGCACCGGAGCAGCCGACCGCCCCCGAGGCCCCGGCCCAGTCGGCGCCTCCGCCGGTGTCCGCCGCGCCCGCGCGGGAGGCCCTCGAGGCCGCCCGCGCCGGAGGTGGCGCCCCCGAGTCGGCCGAGCCGGTCCGATCGGCCGACGACGACGTCGACCCCGACGACCCCGACGCCGAGTCGGCGGCCCTCGACACCGAGTCCCTCCTCAGCCAGACGCTCGGTGCGCGGCTGATCGAGGAGATCAAGCACGACTGAACCGCCCGGCCCACCCGGGCCGGCACCACCACCCACCTCTCATGCGGGAGACCCGATGACCCAGAACCCGTTCGACGCCCTTGGCGGCGGCTTCGACATGAACGCCCTCCTCCAGCAGGCGCAGCAGATGCAGCAGCAGATCGAGGAGGCCCAGGCCGACCTCGCCCGGCAGACCGTCGAGGGCACCGTCGCCGGCGGTGCCGTCACGGTCACCGCCAACGGCCTTGGCGAGCTGGTCGGCGTCGCCATCAAGGCGGGCGAGTTCGACGGCACCGACCCCGACGACCTGTCCGACCTCTCCGACCTGATCGTCGCCGCCTACCGCGACGCCCGTGCCAAGTCCGAGGCGCTCGCCGGCGACCAGCTCGGCCCGCTGACCGACGGCCTCGGTGGCGGGGCGGGCGGCCTCGGCCTCCCCGGCCTGGGCTGAGGGGCTTCGTTGTACGAAGGAGTCGTCCAGGACCTGATCGACGAGCTGGGGCGCCTGCCCGGGGTCGGGCCCAAGAGCGCGCAGCGCATCGCCTTCCACCTGCTCCAGGCCGAGCCCGTCGACGTACGCCGCCTCGCCGACGTGCTGATCGAGGTCAAGGCCCGGGTGAAGTTCTGCTCGGTCTGCTTCAACGTCAGCGAGGACGAGCAGTGCCGGATCTGCCGTGACGAGCGGCGTGACCCGACCGTGCTCTGCGTGGTCGAGGAGTACAAGGACGTCGTCGCCATCGAGCGCACGCGCGAGTTCCGCGGCCGCTACCACGTCCTCGGCGGGGCGATCTCGCCGATCGACGGCATCGGCCCCGACCAGCTCCACGTCAAGGAGCTGATGCCGCGCCTGGCCGACGGCGTGGTCACCGAGGTCATCCTCGCCACCGACCCCAACCTCGAGGGCGAGGCCACCGCCACCTACCTCACCCGCCTGCTGTCGCCCATGGGGTTGCGCGTGACGCGTCTGGCGAGTGGACTGCCGGTGGGCGGGGACCTCGAGTACGCCGACGAGGTGACGCTCGGCCGAGCGTTCGCCGGAAGGAGGACCGCCCAGTGAAGGAGAGCCCAGTGACCGACACCGACCAGACGAGGTTCGGTGAGCAGATCGCGGACTCCGTGGAGAGCTTCCTGCTCGCCCTGCGCGCGATCGCGCGCGAGGGCAACGGTGCCCAGGCGGTCTCGCTGCTGCTGCTCGAGATCAGCCAGGTGCTGCTCGCCGGCGCCCGGCTGGGTGCCCAGAACGACTTCACCCCGCGCGAGGAGTACCAGCCCGACGTGGGCCCCGAGGCCGACATCGACGAGCTGCGCCTGCGGCTGGCCGACATGCTCGGCGGGGTCGACGCCTACACGTTCGTCTTCGACCCCTACGTCCCGGAGGTGGTGGAGAGCCGGCTCTCCGACGACATGGCCTCGATCGCCATCGACCTCGAGAACGGCCTGCGCCACTTCCGCGCAGGTGACGTCGACGAGGCGCTGTGGTGGTGGCAGTTCTCCTACGTCAACAACTGGGGCAACCTCGCCGGTGCCGCCCTCAACGCCTTGCTGACGGTCGTGGCCCACGACCGGTTCGACACCGACTTCGAGGCCGACGCCGAGGCGCTGGCCGTCGCCGACCAGATGCTGGAGAGCGCGCCCACCCGGACCACCGCCCCGTAGAATCGTCGCTGGCCCGCCGGCAAGGGCGCCGGGGGCACGTCAGACGCACGCGGCCGCGGGTGGCCGCACCCCGATCCCCGAGGACCAACCGTGGGCATTGTCGTGCAGAAGTACGGCGGCTCCTCGCTCGCCGACGCCGACGCCATCAAGCGCGTCGCCCGGCGCATCGTGGACATCAAGAAGTCCGGGCACGACGTGGTCGTCGCCGTGTCCGCCATGGGCGACACGACCGACGACCTCTACGACCTGGCCAACGGCGTCTCGCCGCTGCCGCCGGCACGCGAGATGGACATGCTGCTCACCGCGGGCGAGCGCATCTCGATGGCGCTCGTCGCGATGGCGATCAACGACCTCGGCTACACCGCGCGGTCCTTCACCGGGTCGCAGGCCGGCGTGATCACCGACTCGGTGCACGGCAAGGCCAAGATCATCGACATCACGCCCGGCCGCATCACGCAGGCCATCGGCGAGGGCCACATCGTCATCGTCGCCGGCTTCCAGGGCGTCTCCGCCGACACCAAGGAGATCACCACCCTGGGTCGTGGCGGCACCGACACCACGGCGGTGGCCCTGGCCGCGGCGCTCGAGGCCGACGTGTGCGAGATCTACACCGACGTCGACGGGGTGTTCACCGCCGACCCGCGGATCGTGCCCAGCGCCCGCAAGCTCAGCAAGGTGTCCTACGAGGAGATGCTCGAGCTCGCCGCCTGCGGCGCGAAGATCCTGCACCTGCGCTGCGTGGAGTACGGCCGCCGCTACGGCATCCCGATCCACGTCCGTTCGTCGTTCAGCCAGCTCGAGGGCACGTGGGTCGTGGACGACCCCCGCGCCAACGGTCCCGAGGGAGACACCATGGAACAGCCGATCATCGCCGGCGTCGCGCACGACCGCAGCGAGGCCAAGATCACCGTCGTCGGCGTGCCCGACAAGGTGGGCGAGGCGGCCCGCATCTTCGAGGCGCTGGCCGACGCCCAGATCAACCTCGACATGATCGTGCAGAACATCTCCGCCGCGGCCACGAGCCTGACCGACATCTCCTTCACGCTGCCACGCACCGACGGCCAGACCGCGATGACTGCCCTGGCGCGGATCCAGGGCGAGGTCGGCTACGACAAGCTGCTCTACGACGACAAGATCGGCAAGGTCTCGCTGATCGGCGCCGGCATGCGCTCGCACCCCGGCATCACCTCGAAGTTCTTCGGCGCCCTGGCTGCGGCCGGCGTCAACATCGGGATGATCTCCACCTCCGAGATCCGCATCTCGGTCATCGTCGACGAGAACGCGGTGGACGACGCCGTGCGCGCCACCCACTCGGCGTTCGACCTCGACGCCGACGAGGTCGAGGCCGTGGTCTACGGAGGCACCGGACGATGAGCCAGAAGGTCAACATCGGCATCGTCGGCGCCACTGGGCAGGTCGGCGTCGCGATGCGCCAGATCCTGCTGGAGCGGGAGTTCCCGGCCGACCAGGTCCGGTTCTTCGCGTCCTCGCGCTCGGCGGGCACCGTGCTGCCGTTCGGCGACCGCGAGATCACCGTCGAGGACGCCGAGACGGCCGACCCGACCGGACTCGACATCGCGCTGTTCTCCGCCGGCGCCACCACCTCGCGGGCGCTCGTGCCGAGGTTCGTCGACGCCGGCGTGATCGTCGTCGACAACTCCTCGGCCTTCCGCAAGGACCCCGACATCCCGCTGGTCGTCTCCGAGGTCAACCCCGACGCGATGGCTCCGGTGATCCAGGCCGGGCGCGGCATCATCGCCAACCCCAACTGCACGACCATGGCCGCGATGCCGGTGCTCAAGCCGCTGCACGACGAGGCCGGTCTGACCCGCCTCATCGTCTCCACCTACCAGGCCGTGTCCGGGTCGGGCGTCGCCGGCGTCGAGGAGCTCGCCCACGGCGTGGCCGAGGCCGGCGACAAGGCGCGCGAGCTGGCGTACGACGGCTCGGCGATCACGTTCCCCGACCCGGTGAAGTACGTCGAGCCGATCGCCTACAACGTGCTGCCGATGGCCGGCTCGGTCGTCGACGACGGCCTCAACGAGACCGACGAGGAGCAGAAGCTCCGCAACGAGTCGCGCAAGATCCTGGGCCTTCCCGACCTGCTCGTGTCCGGCATCTGCGTGCGCGTCCCGGTCTTCACCGGCCACTCGCTCGCGGTCAACGCCGAGTTCGAGCGCCCGATGACCCCCTGGCGGGCCCGCGAGATCCTCGCGTCCGCCCAGGGCGTGGAGCTCGACGAGGTGCCCACGCCGCTCAAGGCGGCCGGCAAGGACCCGTCCTACGTCGGCCGGCTCCGGCAGGACCCTGGGGTGCCGGACGACCGCGGGCTCGCGCTGTTCATCAGCAACGACAACCTCCGCAAGGGCGCCGCGCTCAACACGGTGCAGATCGCGGAGCTGGTCGCCGCGGCGAGGGTCTGACAGCCGTCAGCGCACGTCGTGCGGCTCGGTGGCCTCGGTCTCCTCGCCGACGACCGACGCGGTGACCCACCACGACAGGCCGTAGCCGAGCACCGCCAGCAGCGGCACGACGACCGCCGCCCACGGCTCGTCGAGGCTGTCGAGCAGGAACAGCATCACCAGCACGGACAGGACGCCCACGGCCAGGATGCTGGTCGACCCGGCGTCGGCGACCCCGACGAGCTTCAGCAGGAGCGCGCCGACCCACGCGAGCAGCACGAGGCCGGCGAGGAGGATCGGCAGTCCTGCCGCGCCGCCGCACGAGGTGGTGCCGCGGACGGCGTCGCAGGCGGCGCCGGCGAGCCAGGCGTACGCCACCGCCAGCGCGCCGACGACCAGGCCGGTGAGCAGCGCCGCCGGCAGGCCGGTGAGCCGAGGAGAGGTCCGCGCCCGGCGGGGGCCGTGCTCTGCCTCGTGATCAGGGGCCGGCTCGGGAGCGGGGGCGGGAGCGGGCGCCGTCGCCTCGTCCGGCGCGGGCTTGCGACGCGGCAGCGAGAAGGAGGGCATCTCCAGCGGGGGACGGTCGTCCGGTGTGTCGTCCGGTGTGTCGGGCGGGAGGTCGGGCATGGGGGCAGGGTGCCACACGACAGGAGCCCCCGGACCCAGCGATGTGAGTCCGGGGGCTCCGGATGTCGGGCTGACAGGATTTGAACCTGCGGCCTCCTCGTCCCGAACGAGGCGCGCTACCAAGCTGCGCCACAGCCCGCCGCCCGAGTCGGGAGACCCGACTGAGCAACGCCGGCGAGCATACCGGAGCAGTCAGGCCCCTCCGAAATCGCCCCGGCGCCGTGGGCTCAGGACGAGGGCCTGCGGCTCAGGCTGAGGTGGACGACCCCGCTGGGCGAGGAGACCGCCTCGATCCCGAACGAGTCCTCCAGGCCCGCCAGCCCGTCCCAGAGCCGGGTGCCGCGACCGAGCACGATCGGGACCACGACGACGTGGAGGTGGTCCACGAGCCCTGCGGCCACGAAGTCCCGCACGGTGCTCGCGCCGCCACCGATGCGGACGTCGAGGTCGCCGGCGGCCTCGCGGGCGATGGCCAGCGCGTCGGCCGGTGAGGTGCTCAGGAAGTGGAACGTGGTGCCGCCCTGCATCTCGAGCGGCTCGCGGGGGCGGTGCGTGAGGACGTACGTCGGGGTGTGGAAGGGCGGGTCCTCGCCCCACCAGCCGCGCCAGTCGGGGTCGTCCTGCCAGCCGGGCGGGCCGAACTTGTGGGCGCCCATGATCTCGGCGCCGAAGCCGACGTCCCAGCGGGCGGCCCAGACCGCGTCGATGCCCGTCGGCGCGTCGTCGGTCCACGTGTTGAACATCCACTCGTGGAGCCGCTGGCCGGCGTGGCCGAAGGGGGACTCCAACGACTGGGGCTCGCCCGCGCCGAAGCCGTCGAGCGAGACGGAGAAGTTGGTGACGCGGACCAGTGGCATGCAGGGCTCCTAGGCGAGTGGCGGGTGGTCGAGCACGGTCGGCGCGTAGTCGAGCAGCTGGAGGCGGCCGTCGAAGGTCCTGGCCTCGAGCAGGTCGAGCCGGACGTCGGGGTAGCCGTCGAAGAGGCGCTCGCGCCCGGTCGCGCCATTGATCACGGGGAACACGACGAGCCGGAGCCGGTCGACGAGGCCCGCCGCGAGGAGGGATCGCCCCAGGGCGAGGCTGCCCAGGGTGCGCAGCGGGAGCGGGTGGCGGTGCTTGAGGTCGCGGACCGCGGCGACCGCGTCCCCGCTGACGAGCTCGCTGTTCGCCCAGCCGAGTGGCGGGGAGAGCGTCGAGGAGAAGACGATCTTCGGCATCCCGCCGAGCTGCGCGATCGCCTCCGGCTCCTCCTCGGCCATCCCCGACATCAGGCGGTAGGTCGTGGCCCCCATGAGGATCGTGTGCTCCTCCTGCTCGCCCAGCCAGGCGAGGTACTCCGGCCCGCCCATGCCCCACAGGCCGGGCCAGCCGTCAGCGGCGGCGTACCCGTCGAGGGAGCAGATCAGGTCGATCATCAGCTCGGGCACGCGGGTCTCCTCAGGTCAGTCCGACGGCACCAGGGTCAGCAGCGTCGCCTCCGGCCGGCACGCGACCCGGAAGCGGACGTAGGGGTTGGTGCCGAGGCCGGCCGAGACGTGCAGCCAGGCCGAGCCGGGGTCGCCGGGCGCCGACCGTGCGGGGTGGCGGTGCAGGCCCCGGGCCCGGGCGGGCTCGAGGTCGCAGTTCGTCGTGAGCGCCCGGCCGCCCGGCAGGCACACCTGGCCACCGTGGGTGTGGCCGGCGATGACGGCGTCGTAGCCGTCGGCGGTGAACTGGTCGAGCACCCGGAGGTACGGCGCGTGGGTGACCGCGAGCCGCAGGTCGGCGGAGGCCTCGGCCGGGCCCGCGACGCGCTCGAGCTCGTCGTAGCCCAGGTGCGGGTCATCGACCCCGGCGAACGCGATCGACGTACCGCCCACCGTCAGCGAGCCGAAGCCGTTGGTCAGGTCGACCCACCCTGCGTCGTTGAACCGCTCCTTGAGGTCGGGCCAGGGCAGCTGCGGCACCGAGGTGTTGCGCTTGCCGGTGTCGGGCAGGAGGTAGGCGAAGGGGTTGCGGAAGCCGGGCGCGTAGTAGTCGTTGGAGCCGAGCACATAGACGCCCGGACGCTCGAGCAGCCCGCCGAGGGCGTCGGCCACGACCGGGACCGAGCGCATGTGGGCGAGGTTGTCACCGGTGTTGACGACCAGGTCGGGCTCGAGCGCCGCGAGCCCGCGCAGCCACTCCTGCTTGGCCCGCTGGTCGGGCGCCATGTGGATGTCGCTGAGGTGCAGCACCGTCAGCGGCGCGTGCCCGGCGGGCAGGACCGGCACGGTCACCCGGCGCAGGGTGTACTGGCGGGCCTCCCACGCGGCGTACGACGCCAGGCCGACGCCCGCGGCCGCGCCGAGCATGGCCGTGCGGCGCAGGAGGGGGAGGAAAGGCATTCGCCAAGGCTGCCACAATGGCCCTCATGAGTGCTCTCAAGGACCGCCTCCGCGCCGACCTCACCACCGCCATGAAGGCGCGTGACGAGCTGCGCTCCTCGACGCTGCGGATGGTGCTGACCGCCATCACCAACGCCGAGGTCGCCGGCAAGGAGGCCCGCGAGCTCTCCGACGACGACATCATCGGCGTGCTGTCCACCGAGGCCAAGCGGCGCCGGGAGGCCGCCGTGGCCTTCGAGGAGGGCGGTCGTGCCGAGATGGCGGCCAAGGAGGCCGCCGAGGGCGAGGTCATCGCCGAGTACCTCCCCGCCCAGCTGAGCGAGTCCGAGATCGCCGACCTGGTCACCGCCGCCATCGAGCAGACCGGGGCGGCCGGCGAGGGCATGCGCGCCATGGGCAAGGTGATGGGCGTGGTCACGCCCCAGGTCAAGGGTCGCGCCGACGGCGGTGCCGTCGCCGCGGAGGTCCGCAAGCAGCTCGGCTAGCGCTGGGCTCGGGGTTTCGAGGCTCGCTGCGCTCGCATCTCGACCACCGGTGGGTCAGCGGTTGCCGCGACCGCGTCCCTTCCCCTTGCCCTTGCCCTTGCCGCCGTTGGTGTTCGCCGGCGGGACGTAGCCGGTGGAGGTGTAGAGGGTGACCGTGTCGCCGCTGCTGAGCGCCGTGCCGGCGCCGGGGGAGGTGTAGGCGACGAGCCCGGCGCCGACCTCGGAGTTGACCTGGCCGCCGTCGGCGACGGTGAAGCCGGCCGCCTCGAGCTGCTGGGTGGCCGCCTCGACGGACTGGCCCGCCACGTCGGGCACGCTCGTCAGCACGCCGGCGATCTCGTCACCGGGCGGCGGCTGGAAGTCCTCGTAGGGGAGCTTCGCCGACACCGCCTCCATCGCGTCGCCCCAGATCGGGCCGGCGACGGTCGAGCCGAAGGCGCTGCTGATGTAGCTGCCGCCGACGGACTGTCCGTTGAGGGTGACCCACTCGCCGAACTCGTTGGCGCCGGCGACCATGGCGGCCGTCGCGAGCGTCGGGGTGTAGCCGACGAACCACACGGCCATGTTGCTGTTGTTGGTGCCGGTCTTGCCGGCCGACGGCTTGTCGATGGCGAGCGGCGCTCCGAAGCCGTCGCCCTCCATCACGCCGCGCAGGATGTCGTTGACGGCGTCGGCAGTGGCGCCCGGCATCACCTGCTCGCACTGGCTGTCGAACTCCTTGAGGGTCCCGCCCCGCGAGTCGAGCACCTGCGTGACCGGGCGCGGGTCGCAGTGCAGGCCGCGGGCGGCGAAGGTGGCGTAGGCCTGCGCCATGGTCAGCGGGTCGGCGTCGGAGACGCCGAGGATCCACGACGGCACCTGCTGGGCCTTCGGCACCTTGACACCCATGTCGCGGGCCAGCTGCAGCGGCTCGCACATGCCGGTGCGGGTCTCGAGCTGGGCGAAGAAGGTGTTCACCGACTGCTGGGTGCCGGAGTAGAGGTTGAAGGTGCCGGCGCCGGTGGAGTTCTCGGGGTCCCAGCCCTTCTGGTCGCCGGCGTAGGGGCCGTCGCACGTCTCGAAGTCCCAGTCGTCGAAGTGCATCGTCTGCGGCGAGGGGATGCTGGTGCTGAGCGGGATGCCCTGGTTGATGGCCGCAGCGAGTACGAAGAGCTTGAACGTCGAGCCGGCCTGGAAGCCGTTGGCGTCGCCGTACTTCTTCGGCACGGTGTAGTTGAGGTAGGTCTCGCCGCCCTGCTTGTCCTTGCCCATCGGCCGCGACTGCGCGAGAGCACGCACGTCACCGGTGCCGGGCTCGACCATCGCCAGCCCGCCGATGGCCTGGTCCGTCTGGTAGACGTGGGCCTGGACCGAGTCGTCGGCGGCCTTCTGCATGTCGAGGTCGATCGTGGTGTTGATCGTGAGGCCGCCGTTGTTGAGCGTGCGGCGACGCTCCTTGGGCGTGTCGCCGAGGACCGGGTCCTTGAGCAGCCAGTTGACGACGTAGTCGCAGAAGAACGGCGCCCGCGACTGCTGGCAGCCGTTGGGGGAGTTCTTGATCTTGAGCGTCTCCTTGATCGGCGTGGCCTTGAGACGCTCGGCCTTCTTCTCCGACAGCACGCCGAGCTGGGCGAGGCGGTCGAGGACGACGTTGCGGCGGCTCTCCGCGCGCTCCGGGTTGTCGATCGGGTCGTAGCCGACGGGGTTCTTCACCAAGCCGGCGAGCGTGGCCGCCTCGAGCAGGTTGAGGTCCTTGGCGTTCTTGGAGAAGAAGTGGACCGCGGCGGACTGGACGCCGAAGGCGCCGTCGCCGAAGTAGGCGATGTTGAGGTAGCGCTCGAGGATCCAGTCCTTGGTGTGGTTCTTCTCGAAGGCGATGGCGTAGCGCAGCTCGCGGATCTTGCGGGCGTAGGTCTCCTCGGTCGCGGCCTTGCGCTCCTCGTCGGTCTCCGCCTGGTAGAGCAGGGTCTGCTTGACCATCTGCTGGGTGATCGACGAGCCACCCTGCACCGCACCGCCGTTGGCCTGGTTGGTGATGAACGCGCGGAGCGTGCCCTTGAGGTCGAGCGCGCCGTGCTCGTAGAAGCGGTAGTCCTCGATCGCGACGATGGCCTTCACCATCGGGCGCGAGATCGACTTGAGCGGGACGTTGATCCGGTTCTGGTCGTAGAGCGAGGCGATCAGGTTGCCGTTGGCGTCGTAGATCCGGGTCTTCTGCGACAGGTCCTTGGCCTCGAGCGACTCGGGGAGGTTGACCATCCCCTTGCTGACGTCCTTGGCGGCCACGCCGACCAGGCCCGCGAAGGGGATGGCGAGGCAGGCGGTGAGGACGCCCATCACGACCGCGACGGCGCCCATCACCGCGAGGTGGGAGGCGACGCGACCGGCGTCGGGGCGTCCGTGGGGGCGCTCAGGGCGGGAAGACATGCCCTCAGGGTACGGGGGCAGGGCCATACCACCTGAATTCCACGCGCGCTGGGACCTAGTCACATCGGACTATGCGATTTGAGCCACCTGGCCCTGACGCCGCCCCCGGCGGTTCGTTTACTTTTCAAGTCGAGTCGGGAATGGCCGCTATGGGGGCGGCCAGCCGGCTCGCACAAAGATCGTGGGGAATGACAATGTGGGTCGAGGACTGGGCATCACGCGCCGCGTGCAAGGGCGACACGCCTGACGCTCTCTTCGTGCGGGGCGCCGAGCAGAACAAGGCCAAGCAGGTCTGTGCCGGGTGCCCGGTGCGCACCGAGTGCCTGGCCGAGGCGCTGGACAACCAGATCGAGTGGGGCGTCTGGGGCGGGATGACCGAGCGTGAGCGCCGTGCGCTGCTCCGCCGCCGCCCGGGCTCGTCGTGGCGCACCATCCTGGAGACCGCCCGCACCAAGGTCGAGTCGCCCACCGTCAACGCCTGACCGTCCTGGCTCGACTCCCCTGTTGGGGCCAGGTCCCGGGGCTAGGGCTGCTCGGCGAGCAGCTCGCCGATCGCCCGCAGCCCGTCGAGGTCGTGGACGTCGCCGGCCATCGCCGGCACGACCGCGGTCGGCACGGCGGGGTGTGAGGCGGCGAAGCGCTCGCGCAGGTGCGCCTCGCGCTCGATGATCCGCACCCGGTCCGCGTGCAGGCGCAGCAGGCCGGCGGTCAGCGACGAGGAGTCGCCGGCCCGGAGCCGCTCGGCGGCGGTGATGGCCTCCTCGGCCGAGAGCTCGGTGCGTGCCGAGGGGCTGACCCGGTTGACGACCAGGCCCGCCAGGGGCATGTCGTCGTCGGTGAGCCGGTCCACGAAGTACGCCGCCTCGCGCAGCGCGTCGGGCTCCGGCGCGGCGATGACGAGGAACGCCGTGCCGTCGGCCTGCAGCAGCGCGAAGGTCTGCTCCGCACGCTGGCGGAAGCCGCCGAACAAGGTGTCGAAGGCCGCGACGAAGGTCTGCATGTCACGCAGCACCTGTGCGCCGAGGACCTTGGTGAGCGCGTTGGTCACGACCGAGAGCCCGGCTGTCATCAGCCGGGCCGGGCCGCGCGCCGGTGCGAGGAGGAGCCGGATGAACCGACCGTCGAGGAAGCTCGACAGCCGCTCGGGCGCGTCGAGGAAGTCCAGCGCTGAGCGCGAGGGCGGCGTGTCGACCACGATCAGGTCGTAGCTGCCGTCGCGGCGGGCATCCCGGTGGAGCTGCCCGAGCTTCTCCATCGCCATGTACTCCTGGGTGCCGGCGAAGGAGCTGGAGAGCGCGACGTAGAACGGGTTCTCCAGGATCTGCCGCGCCTTCTCCGCGCTGGCCTGGCTCTCGACCACCTCGTCGAAGGTGCGCTTCATGTCGAGCATCATGGCGTCGAGCGACCCGCCCGCCGCGGGATCGACGTCGGGGACCGGGCGGGGGGTGTTGTCGAGCTGCTCGATGCCCATGGACTGCGCCAGCCGGCGGGCGGGGTCGATGGTGAGGACGACGACCTTGCGGCCCCGCTCGGCCGCGCGGAGCGCGAGGGCGGCGGACGTGGTGGTCTTGCCGACCCCGCCCGAGCCGCAGCACACGATGATCTCGGTGTGCGGGTCGTCGAGGAGGGCGTCGATGTCGAGGACGGGCGCAGTCGTCATGCCATGCCTTGGTTCCGGAGGAGCTGGGCGAGCTCGAGGAGCGCGCCGCGGTCGATGCCGCCGGCCAGCCGGGGGAGCTCGTAGGTCGACAGCCCCTCCTCAGCCACGAGGGCGCGCTGCTCGTCCTCGAGCTGGCGGCGTACGGCGTGGTCGCGGGCCTCGGCGACGAGCGAGGCGACCAGGTCGGCGTCGACGTCGACCTTGGCGCGGGAGAGGTCCGAGGCGACGGCCGTGGGGTCGACGCGGTCGTCACGCACCTGCGCCAGGGCGCTGGCGCTGAGGTCCTGGGGCCGGACCAGGTTGACCACGATCCCGCCCACCGGCAGCCCCGCGGCGTGCAGCTCGGCGATCCCGTCGTGGGTCTCCTGGACAGGCATCTCCTCGAGGATCGTGACCAGGTGGACGGCGGTGCGGTCGGAGCGCAGCAGCTCCATCACCTTGTCGGCCTGCGTCTTGATCGGCCCCACCTTGGCCAGGCCGGCGAGCTCGGAGTTCACCCCGAGGAACTGGCAGATCCGCCCGGTGGGGGGCGCGTCGAGCACCACGGCGTCGTAGGTGATCTGGTCCTTGTGCCGACCGCCGCGGGGGCGCTGGACGGCCTCGTACACCTTGCCGGTCAGGAGCACGTCGCGCACGCCGGGGGCGATCGTGGTGGCGAAGTCGATGACACCGAACCGGTCGAGCGCCTTGCCGGCGCGACCGAGCTTGTAGTACATCGCGAGGTACTCCAGCAGCGCCGACTCGGGGTCGATGTGGAGGGCGTGGACCTGCCCGGAGCGGCCGTCGGCGTCCGGGGCGCCCTTGGCGATGCGGCGCTCCTCGTAGGGGAGGGGGTCGGTGTCGAACATCCGGGCGATGCCCTGACGGCCCTCGACCTCGCAGAGCAGGACGTTGCGCCCGGTGGAGGCTAGCGCCATCGCGAGGGCGGCGGCGACGGTCGACTTGCCGGTCCCGCCCTTGCCCGTGACCACGTGCAGCCGCACGCGGGGCCAGTCGACCGGCCGATCGGTTGGAGCGGTCACAGGGCCGAGGATAGCGAGGGGCCGCCAGCCACACCGGCGCCCTCGAAGAGTGGCTCCGGCCCACACAGTGGCGTCGCTCACACGGCCGCTAGGGTGCCGGGCATGGACAAAGTGGTCACCTCGGCGGCCGACGCGGTCGCCGACATCCCGGACGGCGCGACCATCGCCGTCGGCGGTTTCGGACTGTGCGGCATCCCGTCGGTCCTCATCGACGCGCTGCTGGAGGCGGGCACGACCGACCTGGAGGCGGTCTCGAACAACTGCGGCGTGGACGAGTGGGGCCTGGGCCGGCTGCTGTTCCAGAAGCGGCTGCGCCGGATGATCTCCTCCTACGTCGGGGAGAACAAGGAGTTCGCCCGCCAGTACCTCAGCGGCGAGCTGGAGGTCGAGCTCACCCCGCAGGGCACGCTCGCCGAGCGGATGCGGGCCGGCGGCTCGGGCATCCCGGCGTTCTACACCGCGACCGGTGTCGGCACGCAGGTCGCCGAGGGCGGCCTGCCGTGGAAGTACGACACCGAGGGCAACGTGATCGTGTCCTCGCCGCCGAAGGAGACCAAGGTCTTCTCGACCGCCGAGGGTGACAAGGAGTACGTCCTCGAGGAGGCGATCGTCGCCGACTTCGGCCTGGTGCGGGCCTGGAAGGGCGACCGGCACGGCAACCTCGTCTACCGCCAGTCGGCGCGCAACTTCAACCCGCTCGCCGCGATGTGCGGCCGGGTGACCATCGCCGAGGTCGAGCACCTCGTGGAGCCGGGCGAGCTCGACCCGGCCGAGGTCCACACCCCGGGCGTCTACGTCCAGCGGGTCGTGGAGCTCACCCCCGAGCAGGCCGCCGACAAGCGGATCGAGAAGGTCACCACGCGACCGCGGCCGGACTCCTCCGCCGAGGCGCTGGTCGACGACGCGGCGACGCACGGACTGGGAGGCTGAGCGAGATGGCATGGACGCGTGAGGAGATGGCGGCGCGGGCGGCCTCGGAGCTCAAGGACGGGTCGTACGTCAACCTCGGCATCGGGCTGCCGACCCTGGTGCCCAACTACGTCGCCGACGACGTCGAGCTGGTGCTGCAGTCGGAGAACGGCATCCTCGGCGTGGGGGCGTACCCCTACGAGGGCGAGGAGGACCCCGACCTGATCAACGCGGGCAAGGAGACGGTGACGCTGCGCAAGGGCGCGTCGTTCTTCGACTCCGCCCAGTCGTTCGGGATGATCCGCGGCGGCAAGATCGACGCCGCGATCCTCGGCGCCATGCAGGTCTCGGCCAACGGTGACATCGCGAACTGGATGATCCCGGGGAAGATGGTCAAGGGCATGGGCGGCGCGATGGACCTCGTCCACGGCGCCAAGCGGGTGATCGTGCTGATGGAGCACACCGCCAAGGACGGCTCGCTGAAGATCCTCGACGAGTGCGACCTGCCCTACACCGGCAAGCGCGTGGTGCAGCGGATCATCACCGACCTCGCGGTCATCGACGTGATCGACCCGGCCACCGGCGAGGTGGCCCCCTCCGGCACGCTCGGCGAACGGGCGCTCCGGCTCGTCGAGCTCGCGCCGGGCGTCACCGAGGACGAGGTGCGGGAGAAGACGCAGCCCGAGCTGGTCTGATCACTCTCGGTCCCGCGTCGCGAACCACTCCTCGAGCCCGGCGAGCGTCTCGGGGTCGAGGGCCGTCTCCGGGTCGGCCACGATCGCCTGCTGCAGGTGCTCGCGCGCGGCGTCGTACAGCGGCGGGCTGATCGCCCACGGCAGGTGGGTGACGTACCACGGCCGGAAGACACGCGCCCCCAGGGCCTGCAACAGCTGCGCGACGATCCCCGGTCGTCCGCGACGGACCCAGAAGCCGACGGCCCGTCCGACGACGGCGGCGACCGCAAGGGCCAGCACCATGACGAAGACAGTCGAGACGATCTCGTCGCCGGCGAAGTTGTCGGTCAGGGTGAAGAAGTTGCCGTAGTAGACGGGGATCAGCACGTCCACCTGCTCCTTGAACGGGCGGACCTGGTCGGCCACCCCGGCCAGCTGCCGGAGCGAGTCCAGGTCGGGCCGCGCGCTGTAGGCGTTGCCGACGTGCTCGATGGCCTCGCGGACGTTCGCGAGGGTGCCGGTGATCCCGTCGATCTCGAGCACGTCACGGGCTGCCCCGACCTCGTCGTACGTCGTCTCGATCGCGTCGAGCGTCTGCTGGCTCTGGTCCGCCGTCTGCTGGAGCTCGTCCTGCGGGAGCGTGTGCTCGTTGAGGTAGGTGACGGCGGCCTGGATCTCCTCGCGGTGGTCCATCACGTACTGCGCCTCGCGGAAGCGGTCCGCGAGGTTGGGCACCGCCCCTACCGCGTCGCCGACCTTGCCGCCGGTCGTCTCGGCATCGCTCAGCGCGACGCTGAGCGCCGCGGCGGCGCCGTACGCGCGGATGAAGAGCTCGAGCACCGAGCCGAGCAGCAGGCGTCCGAGCTCGAGCCTTCTCCGGACGGTCGAGAGGTCTGGGCGCGGCATGTGGTCCCCTCGTTCGGTGTGGAGGTCGGTGGACCAGTGTTGCGTCGAGGCGAGGCGTGGGCGAACCGCTCCACGCCGACGTTCACCCGCAGGGGTGGCAGGGAACGATCGCCTCGCCGCGTCCGCCTGGTCGTCACGGCTCCCAGTCGTACTCGGACTTCACGTAGGACTCGAACTCTTCGGCTGAGTCGATCCATGTGGTCAGGGGCCACGACGGCGTATCCGGCTTCTGGGTCCAAGCGAGGTGGACGACTGCAACCGCTTCCCCGCACTCGACGACGATGTCGTCGTTAGGCAGGGCCCGAGCGATCACACGCAGCGCCTTGCCATGGAGCGCGTGCCCCGGGGCCAGTTCGCGCCCAAGTTCCGCTGCGAGAGCACCTGCCTGCTCGGAGTCCTCCCTGACATCCACGAGCGGCTCTCGAAAGGGGTAGTACTGGGCCCACGTCACTGGCGGAGGCTACGACAGCAACGCACGCTCATGCCGCGATCCGTGCGTCCATCCGCAGCGTCTTGGTATCCACTGATGAGGTCGAGCTACGCCAGGTAGATGTCCACTCCGGGTGGCGCTTCGAAGATCATTCGCGCGTGCTCTGGATGCAGCCGGTGGGTGCCGGTGTGGTCGACGAGGAAGCCAAGGCCGTGTGGGGTGAGCCAGACGTAGCGTCCTTCGCCGCACTGGCGTGACTGGTAGCCCGCGTGCGTCTTCCATCGGTGGTGTCGTCGGCCGAGGGGGCCGGAGTTGTGTGCGCCGGTCTGGTCCGGCGGTGGATCTCGGCCCTCGTCGCCGTGGTCGTAAGGGGTCGGGTGGTCCATGTCGACGTGGCGGCTGGTGGAGGTCGCGTAGGGCCAGTAGTCGCCGCCGGTGACGAGGTGGACCTGGTCGCGCAGGGTCTCGGGGTGCTCGTAGGCGGTGTAGCGGACCCTGGAGGAGAGGTCCTTGACGGGTTGGACCTTCACGTCGAAGCGGCGCAGCAGCTCGGCGAGCTGGGTCAGGGTGACCGGGCCGAAGCCCTCGATGCGGGCAACGCCGGCGGCGCCGTTCAGGACGGCTTCGTGGAGGTGGACGTGGAGCACGGCCCTGGGTGCCAGGCGGCTGAGGTCGAGGTCGCGGAGCGCGTCGAGGAGGTCGGCGGGGAAGGCATAGGCACGCGCGCGGGATGGGGCAGGCGGCTCGTCCGGGCCGTCGACGTCGACGTCGGGCCCGAGGTCAGCCTGGACGTCTGGCTCGGGTTCGGTGTGCTCGAGGAGCAGCGCGAGCAGCTCGGTGGGGCGGGCGAGCCAGCCGAAGGCAATGGCGCGGAGCTCGTCTGGATGCGCCTCGGGATGGCGTGGCGCGAGGATCTCGCCCACGCGGTGGATGATGGCGTCGACGGCGGCTGCGTCGCCGGCCTCGAGGCGGGCGATGAGGGTGCGCAGGCCGTGCTCGTCGGTGCGACCGAGGCCGACGTAGCGGCGTCGGCGCTCGGCCTCGCAGCGCTCCTCGTGCAGCTCGGTGTCGGCCTCGATGACCTTGGCCGAGGCGACCTCGAGGACCCGGCCGATGCCTTCGGTGGCGATCATCCGCGAGACCGCGGCGTCGACGACGTGGACGTTGGCGGCCGGGAGGTGGCGGGAGAGCCTGGCCACGCGCCGGGCCACCCAAGGCTCGCACTCACCACGCCTGGTCACCGCCCAGGTCAGGGGCAGCCGGTGCTCGAGGTCGAGGACGTCGGCGAGCAAGTTGCTGGTCGCGGTCACGCCAGCACCACGCGCGAGGGCGATCTCGCCGAGGCAGAAGTCCTGCACGCCCGGCGTGCCCTCCCCGCCGACCCGGCGGAGCACGTTTCCGACGCGACGGGCGACCCGGCCATCCGGGCCCTGGGTCGGGTCGGTCGAGTGGGCCGCCGCCCAGGCGGACAGCAGCTCGAGCTTGTGCACCTCCGCCAACCGTGCGGCACGCTCCGCCTCGGTCGCGGCGGCCAGGATGGCGTCCGCGTCGAGGTGGTGGAGCGTGGCTGTCATGGATCGATTCTAGAACCGACCACCGACACTCTGACCTGCGAGAAGCAAGGTGTGGAGAACTGTTTTCGAACAGGCGAGTGATGCTCGAGATAGCTGCGAGGGGTGGCCGCCTGTCGGAGAGCTCAGGCGCCGGCAGACCAGTCGGGCAGCTGCTGGAGGGTCCAGCGGTTGCCGTCGGGGTCGCGGAACTGGATGAACCGCCCCCAGGGCTGGTCGTCGATCCCGCTCACCTCGATGCCGCGCGCGACCAGGTCGGCGTACGCCGCGTCGGCGTCGGCCACGACCGCCTGCAGGTTGTCGAGGGAACCGGGCGCCATCTCGGTCAGCCCGCGGCCGATCGCGATCGAGCACGCCGAACCCGGAGGGGTGAGCTGCACGAAGCGGATGTCCTCGCTGACGGTCTGGTCGTGATCGGCGTGGAAGCCGACCTTCTCGTAGAACTCCTTGGCGCGGTCGACGTCGGTCACCGGCACCATCACCAGCTCGAGCTTGATGTCCATGCTCCGACCGTAGGGAGTCTTCAGGTCAGCGGGTGACCGAATGGGAGGGGGTTTCGAGGCTCGCTTCGCTCGCACCTCAACCATCGGGGGGTGCTGCGCTCGCACCTCAACCCACCGC
The DNA here is from genome assembly GCF_031844425.1 of Microbacterium sp. ARD31. NCBI lineage: Bacteria > Bacillati > Actinomycetota > Actinomycetes > Micrococcales > Microbacteriaceae > Microbacterium > Microbacterium sp. ARD31. Next base: position 108,016 of record NZ_JAUZVE010000022.1, read on the forward strand.
GGTGCTGCGCTCGCACCTCAACCCACCGCGGTGCTGCGCTCGCACCTCAACCACCTACCGAGGACCGATGTGCTATCTCTAGTAAACCACTAGACAAATGATTGAAAGGTTCGCGCGATGGAGTTCCTCTGGTACATCCCCAACCAGGTCGAGCCCGGCCACCGGCTGGACGACACGGTCGCGGGGCACAACTCGCTCGGGCGGCTCACGTCGCTGGCCCGGCTCGCGGAGCAGCACGGGTGGGGCGGCGCCCTCATCGGCACCGGGTGGAAGCGGCCCGACACGTTCACCGTCGCGACCGCGCTGGCGGCGGGGACCACGACCTTCAACCCGCTCGTCGCCATCCGCCCCGGCTACTGGCGCCCGGCCCACTTCGCCTCCGCCGCGGCGACCCTGGACCAGCTGAGCGGTGGGCGGGTGCGGGTCAACATCGTCTCCGGGCCCGACCACCAGGCGCAGTACGGCGACGACGAGGGCGACCAGGCTCAGCGCTACGCGCGGACGAGGGAGTTCATGCGTCTGGTGCGCCGGCTCTGGACCGAGGACGACGTGACGTTCGCCGGCGAGCACTACGACGTCGCGGGGGCGACGCTCGAGCACAAGCCGGTCGCCCGCCCCGGCCGCCCGCACCCCAGGCTCTACTTCGGGGGAGCCTCCGAGGCGGCGCAGCGCACCGCGGCGGCGGAGGCCGACGTGCAGCTGTTCTGGGGCGAGCCCCTCGACGGCGTCGCGGCGCGCATCGACCACCTCCGGACGCTGAGCGCCGACCTCGACCGTGACCTCCCGCCGCTGGAGTTCGGCCTGCGCATCACCACCCTCGTGCGCGACACGACCGAGGAGGCGTGGGCCGACGCCGAGGCGCGCGTCGCCGCGATGGCAGCCGGCCGGGACGAGTGGTTCGTGGACCCCGCCCGCCGGGTCGCCGTCGGCCAGCAGCGCCTCCTCGACCTCGCCGAGCAGGGGGACGTGCTCGACGACTGCCTCTACACCGCGCCCGGCAGGTACGGCGGCGGCGGTGCCGGCACGACGTGGCTCGTCGGCTCGCCCGACGACGTCGCCAAGGCGCTGCGTCGCTACGCCGACCTCGGCGTCACCCACTTCGTCCTCAGCGACACGCCGTACGAGCGGGAGATCGTGCGGGTCGGGGACGCGCTCCTGCCGCTCCTGGGCGCGGGCTGACGGCACCGCCCGGAGGGGTGCAAGGGAACTCGTGCCACCACATAATGCGGTTTGTCGACCAAATTACAGTACTTTGAGTCCTCCACCCCGAGAAGGAGTTGTTCCGATGGCACGACGAGGGCCTCATCCTCACCAGACCCGCCGCCCCCTGGTCCGCGCCGCCCTGCTGGCCACCGTGGGCCTGGCGGCCCTGACCGGCTGCGGGGCCGACGACGCCGGACCCCGGCTCGAGCTCACCGCGGCGCTGCCCGACACGCCCGCCGACGACACCACGCTGCGCGTCGGCGACCCGGCCACGCAGGTGGCGCTCGAGGCATCCGGTCTGGACGACGAGCTCGACATCGACGTCGAGTGGGCCAACATCACCGGCGGCCCCAAGACCCTGGAGGCGTTCCGCGCCGACGCGATCGACATCGGCTCGGTCGCCGACATCCCGCCGCTGTTCGCGCACTGGACCGGCACCGACGTCCGCATCGTTGCCGCCCGCGAGACCGTGGACCCGATGGAGCACCCGACCTACGAGCTCGGGGTCGCGCCGGGCGTCGACGTACGCACGATCGACGACCTGGCGGGCAAGAAGATCGCCTACAGCCCCGGCCAGGCCCAGGGCGCGCTCGTGCTCAACGTCCTGCGCGAGGCCGGGCTCACCCAGGACGACGTCGAGCTCGTCGAGATGCAGAGCGTCGACGACGCCTTCTCGGTCGCGCTCGCCGGCAAGCAGGTCGACGTCGCGCCGCTCGGGCAGAGCCTCGCCAAGACCTACCTCGCGAAGTACGAGCGCGACGGCGCGACCACCATCAAGCCCGGGGTGCGCGACGACGCCTGGACGCTCTACGCGCCCACGACGGTCCTCGAGGACGCCGACAAGGCGGCCGCCATCAAGGAGTACGTCGGCGTGTGGGCCGAGGCGCAGCAGTGGATCTCCGACCACCCCGACGAGTTCGCCCAGGCCTACTACGTCGACCACGAGGGGCTGACCCCCGAGGACGCGTCGTACGTCGTCAAGGCCCTCGGCGAGTTCACGGTGCCGACGAGCTGGGACGAGTTCATCGCCCGCCACCAGGAGACCGTCGACACCCTCGTCGAGGCGCAGGACCAGGAGCCGCTCGACGTCGAGACGATCTACGACCGGCGCTTCGAGAAGGCCATCGCCGCCGCGCTCGAGGGCGAGGAGGGCTCCTCATGACGACCCTGACCGCTCCCGCCCGACCGGTGGCCGGCGTGGCCGGCGTGGTGGACGTCCGTCCCACCCGGCGGCGGCTCGGACCCGGCGCCCCGATCCGCTTCGGCGGGCTCATCGGCATCGCCGCGCTGCTCGGCGCGTGGGTCGTCGGCTCGGCCACCGGGCTGCTCGACCCGCGCACCCTCACCGAGCCGTGGACCGTCCTCGCGACGGCCGGGACGCTCATCGAGAACGGCCGGCTCCAGGAGAGCCTGGTCACCTCCGGCATCCGCGCTGCACTGGGCCTCGGGCTCGGGGTCGCCGTCGGCACGGTCCTGGCGCTGGTCTCGGGCCTGTCCCGGATCGGCGAGGCGCTGATCGACGGGCCGATCCAGGTCAAGCGCTCCATCCCGACGCTCGCCCTGATCCCGCTGCTGATCCTGTGGCTCGGCATCGGGGAGCCGATGAAGGTGATCACCATCGCGCTGGCCGTCTTCGTGCCGGTCTACATCCACACCCACAACGGCCTGCGCACCATCGAGGGCAGGTACGCCGAGCTGGCCGAGACCCTGGGCGTCACCCGCGGCGAGTTCGTCCGCCACGTGGTGCTCCCCGGCGCGATGCCCGGCTTCCTGCTCGGCATGCGCTTCGCCGTCACGTCCTCGTTGCTCGCGCTGGTGGTCGTGGAGGTCATCAACGCCACGAGCGGCATCGGCCACATGATCACGCTGGCCTCGAGCTACGGGCAGACCGACATCATCGTCGTCGGCCTGGTCGTCTACGCGCTGCTCGGCGTCCTCGCCGACGCGGCGGTCCGTCTCATCGAGAGGAAGGCACTGTCATGGCGTCGCACGTTGGCGAGCTGACCCCCCAATCCGGACCGGCCGTGCGGGTGGAGGGCCTGCACCGCAGCTTCAACGAGGCGGGCGGCGTGCTCAACGGCCTCGACCTCGAGATCGCCCCCGGCGAGTTCGTGGCCCTGCTGGGCCGCAGCGGCTCCGGCAAGAGCACCCTGCTGCGCGCCCTCGCCGGCCTGGACCGCGGCGTCGCGGGCACCGGCCGGATCGAGGTCCCCGAGAAGGTGTCGGTGGTCTTCCAGGACTCGCGGCTGCTGCCCTGGAAGCGGCTGCTCGACAACGTGGTGTTCGGCCTCCGGAGCAGGGACGCGGCGGAGCGTGGCTCGCAGGCGCTCGCCGAGGTCGGCCTCGGCGGTCGCGAGAAGGCGTGGCCGCACGAGCTGTCCGGTGGCGAGCAGCAGCGCGCCTCCCTGGCCCGCTCGCTCGTCCGTGACCCGCAGCTGCTGCTGGCCGACGAGCCCTTCGGTGCCCTCGACGCACTCACCCGGATCCGGATGCACACGCTGCTGCGCCGGCTGTGCGAGGTGCACCGGCCGGCGGTGCTGCTGGTGACGCACGACGTCGACGAGGCGATCGTGCTGGCCGACCGGGTGATCGTCCTCGACGGCGGCGTCGTACGCCACGACGGGCGCATCGACCTCGGCACCCGGCGCTCCCAGGCCGACCCCGCGTTCGCCCGGCTGCGCAGCCGTCTCCTCTCCGAGCTCGGCGTCGAGGACGACCACGACGACGCGCCCGGCCGGCACGCGAACGCCCACCTCGACGAGAGGGCGGCGTCATGAGCAGGGAAGCGCCGCGGCAGCTGCGGCTCAACGCGTTCCTGATGAGCACCGGCCACCACGAGGCCTCGTGGCGGCTCGCGGAGAGCGACCCGACGAGCAACACCGATGTCGCCCACTTCGTGCGCCTCGCGCAGACCGCCGAGCGGGGGCTGATGGACTCGGTGTTCTTCGCCGACTCCCCGGCGCTCTTCGGCGAGGTCGGCCGCCGGCCGGCGGGGAGCCTCGAGCCCACGGTGCTGCTCACCGCGATGGGCGCGGCGACGACCCACATCGGACTGATCGCGACGGCGTCGACGTCGTACAACGACCCGTTCAACCTGGCGCGCCGGTTCGCCTCGCTCGACCACGTCAGTGGTGGGCGCGCGGGGTGGAACATCGTCACCACGGCCACCCTCGAGGCGGCCCGCAACTTCGGGCTGGACGAGCTGCCCGCGCACGCCGACCGCTACCGGAGGGCGCGCGAGTTCGTCGAGGTGGCCGTCAAGCTGTGGGACAGCTGGGAGGACGACGCGGTCCTGGCCGACAAGGAGGGCGGCCGGTGGGGCGACACCGACAAGGTGCACCCGGTCGAGCACGGGGGCCAGCACTTCCGGGTCCGCGGCCCGTTGAACCTGCCGCGCTCGCCCCAGGGCCGGCCAGTGCTCGTGCAGGCCGGCTCGTCGCAGGACGGGCGCGACTTCGCGGCGCAGCACGCCGAGGCGATCTTCACCGCGCAGCAGACGCTCGAGGACGCCCAGGAGTTCTACGCCGACATCAAGGCGCGGGCGATGACCTTCGGGCGCGACCCGGAGAGGCTGCTCGTCCTGCCCGGCATCGTGCCCGCCATCGGGTCCACTGAGGCCGAGGCCCGCGCGCTGGAGGAGGAGCTCGACGCGCTGATCCTCCCCGAGTACGCCCGTCGCCAGCTCGCCCGCACCCTGCGGGTGGCGCCGGAGCGGCTGCCTCTCGACGAGCAGCTCCCCGACGACCTGCCCGACGAGGACCAGATCGAGGGCGCCAAGTCGCGCTACACCCTCATCGTCACCCTCGCGCGCCGAGAGGGGCTGACCGTGCGCCAGCTGATCGGCCGTCTCGGCGGCGGTCGTGGGCACCGGACGTTCTCGGGCACGCCCGAGCAGGTCGCCGACGCCATCGAGCACTGGTTCACCCACGGCGCGGCCGACGGCTTCAACGTGATGCCGCCGGCCCTGCCGTCCGGCCTCGAGGCCTTCGTCGACCACGTCGTGCCGATCCTGCAGCGCCGCGGGTTGTTCCGCACGGAGTACACAGGAAGCACGCTCCGCGACCACTACGGCCTCGACCGCCCCGACAGCCAGTACGCCACCTCACCGCAGGAGAAGACCGCATGAGCCACTACGAGCACTACCGCCCGCTGGGCCGCACCGGCGTCCAGGTCAGCCCGCTGACCCTCGGCGCGATGATGTTCGGCGCCTGGGGCAACCCGGACCACGACGAGTCGATCGCGATCATCCACCGCGCGCTCGACGCCGGCATCAACGTCATCGACACCGCCGACGTCTACGCGCGCGGCGAGTCCGAGGAGATCGTCGGCAAGGCGCTGAAGGCCCGCTCCGGCAGCCGCGACGACGTGTTCCTGGCGACCAAGTTCCACGGCAGCATGCACGACGAGGACCCCAACCAGCAGGGCAACTCGCGGCGCTGGATCGTCCGCGAGGTCGAGGCCTCCCTGCGCCGCCTGCAGGTCGACCACATCGACCTCTACCAGGTGCACCGTCCCCGCCCGGAGGTCGACGTCGACGAGACCCTGGGCGCGCTGACCGACCTGGTCCGCCAGGGCAAGGTCCGCTACATCGGCACGTCGACGTTCCTGCCCTCGCAGGTCGTCGAGGCGCAGTGGGTGGCGGAGAAGCGGCAGCGTGAGCGGCCGGTCACCGAGCAGCCGCCGTACTCGATCCTCGCCCGTGAGGTCGAGCGCGACATCCTGCCGACCGCCCAGAAGTACGGCCTCGGCGTGCTGCCGTGGAGCCCGCTCGCCGGCGGCTGGCTGTCCGGCCGCTACCGCCGCGGCGAGGAGGCGGCCGTGACCTCGAGCCGGATGCAGCGCCAGCCGGCGCGGCACGACCCGCAGTCGCCGGAGAACAGGGCCAAGCTCGAGGCGGTGCACCAGCTGCAGGACCTCGCCGACGAGGCCGGCCTCTCGCTGATCCACCTCGCGCTGGGGTTCGTCCTCGCCCACCCTGCGGTGTCCTCGGCCATCATCGGCCCGCGCACCCTGGAGCAGCTCGAGTCGCAGCTCGGGGTCGAGAAGGTGGTTCTGCCGCCCGACGTGCTGGACCGGATCGACGAGATCGTGCCGCCCGGCACGACCCTGAACGAGGCCGACCGCGGTTACGCACCGCCGGCCCTGGTGGAGGCGCGACTGCGCCGCCGCTAGCGGGTGTCCGCCGCCTGGTCCCGGGGGAGACCGGGCGGCGGGCCCCCGTCGGCCACGGCGCCGGAGCGGGGCGCGGCAGCCGCGCGGGCGCCGGCGAGCACGCCGACGGCGCCGATGGCGACGGCCAGCAGGTAGACCACCGGGAAGGGGTCGAGGCCGGCGCGCTCCGCAGCGGCGTACGCGATGCCGCTCACCGACAGCGCGAGCGCGGCGCCCAGCGAGTCGGCGACGGTGAGGGCGGAGGAGTTGAAGCCCCGGTCCTCGTCGGTCGCCGAGGCGAGCATCGCCACACCCGTGCGCGGGTAGGCGAAGCCCATGCCGATGCTCGCGAAGACGTACGCCGCGATCGGTGCGACCGCGGGGACGTCGGTCCCGTGGGTGCGCAGCCACACGACGAGGGCGATCGCCGCGATGCCGACCAGCACCACGCTCGTCCCGAACCGGAACGCCGCGCCGTGGGAGACCCGCTCGCCGAGGCGTGAGGACGCCTGGCTCGACGACGCCCACACCACGCCGACGAGCGTGAGGGCGACGCCCGCCTGGCCGGGCGAGAGGTCCCACCGCTCCTGCAGGACGTAGACGATGTAGGCCTCGGCGCAGAAGAACGACGCCGCCAGCAGGCCCCGCGTCGCGATCACCGACGGCAGGCCGCGGCCTCCCGTCAGCGTCCCGGCCGGCAGCAGGGGGCGCAGGCCCACGACGACGAGCGCGAACGCACCACCGGCCGCGACCAGGGTCCAGCCGGTCCCCGAGCCCAGGAGCTCGAGGGCCAGGACCGCGCCCGCGGCCAGCACGGACCAGCCCAGCCGCCCCCACGTCGCCGCTCCGGGTGCCTCCGGCACGGGTTGCCGCCGGGCCGTCGGGGTGACCAGCGCGGCCGCGACCGCGACCAGCGCGACGATGCCGAGGAAGACCCAGCGCCAGCCGACCGTCGAGGCCACGAGCGCCGCCACGCCGGGGCCGAAGAGGGCCGGCAGCACCCACGCGGCGGCGAACGAGGCGAAGACCGCCGCCTGCAGGCGGGCGGGGTAGACCAGGCCGACCAGCACGTAGGCCACCACCGTCAGCAGGCCGCCGCCCAGCCCCTGCACGATCCGGCCGAGGACGAAGACCTCCATCGACGACGCCGTGCCGCAGACCACCAGGCCGGCCGAGAAGGTCACCAGCGAGGCGACCAGTGGCACCAGCGGGCCGCGGCGGTCGGCCCACATGCCGGCGGCCACCATGCCGACCACGCCGCTGGCGAAGGGTGCGGCGAAGGAGAGCGCGTAGTGGTCGAAGCCGTCGAGGCCGCGCGCGACGGTCGGCATGATCGTGGTGACGGCCATCGACTCGAAGGCGGCGAAGGCGATGAGGGAGAACAGCCCGATCGTGGTCGCGGCGTAGGACGGGGAGAGGATCCGCTCGCGGGGCTCGCGGGTCGTGCTGGTGCTCACTGGCACGACGGTAGGACCTCAGGTGCACGTGAGGTCAACCGAGTCGTCCAGCAGCAGGTCGACCGTCCTGGCGGTGTCGCCCGAGCCGAGGGCAGCCAGGACGGCGAAGGCCCCGTCGGGAAGGCGCTGCTCGCTCTCGCGGCGGGCGGCGACGATGGCCGGCGCCAGTCGTTCCTGCGGTGCCACGCCGTGCTGGTCGTACGCCGCGTCGGCCGCGCCGTAGCACCGCGCGGCCGTCGCGTCGTCGAGCTGGTGCGTCGCACAGGCGCCCAGCGTGCAGAGGATGTCGGCGGACGCCAGCGGGTCCGGGTAGCGCTCGCGCGTGATCCGCAGCGCCTCCAGCAGGCTCGCGCGGGCGGTCACGGGCTGCCCCGCGACGACCAGCGCCGAGCCGTGCACCAGCAGCACGCTGCCGAGCAGCGGGCCGACGTCCAGCGTGGCGACCCGGTCGAACGCCTCGGTGCTGAGGTGCAGGGCCTGGTCGGCGCGGTCGAGGTAGAGCAGGTCGACCGCGGCGCTGAGGAGGAGGTGCACGACGTCGTAGGTGTCCTCCTCGTCGCGGGCCTCCGCGAGGCTCTGCAGGTTCGCCCGCAGCGACGTCTCGTGGTCGCCGGCGTAGGCGGCGACGTGGCCCTCGACGTCGCGGGCGAGCGAGACCAGCTGCCGCTGGTTCGACGACGACGCCAGCTCGGCGGCTCGCGCCGCCGCGGACCGTGCCGTCGGGAGGTCGCCGTGGTGTGCCGCGAACGCCGCGAGGCAGCACCAGCCGTTGACGACGATGCGGTCGACCTCCAGGCCGAGCGCGGCCGCGCGGCCGAGGGCCTCCTCGAGCTGCGCCTGTGTGCCCGTCTGGTTGAGGTAGCTCGCGAAGGTGCCGGCGAGGACGGCGACACGCACGGCCTGGGCAGGGTCGGGCGGCGGCGTCGAGACGAGGCGGTGCAGCACGGCGTGGCCCTCGGCGAGCCTGCCGGTCAGCAGCCAGTAGCGGTGCAGGGCGACCGCGAGGCGAGCGCCGGACTCCGCGTCCCCGGCGGCGCTCGCGTCGGTGAGCGCGACGTCCAGGGTGTCGTGGTCGCGGGCGAGCCGGGCGACCGAGGCGCCAGCTGTCGGCCCGAAGAGCCCGGCGGCGGTGTCCTCGGCCAGCCCGAGGGCGGCCCGCCGCAGGCGCTCGTCGAGCGCGGTGCGCTCGCCGCGGGTCCGCGCGAACTGGCGGACGGGTTCGCGCATCGCCGCGCGACCCTCGAGGTCCAGGCTCACCAGGCCGCAGGACACCAGCTCCTCGAGGGCGTCCTCGAGGTCGTGGACCATCCCGTCCGCCGCGGCCTCGAGCAGCTCCAGCGACACCCAGCCGCGGAACGACCCGAGCAGCTCGAACGTGCGCCGGGCCGGCTCCCCGAGGGCCGCGTGGGACTCCGCCAGGACGTCCAGCAGGCTCGCCCTCGGTCCGGTGCGGGACGGGGAGGGGGCGAGCGGCGACGTGCGCTGCTGCGCGAACCGCTCGACGAGCTGTCCGGGCGTGAAGGTCCGTACGCGCGCCGCGGCGACCTCGAGGGCCAGCGGGATCCCGTCGACCAGCTGGCACAGCTCGCGCACCGCGCCGCGGTCGGCGGCGCCGATCCCGGGGCGCACCTGCTCGGCCCGGTGCACGAACAGCTCGACGGCGTGCTCGGGGGCCAGGGGCGCCAGCAGGAGGGTGAGCTCCCCGGCGGCCCCCGTCGGCCGCCGGCTGGTCAGCAGGAGGCGGAGCCCCGGTGCCCGCGCGCCGAGGGCGTCGACGAGCCCGCGGACGCCGTCGACGCCCTCCAGGTTGTCCAGCACGAGGACGGCGCCGTCCACCCTCGTCGCCACCGCCGCCACGAGGTCGTCGTCGTTGGGGTCGACGCCGACCTCCCGGGCGACGCGCGCCAGGGCCGCCGCGGCGGTCACCTCCGTCTCGAGCCGGCAGAACGCCACGGGAGTGCCGGCGGCGGCGAGCTCGTGCGCCACCACGGTCGCGAGGGTCGTCTTGCCCATCCCCCCGATCCCCACCAGCGTGAGGGTCCGGCGCCCGTGACCCAGCAGGTGCAGCGCCTCGGCCACCTCCTCCTGCCGGCCGACGAACGGCTCCGGGAGCGCGGGGAGGGGAGCGAAGGTCGCGCCGTCGGGCTCGGGGTCGTCGACGGCGGGACCCGCGTCGGCCGGCGCCGCTCGCTCGGGCAGCGCGTGCCGCAGGATGGCGGTCTCCAGGTCCTGCAGGGCAGGCGTCGGGTCGACGCCGAGGTCGTCGCGGAGGACCCGCCTCGCCTGCGCGCACGCGCCGAGTGCCTCCGCCTGCTGGCCGCTCCAGTAGAGCGCCTGCGCCAGGACGCTCCACCCTCGTTCGTCGTAGGGATGTGCTTCGAGGAGAGTGTGCGCCGCGGTGGCCGCGCCGGCCTCGTCGCGGATCCGGAGCCGGGCGTCCCCCAGCTCCGCGAGCGCGGTCGCCCGGGTCTGCTCGAGGCCGGGCCGGGCGGCCTGCAGCAGGCCCTCGGCATCGATGCCCGACAGCGGCGCGCCCGACCACAGGTCGAGGGCACGGTCGAACAGCTCCGCCGAACGGCCGGGGTCGCCGGCGCGGAGGGCCGCCCGCCCCGCCGAGACGAGGTGCTCGAAGGTCCGGGCGTCGACCTCGACGTCGCCGGTGAGGACGTACCCGTCGCCCACGCGCGCGATGTCGACGCCGTGCGCGCGCAGCAGCTTGCGCAGGGTGGTCACGTTGACCTGCACGGCGTTGCGGACGCTCGCGGGTGGGAGCTCACCCCAGAGCTGGTCGACCAGGTCGTCCACCGTGCTGGGCCGTGGGTGGCTCAGCGCCAGCCCGGCGAGCACCGAGCGTCGCCGGGGGCCGCCCAGGGGGAGCTCCGCGCCGTCGGACACGGCGGTCACGGGGCCGAGGACGGTGATGAGGACCATGACGCCCATGGTGGGCGCGATAAGCCGACGGTAAGTGGCTGGGCGCACGGTTTTCCCAACGCCCGGGGATGCCGGGACCAGAAGCCAGGAGGAGCCATGAACACCACGCAGCGTCCCGTCCCGTCGTCCGCCGTCGACCAGGCCAGCCGCCCGTCGCGGTCCCGGCGCCGGATCGCCCACGTCCTCGCCACGCTCGCCGCCGTGGCCGCCGCGCTCGTCGGCGTCACCGCCACCGCGACGCCGGCCCACGCCGCCACGTCCGTCTCCGGGTGCTTCCGCTCCGCGACCCCTGGCATGAGCATCGCCGGCGTCGGCGTCCAGCTGCAGGCGTACGGGACCGGCGGGTGGTTCACCATCTGGTCGGGCTCGCTGCCCCAGAGCCAGTGCGTCTCGGTCAGCACGCCGTACCACTCCGGCTACTACCTGCGCTACGCCGTCAACTACTCCAGGTTCGGTGCGACCTGGTACGGCACGTCGCCCTACAACGCGACGCCCGGCTACGGCGCCGTGAACGTCGGGACCGGCATCGTGCGGTGCGCCGGGTGCTACATCTGACCAGACGTGGGGGCGGACGAGGGGGCCTGCGGGCCCCCTCGTCCGGCGTGCCCGGAATACCCGAGGGCCGATCGGCGCTGTGCCCGCAGTGACTGCACCCTCCGTCGACCTGTCCGTGCTCGACCTCGTCCCCGTCCGCAGCGACCAGACCACCGGCGACGCGATCGCGGCCTCCCGGGGCCTCGCGCGGGTCGCCGACGAGCTGGGCTACCGCCGCTACTGGGTCGCGGAGCACCACAACATGCCGGCGGTCGCCGCGACCAACCCGCCGGTGCTGATCGCGATGCTGGCCGCGGCGACGTCGCGGATCCGGGTGGGCTCCGGCGGCGTGATGCTGCCCAACCACGCCCCGCTGGTCGTGGCCGAGCAGTTCGCGCTCCTCGAGGCGGCCTTCCCGGGCCGGATCGACCTCGGCATCGGCCGCGCACCCGGCACCGACCCGCTGACCCGGTACGTCCTGCGCGGCGGCAGCGCCGAGTCGGCCGACGACGCCGTCACGAAGTTCCCCGACTACGTCGAGGACATCCGGACCCTCATGACCAGCGACGGCGTCGAGCTGCAGGTCGGGCCCCGCCGCCAGCCGTTGCGCGCGACCCCCTCCGCACGCTCCGTCGCCGACATCTGGCTGCTCGGGTCGTCGGACTACTCCGCGCGCCTGGCCGCCGAGAAGGGACTGCCGTACGTCTTCGCCCACCACTTCTCGGGCGAGGGGACAGGCGTCGCGCTCGACCTCTATCGGTCGTCGTACCAGCCCTCGCCGGAGTACCCGGAGCCGCGCACGTTCCTCACCGTCAACGCCGTCGTCGCCGAGACCGAGGAGGAGGCGCGCCGCCAGGCGCTGCCCAACGTCCAGCAGATGATCGCGCTGCGCACCGGCGCCCCGCTGCACCCGCAGCGCCTCGTCGAGGAGGCCGAGTCGGTCGAGATGTCCGCGGACCAGCAGGCCTTCGGCCGCGCGATGGCCGGGCGCTGGGTGGTGGGCGACGCCGAGCAGGCGCGCCAGCAGCTCCAGGACCTGGCCGCGACCTACGGCGTCGACGAGGTGATGGTGCACCCGGTCGCCGGCGCCCACGCCGGCACGGACGCGCAGTCCTCGCCGAACCGCGAGACCACCCTGCGGCTGCTCGCCGGCTAGTGCCGTTCCTCCAGCCCGACGGCCTCGCGGAGCCGGTCGACCGCCTCGGCGAGGTCCGGGTCGTCGGCAGCGCGTGACTCCATCAGCGCGGCCAGGGCCTCGGCGAGCACGTTGAGCTTCTCCTGCATCGACTCCTGGTTGCGGCGACCCGCGTTCTCGAGCAGCACCAGCAGCAGCAGCGACAGCACCGCGCCGAAGGTGTGGATGGCGAGCTCCCACTTGGTGACGCTGCTCCAGAGCGGATAGCTGACGGCCCACACCACGACGACCGCGACGCAGACGGCGAAGAACGGCGCTCGGCTGATCAGGGTGGTCGAGACGTCGACGAACTTCTCGAAGGGATCGCGTCCCTGCTTGTTCTCACGGCTCTCGGCCGCGTCCGTGCGCTGCTGCTCCATTGCTGGAATCTAGCGGCACGTCAGTCGTCGCGGCCCAGACCGGCGTCGCGCGCCCTGATGATGACCTCGGCGCGGTCGGTGGCCTGCAGCTTGGCCAGGATGCTGGTGATGTTGTTGCGGATCGTCTTCGGCGAGAGGAACAGCTGCTGGGCGATCTGTCCGTTGCTGCGGCCGGCGGCGATCAGGTCGAGGACCTCGGTCTCGCGTTCGGTGAGCTCCGGGAACGGCCGCTCCGGACGGTCGGTGGGCGCGAGCACCTCGGCGATCCGAGCCGCCAGCGAGGCGCCGAAGACCACTCCGCCGGAGTGCACCGTCGCGATCGCCCGGACGATCTCGTCCTGCTCGGCCCCCTTGCGGAGGTAGCCGCGGGCCCCGGCCCGCAGCGCCGAGAGCACCGTGCCGTCGTCCTCGCCCATCGTCAGCACGAGCACGCCCGTGCCCGGGTGGGCGGCGACGACCGCGCGGGTCGCGTCGATCCCGTTCATCACGGGCATCTGGACGTCCATGACCACCACGTCGGGGCGGTGCTCGGCGACCATCGCCACGGCCTCGGCGCCGTCGGCGGCACGCGCGACGACCTCGATCCCGTCGAGGGGGTCGAGCAGCGACGCGAGCCCGTCGCGATACACCGGGTGGTCGTCGGCGATCAGCAGCCGGATCGGCTGGCTCGGCTCGCTCACGGGGTGCTCCTCTCGGGCGCGGTGCCGCGACCGTACGGCAGGACGGCGTGCACCGTCGTGCCACCGGCGTCCGGGCAGACGACCTCGCAGCGGCCGCCGAGCTCCTCGGCGCGCTCGCGCAGCGACAGCAGCCCGACGCCGGCGGTGACGTCGGGGCCGATGCCGCACCCGTCGTCGGCCACGACGACGTCCAGGCCGGTGTCGCCCGCCTCGAGGCGTACGTCGACCCGCTCGGCGCCGGCGTGCTTGACCACGTTGGTCAGGGCCTCCGCCACGATCCGGTAGGCCGCCACCTCCACGGCCGCCGGCAGCCCCGTGGTGCCGACCGCCGAGACGGTCACCGCGACCGCGGACCGCACCCGGTCGGCCTGCTGCCGCACGGCCGCCTCGAGGCCGAGGTCGTCGAGGGCCGGCGGGCGCAGGTCGTGCACGAGGCGGCGTACGTCGTCGAGCGCGTTGCTGACCTCGGTGCGGGCCAGCCCCACGAGCTCGCGGGCGCGCTCGGGGTCGGTGGCGACCGCGTTGCCGGCCGCCTGCAGGCGCAGGGCCACGCCGCCGAGCGCCGGGCCGAGCCCGTCGTGGAGGTCGCGGCGGATGCGGCGGCGGTCGTCCTCACGGCCGAGCACCAGCCGCTCGCGGCTCTCCTGCAGCTCGGTCGCCAGGAGACGGGCGCGGATCGCCACCGCGGCCTGGCGCACGAGGTCGACCAGCAGGCCCTGGTCGCGGTGGGAGAGCATCGAGCGGAAGCCCTGCACGGGCAGCGCCAGCCGACCCACGCGCTCGCCCTGGTAGGCGATGTCGATCTCCTGCAGCTCCGCGGGAGGCGGGCCGTGCGAGGCCGACAGCAGCCCGCCTCCCGGGGTCACCACCTCGACGCGGACGTGGCCGACCTTGAAGGTCTCAGCGACCGCGCCGGCCAGGGCGGGGAGCTGCTCGTCGATGGTTCCGGTGGTCTCGAGCCGAGCCGCCAGCCCGGTCACCGCGCCGTAGCGGTCGGTGCGGCGCCCGAGCAGGAGGCGGCGGACGCGTGCTCCCAGCCACGCGCGGAGCGGGCCGTAGACGAGCACCGCGAGCACGAGCACCACCAGCGTCGCGTCGCGCTCGTCGAGGCGGTCGCCCAGCAGGGCCGTGCCCGCGGCGAGGACCAGGACGTCGACCGCGACCACCGCCGCCGCCACCACGGCGGTGGTGAGCGTCCACGCGACCAGGGCGTCGACGTCACCGAGGTCCGGGCGGAGCAGCCCGATGGTGACCGACACGGCGAGCGCGGCGACGGCGAGGTCGAGCAGCACCGTGGTGACGAGCCCGCCGACCGACAACGTGGCGCCGGCCGCGACCATCAGGACGCACATGATGCCGGCCCACAGGAGCCAGCGGAGCCGGGTCCGCTCGGTCGGGTCGGCGCCGCGGTGGCGGACCCACACGAGAGCCACCGCGCCGACGATCGACCCCAGGGTCAGCACCTGGGCGGCACGCAGCAACGCCTCGGCCGTGGCGTCCGACCACGGCACGGCCACCAGCTCGGTGGAGCCGACGGGCTCGCCGGCGGCGAACACGACGGAGTCCGGCGCCAGGAGCAGCATGACCGGGAGCGCGACCGACGCCGCCAGCACGGCGACCGCGGCCGGGCGTGCGCGGCCGGGCACGAGGGTCCCGGTGGGGTAGAGCAGCAGCAGCGCCACCAGCCCGGAGAGCAGGAACGCGCCCACGCGGGCGACGAACCAGAACGCGAGGTCGGTGCCCGGCAGGTCGTGGGCCAGGGCGAAGGCCACCCAGCCGTAGAGCGCCCCGTCGAGGGTCCATGCCACCGCCACCACGCCGAGCAACCGGCCGACGGCGTCCCCGGGCCGGCCCGCCAGCACGATCACCGATGCGGCGGCGAGGAGCAGGCCCGGCAGGGCGGTGGAGGTGGCGGGCTCGGTGGTCGCCGCTGCCCGCTCGGCGTCGGTGGTGGCGAGGTCGAGCCACAGCGACGCGGCGACCGCGACGAGCGACGCCACCCCCACGACGACGGGCTCGAGGACTCTGCGCACGCGAGCAGTATCACCGCGCGGATGTCCCGTCGTCCCGGGACTGCGGTCCCTGTTCCGGGGGACCGTTCCTCGGGACGGGGACGGGACCGCTCTCCCTGACGCGCGGGTCGCCGGGACCGCGAACGTTCTGGGTGTGCCGCCGACCGCGGCCCGACACCCACGAAACGACAGGAGTCACGACCGTGACGATCCAGCACTCACCCGCTCCCGCCCGCTCCGACGTCACGGCTCGCGACGCCGGGACCACCGTCGCCGGGCGGCCGTACGCCGTCCACGGCGCGGTCCTCACCGCCGGCGCCCTCGCCTGGGCGACGGCGATGGCCTTCGGCGGCATCGACCCGGCGACGCGTGGCGAGGAGGTGGCCTTCTCGCTGTCCTCGGGCCTCTTCCAGGTCGGTCTGCTCTTCCTGCTCCGCACCCTGTGGCGGACCCGGGCGCTCGGGTCCGGGCGCCTGGCCCGCGTCGTGCTGCACGTCGAGGCGGTGGCCGTGGTCCTGGCGATCGGGTCGACGGCCGGCGACGGCCTCGGCCTGACCGACATGGACCAGGCGGGCTGGATGGCCCTCGACGCCTTCTGGCCGCTGTCGATGCTCGGCATGTTCCTCATCGGCATCCGCATCGCGGTGGCCGGTCGGTGGAAGGGCCTGTCCCGCTTCTGGCCCATGGTGGCCGAGAGCTGGGCCGTCGTCGTGATCCCGACCCTGGGCATCTTCGGCGACACCGCCGCCCACGTCGTGGCGGTCGCCCACCTCGTCGTGGGCTACGCCGTCCTCGGCCTGCTGGTGAGCCGCAAGACCGTTGCTGGTTGAGGTGCGAGGAGCGCCAGCGACGAGCCTCGAAACCACGGTCGACGTGGTTTCGAGGCTCGCTGCGCTCGCACCTCAACCACCGGGTGGCTGCGCTCGCACCTCAACCACCGGGTGCGGCGCTCAGTCGAGCGCCAGCCCGGCCGCCGGCGTGACCCGTGCCGCCCGGCGCGCCGGTACGACGCACGCGCCGAGACCGGCCAGCGCGGCCACCACCGCCACCGCGGTCACCTGCAGCGCCGGGACGGTCAGCGAGACGTCGTCGACGACGGTGCCGATCAGCACCTCGACGCCGACCCAGGCGAAGACCAGCCCGAGCGCCGTCCCGAGGACCGTGGCCACCCCGGACAGCAGCAGCCCCTCGGCCGCCATCGCGCGGCGCAGCTGCCGGCGGGTCAGGCCCATCGCCCGCAGGAGCGCGTTCTCCCGGCTCCGCTCGAGGACGGACAGGCCGAGCGTGTTGGCGATCCCGACCAGCGCGATCACGATCGCGATGCCGAGCAGGCCGACGACCGCGCCGGTCATCACGTCGACCTGGAGCCCCACCCAGGCGCGGTTGCCGTAGCCCCCGTCGAGCCCGGCGCCGGACGCCCCGGCGAGCGCGGCGAGGTCGCCGCGGAGGTCCTCGGCGTCGGCGCCGTCCTCCGCCCGCACCCACACGGCCGTGGGCTGGGGCGAGGAGTCGAGGGCGGCCAGCGTGGTGGCCGAGACGATCCCGGCGCGACCCCAGCCCGAGGTGGGCTCGACCCGCACCGTGTGGTCACGTCCGCCGACGGTCACGGTCAGCTCGTGGTCGTCCCACACGCGGTCGCCGAGCCTGCGCGGGAGCTCCTCGACGACGTCGTACGGCAGCAGCAGCACGTCGTCGGCCGGGGCCAGGTCGTCGGGCCCGCGGACCACGCCGGGTCGGTCGTCGACCCCCACCAGCGGCACCGTGACCGGTCCGATGCTCGCCATCGTCCCGTCCAGTGCGACCACGTCCGCGACGCCGTCGACGGCACCGGCCCGCTCGGCCAGGTCGGCCGCGAGCGGGACGTCGACCGCGGTGATGGTCGCGTCGAGCGGGTACTCCTGGTCCATCTCGCGGTCGAGCTCGGTGCGCGTGGACGCGAGCCCGGTGAGCACGGCCGTGGTGAGGGTGACCCCGATGAGCAGCGACGCGGCGGTGGTCGCCGTACGGCGTGGGTTGCGCACCGCGTTGCCGGTGGCGAGCTGCCGCACCGGGCCGCGTCCGACGAGCCGGCCGACCGCACGGATGAGCGCGGGCACCAGCACCGGTCCGAGCAGCAGCACGCCGATGAACGCGGCACCGCCGCCGAGCAGCATGACCGGAACCGTGTGCGAGACCACGGAGGCGACGAGCAGGAACGTCCCGCCGGCCAGGAAGAGCACGGCGAGCGCGAGCCGCCAGCGACCGGCGGCGGAGCGTACGTCGACCCCCGTGTCGGGTCGCAGCGCCGCCAGCGGGGCGACCTTCGTCGCGCTGCGGGTCGGGAGCCACGCGGCGAGGAGCGTCACAACCAGACCGATGACGAACCCTCCGCCGGTCCAGAGCGGGTCGAGGGACGCGCTGCCCATGTCGGCGTACCAGTGCCGGACCAGCGCGACCAGGCCGTGGCCGACCGCGACACCGGCCGCGACGCCCAGCGCGGACGCGACCAGCCCGAGCGCCAGCGCCTCGAGCCGCACCGCCCGCCGCAGCTGCCGGCGCGTGACGCCGACGCACCGCAGCAGCGCGAAGTCGCGCATCCGCTGGGCGAAGAGGATGGCGAAGGTGTTGGTGATGACCATCACGCCGACGAACAGCGCGATGAAGACGAAGACCAGCGCCATGACGGCGAGCACGTCGACGCCGCGCGAGATCTCGGCCTGGCGGGCGGCGACCCACTCGTCGGCGGCCTCCACGGTCGCGGCCGGCACGACCTCCGTGGCGACCCCGGGCGAGCCGCCCCAGGCGACGGCGTCGACCCACAGCGTGCCGCGGAACCGGTCGAGGACCTCCCAGGGCACGTAGAGCGCGGCGCCCATCGCCGCCGGGCTGTCGACGAGCCCGACCACCTCCACCTCGGCAGCCGCCTCGCCGGTGCCGATGGTCACCACGTCGCCGATTCCGACGTCGGTGCTCTTGGCGGCGTTGACGTCGGCCACGGCCTCGTCGGCCGCCGTGGGGAACCGGCCGTCCTCGAGGTCCTGCCACTGCAGGGCCGGATCGAGGGAGACCTCGGCGATGTCCGCGGACGCCGAGAGCTGGACGCCGTCGCGGCTCACGCCCTCCATGGCGTACCCCAGCGTCAGCGCGGGGATCCCGCGCTCGGCGCCGGTGTCGACGAGCCGGGCCGCGGCTTTCGCGTCGTCGACGGTGACCACGTGGTCCACCGCGGCGACCGGCGCGCCGACGTCGGCGGTCAGGCCGTCACGGGTGGCGCCGGTCAGCATGCCGGTGACCACGACGAAGGCGACGCCGATGACCACGGCGAGCGCGGCGGCGACGTAGCGGCGCGTGTGGTAGCGCAGCGACGCGAGCAGCACGCCGCGCATCAGGCGCTCCGCCCGCGCAGCGCGGCGACCAGCTCGTCCTGGCCGGGGTCGGTGAGGTGCGCGCTCACGGCGCCGTCGTGGATGACCATGACGTCGTCGGCGTACGACGCCGCGTCGAGCTCGTGGGTGACCATGACGACCGTCATCCCGAGCTCGCGGACCGAGCGGCGGAGGTGGCCGAGGACCTCGGCGCTGGCCTCGCTGTCGAGGTTGCCGGTCGGCTCGTCGGCGAAGACGATGTCGGGCTGGGTGACCAGGGCGCGGGCGATGGCGACGCGCTGCTGCTGGCCGCCGGAGAGCTCGCTGGGCAGGTGGCCGAGGCGGTCGGCGAGGCCGAGCACGCCGACCACCTGGTCGTAGCGCTCGCGGTCGACCTGCCGCCCGGCGAGCTCCAGCGGGAGCAGGATGTTCTGGCCGGCCGTGAGCATCGGGAGCAGGTTGAAGGCCTGGAAGACGAACCCGATGTGCTCGCGGCGGAAGAGGGTCAGCGCGGTGTCGTCGAGCCCGGCGAGGTCGCGGCCGGCGACCGTGACCGCGCCCGCCGTGGCCGCGTCGAGGCCGGCCAGGCAATGCATCAGCGTGGACTTGCCGGACCCGCTCGGCCCCATGATCGCGGTGAACCGGCCGGCGGGGAGGTCGAGGTCGATGCCGCGCAGCGCGTGGACGGCGCTGTCGCCGTCGCCGTAGGTGCGGGTGAGGCCGCGCGCGCTGGCGGCCGTCGTCTGGTGGGTGAGTGTGGTCGTCATGGGGACAACGCTCGTCGTCCGCGGCCGTCCGATCGTCGGCCTGCGGGACGGACCGTCGATCGGTCCGCGGGCGGACCCGGCCGGTCGTCGTACGACCTGGGGAGGACGTCAGGGGGTGACGAGGCCCGACTCGTAGCCGAGGACGACGAGCTGGACCCGGTCGCGCGAGCCGGTCTTGGCGAGGATCCGTCCGACGTGGGTCTTGACGGTGGTCTCGGCGACGACGAGGTCGACGGCGATCTCGGTGTTGCTCAGCCCGCGGGCGATGAGGGTCAGCACCTCGACCTCGCGCTCGGTGAGGAGGGCGAGCCGGTCGTCCGTGGCGGCGGGCGGGGCCGGGTCGGGCAGCGCCGCGAAGTGGTCGAGCAGCCGGCGCGTGGTGCTGGGTGCGACGACGGCGTCGCCGGCCTGCACGGCCCGGATCGCGCCCAGCAGGTCGGGCGGGGCGGCGTCCTTGAGCAGGAAGGCGGAGGCGCCGGCCCGGATGGCGGCGAAGGCGTACTCGTCGAGGTCGAAGGTCGTCAGCACGATGACGCGCGGCGGTGTCGGGCCGGCGAGCAGCCGGCGGGTTGCCTCGACGCCGTCGAGCCGCGGCATCCGGACGTCCATCAGCACCACGTCGGCGGCGGTGACGGCGAGCTGGGCCAGCGCCTCACCGCCGTCGCCGGCCTCGCCGACGACGACCATGTCGTCCTGGCTCTCGACCAGCATCCGGAAGCCGGCGCGCACCATCTGCTGGTCGTCCACGAGGAAGACCCGGATCGGCTCGCTCACAGCGGCAGCCTCGCAGACACCGCGAACCCGCCGCCGGGCGCCGGCCCCGCCCGGAGCGTGCCGCCGTGCACGGCCGCCCGCTCGCGCATCCCCACCAGGCCCAGCCCGTGGCCGTCGGACGGTGCGGCCGCCCCGCGCCCGTCGTCGCGCACCTCGACCTCCACCTGGCGCCCGACCTCCACCCGCACCGAGGCAGCGGCTCCGGGGCCGGCGTGCTTGCGCACGTTGGTCAGCGCCTCCTGCACGATGCGGTACGCCGCCAGCCCGACGCCGTCGGGCACGTCGACGGGCGCCGACGGGAGGTCGGCCTCGACCGGCGTCCCGGCGGCCCGCGCCTCGTCCACCAGGTGGCGTACGTCGTCCAGCCCGGGTTGCGGCGCGACCCCGGTGTCGCCGTCGCGCAGCAGTCCCAGCAGCCGGCGCATCTCCGTGAGCGCCTCGCGGCCGGTCGTCGAGATCGTCTCGAGGGTGCCGACCGCGACGCCGGGGTCCTTGGCCGCGGCGTAGCGCGCGCCGTCGGCCTGGATCACGATCACCGACAGCCCGTGGGCGACCACGTCGTGCATCTCCCGGGCGATCCGGGACCGCTCGTCGCGGGCGGCCAGCTCGACCTCGCGCTCGGCCATCCGCTCGGCCTGCTCGGCGCGGGCGACCAGCGAGGCGACGTACTTCTCCCGCGACTGCGCGGCGAAGCCCAGCGCCCAGGCCGCGGTCACGATCGCGCTGATGGTCACGCCGTAGGGGGCGAGGTTGGAGGCGGTGAGGTCGCCGGCACCGAAGCCGATCAGCCAGCGGGTCGACGCCACCGCCGCGCCGGCGTACCCCACCACGAGCGCGGTGACGCCCTGCCAGCGCGGGGCCCAGCGCGCCACGGAGTAGACCGCGACCGGGAACGCGAGCTGGCCGACCGTCGGCTCGGCCACGACCGCGGCCTGCGCGGCGCTGAGCGCGGCGACGGCCAGGAACACCGGCCACGCGTGACGCCGCCGCCACAGCAGCGGCACCAGCTCGGCCACCGAGAACGCGACGGAGGGCACCTGGCCGGCGACCACGTGGCCCATGACGAGGAGCAGCAGGCCGGCGACCAGCAGCACGTCGAACCAGCGTCGCCCGCGCGGGCCGAGGCGCCAGGGGTGCAGCTCCGCCGTCGACGCCATGGTGCAGACGTTAGACGGCTGCGCGCGGTCGCACGTCCGCCCACGGGAGGACGGCCGTCCGCCCCGAGTAGGGTGCGAGCCATGACGAAGTGGGAATACCAGGTGGCGCCGATTCCGCTCCACAACGAAGCCCTGATGCTCAACAACTTCGGCCAGGACGGCTGGGAGCTGGTGGCCATCCACACCAACGCCCAGGGCGGCCTGGTCGCCTTCCTCAAGCGTCCCGGACAGGGTGCCTGAGATGGGTGCCGAGGCTCGTCTCGCCGAGCTGGGCATCACCGTCCCCGAGGTCGTCCCGCCGGTCGCGGCCTACCAGCCCACCGCCCGCACCGGGAACCTCGTCTTCACCGCCGGCCAGCTGCCCGCGCGCGACGGTGAGATGGTCGCGGTCGGCAAGGTCGGCGGCGCGGTCACCGAGGAGCAAGGCTACGAGTGCGCGCGCCAGTGCGCCCTCAACGCGCTCGCCGCGGTGAAGGCCGAGATCGGCTCCCTCGACGACGTCAAGCGCATCGTGAAGGTCGTCGTCTTCGTGGCCTCGACGCCCGACTTCACGGGCCAGCCGAAGGTCGCCAACGGTGCCTCCGAGCTGCTCGGCGAGGTCTTCGGCGACGCCGGCCTGCACGCCCGCTCCGCCGTCGGTGTGCCGGTGCTGCCGCTCGACGTCCCGGTCGAGGTCGAGATCATCGTCGAGGTCTGACGGTGGAGCGCCTGCCCCTCCCGGAGGCGCTCGTCGCCCAGGCCCGGTCGTACGCCGAGGGCGGCGCGACGCCCGCCGAGCCGCGTGACGCGGCCACGGTGGTGCTGCTGCGTCCCGGGGCGTCGGGCTCCGAGGTCTACCTCCTGCGCCGGCAGACGTCGATGGCCTTCGCCGGCGGGATGTGCGTCTTCCCCGGTGGGGGTGTCGACCCCCGCGACTTCGACGACGAGCTCGTCGACCGCGGCCTCTGGGCCGGCCCGTCGCCGGCGGAATGGGCGGCCCGCCTCGGCTGCGACGAGCCCCAGGCGCGTGCGCTCGTGTGCGCCGCCGCGCGGGAGACCTTCGAGGAGTCGTCGGTGCTGCTCGCCGGGCCCAGCGCCGACGAGGTCGTCGCCGACACCACCGGGGAGGACTGGGAGGCCGACCGGGTCGCCCTCGAGTCGCGCGAGACCTCGCTGACCGAGTTCCTGGAGAAGCGCACGCTGGTCCTGCGCACCGACCTGCTCGGCGCCTGGTCCGGCTGGCTGACCCCGGTCTTCGAGCCGCGCCGCTACCGCACGTGGTTCTTCGTCGCCCGGCTGCCCGAGGGCCAGGTCACCCGCGACGTGTCCTCGGAGTCCTCCTCGGTCTCCTGGCTCGGCGCGCAGGAGGCCGTCGACCAGGTCGAGCAGCAGCAGATCCTCATGCTGCCGCCGACCTGGCTGACCTGCCTCGACGTCGCCCAGCACCCCGACCCCGACGCCGTGCTCGCCGCGGCGCAGGGGCGGACCGTCGAGATGTTCATGCCCGAGGTGGTGGCCGACGGCGACGAGTTCATCCTCTCCACGCCGCCGCACTACGCCGCCCTGATGGCGGCCCGATGACCCAGGAGCCGTGGGCCGGCGGGTCCTTCGGCACGACGGGGCAGTGCGTCCTGGCGCCCAACGCCGACATCATGACCCTCGACGGCACCAACACCTGGGTGCTGCGCGACCCGGACTCGTCACGGTCGGTGGTGGTCGACCCGGGGCCCTCGATCCCCGCGCACCTCGACGCGATCGACGCGGCCGCCGGCGATGTCGCGGTCGTCCTGCTGACCCACCACCACGCCGACCACAGCGAGGCCGCCCGCGAGTACGCCGAGCGGCACGGGTGCGGCGTACGAGCACTGGACCCCGCCTACCGCCTCGGGTCGGAGGGCCTCGGCGAGGGCGACGTGGTCGCGGTCGGCGGCCTCGAGGTGCACGTCGTCGCGACGCCCGGCCACACCTCCGACTCCCTGTCGTTCGTGGTCCCGCAGGACCGCGCGGTGCTCACCGGCGACACCGTCCTGGGGCGGGGCACCACCGTGGTGGCGCACCCCGACGGCCAGCTCGGGGCGTACCTCTCCTCCCTGCAGCGGCTCCACGCGCTCTGCGGGGAGCAGGGCATCAGCACCGTCTGGCCCGGGCACGGTCCGGTGATCGACGACGCCCTCGGCGCGCTCGACCTCTACCTCGCCCACCGCGAGCAGCGCCTCGACCAGGTCCGGCAGGCGCTGCGCGACCTGCACGCCGTCGCGCGCGAGGGCGGCGCCTTCCCCCACGAGACGCTGCCGCGCGCGATCGTCGAGATCGTCTACGCCGACGTCGACCCGGTGCTGTGGGGGGCGGCCGAGCTCTCGGTGCGGGCGCAGCTGGCGTACCTCACCGAGCGCTGACCGTCCTCACCGCGTCACCTCGACCACGCCGTGCTGACCGCGCTCGGCGTCGACCATGACGTGGTTGACGAAGGGGAAGCGCCCCGGCTCGTCGAAGGTGAGCTCGGCGAAACCACCCTGCGCCGGGAGGAGCGGCAGCACCTGCGCGCCCCCGCTCGTGCCGGGCCGGAGCGTCCACGCGCCCTCGTTCCAGGTGGCGTCGAGCTGCTCGCCCACGACGTGGAAGGCCATCGGGCGGTTGGGTCCGGCGTCGAGCACCCACACCCGCACCCGCTCGCCGACCCGGGCTCGCAGCGGCTCGGTGTCGTACTGGAAGGCACGGCCGTTGAACGCCACGTGGTCCGGCTCCTCGGCAGCCACGGCGGCGTCGTCGACCTCGTCGGCGCCCGCCCGGGTCGTGTCCTCGCCGAGGAAGGTCTCGGAACCGACCAGGACCCACTCGTGGTCGACGGGCGCGAGGCCCGGCGGCTCGATGACGACCGCTCCGGCGAGGCCGGCCGCGATGTGGCTGCTCATCGGCATCGTCGAGCAGTGGTACATCCAGATCCCGGCCCGGCGCGCGGTGAACCGGTAGACCAGGCTCCCGCCCGGCGGGATCGCGCCCATCACCTCGTCGGGCGCCCGCTCGCCGGCGTGGAAGTCGATCGAGTGCGTCATCTCCGCGGCGTTGTGCACCGTGACCACGAACCGGTCCCCGACCCGGCCGCGCAGGACCGGTCCCGGCGCCTGCCCGTCGAAGGTCCACCGTCGCTGCCACACGCCAGGCGCCACCTCGAGGACCGTCTCGTCGATCGTGAGGTCGACCCGGTGCACCCGGCCGCGCACCGGCGGGAGCGTCGCGTCGTACGCCGGTGAGGTGGCCGCCGCGTCGTGGCCCGAGCCGTGCGCGACGTGGGTGTGGTCGGCGGCCGGGGCCGGCTCGTCGGACCCGACCCGGATGGTGAGGACCATCCCCATCCGGCGGTGTCCCACGACCGAGCACCAGCCCTCGGTGGACGCGCCCACCACGCCGACGTCGAGGGTCGCGCTGTCGCCGGGGGCGAGCCGCTTCGTGTGGGCGCCGCTGGGCAGCACGAGGTCGTGGGTGTCCTCGTCGTCGGTGTTGACCAGCTCGACGACCAGGCGGTCGCCGGCCGGCACGTCGATCGTCGACGGGTGGAAGGCCATGTCCTTCGCCTCCACGCGGACCGTGGTGGTCTCGCCGGTCGGCGCCGCCCCGGCCGTCAGGTCGGAGGAGGCGGCCGGGCCCGCCAGCACACCGGCGACCGCCACGACCAGCGCGAGCGCGCTGGTCGCCGCGGCGAGCTGGCCGAGCGACCACGCGGGGCGCTCGGGCGTCTCGACCGGCTCGCCGGCCACCAGGGCGCGGCGGGCCGCCACCGCGGCGCGGATGCCGCGCAGCATGAGCGGGACGAACGCGGCGAAGGCCAGCAGCACCAGCACGGACGCGACCACGCGGACCGTCGACGGCACGGGCAACAGGCAGACCAGGAGGCCGCCGTTGACCAGCGTGAGCCGGGCGACGGCACCCTTCTCCAGCCAGCGCTGCCCAGCCCGTACGACGCTGGGACCCCCGCCGAGGACGCTGGGGACGAGGTGGCTGAGCGCGCCGGTGAGGAGCTGGAGGCCGAACCCGGCGGCGACCACCGCCGCGATCCGGCCCGCGAGGTCGCCCAGGTCGTCGACCCCGCGGGTCGCGACCGTCACCGCGGCCGCGACGAGTCCGCCGGCGAGCCACAGCAGGGCCAGCCCGACCGACGCGGGTCCGAGCTCGCGGGGCGGACGCCGACGCAGGGGTGCGGCCAGGGCACGGCCCCACCAGGCGAGCGCCGCCAGCCACAGCACGATGCCGGCGGCGGTGCCGACGGCCAGCCCCGCCAGCGCGGTGGCGTCGATGACGAGGAGGGCGACGAGGAAGACCGGCAGGGACTGGCGGGCCAGCCGCTCGGCGCGGTCGTCCATCCGGGTGCGGAGCATGGTGGGCCAGAGGGTTACCAAGGTGCCGGTCATGGTGAGCCCGAGCCAGCCGAGCGCCATGGTCGCGACGTGCGCGGCGAGCAGCCGCCCGTGCCACGGGTCGGCCGGCTGGCGGGCGAGCAGGACGCCGAAGGTGGCGCCGACCGGCAGGCAGGCGGCAGCGGCGACGTAGAACCGGACGGTCACCCGGAAGCGTCCGGGCAGCGCGCGGCGCAGGCGTCGTACGAGCTGGACGGCGTGCCACCCGACCGCGGTGCTGACGGTGACCGCGCCGGCAAGGGTCAGCGGCCACCAGGTGGTGGGGACGCCGACGACCACCATCGTGGTGCCGACGAGGAGGAGCAGCAGCCGCCGGGACTGGACCCGGCGGTCGTCGATCGTCGGGGGTGACTTGAGGATCGTCACGGCGAAGTGGGTGCTCCACACCATCGCCGAGTGGGTCATCGCGCCCAGCAGCACGAGGTGGGTGAGCAGCCACACGGCGTCGGGCACCCACGGGTGGGCCAGTGCGACCAGCACCGCCAGGACCAGCCACAGCACGCCCGGACGGTCGCGCAGCCCCCATGAGCCGCGCGCCTGCTGCGGTCGCGCGGGCGGTGCCGTCAGGCCGCGCGGGTCAGGAGCAGGCGCCACGCCTCGGGCCCTTCGGCGAGGTAGGTCACCGCGATCGCGCCGTTCTCCTCGCGGTCGATCTCGGCGAGCAACGGCAGGGGGTCGTGCGGCGCGACCAGCACCATCGCCGATCCCGGGCGCACCCGGGACAGTGCCCCCAGGATGGCGCCGTGCCGCAGCGCGTGCGGGATCACGCGCGCGTCCAGCTCGGGGTGGGCCGCGTCGTGCTCCCCGCAGGCGCAGGCGTGGTCGTTCTCGATCAGGGGCAGGTCAGGGGTCATGGACGCATGCTCACCCGGTGCGGAGCGGTGGAAAAAGGGGCGAAGGTCCCGGTTGCCTCCGCGACCGACCCTTGCGTGCCGGTCCGGTTGGCGGTGGAGTGGTGCCATGGCCACTCCGCACCAGGCTGTCGTCGTCCTCTCGCGCGCCCTCGACCAGGCCGGCGACGCCCTCGCCTCCATCCACGCCGACGACTGGGACCGCCCGACGCCGTGCGGTGACTGGTCGGTCCGGCAGCTCGCCGCCCACCTCGCCGCCGCGCCCGAGCACTTCCTGCAGCACGCACGGGGCGAGGACGTGGACTGGGCGGCGCCGGCCGACGTCCCGGACGGGCAGTGGGCCGGCCACTTCCGCAACCACGGCGACGACCTGCTCCACCACTGGCACGACCAGCCGGACGACCGGGCGCCGCAGGCCGACATGCCGACCGCGGAGATCGGTGTGCACACGTGGGACCTGGTCCGGGCGCTGGGCCGGCCGCAGCCCCTCGACGACGAGGTGGCCGAGCGGGCCGCGGCCTTCATGCGGCAGGGGCTGACCGACGAGAACCGCGAGGGGGCGTTCGCACCGGAGGTGGAGGTCGGCACGGACGCGTCGGCCTACGACCGGCTCGCCGCGTTCGCCGGCCGCGACCCGCGCGCCTGACTCACCCGAGCAGGCGGCGCCACAGCCAGCGGAGCGCCATGAGGACGGCGATCGCGGCGGCGACGCCGAGGCCGATGAACAGCGACAGCTCGATGCCCATCGGCGCGAGCGGATCGTCGACCCCGTCCCGAGCGTCGAAGTCGTGGGTCAGCAGCTGCGAGGGCGTGCCGTCGAGGTCAGGGACGAGGTCGACCGCGATGCTGACGTCCTGGTCCGGGACCTCGCGGCTCACCACCCGGTAGGTCCACTGCCGCTCTGGCGCGTTGGGGGCGCTGAAGAGGGCCAGGTGCGGACCCTCGACGTACGAGCCGGGCGGCCCGTCGACCTGGGCCAGGACGAGCGTGTCGGTGGCCCAGCCGAGGGGACGCACGACGGCGCCGTCGGGGTAGAGGTCGGTCGCGAGCGTCCGCTCCTCGAAGCGGTCCGTGCCCAGGAAGTCCACCGCCGACACGGCCGCATGCGAGGAGAGTGCGACCGTCGTGCCGTCGGGAGATGCGATCGCGGCGTCGTTGCGGCCCCGGCGGGCGCCGTCGAAGGCGTGGTCGCCGGCCATCCTCTTGCGTCCGTAGGTCCCGCCGTCCGCGGCCCACTGACGCGGCCCGTCGGCATAGAACGTCACGAGGCCGTCGTCGTCCACCGCCGCCCACTCGACCTCCTTGCCGACGACGGATGTCTCCTGGGAGTGGGAGGTGATGTTCGTCCGCGTCACGGCGTCGTCGGCGTACCAGGTCAGCCACTGGCTCGAGGGTGCCCACGAGATCCCGTCGGGGGTGATCGATCCCGTCGCGCCGCTCGACATGAGCCTCAGGTCACCGCTCTCGAGGTCCGCCAGCGCGAACCCGTCACGCGGTCGTCCTTCGGGGTCGGTGTCGATGGTCCAGCTGAGGTGGGTCCCGTCGGGGCTGAGGTCCAGCAGCCCGCCGTCCCAGCCCGGCAGGTCGGGCGCGTGGTACTCGCCGTCACGCGCCGTGACCACGACCGCCCTGCCGTCGTCGCTGACGAAGGCGACCGAGGCACGACCGACAGTGAGCTCGTCGGAGGTTCGGAGGTCCGTGAGGTCCATGATCGTGCTGGGGATGGCGCCGCCCGGCACGTCGGGCGCGGTCGCCGTACGCGCCTCGCGGTCGGTGGAGACGAGCGTGACCACGCCGCCGAGGGAGGCGAGGACGGCCACCACTGCCGCGACGGCGAGGACCTGTGCCCTCCGCCGGGCGCGCTGCCCGCGCTGCCAGAGGTCGTCGTCGACGGGCAGCGGCTCGACCGCGTCGGCCACGCGGTGGAGGGACGTGCGGAGGTCGTTCATGCGTCTGCTCCGATCAGCTCGGCCAGCTCGGGCTCGAGCACCCGGAGCCGGGTGAGCGCCTGCCGGGTCGTGGACTTCACCGTGCTGGTCGAGAGCCCGAGCGCGCGCGCCGTCTCCACCTCGGTGAGGTCCTCGTAGAAGCGCAGCACCAGCACGGTGCGCTGCTTGTGGGTGAGGCGGGCCAGCGCCTGGTCGAGGGTGAGGCGCAGGTCGGTGTCGGTGGCGGCGAGGGCGCTGTCGTGGTGCCCGAGGGCGGTCTCGGCGACCCGGCGGCGGCGCCACCACGAGATGTTCTGGTGGTACATCGCGCGCCGGACGTAGGCCTCGGGCGAGGTGTGGATCCGGCCCCAGTGTCGCGCCGCCTGGAGCAGCGCCGCCTGCACCAGGTCCTGGGCGAGGTGGTGGTCGCCCGTCAGCAGGTACGCCGTCCGGGACAGCGCCGCCTGGCGTGCCGCCACGAACTCGGCGAAGCCCGCCTCGTCGTCAGTGATCACCCGGACCCCCCTTCACGACGTACGACGCGGGCCGGCGTCGTGCCGGGTGGCACGGATCCTAGGAAATCCCGGTCAGCTCCCGAAGTCGTGCGTGAGCTCCTGATCCGGGTCGCCGGTGAGGTCGGGGACCAGGTCGACCGCGATGCTCAGCCCGCCCTCGGAGACCGGGACGTCGCTGATCACGGTCCGCCAGAGCCACTCGGACTCGGGTCGGTCGGGTGAGGTGAGCAGGACGACGTCGCTGCCCACCTGTGCGACGAGGAGGCTGTTGTCAGCCCACCCGACCGGCACGACGGTGGCGCCGCCGGGATACGTGTCCGAAGGAAGGGGGCGGTCGAGGTCCTCGCGGGAGGACGTCACGAACGGCACGGCGTCGACGACAGCGTCCGGGTCAGGCGCCCGGCCCTCCACGAGGTCCTCGTAGCGCACGTCCGAACCGAGGAAGGTCGCGCTGACCCCACCCCCCGGCGCGGTGACCCCGAGCAACGGCTTCGAGCCGGAGCTGTCGGCCACGGGGTCCACGGTGCAGCTGACGACCCCCGGGTTGCTCTCCTCGAAGGAGGGACGGCCCATCGCGTCGATGGCGATCGCACCGTCGGGCGTCCACGTCATTGCTCGCGGCGTGGGCCCGCACTCGGGAAGGGCGACGAGCTCGGTCTTGCCGGTGGTGAGGTCGACGACGCGGAACCAGGCGACCTGGAAGGAGCGCGGCCGTCCGGGGTCGTCCACGACCGTCGCCGTGGGGTACGCGAGCCGCGTGCCGTCGGGCGACAGCGCCAGCCACGGACCGACCCGGACGTCCTCCGACAGGTCGAACACCTCCGCCGTCGGGAAGTCGGGCAGGTCGACCTCGTGCGCCGTCCCGGTGCTGGCGTCGACCAGCACGGGCTGCGCCGATCCGTCGACGTAGGCCACGGACGCGCGGCCGATCGCGAGGTCGGTCAGGACGTCTCCCTCCGCCTGCGGGACCACGCTGGGGAGCGCCCCCTCAGGCACGACGCCGCCGGCCGGGCCGGTCGCGTCCGGCCGCAGGGAGAGGGTGCCCGCGCCGACGGCTGCAGCCACGACTGCCATCGCCGCCGCGGCGCGGACGACCCGGGAGTTGCGCCGCGCTCGCCGGCCGCGGTCCCACGCCGACGGGTCGGGGGAGAAGGTCTGGGTCCGGGCGAGGGCGTCGAGCTCCTCGCGCAGCTGAGTGGTCATGCCTCTGCTCCCACCAGGTCGGCAAGCTCGGGTGCGAGGTCGCGCAGCCGCTTCAGGGCCTGGCGCGACATGGACTTCACCGCGCCGCTGGAGATCCCGAGCGCGGTGGCCGTCTGGACCTCGGTGAGGTCCTCGAAGTAGCGCAGCACCAGCACGGTCCGCTGGCGCGGGGTGAGCCGGCGCAGCGCCTGCTCGAGGGTCAGCCGGACCGTCGGGTCGACCGCCGGCGCCGGGGCGTCGTAGGACTCCAGCGGGGTCTCGGCGACCTTGCGCCGCCGCCACCACGAGATGTTCTGGTGGTACATCGTGCGGCGGACGTAGGCCTCGGGCGAGGTCTCGATCCGCTCCCAGTGCTTGGCTGCCTGCACCAGCGACGCCTGCACCAGGTCCTCGGCGAGGTGGTGGTCACCGGTGAGCAGGTAGGCCGTGCGGGCGAGTGCGGGTCCACGCGCGTGGACGAACTCGTCGAACCCGGATCGATCGGTCATCGGCAACCCCCTCACGACGTACGACGCACGCAGGCGTCGCGGCGGGGGTCAGGTGGGGCGAAGAAGTTCCGGTGACGTCTCAGCGGGCCCGGCGGGAGAGCCGCTCGAGGTCCATGATCACCACGGAGCGGGGCTCCAGGCGCAGCCAGCCGCGCGAGGCGAAGTCGGCGAGCGCCTTGTTGACCGTCTCGCGGGAGGCGCCGACCAGCTGGGCGAGCTCCTCCTGGGTGAGGTCGTGGTGGACGTGGACGCCGTCGTCGGCGGTGCGGCCGAACCGGTCGGCGAGGTCGAGCAGGGCCTTGGCGACGCGACCAGGGACGTCGGAGAAGACCAGGTCGGCCACGACGTCGTTGGACTTGCGCAGGCGGGACGCGAGCTGGGAGAGCAGGCCGCGGGCGACCTGCGGGCGGCCCTCGAGCCAGCGGAGCAGGTCGTCGTGCGAGAGCGACGCGAAGGTGGCGTCGGTGACCGCGGTGACGGTGGCGGAGCGCGGACCGGGATCGAAGAGGGAGAGCTCGCCGAACATCTGGCCGGGACCCATGATGGCCAGCAGGTTCTCGCGGCCGTCGGCGGCGGAGCGACCGAGCTTCACCTTGCCCTCGGTGACGATGTAGAGCTTGTCGCCGGAGTCGCCCTCGTGGAAGAGGACGTCGCCACGGCGCAGGGTGGTCTCGGCCATCGAACCGCCCAGGGCGGTCGCCGCCTCGTCGTCCAGCGAGCTGAACAGCGGTGCCTGACGAAGCACGTCGGTGTCCACGTCGTTCCTCCAGATAGGTGCGTCCCGTGCCAAGCCCTCGGGATCGGGCACGATCCTAGCCGTGGTCTGGCTCACAAGCGGCAATGTCCTCACCCGTGAGTTGGGTCGCGGCCCTGCCGCTGGTGTCGGAGCCGGACCGTAGGCTGGCCGCGTGGCCGTGCCGATCCAGATCCCCAAGCCCGACACGTCCCTCGTGCGGCGGGCCCGCAAGATGGACCGGATCCTCGCCGAGACCTACCCCGACGCCGCCGCCGAGCTCGACTTCACCAACCCCTTCGAGTGCCTGGTCGTCACGGTGATCTCCGCGCAGACCACCGACCGCCGGGTCAACGCCGCGAGCCCCGCGCTGTTCGCCGCCTACCCGACGCCCGAGGCGATGGCCGCGGCGCCGCGCGAGCACATGGAGCAGCTCCTCGGCCCGCTCGGCTTCTTCCGCCAGAAGACCGACTCCCTCCTCAAGCTCAGCCAGGCGCTGGTCGACACCTTCGACGGCGAGGTCCCCGACCGCCTCGACGACCTCGTCACCCTGCCCGGCGTGGGCCGCAAGACCGCCAACGTCGTCCTCGGCAACGCGTTCGGCTTGCCCGGCATCACCGTGGACACCCACTTCGGGCGCCTGGTCCGCCGCTTCGGCTGG
>NZ_JAUZVE010000023.1:0-132942 GCF_031844425.1 Microbacterium sp. ARD31
TATTCGAGCGACCCGGTCGCGGCCGCCAAGGTTGCGGTGGATTTCGCCAAGACGAACGACAAGCTCGTGATTCTCGGCGGCGCCATGGGAACGACCGCCCTGAACCCGGACGGCGTGAAGGCACTCGCCACGCTCCCGTCCCTCGACGAACTGCGCGCCAAGCTCGTGGGCCTCATCCAGGCTCCCGCGACCAAGGTCGCCCAGGTCGTCAACGCGCCGGCGGCCAAGCTCGCCCGCGTGTTCGGGGCCTATGCCAAGAAGGACGAGGCGGCCTGAGCCGTTTCCCCCTTACAAACCGACCCGTTCAAACCGATATACCTGAAGGAATCCGCACATGGCTGATCTTGCCAAGATCGTCGACGATCTCTCCTCGCTGACCGTTCTCGAAGCCGCCGAGCTCGCCAAGCTTCTCGAAGAGAAGTGGGGCGTCTCGGCCGCTGCCGCCGTCGCCGTGGCCGGCCCGGCCGCCGGTGGTGGCGCCGCCGCCCCGGCCGCCGAGGAGCAGACCGAGTTCACGGTCGTGCTCGCCGGCGCCGGCGACAAGAAGATCGAGGTCATCAAGGAGGTCCGCGCGATCACCGGCCTCGGCCTCAAGGAGGCCAAGGACCTCGTCGAGGGCGCCCCGAAGCCCGTCAAGGAGTCGGTGGCCAAGGAAGAGGCCGAGAAGATCAAGGCCCAGCTCGAGAAGGCCGGCGCCAAGGTCGAGCTCAAGTAATCCGTCGATGGGCCGATCCGGCCCATCGCATCCGGCGCAGTCCCCCCGGGGCTGCGCCGGCCTTCACGCCCGCGGGCTCCGGCTCGCGGGCTAACGCCGCTTCGGGCGGTCGTCGTTCCCCAGGGAGCGTGCGGCGAACGGAGACGAATTCGGTTCGGGTGGGCTGATCGTCCGGCGGGGCGGCCCTTCGAGCCCGGTGACGGGAGGCGTTCTCGCCTTCCCCGGGCACCCTACGCTGAGTGGTGGAGCGAGGTCTCATGGCCAATACGCTGGTCGGTCGCAAGCGCATTCGCAAGTTCTTCGGCAAGATCCGGGAAGTCGCCGAGATGCCGAACCTCATCGAGGTTCAGAAGGCGTCCTACGACCAGTTCCTGATGGTGGACGAGCCCGAGGGCGGGCGCGCCGACGAGGGCCTCCAGAGCGTCTTCAAGTCGGTCTTCCCGATCTCCGACTTCGCCTCGACGGCGCTCCTCGAATTCGTGCGCTACACCTTCGAGCAGCCGAAATACGACGTCGACGAGTGCCGCCAGCGCGGCATCACCTTCGCGGCCCCGCTCAAGGTGACGCTGCGCCTGATCGTGTTCGACGTGGATCCCGACACCGGCGCCAAGTCCGTCAAGGACATCAAGGAGCAGGACGTCTACATGGGCGACATGCCGCTCATGACGGACAACGGCACCTTCATCGTCAACGGCACCGAGCGCGTCATCGTCTCGCAGATGCACCGCTCCCCGGGCGTGTTCTTCGACCACGACAAGGGCAAGACGCACTCGTCCGGCAAGCTGCTGTTTGCCGCCCGCATCATCCCGTACCGCGGCTCCTGGCTCGACGTCGAGTTCGACGCCAAGGACATCGTGCACGTACGCATCGACCGCAAGCGCAAGCTCCCGGTGACCTCGCTGCTGTTCGCGCTCGGCCTCGACGGCGAGGAGATCCTCTCGACCTTCTACAACCGCGTCGCCTACGAGCGGGACGGGGCGGATTGGCGCGTGCCGTTCGACGCCGAGCGCCTGAAGGGCTTCAAGGCCTCGGTCGATCTCATCGACGCCGATTCCGGCGAGGTGGTGCTGGAGGCCGGCAAGAAGCTCAACGCCCGCAACGCCCGCCTCATCGGCGAGAAGGGCACCAAGTTCCTCAAGGCGACCGACGAGGATCTCGTCGGCCAGTACATCGCCGAGGACCTCGTCAACGGCAAGACCGGCGAGATCTGGGCCGAGGCCGGCGACGAGATCTCGGAGAAGCTTCTCAAGGCACTCGACGACGTCGGCGTCACCGAGATCCCGGTGCTCGACATCGACCACGTCAATGTCGGCCCCTACATCCGCAACACCCTGGCGGTCGACAAGAATTCCGGCCGCGAGGGCGCGCTGTTCGACATCTACCGGGTCATGCGCCCGGGCGAGCCGCCGACGCTCGACACCGCGGAGGCGATGTTCCACTCGCTGTTCTTCGACGCCGAGCGCTACGACCTCTCCGCGGTCGGCCGCGTGAAGATGAACATGCGCCTCGACCTCGACGCCGCCGACACCGTGCGCACGCTGCGCCGCGAGGACATGCTCGCGGTGGTCAAGGCGCTGGTCGACCTGCGCGACGGCAAGGGCGAGATCGACGACATCGACCACCTCGGCAACCGCCGCGTCCGCTCGGTCGGCGAGCTGATGGAGAACCAGTACCGTCTGGGTCTCCTGCGGATGGAGCGCGCCATAAAGGAGCGCATGTCCTCGGTCGATATCGACACGGTGATGCCGCAGGACCTGATCAACGCGAAGCCCGCCGCGGCGGCCGTGCGCGAGTTCTTCGGCTCGTCGCAGCTCTCGCAGTTCATGGACCAGACCAACCCGCTGTCGGAGGTGACGCACAAGCGCCGCCTCTCGGCCCTCGGCCCGGGCGGTCTGACCCGCGAGCGCGCCGGCGTCGAGGTCCGTGACGTCCACCCCTCGCACTACGGCCGCATGTGCCCGATCGAGACGCCGGAAGGCCCGAACATCGGCCTCATCGGCTCGCTCGCGTCGTTCGCGCGCATCAACTCGTTCGGCTTCATCGAGACCCCGTACCGCAAGGTCGTCGGCGGTCGCGTGACCGACGAGATCGAGTACCTCACCGCCAGCCAGGAGGACGACTTCATCGTCGCCCAGGCCAACGCGCCGCTGAAGGCCGACGGGCACTTCGCCGAGGACCGCGTCCTGGCCCGCTCCAAGGGCGGCGAGGTCGACCTCATCCCCGCCGAGGAGATCGGCTACATGGACGTCTCGCCGCGCCAGATGGTGTCGGTGGCCACCTCGCTCATCCCCTTCCTCGAGCACGACGACGCCAACCGCGCCCTCATGGGTGCGAACATGCAGCGTCAGGCCGTCCCGCTGCTGCGCAGCGAGTCGCCGGTGGTCGGCACGGGCATGGAGGGCTACGCCGCGATCGACGCAGGTGACGTGCTCACCGCCGACAAGGCCGGCGTGGTGCTCGAGGTCTCGGCCGACGTCGTGACCGTGCAGCTGGACGAGGGCGGCACGCAGGACTACTTCCTGCGCAAGTTCGACCGCTCGAACCAGGGCACGTCCTACAACCAGCGCGTCATCGTCTCGGCGGGCGACCGCATCGAGGCCGGCGAGGTCATCGCCGACGGTCCCGCGACCGAGAACGGCGAGCTCGCCCTCGGCAAGAACCTCCTCGTGGCGTTCATGACGTGGGAGGGTCACAACTTCGAGGACGCGATCATCCTCAGCCAGGACCTCGTGAAGGACGACACCCTCTCCTCGATCCACATCGAGGAGTACGAGGTCGACGCCCGCGACACGAAGCTGGGCAAGGAGGAGATCACCCGTGATCTCCCCAACGTCAGCCCGGACCTGCTGAAGGACCTCGACGAGCGCGGCATCATCCGCATCGGTGCCGAGGTCCGCCCCGGCGACATCCTGGTCGGCAAGGTCACGCCCAAGGGCGAGACCGAGCTCAGCGCCGAGGAGCGCCTGCTCCGCGCGATCTTCAACGAGAAGAGCCGCGAGGTCCGCGACACGTCGCTGAAGGTGCCCCACGGTGAGCAGGGCACGATCATCGCCGTCAAGGAGTTCAACGCCGAGGACGGCGACGACGAGCTCGGCTCGGGCGTCAACCGCCGCGTCGTGGTCTACATCGCCCAGAAGCGCAAGATCACCGAGGGCGACAAGCTCGCCGGCCGTCACGGCAACAAGGGCGTCATCGCCAAGATCCTCCCCGTCGAGGACATGCCCTTCCTCGCCGACGGCACGCCGGTCGATGTCATCCTCAACCCGCTCGGAATCCCCGGTCGCATGAACTTCGGCCAGGTGCTCGAGACCCACCTCGGGTGGATCGCGAAGCAGGGCTGGAAGGTCGAGGGCACCCCCGAATGGGCCGTGCGCCTGCCCGAGGAGGCACGTGAGGCCGCCCCCGGCACGAAGGTGGCGACTCCGGTGTTCGACGGCGCGTTCGAGGAGGAGATCGCGGGTCTGCTCGACTCGACGCTCCCCACGCGCGACGGAGACCGCCTGATCGACTCCACCGGGAAGACGCGTCTGTTCGACGGTCGCTCCGGCGAGCCGTTCCCGGCGCCGATCTCGGTGGGCTACATGTACATCCTGAAGCTCCACCACCTCGTGGACGACAAGATCCACGCGCGCTCGACCGGCCCGTACTCGATGATCACGCAGCAGCCGCTGGGTGGTAAGGCGCAGTTCGGCGGCCAGCGCTTCGGTGAGATGGAGGTGTGGGCACTCGAGGCCTACGGTGCGGCGTACGCGCTGCAGGAGCTCCTGACGATCAAGTCCGACGACATCCTCGGCAGGGTGAAGGTCTACGAGGCGATCGTCAAGGGCGAGAACATCCAGGAGCCCGGCATCCCCGAGTCCTTCAAGGTCCTGATGAAGGAGATGCAGTCGCTCTGCCTGAACGTCGAGGTCCTCTCGGCCGACGGCACGGCGGTCAACCTGCGCGACACCGACGACGACGCCTTCCGTGCGGCGGAGGAACTCGGCATCAACCTCTCCAGCCGTTTCGAGTCCTCGTCGATCGACGAGATCTGATGTCGGCACGCCCGTTCCGCGGGCGGCCCTCTCACCGATCTTTCTAAAGAATTTCCGACACAGGAGAACCAGTGCTCGAGTCAACAACTTTCGATCAGCTTCGCATCGGTCTCGCCACCGCCGACGACATCCGTCGTTGGTCGTTCGGCGAGGTCAAGAAGCCCGAGACCATCAACTACCGCACGCTCAAGCCCGAGAAGGACGGCCTCTTCGGCGAGCAGATCTTCGGACCCAGCCGCGACTGGGAGTGCGCCTGCGGCAAGTACAAGCGCGTCCGCTTCAAGGGCATCGTCTGCGAGCGCTGCGGCGTCGAGGTCACCAAGTCCTCGGTCCGCCGTGAGCGCATGGGCCACATCGAGCTCGCCGCGCCCGTCACCCACATCTGGTACTTCAAGGGCGTCCCGTCGCGTCTGGGCTACCTGCTGGACATGGCGCCGAAGGACCTCGAGAAGGTCATCTACTTCGCCGCCTACATGGTGATCTCGGTCGACGAGGACGCACGCCACCGCGACCTCGCGACGCAGGAGAACAACATCCGCCTCGAGCTCAAGACGCTCGGCGACCGCCGCGACGCGCGCATCGCCTCGCGTCTGGCCAAGCTGGAGGAGGAGCTCGCCACCCTCGAGGAGGAAGGCGCCAAGGCCGACCAGAAGAAGAAGGTCAAGGACGCCGCCGAGAAGGAGATGGCGCAGATCCGCAAGCAGGCGGATGACTCCATCGCCAAGCTCGAGCGGGTGTGGGAGGACTTCCGCACCCTCGAGGTCGGCTCGCTCAAGGGCGAGGACGAGATCTTCCACGAGCTGCAGGACCGCTTCGGCCAGTACTTCGAGGCCCACATGGGCGCCGAGGCCATCAAGCTGCGCCTCGAGGCGTTCGACCTCGCGACCGAGGCCGACAACCTGCACCTGCAGATCGCCGAGGGCAAGGGGCAGCGCAAGATCCGTGCGATCAAGCGGCTCAAGGTCGTCAACTCGTTCCTGCAGACCGGCATGAGCCCGGCCGCGATGGTGCTCGACGTCGTCCCGGTCATCCCGCCGGAGCTTCGTCCGATGGTGCAGCTGGACGGTGGCCGCTTCGCGACCTCCGACCTCAACGACCTGTACCGCCGCGTGATCAACCGCAACAACCGCCTCCGTCGCCTGATCGACCTCGGTGCCCCCGAGATCATCGTCAACAACGAGAAGCGGATGCTGCAGGAGGCCGTCGACGCGCTGTTCGACAACGGCCGCCGCGGCCGTCCCGTCACGGGCACCGGCAACCGTGCGCTGAAGTCCCTGAGCGACATGCTCAAGGGAAAGCAGGGTCGGTTCCGCCAGAACCTGCTCGGAAAGCGCGTGGACTACTCGGGCCGTTCGGTCATCGTCGTGGGTCCGCAGCTGAAGCTGCACCAGTGCGGTCTGCCCAAGCAGATGGCCCTGGAGCTGTTCAAGCCGTTCGTGATCAAGCGCCTCATCGACCTCGGCCACTCGCAGAACATCAAGGCCGCCAAGCGCGCCGTCGAGCGCTACCGTCCCGAGGTCTGGGACGTGCTCGAGGAGATCATCCGCGAGCGCCCCGTGCTGCTCAACCGCGCGCCCACGCTCCACCGCCTGGGCATCCAGGCCTTCGAGCCGCAGCTCGTGGAGGGCAAGGCCATCCAGCTGCACCCGCTCGTGTGCGCCGCATTCAACGCGGACTTCGACGGTGACCAGATGGCCGTGCACCTGCCGCTGTCGGTCGAGGCGCAGGCCGAGGCCCGCATCCTGATGCTCGCCTCGAACAACATCCTGAAGCCGTCCGACGGCCGCCCGGTGACCCTGCCTTCGCAGGACATGATCATCGGTCTGCACCACCTGACCACGGTCAAGGAGGGCGCAGCCGGCGAGGGGCGTGTGTTCGGCTCGGTGTCCGAGGCGATCCTGGCCAAGGACGAGGGCACCCTCGACCTGCAGGCCAAGGTCCGCATCCGCATCCCGGGTCTGGCCTTCCTCGAGGGCGACGCCCCCGACGGCTACGAGCGCCACGGTCTCGTGGACGCCTCGCTCGGCCAGGCGATCTTCAACGACGCGCTCCCCAAGGGCTACCCGTTCGTCCGCGAGCAGGCGGACAAGGGCAAGCTGTCGCAGATCGTCAACAAGCTGGCCGAGGAGTACCCCAAGGTCGAGGTCGCCGCGACGCTGGACCGCATCAAGGACGCCGGCTTCTACTGGGCCACGCGCTCGGGTGTCACGGTGGCGCTGAGCGACATCCTCACGCCGCCGAGCAAGAAGGAGATCGTCGCCAAGCACGAGAAGGCCGCGGCGAAGGCCCAGGCGCAGTTCGAGAAGGGCCTCACCACCGACGCCGAGCGTCGTCAGGAGCTCATCAAGATCTGGACCGAGGCGACCGACGAGGTCCAGGTGGCGATGCGGGAGAACTTCCCCGAGGACAACACCATCAACCGCATGGTCTCGTCCGGCGCCCGTGGTAACTGGCTGCAGATCCGGAACATCGCCGGTATGCGAGGCCTGGTGAACAACCCCAAGGGTGAGATCATCCCGCGTCCGATCATCTCGTCGTACCGCGAGGGCCTGTCGGTGGCGGAGTACTTCATCGCCACGCACGGCGCCCGAAAGGGTCTGGCCGACACCGCGCTGCGCACCGCCGACTCGGGTTACCTGACCCGTCGTCTGGTGGACGTCTCGCAGGACGTCATCATCCGCGAAGAGGACTGCGGCACGTCCAAGGGTCTCGAGATGCCGATCGCCGCGATCGGCTCGGACGGCGTGCTCGTGCGGGACCCGAACGTCGAGAACTCGGTGTTCGCCCGTACCCTGGCCGTCGACGTCGTCGACGAGAAGGGCGAGGTCCTTCTGGCCGCCGGCTCCGACGTCGGCGACCCGGAGATCAACCAGCTCATCGAGTCGGGCGTCGAGACCATCAAGGTGCGGTCCGTCCTCACCTGCGACTCGGCCGTCGGTGTCTGCGCGCTCTGCTACGGCCGCTCGCTGGCCACCGGTTCGCTGGTGGACATCGGCGAGGCCGTCGGCATCATCGCCGCCCAGTCGATCGGTGAGCCGGGAACGCAGCTCACGATGCGCACCTTCCACACCGGTGGTTCTGCTTCGGCCGACGACATCACGCAGGGTCTGCCCCGCGTGCAGGAGCTCTTCGAGGCGCGCACCCCGAAGGGTGCCTCCCCGATCGCCGAGGCGGACGGTCGCATCACGATCGACGAGACCGACAAGAGCAAGAAGGTCATCCTCACGCCCGACAACGGCGACGAGCCGCACGTCTACCCCGTGCTCAAGCGCGCGACGCTGCTGGTCGAGGACGGCCAGCACGTCACGGTCGGCCAGCCGATCCTCGTCGGCACGCTCGACCCCAAGGAGGTCATGCGTGTCATGGGCGCCCGCGAGGTGCAGAAGTACCTCGTCGGCGGCGTGCAGGGCGTGTACCGGTCGCAGGGTGTGCCGATCCACGACAAGCACATCGAGGTCATCGTGCGCCAGATGCTGCGGAAGGTCACCGTGGTCGACCACGCCGACACGACGCTGCTCCCGGGTGAGATGGTCGACCTCAAGCGCTACCAGGCGATCAACCGTGCGGCCGTGGCTGAGGGCAAGCGCCCCGCGTCGGGTCGTCCGGAGCTGATGGGTATCACCAAGGCGTCGCTGGCGACCGAGTCGTGGCTGTCGGCCGCCTCGTTCCAGGAGACGACCCGCGTGCTCACCCAGGCGGCCATGGAGGGCAAGAGCGACCCGCTGGTCGGCCTCAAGGAGAACGTCATCATCGGAAAGCTCATCCCCGCCGGAACCGGACTTGCGAAGTACCGCAACGTCACGGTCGAGGCCACGGAAGAGGCCAAGAGCGAGCGGTACCCCAACCGCATCTTCGCCTCGGACGGCGCCTACTCGGACGCCGACCTGAGCTACGTCGACTTCGACAGCTTCACCACCGACGACTTCTCGGGCAACTACAACTGAGTTCGCCCCCCTGAGAAGTCCGCAGACGCAGGGCCCCGGTTTCACGACCGGGGCCCTGCCTCGTCCTGCGCGCCGTGTCGCGGCATCCGATGGGGTCCCGCTTACCGTGGAAGGGGAGGTGGGGATGGCTCGCACGGGCGGACGCAGCACGTGGATCGCGGTGCCCGCGATCCTGGCGTGCTTCGCGGTCGTGGGCGTGCTCGGGTGGCTCGCGATGCCGATGTTCCCCGTGGCGGCGGCGTGGGTGGGCGACAGCCTGCGCGGCGCCAGCGAACGGGCCGCGCAGGCGCCGGAGCCGCCGGCCTCGCAGATCCTCGACCTGGACGCCGTCGACTGCCGCGGGCTGTATCCGGACGCGCTCTGGTCCGAGCTCACCTGGACGTCGGGAGTGATCCTCCGCCAGGACCGCGGGGTGCCCGAGACCGCGGCCGGCTCGGTCGCCGAGGCGCTGGCGCCGCAGGTGCGGGTGACCTGCCGGTGGACCCGCGAGCAGCCGGGCTCGATCGTGACGACCCTGGCCTCGGTCGATCCCGCCGTGACGCCGATCGCCGAGGCGGCGCTGGGTTCGCAGGGTTTCGCGTGCGAGTCGTCCTCCGTGGCGCTCACCTGCACCCGCGAGCAGGGCCGCGTGCGCGAGGAGCACACGCTCATCGACGGGCTGTGGCTGTCGAGCGTCGAGACGCGGTGGATGCCGGAGGACTACGGTGCACGACTGGACGCGCACATCTTCGGGTGAGAACCCGCGGCCCGGCGGTCAGGACGCGAACAGGCTCGCCACGACGGCGTCGGTGTACCCGGCCGGGGCGAGGTTGGAGTAGCTCGTGTCGATGAGGAGATCGTCGCGCCAGAACAGCGTCCGTCCGTCGACGACGGGATAGGTCTCGTTCTCCCAGGACTTCTCGCACCTCGTGCCGCCGTCGGGCGTATAGCAGGTGAAGTCCTCGTCGTCGGCCAGAGCATTGAGCAGGTCCAGCGCGGGCCCGCGCGACATCCGGCTGATCGTGGTCGTGAGATGGGTCGTGTCGGCGGCGGGGTCGGCCCAGACGCACACGAGGCTTCCGTCCGGCTGGGGGCCCGAGGGGTCGAACGCCGGGTCGTTCAGCGGGACGTCCTCCAGCTGCGCCAGCACCTCGGCGCTCAGGATCGCGCGGCAGTCGGTGGGGATGCGCACGGCCGCCTCGGGCGATGCCGACGGGTCCGCGGCCACCGTGGCGATCGGAGTCGGCTCGGGCGCGGGGGGCGACGCCGTCTCCGCGCTCCCGGCGGTCTCCTCGGGGGCGCATCCCGCGAGCAGGATGCCGGCGAGCACGGCCGCCGCCGCGATCACCGCGGCGCGCGCCGTGGTCGGAGTCGACAGCGACGTCATGGTGCACACCATAGTCACCTCGGCGCGGCGAATCACGCGCCCCGCCTGGGACTCCTGCGGCACGCCTGCGCGGTGCGAGCCCTTCCGGCGGCTACCCTCGCACTGCGGGGAGGGCCCCTGCGTGAGGAGTGCATCCGATGAGTGACCCGAAGTCGTCGTACGGCGAGCCGGTCGAAGAGCCCACGCCCGCGGACGAGGATGTCGTCGGTCGGGCCAACCAGGGCCTGGCGGACGCCGAAGCCGCCCGCCGCGACGCCGCGACCGACCAGGCCGCCGTCGATTCCGCACCCGCCGACGAGACCCACCACACGCCCGACACCGCCGGTGCGGCATCCACCCACGCGGACGACGCGTACAGCGCCTCCACCGGAGACGCGTACACCCCGCGGGCCGACGAGCCGGCATCCTCGGTCCACACCTCCGCCTACGACGCGCCCGCCGCCTCGTCCCACGACGCGCCCGGCTCCGATCGCTCGTGGGACGCGCCCGCCGTCACCGCGAGCGAGCCCTCGGGCGAGCACCACGAGCACGACGCGTACGACCGGCGCGACGCGCACCCCGCGCCGGCACCGACCGATGACGCCGCCCTTGCCGGCGGAACCGCCGCCGGCGCCGCGACCGCCGGCGCCGCCACCGCGTCGTACGGCGGCCAGCCCATCTTCGTGCAGGCGCCCGAGGCGCCGCGTCCGCGCGGCAACCGCGCGGCGGCGGCCGGGATCGGCCTGCTCGCGGCCCTGGTGTTCGGCCTCCTCTACCTCGGCGCCTGGCTCGGGATCGGCGCGCTCGAAGGCGACGTCGACGCCGCGAACGTCGGCACCACGGCGCTCGCGGCGCTCGGCACCTTCTCTCTCTGGGTGCCGGTCGTGGTCTTCTTCCTCGCCTTCTGGCTGCTCGGCGCAGCGATCAACCGCGGCCGCTGGGGTCTGTGGGTGATCCTCGGCCTCCTCGTCGGACTCGCCGCATACGGTGGACACCTGCTGGGTCAGCTCTTCCAGGCCCCCTTCTGGATGCTGACCGCGTCCGAGGCCTCGGACCTGCTGGAGGGACAGCTGCTGGCGCCGCTGGCGATCGCGGCCTTCGTCTTCGCCCGTGAACTCACGATCTGGTTCGGCGCGTGGGTCGCCTCGCGCGGCAAGCGCGTGACCGAACTGAACATCGCCGCGCAGCGGGAGTACGAGCGCACGCTCGAGGCGGGGCCCCAGCTGGTCCGTCCGTGACGTCGCAACGCGCCGACGGCGACCCCGGGTCCGTGCGACCCGGGGTCGCTCTGGCATTGGCGACCGTGTCGTTCGTCGCGCTCCTCATCTTCGGTCTCGGGATGCTGAGCCTCGGCCTGGACGAGGACGTCATCGCCACGCGCGGGCTGGGCCCGGCCCCCGGCGTCGCCGCCACGACTCTGGCGACCCTCGCGTTCGCGGCGGGGCTGTGGTCCGGGGTGCGGATGACGCGGCCCTCGTACGGCGCCGCGGGGTGGTGCGCGGTGGCGAGCTTCCTCGGCTACCTCGCCGGGGTGTGGTTCGGCGCCCTCCTCGGCGGCGCGGGACTCGCGACCGCCGTCGGCGCCGCGGGCGGCGTCGCGACGTCGTGGTTCGGCGTCGTCGTCGCCGTGGTCGGGCTGGTGTGCGGGTGGGGCGGGATCGCGCTCGTGCGCACGCGGGCGCGGCGTCCTCGGTGGCCGTGGGAGGACGACGCCGACGAATGAGGCGTCCGTCGCGGCATCCGCGGGAGAACGATCACCGCGAATCCCGGCGACAGCGCGGCATCGGCGCTACCGTGGGGGTGTGGAGCGCTCGCTCGAGACGCAGGTGAGCCAGGCCGTGGACGCCTGGTTGCGCTGGCTTCCCCGCTGGCAGCCCGCCACCCACCGCGGTCGCGTCGCTCCCTGTCGCCGCTGCTTCGGCTCACCGGTGCTCTCGGCGGCCGGCCTCGGAGCCGACGTGCCGCACGGCGTGCAGCACGGACTGTCGACTCGCGTGAAGACGATCGTGGACCATGCGGTGGCCGACTACACGGCGCGGAACCTTCCGAGGCTGCAAGCCGAACTCGACCAGCAGGCCGCCCGCAACCGGTCACGCAGCTATCTTCCGGGGGAGGGCCTCGAGCCGGAGTTCGAGGGTCTGCCGCTGGATCCCGACCCGGTCCCCGGAGCTCCGTTCCTGTTCACCATCTCGGGTCTGGCCGAAGAGGTCGACGGCCGGCTTCCCGACCTGCCGCCGCTCAGCGACGAGGCGAAGGCGGCGCTGCGGCAGGAGGTCGGCCTCGCCGACGACTACGCCAACATGGTGGGCCGCGAGGTGTGCGCGGTGCTGCTGCACCATCGCCTGCGCATCCAGGCCGCGGTCGCGACGTACGTCGAACCGCAGATCGAGGCGATGCTCGCCGAGCTGACGCGCTCCCTCGATGCGCCCTTCGACCCGAACGAACCACCCGAGATCTGACGGCGGTCGGCCGAACCGCTGTGGACAGACCCTGCCGGGGCTTCGCGCTTTGTTAGCATGGGCGGGCTCGCGGGCGCGCACGCGCCCGCGCCCGTCGACTCTCGGCGGCGTTCCCGGGGGGAGGATGGGTGGCGACTCGACTGCCGT
Organism: Microbacterium sp. ARD31; assembly: GCF_031844425.1. Taxonomy (NCBI): domain Bacteria; kingdom Bacillati; phylum Actinomycetota; class Actinomycetes; order Micrococcales; family Microbacteriaceae; genus Microbacterium; species Microbacterium sp. ARD31. The sequence continues at coordinate 12,645 of NZ_JAUZVE010000023.1, forward strand.
CTTCTCCGCCGATCCTGCCCGGCCTGGCCTACATCCGCCCCCTCGGCTCGGGGGGATTCGCCGACGTCTTCCTCTACGAGCAGGACATGCCCCGTCGCGACGTCGCGGTGAAGGTGCTCCCGAGCGACATCGGCGATCCCGAGCTCCGCCGCATGTTCAACGCCGAGGCCGACGTCCTGGCGCACCTGTCGGCCCACCCCGCGATCGTCACGGTGTACCAGGCGGGGATATCGGCCGACGGCCGGCCCTACATCTCGATGGAGTTCTGCCCGGGCTCGCTCGCCCAGCGCTACCGCATCGAGCGGATGCCGGTGGAAGAGGTGCTCGCGATCGGCGTGCGCATGGCGAGCGCCCTGGAGTCGGCGCACCGGGCCGGTCTCATCCACCGCGACGTCAAGCCGAGCAACATCCTGATCACCACGTTCGGCGCCCCGGTGCTCGCGGATTTCGGCATCTCGTCGTCGCTGGCCCGCGCGGGATCGGGCGAGGTGCTGGCGATGTCGATCCCGTGGAGCGCGCCCGAGGTGATCACCGAGCAGACGTCGGGCACGGTCGCCAGCGAGGTGTGGAGCCTGGGGGCCACGGTGTACTCCCTCCTGGCCGGGCACAGCCCGTTCGAACGGCGTGAGCGCGGACAGAACTCCCGCGATCAGCTGCGCCGCCGCATCGCCCGCGCGACCTACACCGAGATCGCTCGGTCCGACGTGCCGGCATCGCTGCAGACCGTGCTCGCCACCGCGATGAGCCGCGACCCCGCCCGCCGGCACGCTTCGGCGCTGGCGTTCGCCGACGCGCTGCGCGACGTGCAGGCCGAGCTCGGTCTGGCGCGCACGCCAGTGGAGGTGCCGACCGACGGCTGGGCCCCGGCGGCCCGCGGTGTCGACTTCGACGACAGCGACCTGCGCGGCCCCGCCCGCAGCCGCATCGAACGCGACGTGCGGCGGAAGCTGCGGCCGGGAGTCGACGTCACGTCGTACGCGCGAGACGAGGACACCGAGATCTCGGCGCCCGACCGCCCCCGTCGCCGGCTTCTGCCGTGGGGGGTCGCTGCCGCGGTCGTGGGCATCGCCGGGGCGGGCGTGGTCGGAACGCTCCTCCTGACGGGCGCCTGGTGATGCGGCGGCGCACGCTCGCCGGCGTCGTCGCCGGCACCGCCGCCCTCGCCGTCGTCATCGTCGCCGGCGTGGTGTGGCCGGGGCTCGACGCCCGCGAGACCCCCGACGTCGACACGGCGGTGTGGGCGCTGCAGACCGGCGACGGGCGACGGTACGCGCGGGTCAACACCGCGATCGGCGAGCTCGACACCGTCCGCAGCATCAGCAATCCGAGCCAGGTGGTCCACGGCGCCGACGGCGCTTTCCTCTTCAGCGACAGCTTCAGCAAGCTCGTGGAGATCGACCCGGCCCTTCCCGTCGACCTCGACGACGAGGCGCTGCGGGATGCCGCATCCACACCCGCCGGGACGACCGACGTCGTCGTCGCCGGAGACTTCGTCGCGTACCGCACCGACGCCGGGACGGTCTTCGCCGGACGCCTCGCCGACGGCGGCGGGATGCAGGTCGAGCCGTTCCCGGAGTCGGACGAGGACGCGCCGGCCTACGTCGCCGATGCCATCGCGGTGGACGAGCGCGGCGTGCTGCTGGCGTACTCGAGCGCGGACGGCTCGGTGATCCGCTACGACATCCCCGGCGGCGCCCTCATCGAGCGCGATGCGGTCGCCGCGTCGGGGCTCACGGCGCCGGCGGTCACCGGCGCGGGCGCGGCGTGGGTGCTCGTGGACACCGACGACGGCGACGTGTGGACGGCGGGCTCGGATGCCGCGGTCGCGGTCCCGTCGACCGGCACGGTCGTGGTCAGCGAACCGGCCACCGGCGGCGACGCGGTGTACCTGGCCGACGAGACCTCGCTCGTGCGCGTGGCGACCGACGGGTCCGGTGCCGAGATCGTGACCGGCACCGGGACCACGGTGCTCGGCACCCCCGCCCGCCCGATCGTGCACGACGGAGAGGTGTTCGCCGCGTGGGTCGCGCAGGGAGCCCTGGGCGGCGTGCTGTGGTCCTCGCGCACCGGGCCGTCGGCGCTGGACTACGGGGACGAGGAGCTGCCCGACGACCGACGGCCGGTGTTCGTCGAGAGCGGGTCTGCGGTCATCCTCAACGAGACCCGCACCGGCTGGGTGTGGACGGTGCCCGACGGTGCGCTCGTCCCCTCGAGCCAGGACTGGTCGCTCGATGACCGGACCGACCCCGAGGCGGTGCCGAGCGACGAGCAGCTGAGCGTCGTGATCGACCCCAAGCCGCCGATCGCCGAGCCGGACGCGTTCGGGGTGCGCGCGGGCGCTCTCGCCTCGCTCCCGGTGCTGATGAACGACCACGATCCCAACGAGGACGTGCTCGCGATCGACCCGGAGTCCGTCACCGGCCTGGACCCCGGTTTCGGTGTCGTCACGATCACCGACGACGGCCAGCGGCTGGCGGTGCGGGTGCTGCCCGGCGCGAGCGGATCGGCGAGCTTCTCGTACGCCGTGACCGACGGCACCTCGGCGGAGGGTCTGCGCTCGGAACCGGCGAGGGTGACCCTCACGGTGTCGGGCGGCGACGCGAACGCGGCTCCCGAGTGGTGCGGGGTGGAGCGATGCCTGGTGCAGTGGCCCGAGCCCGAGGTCGCGCGCGGCGGCACCGTGACCGTGCCGGTGCTGCCGGGGTGGGTCGATCCGGACGGCGACCCCCTTCTGCTCCTCTCGGTGGACAACCCTTCCGGGATCGGCAGCGTCGCCGCCTCCCCGGCGGGCGACGTCGTCTATCAGCACAGCGACGACGGCGGCGGCGGCGAGCAGCTCGTCGAGCTCGCCGTGACGGTGGCCGACACCGCCGGGGCGACCGCGGTGAAGCCCCTCGTGATCCGGGTCTCGCCCGAACCGGCCCTGGCGGTGCAGTCCTTCGCCGTCGTCGACACGGTCGATTCCGGGCTCACGGTAGATGTCGCCGCGCACGTCACCGGTACGGCGGGCACGCTGTCGCTGGAGTCGGTCCGGGTGCTCGACGACGCCGCGGTCACGGCGACGGTGGTCGGCGGTTCCACCGCCTTCGACGTCGTGGCCCGCGAGCCCGGCAGCTATCGGGTCGGCTTCACCGTCACGGACGGCACGGCGGATGCCTCGGGCACGGTCCGGATCACGATCCTCGACGCCGACGCGCCGGCACAGCTGGCCACGTCTCCGGTCGTCGCCTTCGTGCACCCGCAGGAGGACGCTACCCTCGACGTCTTCGCCGCGGTGTCCAACCCGACCCGGCGGGTCCTGCTCCTGAGCGACGTGGTGGCGCATCCGGATGCCGGAGCGACGCTGTCCGTCGACGCGGTCGCCCAGAATCACCTGCGCGTGTCCGGATCCACCGCGTCGGGAGCCGCCGGACGGCTGGGCACCGTCACCTATGCGGTGGGCGACGGCACGGAGGACGCCGGAGCCCGGGTCGAGGGCGAGGCGACGGTGTACCTGCTCCCGCCTGCGCCCGAGCTCGCGCCGATCGCGGTGGACGACCGGGCGCTCGTGCGCGCGGGGGCGCAGATCGACATCCCCGTCCTCGACAACGACATCGCGCCCGCCGGGGGCACCCCGCTCCTGGACCCCGCCTCGGTGGCGTCCTCCTCGTCGGACGCCCTCGCCTTCGGCTCCGGCGGCGTGCTGCGCTACCTGGCCCCCAGCGAACCGGGGGACTACACCGTCGAGTACGCCATCTCGACGGTCGGGTCCCCGAGTCTGGTCGACACCGCGACGGTGCGGATCACCGTGCTCGACGACGAGGCCAATCGCGCCCCCCTGCCCGACACCCTCGAGGGACGGGTTCTCAGCGGGCAGTCCACCCTCATCGAGTTCGACGGATACGGCGCCGACCCCGACGGCGACGTGGTGGCGCTCGACCGCATCGTCTCGCAACCCGATCAGGGAGCGGCCACGATCTCCGCCGACGGTGCGTCCATCCTCTACACGGGGGTGCCCGGAGCCAGCGGACAGGTCTCGTTCCGCTATCGCGTCGTCGATGCGCTCGGCGCCACGGGCGAGGGCACGGTCCGCATCGGCGTGCTCGACGCGCAGTCCAACCCGAGTCCGGTCACCTACACCGACTACGTCCAGGTGCAGGCGGGCGCCGAGAGCGTCATCCGGGTCAGCCCGCTCGCCAACGACGTCGATCCCACCATGGGCGAGCTGGTCCTCACCGACGTCCGCCCCGACCTGCCCGCCGCCCTCGAGGACGGCTCCCCGAATCCCGAGCACACCCGATTGGCCGCCCGCATCCGCAGCGTCGACGACACGATGGCGGTGATCGCGGCCGGCGAGCAGCCGGGCACGATGTCGTTCCTCTACGACGTGGAATCGTCGTCGGGGAACACCGGTCGCGGTCTCATCGTGGTGAGAGTCGTGCGGGAGAGCGTGCCCGATCACCCGGTGGTGACAGACACGGTTCTCACCGCGGAGACCCGTGAGCAGTTCCCGTCGGGGGTGGACGTCCTCGACGGCCATGTGTCCTGGTCGGGCGGTGATCCCGCGGATCTGCGCGTCTCGCTGTGGGGAGAGCCCGACGACGTTGCCGTGGACGGCGTGGAGCTGAGCGGACCGCTGCCCGACACCACGCGGATCGTGCCGTTCGCCGTGACCGGCGAGGCGTCCTCGGGAGAGGTGACGACATACGCCTTCCTCCGCATCCCCGGCGACGAGGACCTCGCTTTGGCCCTGCGCTCCGACGCGGAGATGCCCAAGGTCACCGAGCTGCAGTCTGTGGACATCGACATGGCCGCTCTGGTCGCCGCTCCACGGGGCAGCACGATCGAGGTGGGGCCGGACCCGGTGGCCTCCGGTGCCCGTGCCGAAGGCACGTGTGCGGTGGTGTCGGCCACGACCGTCAGGTACGACGCGGGCGCGGGTGCGCCGTGGACCGACTCCTGCCGGGTCCCGGTGCGCCTGGCGGGCCAGGAGGACTGGACCTACCTGTCGGTGCCGATCCTGATCCGGGCCCTCGACCCCCAGCCCGAGCTGCGGGCGGCGTCGCTGACGGTGGGGCCCGGCGAGACCGCCACCTACGATCTGCGCGACATGACGCGCTGGCAGCTGCGTTCCGACTGGGATGCCGTGTCCTATGCCGTCTCGTACGAGGGCACGGCCTTCGAGGTCACCCAGCGCGGGTCCACCGTCACCGTCACAGGCGCGGACCGTGCGCTGCCGGGAGCCGAAGAGCTGGCGACGGTCTCGGTCACCAGCCACCCGGACGCCGCGTCCGCGCGCCTCATCCTGCGGGTCGGGGCCGCGCCTTCGGTGCTGCCGCGGGGAGGCACCGTGGAGCGGCAGTGCTCGCAGGCCGCCGGGTCCTCGTGCGTCATCGAGGTGGTCGGCGCCGCCGGAGAGGTCAACCCGCTGCCGGGGACCCCGCTCGAGCTCGCCGACGTGCGCGCGACGGGCTCGTGCGTCGGGGTGAGCTTCAGGGTCGCCTCACCGACCGCCGTGGCCGCGTCGTGGGAGGCCGACGCCCCGGGTGCATCGTGCACCGCCGCGTTCTCGGTCCGAGACGCGCAGCAGCGCCGCACCAACGGCGAGCGTGACGGCCGGGTCACCCTCGACCTGCTCGGATTCCCCAAGGCTCCGGCGAGCATCGCACAGACCGGATACGGCGACGGCACGCTCACCCTGCGGGTCGACCCGGGTCCCGCCCGCGAGGCCTACCCCGCACTCACCGGCTTCGTCGTGCGATCGCGCGGCGACGTGGTCGCGCGGTGCGCGCCGGACGGCTCCTGCCCGACGGTGAGCGCCCCGAACGGCGAGGAACGGGAGTACACCGCCGTCGCCGTGAACGCGGTGGGCGAGTCCCGATCCGCCGTCCGGACGACCGGCTGGGCCTACGACCCGCCGGCCTCGCCGACAGCGGTCACCGCGCGGGCCGTCGTGACGTCCTCGGGAGACGGCGGGATCGTCGCGCTGCGGATCGAGGGGATCGATACCGCGCAGACGGGAAGCGTCGAGATCACCAGTGCCACCGGAGAGACGGTGTCGGTTCCGGTCGGCCGCGGAGATTCACGGCTCGACGTGCCCGCGTACCGCGTGGGCACGAACTCCCGGACGACGGTCACCGTGACGCCGGTCTCGCGCTTCACCGTCCCGCCCGGACTCGCAGGGACGGTGGCCGGTGCCGGTGCCGAGGTCCAGACCAACGGCATCGGACGCCCCCTGAACCCCCAGCTGACGCTGAGCTCCGTCTCCAACGGCGACGGCACCTCCACAGTGACCGCGCGCGGTACGGCGACCCTGAACGGCGACGGGTCGTCGCTGCGGTACGGAATCGTCCGCGACGGGCTGCCCTGCCTCACCTCGCCGGACGGTGAGACGGCGACGTTCGCGAATCTGCCCGACGGCGAGGAGTACCGCTACGCGATGTGCGTGGAGTCCCACGCCGACGGCACGTCCTTCGGCCGCGCCACCACGACCGCCACCGTCCAGGCGCAGCAGTCCGGCCGTGCCCCGCGGGGATGGACGTTCGTCGTCGACTCCGTGCCGAACGTGGCGCCCGATCGCGCCGAGTGGGTCATCCGCGCCCAGCCCACGACCACCGAGCGCATCCCCAACAACAACGAGGTCGAGATCTCCGGCGGCCCGCCCACCACCGTCTTCGGCACCGACCCCGGGATCCAGGTCCGCTACGTCCACCGATTCTGGAGTCGGGCGACGCCGTGGGCGACCGTCGTGCCGGCTGCGGGGAGCGCGCCCTATCAGGTGCAGGCCCGGTGGTGGGTGGAGTCCTGCGTGGGCGGGGGCCAGCTGCTTCCGCGGGCCGACTCGTCGAACGACCCCACGGGGGCGAAGGCGGCCGTGACGTTCGGCAACGCCGCGCTGAGGTACTACGACGCCTCCGGTGCGCTGCTGCCGCACACACCCGACACCTGGACCGTGCCCGTGGGCGCCGCGAGCGTGGAGGGCATCGCCGTGACGGCGAATTGGAACGCGCAGGGCTGGGGCCTCGCCCCGGTCGCGACGTCGTTCTCGGCCTCCTGCACGCCGAATCTGCCGCCCGACGAGCCCGGTCCGCCGGCCGACCCCCAGCCCTGACATCCCACCGACATCTCCGCCGGGCATCCGGCCGACTCACGACACGAGGAACACATGACCGTCACCGCAGAGCAGGCCGCCTGGTTCGCCCGTACCTTCGGGCAGCTCGCCGACAACGTCGAGCGGGCGGTGCTCGGCAAGCGCCACGTGGTCGAGCTCGTCCTCACGGCGATGCTCAGCGAGGGGCACGTCCTCCTCGAAGACGTGCCCGGCACGGGCAAGACCTCGCTGGCCCGCGCGATGGGCCAGTCGGTGCAGGGGACCAACACCCGCATCCAGTTCACCCCCGACCTCCTTCCCGGTGACATCACGGGCGTCAGCGTGTACGACCAGAAAGAGGGCGTCTTCGAGTTCCACGCCGGCCCGATCTTCGCCAACATCGTGCTCGCGGACGAGATCAACCGCGCCAGCCCGAAGACGCAGGCGGCGCTGCTGGAGGTCATGGAGGAGGGGCGGGTGACGATCGACGGGGTCACCCGCAAGGTGGGCGTGCCGTTCCTGGTGCTGGCCACCCAGAACCCCGTAGAACAGGCGGGCACGTACCGGCTGCCCGAGGCGCAGCTCGACCGCTTCATGATGCGCACCTCGCTCGGGTACCCCGACCACGCCGCCACGGTGCGGATCCTCGACGGGGCCGCCGTCGCGACCGCCGATCTGCCGGCCATCATCACCCCGCAGACACTCATCGGCATGGCGGACGTCGCCGGGCAGGTCTACGTCGACGCCCTCGTCCTGGACTACATCGCCCGCCTCGTCGACGCGACGCGCTCGGCCGACGAGGTGCGGCTCGGCGTCAGCATCCGCGGCGCCCTGGCGCTGACCCGCGTCGTCCGCACCCGCGCAGCAGCGCAGGGGAGGACCTACGCGACCCCCGACGACGTCAAGGCGCTCGCCGTGGCGGTGCTCTCGCACCGCCTCATCCTCCACCCCGAGGCCGAGTTCGACGGGGTGACGCAGGAGGCCGTCATCGGCCAGGTGCTGCTCGACGTCGACCCGCCCAGCCGCCGAGAGGCCGTATGAGCCTCACCGAATCCCGTCTCACCCGCACGTCGGCGGTCACCGGCAGCGCCGGGGGCACCGAGCTCACGGCCACCGCGGCCGCGCGCCGCGAGGGCCCCGCGGCACGCGCGGCCCTGCGCGCGGTCGTGCAGTGGACGCGGGCGTCGGCCGCCGTCGACATCGCCCTCCACGCCGCCGCGCGCGCCGCCCTGAGCACCGTCCGTCCCGCCGGTGCGCTGATCGCGCTCGTCGCGACCGCGGGCCTGGGGCTGGGCATCTCATTCGGCTGGGTGGAATGGATGACCGCGGGGGCGGCGGCGCTGCTCCTGCTGGTGGCCGCGGTCCCCTTCCTCTTCGGTGCACGCGCGTACGACGTCGACCTGACCCTGCAGCACGAGCGCGTCACCGCGGGTGACGACGTCGTCGGCGAGATCGTCGTGCGCAACCACGGCCCCCGGGCTGCGCTTCCCGGCCGCATCGACATCCCGGTGGGGGCGGGGCTGGTGGAGTTCGGGGTGCCGCTGCTGCGGCCCGGTCATCGGGTCGTCGAGCCCCTCGAGATCCCCGCGCTGCGCCGAGGGGTGGTGCGGATCGGGCCCGCTACGACGGTGCGCGGCGACCCCGTCGGGCTGCTGCGCCGGGAGCGGTCGTTCGAGGACGTGCACGAGCTGTACGTCCACCCCCGCACGGTCGAGATCCCCACCACCAGCGCCGGGCTGATCCGCGACCTCGAGGGCAGCCCCACGCGTCGGCTCGTCGACGCCGACATGTCGTTCCACGCCATCCGCGAGTACGCACCGGGAGACTCCCGCCGTCAGATCCACTGGAGGTCCACCGCCAAGACCGGGCGCCTGATGGTCCGCCAGTACGAGGAGTCCCGTCGCTCCCGCATGGCCGTGGTGCTCGCCGCCGCCGAGTCGGAGTACCTCGACGGCGAGGAGTACGAGCTCGCCGTCTCGTGCGCGGCCTCGCTCGGGCTGCGGGCCGTGCGCGACGCGCGCGAGGTCGCCGTCGTCACCGGCTCCCGCATCCCGCGCGTGGTCCGCGGGCGGGTCCGCGCGATCCGCCACCTTCCCTCGGCTTCCCCCCGCGCGCTCCTCGACGGTTTCAGCGGTGTCGATCTGATCGAGAGCACGATGTCCGTGGCGGACGTGTGCCGCCTGGCGGCGGAGTCTGCGCGGAACCTGTCGATCGCCTTCGTCGTGGTCGGTTCCACGGTGGGTCTCACCCGACTGCAGCAGGCGGCGCTGGCTTTCGGCTCCGACACCGTCGTCGTCGGCGTCGTCTGCGATGAGCGCGCCCACCCCCGCATGCGCGCGGTGTCGGGCATGAACGTCCTCACGGTCGGCACCCTCGACGACCTCTCCGGGCTGCTTCTGCGCGGGGCCGCGTCGTGAGCCGGCGAACGGATGCCGCGCCCCGCACGCCCGCGCGGGGCGGCGCCTTCGCGCGCGTGGCCGCGGGACTGGTGTTCGGGGCCGCCGTCGCGGCACTCGCGCTCGCCGCGGCCTGGCCGGTGTACCGAACACCCTGGCTCGCCGTCACCGCCGGTGGCGCGGTCCTCGCCGCGATCCTGATCGCGGCCATCAGTGCCCGCCGCGGCTGGACCGGCTGGCCCACCGCCGTCGTCGTCGCCGGTGCCTTCCTGCTCCTCGGAGTGCCGCTGGCCGTCCCCACCCGGACAGGGGATCCGGCATCCTTCGCCCGCGGGCTCGCGGAGCTCGCGTCCGGGGTCGTCACCGGACCCAAGGATCTCGTGACCGTCGACCTCCCCGTCGGCGTCTACCGCAACCTCCTCGTCCCCGCGTTCCTCGTCTTCCTCGTCGGAACCGTCGTCCTGCTGCGGCTCGCGTGGCGTGCCGACCACGCCGCCTACGCCGCGGTGCCCGTCGCGATCGGCATGGTCTCGTTCGGTCTGCTGTTCGGCGCCGCCACCGTGAGCGACCCGCTGAGCGTGGGCTCTGTCGTCCTGTACGCGCCCGTCGAGACCGCCATCGGGGCGGGAACACTCCTCACCTGCCTGCTGTGGCTCGCGTGGCGCGGTCATGACGAGCGGGAGCGAGCGCTCGCCCGCGCCGTCGCCGGAAGCGGGGTGCGCCCGTACCGGCGGTCCTCCGGCGTCGATCGCAGACGGACGGCGCTGGGGGCGGGGATGATCGTCACCGCTCTGGCGGCGGCCGTCGCGGTCGTGCCGTTCGCGGCTCGCGGAGCCGAGCGCGACGTGCTGCGCGAGGCCGCCGGTCCCGAGCTCGCGATGTCGCGCGCCGTCAGCCCTCTCGTGGACTATCGCTCGCTGTTCGCCGACGACCGCGCCCGCGCAGAGCTGTTCACCGTCTCGTCTCAGGGCCCTGCACCGGAGCGGGTGCGGCTGGCGACCCTCGACGAGTACGACGGCAGCGTCTTCCGCAGCGGTACCGAGGGCGCCGCCGCCGATGCCCGGTTCGTGAGAGTGCCGGCGATGCTGGATGCCCGGGGCGCAGGGGCGGCCGATCTCGAGATCCGGATCGCGGAGTGGTCCGGGATCTGGATGCCGACGGTCGCCGGCGCGACCTCGGTGGGCTTCGACGGTCCGCGGGCCTCCGCACTCGCCGACGGCTTCTACTACAACCGCGATGCGGCCGCCGGTGTGCAGACCGCGGGCGGCGGCCTCGCGCCCGGCGACGTCGTGCGCATCGAGGCGTCCGTGATCGCCGACCCTGAACTGCAGACGCTGGTCGCTCCGGGAGCGCCGGCCTCGGCGGTGCCCGCGCCCGAGGCGCTGCGCACGTGGACGGACCGGCACGCGAACGGCACGGACGGCGCCGCGCTCGCCGGTCTCGTCGATCTCCTCCGCGAGCGCGGCTACCTCAGCCACGCCCTGACCGCAGGGGAGGAGCCGGCCGTCTGGACGCGGTCGCTCGGGGATTACGCGTTCCAGCCGAGCGCGGCCGGCCATTCGCTGGCCCGCATCCAGACCATGTTCACCCGGCTCCTGGAGCGCGAGACCGATCCGCGTGCGGCGGCGAACGGCAGCTACGTCGCCGCCGTCGGCGACGACGAGCAGTTCGCCACCGCGGTCGCCCTCATCGCGCGCGAGCTCGGATTCCCCGCGCGCGTGGTCGTCGGGGTGCGGCTGCACAGCGATGACCCCGGCCTCGCGGTGTGCGAGGACGCCGTCTGCCGTGGCGAGGATGTCGCGGCGTGGACCGAGGTCCAGTCCGCGGACGGCACGTGGGCGCCGATCGACGTGACGCCGCAGCACGAGGTCTCTCCCGCGCTCGATGTCACCGAGCAGCGGGATCCCGAGAACGTCACCGATGTGCGTCCGGATGCCGTCGAAGAGGTCGTGCCGCCCGAGCCGCTGCAAGAGGACACGGTGCGGCGCGACGACGAAACCGCGACGACGGGGCCCGACCTGGCGTGGCTGTGGCCCGTCCTGCGCATCGCCGGCATCCTGTCGCTGGCGCTTCTGGTCCTGATCGGTCCGTTCGCGGTGGTGCTCGCGGCCAAGGCCTCCCGCCGCCGCAGCCGCCGACGCGCGCCGACGCCCGCAGCCCGGGTGGCCGGCGGCTGGGACGAGTACGTCGACGCGGCGGTGGATGCCGGCCGCGAGGCGCCGCGCAGGCTCACCCGGCCCGAGCTCGCCGCGGCCTTCGGCACCGCCCACGGCGGGCTGCTGGCCGTCGAGGCCGACCGTGCGGTCTTCTCGGGGTCCGCCCTCGCGGCGGAGGACGCGGCCGCCTTCTGGCGGGTCGTCGACGGGGAGCGGCGCGCCCTCGCCCGCAGCCGGGGGTTCTGGCGCCGGATCGCCATGACCGTATCGTTGAGATCGTTCATCCGTCAGCTGGCGCCTTCGGGCACCGCGAAGCGCCTTGCCGAGAGGGGGAAGCGCCGGGCCATCGGCCTCGCGCGCACATCGCCATGACCACCGCAGACACCTCCATGGTCACCACCCTCGCGCTCACCTCGACGCTGCTGTCGGTCGTCGTCTACGTCTGGGTCGCCCTCGCGCTGGCCGCCGTCTTCCGCAAGAGCGGCGAAGAGTCGTTCAAGGCGTGGGTGCCGTTCCTCAACGTGTACACGCTGCTGCAGCTCGGCGGCATGTCGGGGTGGCTGGTGCTCCTGGTCTTCATCCCCTTCCTCGGCGCGCTCGCGCTGTGGATCGCCCTCGTGGTCGCGTGCCATCGCATCAACTCGGCGTTCGGCCTCGGCGTCGGCATGACGGTCCTCGCCGCCCTGGTGCTGCCGGTCTGGGCGACGATCGTCGGGTTCGGTCCCGCACGCTGGCTCGGAGCGGAGTCCGGGCCGCTGCGTGCGCGCTCGACCGCGGCGGAGCCGCCCCTCGCGGCGCCGCCGCGCACGCCGGGACCGCTGTTCGGCTCGCCGCCCGTCGATCCGGATCCTCGCGAGTCGTCGCCCTCACCTGCGAGTCGTCCGGCACCGGCGACACGCCCCGCACCTGCGACCGCCTCTTCGTCCGCGCCCGCGTCCGCAGCCCGTCCCGCGGCGCCCGCGCCCGCGTCCGCTGCAGCCTCCGCCCCCGTCGCGCCCGGGACGCCCGCGGCCCCGTCCGACGGCTGGGCTCCGCCCCCGATCGCCCCCATGCCCCGGTCGACACGGGTGCCCGAAGACGACGACGAGGTCACCGGCGCGATCAGCGGCGCACCGGGCCCGATCGCCGCTGTCCCGGGTCGCCCTCACGACGAGGAGCCGGCGCCGGCCGCGCGTCCGCGTCCCCGGCCGGCGCCCGCGGAGGATGTCTTCGCAGCCCCGCCCGCCGTCACCCGCATCCCGGCGCCTCCCCGCCCCTCCGAGGAGCCGTGGGCGCCGTCCCGGTCGCCGATGCCCGAACCCGACGGGTTCCCCGAAGCGTCGGGGGAGGTCTCGGCCGTTGCCGGGGCGCCCACCTCGGGGAACCCGCGCTCCGCGCTGTCGGCCGTCTCGGCACAGCACAGCCGGCCCGAGATCCCCGAAGACATCGACCACACCGTGATCGCCCATCGCCGGCGCGTCTCCTGGGTGCTGGTGCTGCCGACGGGCACTCCGGTATCGCTCACCGAAGAGGTCGTCCTGGTGGGACGCAGGCCCTCGCGCTCCTCGGCCTTCCCCGGGGCGCAGCTGGTCGAGATCGATGACGGCACCGTCTCGAAGACCCACCTGCGACTCGAGAAGGACGGTGAAGGCTGGCGCGTGGTGGACCTGCACTCCACGAACGGCACGGTGCTCATGAGCAGCGACGGTGCCGAGACCGAGATCGCTCCCGGCACCTCGCACCCCGCGCCCGCGCGGCTCCTCGTCGGTGACGCCGAGGTGCGCCTGGTCCCGGACGACCAGGCTCGATGAGCGAACCCGACGACGACACGATCCGCTCGGCGCGGTCGCGTGCCGGCGCGTCCGCGGACGAGACCCCCGACGACGAGACCGTGGTCTCTCGCCGTCGGGCCGCTCCGGACGACGAGACCGTGGTCTCTCGCCGCTGGGCCGCTCCGGACGACGAGACCGTGATCTCTCGCCGCCGGGCCGCGGTGCCCGCCGCCCTGCCCGATGACACGGCGCCCGACACGGCGCCCGACGACACGGTGGTCTCGGTGCGCCGGGGCGTCACGGACGACACCGTGATCTCGGCCCGCCGCGGCGCGTCCGCGAGCACCGTCCCGGCACCGATGCGTCGGAAGCCGCCGGCCGCCGCCGAAGAGCGCACCGAAGGCCTGCGCCGGGCCGAGGTCCCCGACGCGGGCGCACTGCGGAAGCCGTACGCTCCGCGGCACGCCGACCCGGTGCGCATCGCTCGCCCCGAACCGCATCAGGCCCCGTCCGGGGGACCGGTGATCGACCACGACGAGGCGCGGCGCGTCCGGCGCGTTCGCGTGCGACGTCATATGGTCGTCGGAGTGCTCGTGGGCGCGGGGGTCCTGCTCGCCGCGCTCGCCGTGCTCGCCCTGCTGCAGATGTGACGCGCCCTCGAGGAATGACCATGACCGATACCGCCACCGCGCCTTCATCCGCGACCTTCGGCGACGAACACGCCGACGACGCCGACCCCGCCGTCGCGGCGGCGCTGGGAATCGTCCCGGCCACACCGGGAGTCCGCGCCCTGGCCTTCTCGATCGACCTGGCCCTGTGGGGGATGCTGGTGGCGCCGGCCGTCGCGGGTGCGGTGTTGCTCACGGTGAACGGCCCGCGGGCCGATGTCGTGCTGTCGATCGTCCTCCTCATCGTCGGCTCGGCGGCGTCCGCACTGTTCGGGCTGATCCAGTTGATCGTGCACGGCCGTCGCGGGGTCACCGTGGGCAAGGCCGCGCTGCGTCTGCGCTCGGTCCGTGCGACGGACTACGGCCGACCGGGCTTCGGTCGCGTCGTGCTGCGGGCCCTCGTGCTGTGGCTGAGCGGCATCGTGCCCGTCGTCGGTCCCGCGGTTCTGTTCGCCTCGAGCCTGTGGGATCCGCAGCGGCGCGGGCGCAGCATCCTGGATCGCGTCGGCAGGCTGTGGCTCATCGACGCGCGCGCGGGCCTGGACCCCTTCGACGCGAAGGCGCTGCGGCACGCGCGCCGGGCGCTCCGCCCCCGCACGGACGGCCTGAACGAGCATCTGCCCGCCATGGCCACCGGCGTCGAAGTCGGCGTGGAGGACGCGCTGCGGATCCCCGACGACCGTTCGCGCGCCGGCGTCGTCGGGCCCGGGGGAACGGGAGCGCGGTGGGAGCTGGCGCTGTCGGCGCCGCCGCCGGAGCTCATCGACGGCGTCCCCGGGGCCGAGCCCACGGCACAGCCCGAGCCCGCACCCGCGATTCCGACCGCCGCATTCCATGCTCCGGTCGCCACCGTCGACCCCGCCGCCGCGGCCTCTGCCGCGACCGCCGCCTCCCTGCCCGCAGAACCGGCCCCCGCGCCCGATGTCGTCGCCGTCGCCGGCGCCGGCCCGGCGGGGGTGCCCCGTCGGGCGCAGCAGATCGTCCGCTTCGACGACGGGTCCCTCGTTCGGGTCCCCGCGTTCGGGCTGGTGGGCCGCGATCCCGAGCCGGCGCAGGGTGAAGCCGTCGACGCGCTGATCCGCCTCGAGGATCCCGAGCGTCTCATGTCGAAGACGCACGCGGCCTTCGGGCAGGACCTCGACGGCGTGTGGGTCCGCGACCGGGCCTCGCGCAACGGCACACAGCTGCGCTCCCCGGAGGGCGAGGTGGCGGATGTGCCGTCCGACGAGGCGGTGCGGGTCCTCCCGGGGTGGACCGTGCAGGTGGGCGGACGCTCGTTCGCGGTGATTGCGAGAGGTGCTGATTCGTGAAGCTCAAGCTGGGACTGCGGCGGGGCGTGGGGACCACGGTCGACGTGCTCATCACCGCCGACGCCACCGCCACCGTGCAGGACGTCGCGCACGCGCTGTCGGACGGCGACGCGCTCGCGGCGGGCGGGGGCGTCAACGCCAGCGAGGTGCCCACGCTCCTCGTCGCCTCTCCCGCGGGTCGCCCCGTCCAGCTCGACCCGACGTCGCTGGTCGGCGAAGCGCCGATCGGCTCGGGTTTCGACGCCTCCATCGTCCCCGCCGTCCCCGCCGCCGGTGCGGGCGGCCCGACGGCCGCGATCATGCGCATACACAGCGGTCCGGACGCCGGCCGCACCGTCCCGCTTCCGGCAGGCGCCAGCGTCATCGGGCGTGTCGCACCCGCCCAGGTGATCCTCGACGACCCGCTGGTCTCCAAGCGCCACGCCCGTGTCGAGGTGGACGAGGGCATCGAGCTCATCGACCTCAACTCCGCAAACGGCCTCGTGGTGGACGGCGGACTCGTCCAGCGCGTGCGCGTCATCCCCGGAAAGACGATCACACTCGGGGCCACCGACGTGTCGTTCGAGCTCGTGCCGCGCGTGGGCGGCGCCGACGGCCGCGTGCTCGAGCGCGGGGGCGCTCTGATGTTCAACCGGTCTCCCCGCGTGGAGGACCGCTACACGGGCCGCGAGTTCCGGCATCCGATCATCCCCACCGAAGCCGACCCGCGCATCTTCCCGTGGCCGATGATCATGGCGCCGGTCCTGCTCGGGCTCGGCATGTTCGCCCTCACCCAGCGACCCACGTCGCTGCTGATCGTCGCCATGGCGCCGCTGATGATGCTCGGCAACTTCATCGGCCAGCGCACCCAGCAGGGCAAGAAGCTGCAGCTCGAGATCGAGACGTTCGAGACGCAGCTCGAAGAGCTCGAGGACACCCTCGCCCACGAAGAGACGGTCGAACGGGATCGCCGGCGCGCCGAGGCCCCGGCGACGGCCACCGTCTACCAGAACGCCACATCACTGGGCTCGCTGCTGTGGACGCGGCGGCCCGAGCACTGGAACTTCCTCGGCCTGCGGCTGGGCGTGGGAGTCGGCCGCAGTCGCAACACCGTCCAGGAGCCGACCGATCAGCGCGGGATCGCCCAGTACGCCAAAGAGGTCGCGCGCGTGCGGGACCGCTTCGCGGAGGTCGAAGGGGTGCCCGTCATCGAGCTGCTGCCCTCGGCGGGAGCCATCGGCATCGCGGGCCCGCGCGAGCTGGCCGCCGACGTGGTCCGCGGACTGGGTGTGCAGCTGTTCGGTCTCCACGCCCCGAACGAGGTCGTCACGGCGGCCATCGTCGATCCGGGCTGGACGCGCGACATGGAGTGGATGAAGTGGCTGCCGCACACCACCAGCCCTCGATCGCCCTTCGCCGAGATGGCGCTCGCCGACAGTCAGTCCGCCGGAACCGCCCTGCTCAACGGCCTCGAGGAGGCCATCCTCGAGCGGCTCTCCGGGTCGGCGACCCGCCGCGGGCCGGTCGGCGAGAAGGACGCGTCGATGTCGCTCGGCAAGTACGTCGGCGAGCAGGCCGATCGCGGCTCGGGCGGCGTCGGGGACGTCTCGCTCGTGCTCTTCGTCACCCATGACGCGCCGGTGGACCGGCCGCGCCTGACGCAGGTGATCGAACGCGGCCCGGATGCCGGTGTCTACGCGATCTTCGTCGCGCCCACGGTCGAGTCCCTTCCAGCCGCGTGCCGCACCTTCATCGACGTCTCAGGCGGCCTCGACGAGGCCGTCGTCGGCTGGGTGCGCGCGGGCGAGCGTGCCCAGGACGTGGCGGTGGAGGGCGTCTCGCGCGAGTACGCCGAGATCTTCGCCAAGCGGCTGGCCCCGGTCGTGGATTCCAGCTCGGTCGCCGCGGACTCCTCCGACCTCCCCGCCAGCGTCTCATTGCTGCGTCTCATCGGAACCGACATGGCCACCGAGCCGCAGGCGGCGATCGAGCGCTGGCGCCAGAACAACTCCATCGTCGACCGCGCGCGCGGTCCGCGTCCGCGCCTGAAACGCGCCGGCACGCTGAAGGCCTACATCGGACAGGGCAGTCCCGACGCGATGTCGCTGGATCTTCGCACCCAGGGGCCGCACGCCCTCGTGGGCGGCACCACGGGATCGGGCAAGTCCGAGTTCCTGCAGGCGTGGGTGCTGGGGATGGCCGCCGAATACAGCCCCGACCGGGTGACCTTCCTGTTCGTCGACTACAAGGGCGGCTCGGCGTTCGCCGACTGCGTCGACCTGCCCCACTGCGTTGGCCTGGTCACCGACCTCAGCCCGCACCTGGTGCGCCGGGCGCTCACGAGCCTCCGCGCCGAACTCCATCACCGCGAGCATCTGTTCAATCGCAAGAAGGCCAAGGATCTCCTCGAGCTCGAGAAGCGCCAGGACCCCGAGACCCCGCCCGCGCTGGTCCTCGTCATCGACGAGTTCGCCGCCCTCGCCACCGAGGTGCCCGAGTTCGTCGACGGCGTGGTCGACATCGCCCAGCGAGGCCGCTCGCTCGGCATCCACCTGATCATGGCCACGCAGCGACCGGCCGGCGTCATCAAGGACAACCTGCGCGCCAACACCAACCTGCGCGTGGCGCTGCGCATGGCCGACGCAGCCGACTCGAACGACGTGGTCGGCGACGTCGTCGCCTCGACCTTCGACCCGTCGATCCCGGGACGCGGCATCGCCAAGACCGGTCCGGGACGCCTGGTGCCCTTCCAGTCCGGCTACGCCGGCGGCTGGACCACAGACGAGCCCGACCGTGCCCAGGTGCGCGTGGCCGAGCTGCGCTTCGGATCCGTGACGCTGTGGGAGCAGGAGGGCGACCGCGAATCCGACACGCACGACGAGGACCTGGGACCGAACGACCAGAAGCGCCTGGTCGCCAACCTCGTGCGCGCCTCGCAGGAAGCCGCCATCCCCGCTCCGCGCAGGCCCTGGCTCGACGACCTCGCCACCACGATCGACCTGCGCGACCTCCCGCTCGAAGGCGACGGCCGCATCCCGATCGGCCTCGCCGACATCCCACAGCGTCAGCGTCAGGAGGCGGTGTACTTCACTCCCGACACCGACGGCCACATGCTGGTCTACGGCACGAGCGGCGCCGGGAAGAGCGCCGCGCTGCGCACGATCGCCATCGGCGCCGGAGCGCGCCCCGACGCCGGTCGGGTCGAGGTCTACGGCATCGACTTCGGCACCGGTTCGCTGCGCTCGCTCGAGATCATGCCGCACGTGGGCTCGATCGTCTCGGGCGACGACGCCGAGCGCGTGCAGCGGCTGCTGCGCACCCTGCGGGGCGTCCTCGACGACCGCGCCAAGCGGTTCTCGGCCGTCAACGCCGCGACGCTCACCGAGTACCGCCAGATCAGCGGCGACACCGCAGAGCCGCGCATCCTCGTGCTCATCGACGGCTTCGGCGTCTTCAAGCAGGACTGGGAGACCACCTCCAGCCGCGCGCCGTTCTACGCGATCTTCATGCGGATGCTGGGCGAAGGACGTCCGCTGGGCGTGCACGTCGTCGCGACCGCGGACCGCTACGGCGCCGTGCCCACCGCGGTCAGCGCCAACGTCACCAAGCGCATCGTCCTGCGGATGAGCGACGAAGGCGCGTATTCGATCCTCGGCGTGCCCAAGGACGTGCTCGACGAGCGCAGCGCTCCCGGCCGCGCCATCGTCGACGGGCTCGAGACGCAGGTCGCCGTGATCGGCGGCACCACCAACGTCGCCGAGCAGAACGCCGCGGCCGAGGCGTTCGCGGCGCGTCTGAGGTCGGATGGCGCCGTCGAGGCCGGCGACGTCGGTGCGCTGCCGACCGAACTCGACGCGTCGCGGCTGCCGGCGCGGGTGGGGGAGTTCCCGGTCCTCGGCATCGGCGACGACACCCTCGGGCCCAAGGGGTTCGAGCCCATCGGGACCTTCGTCGTGGCCGGGCCGCCGCAGAGCGGCAAGACCACGGCCCTGCGCGGGATCGTGGCCGCTCTCGAGCGCTTCGACCCCGCGGTGCGCTTCTTCCACATCGGCGGGCGGCGCGCGGCGCTGAAGGATCACCGGTCGTGGGAGCGCGCGGAGTCTCAGATCGAAGAGGTGCGCGCCCTGGCGAAGGAGCTCAAGGAGATGGTGGCCCAGGAGCCGGCCGCCTCTCGCATCGTCGTCGTCGTCGAGAACATCACCGAGTTCAGCGACACCGACGCCGAGCGGCCGTTGAAGGAGCTCTTCCAGGCCGTCAACCGCAGCGATCACTTCCTCGTCGCCGACGGTGACGTCGCCCAGCTCTCCAGTGGGTTCGGTCTCATCGGCGAGCTCAAGGCGGGCCGGCACGGGGTGGCGCTGCGGCCGGAGTCGTACGACGGCGAGTCGCTGTTCAAGCTGCCGTTCCCGAAGGTGCAGCGCCACGAGTTCCCCGCCGGCCGCGGTCTGTTCGTCGAGAACGGCCAGATCGTGACGGTGCAGCTGCCCTTGGTCCCGGCGGGGAGCTGACCGCACGGCCGGCTCGTTCCACCGCGGTGCGGGTACCACGGGTGATGGATGGGGAATCCTCCCCATGGGCACCGCGCCCGGGGGTCGGTTAGCGTGGGGGCAGTCGGATGGACCGGCGATTTTCGGAGGGGATTCTGATGGCTGATTTCAAGGCTTCGTATGGCGAGATGGAGGCCATGGCCGGCAAGCTGGACTCGGGTCGTGAGGAGATCGGTGACACGCTGCGCCGCCTCAAGAGCGACGTGGACCGTCTGCTGGGCGACGACTTCAAGACGCAGCACGCGTCGGGCAAGTTCGGCGAGGGCTACAACGAGCTGACCACGGGTCTGGAGAAGGCCATCGAGGGCATCTCGGACATGGGTGAGTCGCTGCGCAAGATGATGCAGGCGATCAAGGACACCGACCAGGCGCTCGCCGGCAGCTGACGGCATGACGCGGACGCCGGCGTGGAAGCCGGCGTCCGCGTCCCGGTTCTCGAGAACGATCAGGGGGAAAGATGGCCGACATCATGCTCGACCTCGAGCGGCTGCGCGAAGCGCAGGCGGGGGTCGCCGCGGCTGTGGCGGAGTTCAAGGACGCGTCCGACATCAACAACGATCTCGAGGAGGCCATCGGCCGCCCCGATGACCGCAGCGCGCTGCGCGACAAGGCCTCCGATTTCGAGTCGGCGTGGAACGGCAAGCGCGACACCCTGACCGAGAACCTCGAGAACATCAACAAGCAGCTCAAGAGCATCATCGACGGCTGGGACGAGTGGGACACCACCACCGCCGGCGACCTCGAGGGCGCGACCGAGCAGACCACCACCAACGTGAACAGGGTCGCCTGATGCGCTCGCCGGTGGGCGGCCACGAGCTTCGCCAGCTCGAGGGCAACGCCGAGAAGATCTGGGAGCGCGGCGACAAGTGGGTCAAGCTCTCGAACGTCATGGAGACCACGGCGACCGAGCTCGCCGCGATCGGCGACTCCTCGGTGCACAAGAGCAAGGGCACCGACAAGCTCGCCGAGATGGCCGCCGAGAGCGTCGACGACCTCAAGAAGGCGGCGGTGCGCTACGACGAGACCGGTCGCGCGCTTCGCAAGTACGGCAACGCGCTCGACACCGCGAAGACCTGGCTGCGGAACAACATGGCCGACGTCGAGGCGGCCGAGCTGGCCTACCAGTCCGCGATCGATGCGAAGGCCGACGCGAAGAGCGCTCAGGACTCGCTCGAGCGCGTCTGGGTGTGGGAGGACGACCCCACGCAGACCGAGCTGAACGCCGCCCGCGACGCCGTCGCCGATGCGAACGGTGCGCTGGACAGCGCGGAGACGAAGCGCGACGAACTGTGGACGGCCTTCGACCAGGTGTTCGAGAAGTGGTCGGCCGCCTACGACGACGCCGTCGAAGACATCCAGAAGGCGATGGAGAGCGCCAAGAACAACGACGGCTTCTGGGAGTTCGTCGACTCGGCGCTCAACGTCATCGCCATCGTGATGATCGTGCTCAGCGTCATCGCGCTGATCATCGGCGCGCCGCTCGTGGGTCTGCTTGGCATGGTGCTGCTGGGGCTGACCCTGTTGACCGTGGCGCTGACGGCGCTGAAATTCGCCTTCGGACGGGCCACCCTCAGCGACCTCGCATGGAGCCTCGTGGGACTGCTCCCCTTCGGCATCGGCAAGATCCTCTCCAAGGGGGCGCCCGTGCTCTCCACGATCATCCGCTCCGGCCGCGGCACGGTCACCGGCGCGATCCGGGCGGGACTGCCGCAGGTCGCACTGCGCCGGCCGACGACCTGGGTGTCGCCGCTGCGCTCGCTCGTCGCCCCGGTGCGCTCGTGGCTCGCGCTGCCGCGACCCGGCATGTTCGTCAACCCGTTCCGGTCCCTGGCGATGGGCGGCTCCGAGGCGGTGCAGGTTCAGAACTTCCTCAACACGATGCGGTCGTCGCAGTGGGGTTCGAACCCGGCGGTGCGCGACTTCATCGTGCGCACGACGGGCACGCTGCCCGGCCGTGGCGAGCAGATCCTCAACGTCGGGCTGTGGACGTCGTTCACCGCGAACGACGCGCTCGGCGTCGCCGGCCTGCAGCCCGACATCCCCGTGCTGGAGGACATACAGGTACCGTGGGGACGGTGACCACGACGGCGACCGCCCCCGCACTCCGCGTCGCGGGAGTGGTCTACGTGGTCTGCCAGTGGGTGCCGGCCGCGATCCTCGTGGTCTTCCTCGTGGCGTCGCTGCTGCTCTCGGGCGCTCAGGTGACGGCCGCGGGGTCTCCCGCATGGGACCAGGTCGTGCCGTTCCCGGTGTTCCCGGTGCCGGTGTGGCTGCTGCTCGTCCCCGCGGTCATCGGCCTCGGTGCCGCACTGACATGGGCGCTGACCGCGCGGCCCGAGGAGGCCCCCGCGCTCACCGGCGCGATCGGCCCCACGGTCGCCGCCGCGATGGCTCCGGGCTTCTTCATCCTCGCCCACCTCGGCGCAGACGACGCCCCGCCGTACGGGTACGTCCTCGCAGTGACGGCGATCTCGCTCGCAGTGATCGTCGCGGCATCCGTCATCGCGGGGGCCCGTGCCACGGCCGCCCGCCACGAATCCCCGAAGGGCGAAGCATGACCGACGACGTCGCCACGGCCCCGGCGCCCACCGGCTTCCACATCATGATGCCGCCCGGGTGGTCGCGCTACCTCGTCGATGACGAGGGCAAGCGGGCGCTCATCGCCCAGATCAGCCGGCGCATGCGCGAGCTGTCGCGCCCCGACCTCGATGCCGAGGCGCGGACCCTCGTCGAAGTGCAGTGGCGCAAGCTGCGCAGTGCGCGGATCACCGCGATCTATCTGCCGGGCGAGGGCGACGAGGTGCTGCCGACCGCGAGCATCGCCGTCCGCCAGCACGCGGCGCCCGCCGGCACCGACTTCGCCCAGTCGCTGCGCGCTGTCACGTCCGCCCCGATCGAGACCTTCGACACCCCCATCGGCACCGTGCTGCGATGGGTGGAGGAGACCCGCGGCGAAGGCGAGATCGCCGAGATCCGCAGTCGTCAGATCGGCTACGGCTTCCCGCTCCCGGGTGTCGGTGAGCGGCGCGGGCTCGTCTTCCTCGCCGCCACGCCCTACCTGGACGACTCGTCCGAAGACATGGTCGACGCGCTGACCGAACGCGTCGACACGATCATGGAGACCTTCCGCTGGCGATGACCCTCGAATACACGATCGAGCTCGATCACTCCGTCTGGATCCCCGTCCCGCTGGCCTTCCCCTGGAACGGCTATGAGGACGTCGCTTCGTGGTCGCAGGACGTGAGCACCGCGCTCACCACGGGCATCGACGCGCCCGACGACGTGCGTGCGCGACTCCGCGACGCCGCGCAGGCGATGTCGGAGGTCGACCCACCGCTCCCCGGCGCCCTCGAACGCTTCTGGCACCTCCCCGAGCAGGGCGGCCCCGAGCGCCTCGTGCACCTCTACGTCACCTCCACCGAGGCGACCACCGCCGAGGAGCTCGCGCAGCTGGCCCGGGCCGGGGTCGGCGGTTTCGTGCAGACCGTCACGGTGCTCGAAGACACCGGGTTCGACGTCGCGATGCGCGCCGTCGTGCTCACCGAGATCCCGGATCGCTCCCTCACGGTGCTGCGCTGCCTCGGTCTGGCGGACGGGTACGTCTTCGTCATCGAGCTCATCGAAGAGCACACCGCCGTGGTCGAAGAGCTCGAGCCTGTCGTCGAGGCGCTCTTCCGCTCGATCCGGCTGCGGGGTCGCACGCCCGTCCACGCCGGGGCGGCATCGTGATCCTCCGCGTCGGCCTGCTCGTCGTCGGTCTCCTCCTCCTGGTGTTCCTCGGCTGGGGCGCGATCAGCTCGTGGGTCACCGTCTTCACCGTCGGTCCGGACGCACCGCTGTCCGCCTCCGGCCGCGGCACGGGGGAGGGCGAGACCACCGCCCTCGTCGGCGCCATCGTCTTCACGGTGTTCGCGCTGCTGAGCGCGGGCGCGGTCCTGGCTTCCGCGTACGTCCTCCGTCGCCGGCGGGCGTGAGCGGCGGCATCCCCGCATCGGGGTGCGTTTGACCGCTCCTCCGGATCCCGCGTATCATTGATCGGGTGTGCGTTCGCGCGCGCCCTCCGACGTGCCTCGGCACCGAGTGGGGCAGCGGATGCCGCATCTCAGGGATCGGTCTGCGAACAGGCCGCCCCCACGGCATATCCACCAACCAATCCGCAGCAGGCTTCTGCCGCGCCGGTGGATCTGTGGTGAAACCACGACGCTGTCACCGTGCAGCACGAAAGAGGAGAGAACGTGCCAACCATTCAGCAGTTGGTTCGCAAGGGGCGTTCGCCGAAGGTCTCCAAGACCAAGGCGCCCGCTCTGAAGGCGAACCCGCAGCAGGCGGGCGTGTGCACCCGCGTGTACACGACCACGCCCAAGAAGCCGAACTCGGCGATGCGCAAGGTCGCACGTGTGAAGCTGCGCAACGGCACCGAGGTCACCGCGTACATCCCCGGTGAGGGCCACAACCTGCAGGAGCACTCGCTGGTGCTCGTGCGCGGTGGCCGTGTGAAGGACCTCCCCGGTGTCCGCTACAAGATCGTCCGCGGCGCCCTGGACACCCAGGCCGTCAAGAACCGCAAGCAGGCCCGTAGCCGCTACGGCGCGAAGAAGGGTTGAGTTAGATGCCTCGTAAGGGTCCCGCCCCGAAGCGCCCCGTCGTCAACGACCCGGTGTACGGTGCCCCCATCGTCACCCAGCTCGTGAACAAGATCCTCGTCGACGGCAAGAAGTCGCTCGCCGAGTCGATCGTGTACGACGCCCTCCGCGGCGTCGAGTCCAAGAACGGCCAGGACGCCGTCGCGACGCTCAAGAAGGCGCTCGACAACGTCCGCCCCACCCTCGAGGTCAAGAGCCGCCGCGTCGGCGGCTCGACCTACCAGGTTCCGGTCGAGGTCAAGCCGCACCGCGCGAACACGCTCGCGCTGCGCTGGCTCGTCAGCTACGCGAAGGGTCGTCGTGAGAAGACGATGACCGAGCGTCTGCAGAACGAGATCCTCGACGCCTCGAACGGCCTGGGTGCCGCGGTCAAGCGCCGCGAAGACACCCACAAGATGGCCGAGTCGAACCGCGCCTTCGCGCACTACCGCTGGTAAACCGTTTCGTCTCGCTTCGCTCGCTCGACGACCGGAGAACCCGGTCGTCGAGCGAGCGGCGAAGCCGAGACGAAACGCCCCCTGTACCGATCCAGACGTAAGGACACCCCGTGGCACAAGAAGTGCTCACCGACCTCAACAAGGTCCGCAACATCGGCATCATGGCGCACATCGATGCCGGCAAGACGACGACGACCGAGCGCATCCTGTTCTACACGGGCGTCAACCACAAGATCGGCGAGACGCACGACGGCGCTGCCACCACCGACTGGATGGAGCAGGAGCAGGAGCGTGGCATCACGATCACCTCTGCTGCGGTGACGTGCTTCTGGGAGAAGAACCAGATCAACATCATCGACACGCCCGGCCACGTCGACTTCACGGTCGAGGTCGAGCGTTCGCTGCGCGTCCTCGACGGCGCCGTCGCGGTGTTCGACGGCAAGGAGGGCGTGGAGCCCCAGTCCGAGACCGTGTGGCGTCAGGCCGACAAGTACGACGTCCCCCGCATCTGCTTCGTCAACAAGATGGACAAGCTGGGCGCCGACTTCTACTTCACCGTCGACACGATCGTGAACCGTCTGAAGGCCAAGCCCCTCGTGCTGCAGATCCCGATCGGCGCCGAGAACGACTTCGTCGGCGTGGTCGACCTCGTCTACGAACGGGCCCTCGTGTGGCCCGGCGACGCCAAGGGCGACGTGACGATGGGCGCGAAGTACGAGATCCAGGAGATCCCCGCCGACCTCGTCGAAAAGGCCGCCGAGTACCGCGAGAAGCTGCTCGAGACCGTCGCCGAGTCCGACGAGGTGCTGCTCGAGAAGCACTTCAGCGGAGAGGGCCTCACCCCCGAGGAGATCAAGGCCGCGATCCGCAAGATGACGATCGCCAGCGAGGTCTACCCCGTGCTGTGCGGCTCGGCGTTCAAGAACCGCGGTGTGCAGCCGATGCTCGACGCCGTCGTGGACTACCTGCCCTCGCCGCTGGACGTCCCGGCGATCGAGGCGCACGACCCGAAGAACGAAGAGAACATCATCGAGCGTCACGCCGATCGTGAAGAGCCGTTCGCGGCCCTCGCGTTCAAGATCGTGACCCACCCGTTCTTCGGCCGACTCACCTACATCCGCGTGTACTCGGGTCACCTCGACTCCGGTGCCCAGGTGGTCAACTCCACCAAGGGCAAGAAGGAGCGCATCGGGAAGATCTTCCAGATGCACGCCAACAAGGAGATGCCGGTCGACTCGGTCACCGCCGGGCACATCTACGCCGTGATCGGTCTGAAGGACACCACCACCGGTGACACCCTCTCGGACTCGAACAGCCAGGTCGTGCTCGAGTCGATGACCTTCCCCGAGCCGGTCATCGAGGTCGCGATCGAGCCCAAGACCAAGGCCGACCAGGAGAAGCTGGGTCTGGCGATCCAGAAGCTCGCCGAAGAGGACCCCACGTTCCGCGTCGAGCAGAACTCCGAGACCGGCCAGACGGTCATCAAGGGCATGGGCGAGCTGCACCTCGACATCCTCGTGGACCGCATGAAGCGCGAGTTCAAGGTCGAGGCCAACGTCGGAAAGCCCCAGGTCGCGTACCGCGAGACGATCCGCAAGACCGTCGAGCGTCACGACTACACGCACAAGAAGCAGACCGGTGGCTCCGGCCAGTTCGCGAAGATCCAGTTCGGCATCGAGCCGCTCGAGGTCACGGCCGAGAAGACGTACGAGTTCGAGAACAAGGTCACCGGTGGCCGCATCCCGCGCGAGTACATCCCCTCGGTGGATGCCGGCTTCCAGGACGCGATGAACGTCGGCGTGCTCGCCGGCTACCCGATGGTGGGCGTGAAGGCGATCCTCACCGACGGTGCCGCGCACGACGTCGACTCGTCCGAGATGGCGTTCAAGATCGCCGGGTCGATGGGCTTCAAGGAGGCCATCCGCAAGGCGAACCCCGTCATCCTCGAGCCGATCATGGCCGTCGAGGTCCGTACGCCCGAGGAGTACATGGGCGACGTCATCGGCGACCTGAACTCGCGTCGCGGTCAGATCCAGTCGATGGAGGACGCCGCCGGCGTCAAGGTGGTCCGTGCGAACGTGCCGCTTTCCGAGATGTTCGGCTACATCGGCGACCTGCGCTCCAAGACCTCCGGCCGCGCCGTCTACTCCATGGAGTTCGACAGCTACGCCGAGGTTCCGCGCAACGTCATGGACGAGATCGTCCAGAAGACCAAGGGCGAGTAACCCTTCCTCCGGGATGCTTCCACGACGAAGCATCCCGGAGTACAACTTCACACAGACCCATCAGAAACCTCTCTACTAAGGTGGAGACATCCCCGTAGAGATCCGGTCGCAAACCAGTGCCCGGACCTCTACATGAACGTCCTGAGGAGGACCCAGTGGCCAAGGCCAAGTTCGAGCGGACCAAGCCGCACGTCAACATCGGAACGATCGGTCACGTCGACCACGGCAAGACCACGCTCACCGCTGCCATCTCGAAGGTGCTCGCCGACAAGTTCCCGTCGGCCACCAACGTGCAGCGTGACTTCGCGTCGATCGACTCCGCTCCCGAAGAGCGCCAGCGTGGTATCACGATCAACATCTCGCACGTCGAGTACGAGACCCCGAAGCGTCACTACGCACACGTCGACGCCCCGGGTCACGCTGACTACATCAAGAACATGATCACCGGTGCCGCTCAGATGGACGGCGCGATCCTCGTGGTCGCCGCCACCGACGGCCCGATGGCTCAGACGCGTGAGCACGTCCTGCTCGCCAAGCAGGTCGGCGTTCCGTACCTGATGGTCGCGCTGAACAAGTCCGACATGGTCGACGACGAGGAGATCCTGGAGCTCGTCGAGCTCGAGGTCCGCGAGCTGCTGTCCAGCCAGGGCTTCCCCGGCGACGACGCTCCGGTCGTCCGCGTCTCGGGCCTCAAGGCTCTCGAGGGCGACGAGCAGTGGGTCCAGTCGATCCTCGACCTGATGGACGCCGCTGACGAGTCGATCCCCGACCCGGTCCGCGACAAGGACAAGCCCTTCCTCATGCCGATCGAGGACGTCTTCACGATCACCGGTCGTGGCACGGTCGTCACCGGTCGCGCCGAGCGTGGCACCCTCGCCATCAACTCCGAGGTCGAGATCGTCGGCATCCGCCCGACGCAGAAGACCACGGTCACGGGTATCGAGATGTTCCACAAGCAGCTCGACGAGGCCTGGGCCGGCGAGAACTGTGGTCTGCTCCTCCGTGGTCTCAAGCGTGACGACGTCGAGCGTGGCCAGGTCGTCGTGAAGCCGGGTTCGGTTACGCCGCACACCAACTTCGAGGGCACTGCCTACATCCTCTCGAAGGAGGAGGGCGGCCGTCACAACCCCTTCTACACGAACTACCGCCCGCAGTTCTACTTCCGTACCACGGACGTGACCGGCGTCATCACGCTGCCCGAGGGCACCGAGATGGTCATGCCCGGTGACACCACGGACATGACGGTGGAGCTCATCCAGCCCATCGCCATGGAAGATGGACTCGGTTTCGCGATCCGTGAGGGTGGCCGCACCGTCGGCGCCGGCACGGTGACCAAGATCCTGAAGTGATCTGACGCGATCTCGAGGGGGTCGGACCATTCGGTCCGGCCCCCTTTCGCGTACCCGCCGGCGGGGTGGGGGCCGCGGTCATCGACACTGCTGCTCACCGCGGGCTCACACCCATCGCCGATTACGATGGCTTAGTGCGTTCGCCCGATACCTCCTCCCGCCTCCCCGAGGGCTCCCTGCGACGCGACTCCCGTCGCCCTGGACCCCGCGACGATTTCTCGGGGGGTCAGGATCTGGATCCGTCGCTCGAGAGTGTCATGGACGGGAGCGGACCGCGTCGGCGACCGCGCCGCGCGTGGCTGTGGGTCATCGTGGGCGCGCTGCTCATCGCCGGGGTGGCGGTCGGCGTCGTCGCTCTGAAGTTCATCTCCGAGGTGCGGACGGCTCAGCTCGCCCTGGAGCGGGCCAAGACGGACCTGACCGCGCTGACGTCCGGGGGGTTCGGCGATGCCGATCCTGCCGCGGTGCAGGCGACCGCCGGTGACATCTCGGCGAATGTGACAGCGGCGGCCGAGATCGTCGACGGTCCGCTGTGGGAGATGGCGGCCGAGGTCCCGCTCGTCGGTCAGAATGTGGATGCGGTGCAACGCGTGACCCGTGCCGTCGACATTCTGGTACAGCGGGCACTTCCTCCGGGGCTGCAGTTCATGGCAGCCGTCGACGTGGACGGCCTGACGGTCGAGGGCGGCGGGCTGAATCTGGCGCCCTTCCGGGAAGTCCAGAGCTCCATCCCCGAGATCACCGCAGCTTTCACCGCTGCGCAGGAGGTCGTCGCTCCACTCGACACAGCGTCGCTGCTTCCCCAGGTGGCGGAGCCGGTCGACGAGATCACCGCCATCATCGACCAAGCCGCACCTGCGCTGGCCGTCGCCGACAAGTACCTGCCTACCCTTCTCGACGTGGCCGGCGCAGACGGCAAGCGAACCTATCTGGTGATCTTCCAGAACAACGCCGAGATCCGCGCCACCGGCGGCAATCCGGCCGCGAGCATGATCATGACGTTCACCGACGGCACGCTCGGGTACGCGGATCAGGCCAGCTCCGCCACCTTCGTCGAAGCCGGGGTCCAGGGCAACGAGTACATCTCCCTGCCGGAGGAGACCATGGGGCTCTACCTCCCGACACTGACACGCAACTCCCAGGACTACACCTTCACCCCTGATTTTCCCACCACGGCGAGCCTCTTCCAGGCCGTGTGGAAGGCCACATCCGGCGCCGAATTCGACGGTGTGATCTCCATCGACCCCGTCGTCCTCGCGCACATGCTGGCAGTAGCAGGGCCCGTCAAGCTCCCCACGGGTGAGACGTTGACCTCTGAGAACGCCGTGTCGACGCTCCTGAGCAAGTCCTACGAGCGCTACCCGGATGCGACATCGTCGGATCTCTTCTTCGAACAGGCGGCCCGCACCGTGTTCGATCACCTGACGTCCGCGTCGTGGGATCCGATGGCGATGCTCGCAGCTCTCGAGCGTTCGGCCGCGGAGCAGCGTGTCTACCTGGCGTTCACGGATCCCGAGGCTCAGGCTCTCGCAGAAGAGTTCGGCGTCGACGGTGCGCTCGCCGGCGACACGGAGGAGCAGACGCAGCTGGGGATCTTCCTCAATAACTCTTCCGTCAGCAAGCTGGACTTCCACCTCACCTCAGCGATCGATGCACGTTGCGATGTGGGCGCCCGGACAGTGACCACGACCATGACGCTCCACAACAGCATCACCGAGGATATCCGCAGCAATTACACCCTGGGATGGCGCAACGGGAGGTTCGGTCTTCCGCGCACGACGATGATGCTCGACGTGCTCTTCTTTGCACCCCCGGGCGCGACGATCGCCCAGACGACCCCTCAATCGGGCGATGCGCCCGGATGGGATCGGAGCGGTACGGAGAAGGGCAACTCCGCCGTAAGCCGAACGGTGTTCGTCGCCAAGGACCAGACGGTGACGGTTTCGTATACGGTCGCGCTGCCTGACGGCGACCTCGGTCCGCTCGACCTGCGCTACACGCCGACCGCGCGTCACACCGACGTCACGATCGACCCGACCTGCACCGAGCTCTTCCCTGCCGCTGACTGATCGCTGATCCCGACCACGGACAGCGTGTGGCGAGCTTGCTGTCAGGCCGTCACACGCGCCTTCCGGGCCTTCGGGCGCTTCTCCTTACGCGAGCGCAGTTTCTTCGACCCGTCCGCCTCGTGAGTGGCCCCATAGGTGTAGGCGCCGTATCCGTAGCTGTCCGGCCCGCGTGTGGGGAGCATCGTCACGACGAGGCCGAGCAGCTGACCTCCCGCCGTCTCAAGGCTGCGGATCGCCCCGGTGAGGTCGTGCTTCTTGGTCTTGCCGGATGCGGCGGCGAAGATGACGCCGCGTGTTTTCTTGCTCAAGACGGCGGCATCGGTCACAAGAAGCAACGGCGGGGCATCGATGAGGACGTAGTCGAAGTGCTCAGTCAGCGCTGCAAGCACGTGATCCATCGCCACCGACCCCAGCAACTCGCTGGGATTCGGTGGGACCGGGCCCGAGGTCAAGACGAAAAGCTTCCCTCGGCCCCACTTCTGGAGAGCGTCCGCAAGCTCGACCCGTCCGATGAGGACGTCGGTCAGCCCGACCCCACCCTCGATGCCCATGTAGTCCGCAACGCGGGGGAGACGAAGATCGCCGTCGATGAGCGCAACGCGCGCTCCCGTCTCGGCGAGCGCGATCGCGAGGTTGGCCGTCGTGGTGGACTTGCCTTCGCCGGGCCCGGCGCTGGAGACGACGAACGAGCGCGGACCACCTTCGATGTTGAGGAACTGCAGGTTGGTGCGAAGCGATCGGAACGACTCGGCTCGCGGGCTGCGGGGGTCGGCGTGAACGATCAGCGGGCGCTTCTGCGCGGCGGGGTCGTATGCGATGCCTCCCAGGAGAGGGGCGGAGGTGAGCTGCTCGATGTCGTGGAGGGTCCGCACCCGCGTGTCGAGGACGGTGCGGAGGACACCCACCCCGATGCCCAGCGCGATGCCCAGAAGCGTGCCCAGCGCGAGGTTCAAGGGGGTGTTGGGGCTTGAAGGCTCGGAAGGACGCACGGCCGGCTGGACGGTGGTCACCTGAACGGGACTCGCCTCGTCCTCAGTAGCGGGCTGCTCCAAGGTGGTCTGCACCGCGTTGGCGAGGCTCGTGGCCGTCGCGTCGGCTATGGCGGCGGCGCGGGCGGGATCGGCGTCCGTCGCGGTGATGTCGATCATCACGGTGTTGAGAGGTGCGGATGCCGTCACCTGGGTGCTCAGCTCGGCCACGCTCAGGTCGAGGCCGAGTTGTTCGACCACCGGTTCGAGCACAAGGGCGGTGTTCACGACGTCGACATAGCTGGCCACGATCTGCCGGGCGAAGGTCGTTCCCTGCACGAGGTCACCTGTGGCTGCCCCCTCGGATCGCACCGACACGTACAACTGCGTCGTGGACTGATAGGTCGGGGTTTGGGTAGCGGAGTACCCAGCGCCGATCGCTCCGCCGAGCACCGTCAGCACCAGGATGATGATCCAGTTCTTGTGGAGGATCCGGATGTAGTCGCGCAGTTCCACGTAGGTGTGTTCCTTCTCGTCAGGCGCGAACGTCACCCGATGGCGCCGCTGACAATTCTGTCACAGGGCGCGCGCAGTCCCTTGGCGCTACGGTGAGGCGTGGGTGACGCCATAGGTGTACTGGCTGTACGCCGCGCTGTCGGGGCCCTTCGTGGGCAGCTTGGTGATGATCACACCCCTCACTTTGGCGTCGGCGGAGGTCACCGCCTTCACCGCCGCCGCAAGTTGCGGCTTTCGCGTGGATCCCGATGCTGAGACGAGGATCGCGCCGGTCGTCAGTCGGGCCAGCACGGCGGCGTCGGTGACCGCAAGCAGAGGGGGCGCGTCGATGATGATGTAGTCGAACGCCCGCCGCAATTCCTCGAGGGTCTGCCACATCCGGCGGGACCCGAGCAGTTCCGCAGGATTCGGAGGCAGAGTCCCGGCGGTCAGCAGGAACAGCTTTCCCCTGCCCCAGTGCTGAACGGCGTCGGACAGCGCAACTCGCCCCGCCAGGACATCGGCGAGGCCCACCCCACCTTCCACGCCGAAGTTGTCGGCCACGCGTGGCTTGCGGAGGTCGGCGTCTATCAACGCCACCCGCATGCCCGTTTCCGCGAGGGTCAGCGCGAGATTCGCCGCCGTCGTCGACTTGCCCTCGGCCGGCGCCGAGCTGGTGATCACGAAGGTGGGAGTCGACGACTCGAGATTGAGGAACTGCACGTTGGTCCTCAGCCGACGGTAGGCCTCCGCGCCAGGGTCCCTCGGCGCCGCCTGGACGATCAGAGGCCGTTCGGCGGAGTCGGGATCGAACGGGATCCCGCCCAGAATCGGTGCGTCGACGAGGCTCTCGATATCAGCGACGGTGTGCACACGCGTGTCCAGCACCGAGCGCAGGACAGCGAGCCCGACCCCGACGGCCAGCCCGATCAGCAAGCCGAGCGCGAGGTCGAGTTGCAGGTTGGGTGCCGACGGCGCTGTCGGGACCTTCGCGGGCGAGATCGTCTCCACCCGCACCTGGCTGTCCGAGCGCGCACCGGTCGGCGCCTCCAATCGCGTGGTGACGGAACTCGCGAAGCTGTCGCTGATCGCGTTGGCGAGCTGCGCGGCGAGGCTCGGGTTCCCGTCCGTGACCGTGATCGAGATGAGCTGGGTGTCCAGAGGAGCGGATGCGGTCACCTGCGTCGCGAGCTGGCGAGCCGTGACGTCGAGCCCCAGGTCGTCGATGACGGGGTCGAGCACGATGGACGTGGGGACCACCCGCGCGTAGCTCGTGACGGCCTGGCGCGCGTAACTCGTGCTCTGCGCCAGGTCCCACGCGGCGCCGCTGTTGCGCACCGACACGTACAGCTGCGATGTCGACTGATACGTCGTCGGCGACGTCAACGCGACGAGGGCGCCGACGGAGCCTCCGATCACCGTCCAGGCCACGACGATCACCCAGTTGCGCCGGAGCAGCGCGACGTAGTCCCTCAGCTGCACGACGCCCCCACTCGATTGCTGGCCGCACACCACGTCGCGGCTATCCTGGATGCGACATGGCCGGCATGCCTCACGTGCTTTCGATCCTCCCACACCTCGAAGGGGCCTCATGAGTTCGCTCGCTCACCTCTTCGCCGACGACGGGTCGAGAACGGTCGACGAGCAGCGAGCGCCCGTGGACAGAATCTCATCGCGGGGCCTGGGGGACCTTGTCGGCGCGTCCCGCGCGCCCCAAACCGCCGCGCCGACGCCTGCGGACGACACTGCAGCCTTGCAGGCTGTGGTCGGCAGTCGAGGCGCCGCGATCGCTGCCGGCGGCGGCGACGTCGCCTCTCCGACGCGTATCAGACGTGTAGGTGGGGCAGTGGACGTGCTGAACGTCGTCACCGCAGTGATGGCCGTCGTGGCTGTGGTCGCTGCGATCGTGGTCGCGTGGGTGGTCACCGCTTCGGCGTCGCCGGAGGCCGACGCGCTTGAGACACTGGCCCGCAGCGAAGCCGTCCTGGCGAATGAGGCCCGCGCCGTGAGCGCAGCCATCGACCGCACCGAAGAGGATCGCGGTGAGGCTCTCGTGCTCGTCGACCGGCTGCAACAGCCGCTGGCCGCGCTCGAGGGGATGAGCGATCTCGAGGCGCTCGCATCGCTCGAGTCGGCGCGGTCGAATTACGAGGCCGCGCTGGGTGCCTTGCGTATTCCGGAGAAGCCGGAGGCCTACACGCCACCCACCGTGGACGAGCAGTCGCTCGCGTCGATCGGCACGGCCATCGACGACGTGACCTCGCGCACGACGGCCCTGACGAATCTGGCGGACGAGGTTCGCGATCGAAGCGGGGAGATGAGGAGCCTGGGCCGCGGGTTCTCTGAGGCTATGGCGGCCTTCGCCGACACACTTCCCGCGTTCGCTGAGACGATCATCGAAGAGAATCCCGATGCGGAAGAGTCCCGGCGTGACGCTGTGCGCACCGCTGCTGCTGCGGTGGCCGCCGTCGATCTCACCGCCCCGCGGTCTCCCGGAGTCCTCACCGCATACGCGGAGTCGGTCACTGCGCTGCGGGAGGACCAGACCCGTGCTGAGATCGAGATCGCCCAGCGGCTGGCATGGGAGGAAGAACTCCGTCGGCAGCAGGAGCAGCAGTTCGGCGGCGGGCAACCTGCTCCGGGCGCACCTGTGGACCCCACCGAGCCGACGGACCCACCCGGCCCGACCAACCCGGAGGAGCCCGTCGATCCGACCGATCCGACGGATCCGACCGATCCATCGGATCCGGTGATCCCGGTGGATCCCCTCCCCGAGCCCTGACAAGCACGACGCCCGAGGCTCCCCGAGCGATGAACCGAGTGTTCGGGCCCTTTCAGCGCGCCGTCATCGCGATCGACAGCACCCGAACCACCTGGTCCAAGGCTGGGGCGAGTTGCGAAGCCGAGAGTCGGTAGGTCTCCCACGAGCGACGATAGGGATCCACCACGTCGTCTTCGAGGGGATCGGAGGGGGGCGCGCTCATGCCCCGCTGTGCCGCTACCGCAGCGACCGCGGCTCGCACACGTGCCGAAGCCTCCGGTCCCGCCTCGACTGCAGCGGCCATGATCTCTTCGTCGAGGGTGTCCGCGGCCAGGCGTGAGAATTCACGGACGGTGAATGCAGATCGGAGCTTGCGGGGAGCGAGCTCGACGATGCGTCTCCGATGATCGCGACCCATCGCAAGGATGAGGTCGGGAGTGCGCAACTCCGCCTCGGTGAGGTAGCGCGAGCGGTGCGCGGCCGCAACATCGTGCGAAACCCCAAGCTCCTGGGCGAGACGCTGAGCGTCGGTGGTCATCGGCGCGCTGTCCAAACCCATCGTGCCCGCACTGTGGATGCGGGGCGCGTATTCCGCCAGCCGCGTTCGAAGCACCGTCTCGGCTAGGGGGGAGCGACAGATGTTGCCCGTACAGACCGTCAGAATCTCGAACATGGCTCCTCTTGTGCCGTTGGTTGTCTGCACTAGTACGCACCGTTCTTCGCCAGAACCGCCCGCACCGTGCGCCACAGGATGACGAGGTCGGTGGTGATCGACCAGTTCTCGACGTAGTACAGGTCGAGACGGATGCTGTCATCCCACGAGAGATCGCTTCGTCCGCTGACCTGCCATAGGCCGGTGATGCCGGGCTTGACGAGCAGCCGCCGGTGCACCCACGCCTCGTACGTCGCGACCTCGCTGGCCAAGGGCGGACGCGGTCCGACGAGGGACATGTCCCCTTTGAGGACATTCCACAGCTGCGGCAGTTCATCGATGCTGTATCTGCGCATCAGTCGCCCGACCGGTGTGATGCGAGGGTCGTTGCGCATCTTGAACAGGACGCCGTTGCCTTCCGACGCGTCGAGCAGCGATGACAGCCGTTCCTCGGCGTCGGCGACCATGGTGCGGAACTTGAGCATCCGGAAGGGCGTGCCGCGCAACCCCACCCGCTCCTGGCGGAAGAAAGCCGGGCCCGGACTCGTCGCACGGACGGCGATGCTTATGACGAACAGCGCCGGCAGGAGCACGAGCAGCGCGATCGCGCTGATGATGACGTCCGACGTGCGCTTGAGGGCGAGCTTCACCCCGGTGAACTCGGGATACGACACGTGGATGAGCGGCAGGCCGGCGACGGGGGTCGAATGGATACGAGGGCCTGCCACGTCGGTGAGCGCCGGAGCCACGATGAGATTCGCCCTTCGCTCCTCCAGGCCCCATCCCAGCTCTCGCAGTTGCCTGGGGTCGAGGGTGTGATTACCGGTGATGATGACAGTGTCCGCCCGCGCGCGATCCACATGCTCAAGCACGTGATACCAGTCGCCGAGCACGGGGACACCCGGAGACAGAGCCTGGCTCGTGCTGCCGTGCTCGGTCACGGCGCCCACGATCTCCAGACCGCACCCGGGGTCGCGCTTGATCTGCTGGGCGACGTGCAGCGAGCTCGCGCGGTCCCCGACGAGCACAGCGTGGCTGAGAAGGCGTCCCTTTCGGCGGCGTCCGATGAGCCACCGCCGCCACAGCCACCGGCTGACCAGGAGGAGGACCCAACCGGTCGGCAGAGCGATCAACAGATAGGCGCGACCGATCTGGGCCTGCAATGCGAAGGCGACGATGGCGAAGAGTCCGAAGAATGCGAAAGTGGCGTTGGATACCCGCTTGTATTCGAGCATCCCGGTTCCGACGATCCTGTAGTCCCGCGTGCCGAAGAGTCGCAGCGAGAGGGCCCATCCGAGGATGAGGACGATCGACACCCCCGTGTAGGCCACGATGAGGTCACTGTCGCTGATCCCCGGAATCAGCAGACGCTGGCCGCCGAACCCGAAACGGACGACCTGAGCCCCGAAGACAGCGACGGCGATGACGATCGTGTCCGTGATCGAAAGCAGGGCGGCGAAGAGCCGCTGCCAACGTCGCACACGGGCGGCCGGCGACGGAACGCCGTGAGGGGGCCGGGACTGCGGATCCGACCGTCGAGGGGGGATTTCGGGAGCCGACCCTTCATCGATGGCCACGCCTCGCGCCCCCGGATCGGTGTGCCGGTCGCGAGCCATCACGTTTCGATCATCCCCCGAATAATCTCCGACTCCGCCGACACGCTTCGTGCAGACCGGCAGAGACTTCGTCGAGGATATCAGGCAGCATGCTCCAACCTGTCTGGGGTGCGACGCCGGCGGATGATGAGGGGCGGTATTCACGGCGAATCCGGGGTGCGCGTCAGTAGGATGCGAGCGTGCCCGACACCCTCGACGATCTCATGGCGCGCGACGAGGCCCCCGCGCGGCCGCGACGCCGTCGGTGGCCCTGGGTGCTCGGGATCCTGGCCGTGCTCATCGCCGTCCTGGCCGGCCTCGCGATCGCGGGGGTGGCCCTGGCAGGTCAGGCGCTGGAGGTCCGGGACGACCTGGAGGCGGCGCAGTCCGAGCTGAGCAGCGTTCCCGCCCTGGTGCGCGAGGGCGACACCGACCAGTTCGACGCCGCGGCGGCGAGCGTTCTGGCGCACACGACGCGCGCGGACGAGACCGTGCAGGGCCCGCTGTGGGAGTTCGCCACGTGGATCCCCGGCGTCGGGCCCAACATCGGCGCCGTGCGCGAGGCGACCGCGGCCACGCACATCCTCGTGCGCGACGCGCTGCCGGCCAGCTTCGAAGTGCTCGGCGCCGTCGACATCGACAAGATTCGCTTCGCGGGGGGCGGGTTCAATCTCGATCCCTTCCGCACGGCGCTGGGGGTGCTGCCCGAGATCGATGCGGCATTCGCCTCCGCGCAGGAGCACGTCGACCGCATCGATAGGGACGCGCTGCTGCCGATCGTCGATGACGCCGTCGGTCAGGTCGTCGAGGTCATCGACGAGACGGCGCCCCTGGTCCACACCGCGACCGAGGTGCTGCCGACCGCGCTGCAGATCCTGGGCGACGACGAACCGCGCACGTACTTCGTGATGTTCCAGAACAACGCCGAGATCCGCGCCACGGGCGGGAACCCGGCCGCATCCGTTCTGATCCGCGTCGACGCCGGCCGGGTGGCCCTCAGCGATCAGGCGAGCAGCACGACGTTCGCCACCCCGGAGCTCACCGGTCGTCAGTTCGTCGATCTGCCCGCCGAGACCACCGCGCTCTACGACGACGAGTGGGCGCGGTATTCGCAGAACTACACCAAGACCCCGAGCTTCCCGACGTCAGCCCGTCTCTTCCAGGGCATCCTGGCCGAGACCGGCCGCGAGATCGACGGCGTGCTGTCGTTGGACCCGGTCGCGCTGTCGCACATGCTGGCGGTCGCGGGTCCCGTGGACGTGGACGGCTACCAGATCACTTCCGACAACGTCGTGCAAGTGCTCCTCGAGGAGACCTACCTGCGCTTCCCCGGCGACCAGGCGCCCGCTGACGCCTTCTTCGCCGCGGCGTCCGCCGCGGTGTTCGACAAGCTCGTGCGCGGGCGATGGGACCCTCTCGAGATGATCGAGGCGCTGCGCACGTCGGTCGACGAGCAGCGCGTCTACGCGTGGTTCCCCCGCGAGGAGGAAGAGGCGGTCGCCGCCGAGCTGGGCATCGACGGACGGCTCGCCGCGGACAACGAGAGCACCACCGAGGTCGGCATCTTCCTGAACGACTCCGCGGTCGGCAAGCTCGAGTACTACCTCCGCTCGGAGGTGGATGTGCGGTGCGACGTCGAGGCGCGCACGGTCACCACCACGGTGTCGGTCACCAACACCCTCGACCGGGACGACCTGACCTTCCACATGCTGGCCCGCCGATCGCCGACGTACGGGGGATCGAAGACCACGATGATGCTCGACGTGCTGTACGTGGCCCCTCCCGGAGCGACGGTCGATCGCGTCGAGGTCCCGGGCGGTGCGGTGGACGCGCTCGCGCGAACCGGCATCGAAGGCGGTCGCGAGGCCGAGAGCGTGACCGTGCTGGTGGACCGCGGGCAGACCCGCACGGTCTCGTACACGAGCCGACTCCCCGAGCAGGACCTCGGCGCGGTCTCGGTGCGGCACACGCCCACCGTCACCGACACGCCGGTGTCGATCGCCGATTCCTGCGCCGCCGTCGTGGGCACCTTCACCGGCTGATCCACCCGGAAGCGGGGGATCTCCGTACACCACGGAATCCGGCATCCGCAATGCCGGATTCGCTCTAGGCAGCGGCGGCCCCGCATGGCTAGGATGAAGTCGCCTGCACTGGGCGCGAGCGGACCGACCCGATGGTCCCTCGTGGCAGGCGACTGGGAACAACTGCCTCTGGGGGGCCGATGTCCGTTACTTGTGCACCACAAAATCCGCCATGCGCGCACCGAGACGAGGTGCACGCATGAGCGGGATGATCGTCCACGAATGGCTCGAAGCCAGCGGTGGATCCGAGAACGTCTTCGAGACTCTCGTCGACACGTTCCCGGACGCCGACCGCTTCTGCCTGTGGAATGACAGCGCCGGACGCTTCACCGGCGTGACCGAGAGCTCACTGGCGCGCACGCCGCTGCGGCACAGCAAGGCGATGGCGCTGCCGCTGATGCCGGCGGTCTGGCGGAATCTGCCTGAGAGCGATGCGGACTGGGTGCTCGCGAGCAGCCACGTCTTCGCGCACCACGCCAAGTTCGCCGGCAGGGCGGCCAAGGCGCCCAAGCTCGTCTACGCGCACACTCCCGCGCGCTACGTGTGGGTGCCCGAGCTCGACAAGCGCGGCGACAACGCCGTGGCCCGGGCGGTCTCGGGCGTGCTCAAGATGCTCGACCGCTCGCGCGCCGCCGAGGCCACGGCGATCGCCGCCAACAGCCACTACATCGCCGAGCGCATCGCCGACAAGTGGGGCCGCGAGGCCGAGGTCATCCACCCGCCGGTGCGGGTGGCCGACTTCTCGACGGCGGCGCTCGTCCACACGGTCGCCGAGCAGCGCATCCTGAAGGCGCTGCCGACCGAGTTCCTCCTCGGTGTCTCGCGCTTCGTGCCCTACAAGCGGCTCGAAGCCGTCATCGACGCCGGGGCCGCCTCGGGGATGCCGGTGGTGCTGGCCGGGGCCGGACCCGAAGAGCGCCGGCTGCGCGCCTATGCCGCAGAGTCGGGCATCTCCGTGACGCTGCTGCGCCACCCGTCGTTCGCGCTGCTGCGGGCCCTGTACCGTCGCGCGTCCGCCCTGGTGTTCGCACCGGTCGAGGACTTCGGCATCGTGCCGGTCGAGGCCATGGCCTCGGGCACGCCCGTGGTCGCCAATGCGGTCGGCGGCGCATCCGAGTCCGTCATCGACGGCCGCACGGGGGCGCACGTGTACACGTGGCACCCCGACGAGCTCGCCGATGCGGTCAGCCGTGCCGTCGAGGCACGCCCTGAGGACTGCATCGCCCGCGCGACCGACTTCGACACCTCGGTGTTCACGTCGAGGATCCGGTCGTGGGTCGAGGTTCACGCCGGCGTCCACGCCTTCGCCTGAGCCCCCCGATCGTCGCGGCCCGGCCTGCCCCCCGGCCGGGTCGCGATGTCCGTAAGAGGAAACGGCCCGGACATCGTCCGGGCCGTTTCTGCGCGCCGCCTCCGCACGCGAGGATCGCCGCCTGCTCGAGCGGCCGCCGGCGGCGTGGTTCAGGCTGCCGTGAGGCCGGGAGCCAGCGCGGCACGCGCGGTCTTGAACAGGATCACCACGTCGCCGATGAGCGACCAGTTCTCCACGTACGACAGGTCCAGGCGCACGGTCTCGTCCCACGACAGGCTCGATCGCCCGCTGACCTGCCAGAGTCCGGTGATGCCCGGCTTCACCATGAAGCGGCGGTGCACGTGGTCGGCGTACTGCCGCACCTCGCGGGGGAGCGACGGGCGCGGACCGACGACGGACATCGACCCGTCGAGCACGTTGAACAGCTGCGGGAGCTCGTCCAGGCTGTACCGCCGCAGGAACCGCCCGATGGTCGTGACCCGGGGATCGTCGAGCATCTTGAACAGGACTTCGTTGCCGGCATCCTGACGCAGCTCGAGCCCGGTGAGCCGCTCTTCGGCGTCGCACACCATCGTGCGGAACTTCAGCATCCGGAACTCCTCGCCGTCGAGCCCGACGCGCGTCTGCGGGAACAGCGCGGGTCCGCCGGTGCGGGTGCGGATGATCACGGCGATGACAGCCATCAAGGGCGCCAGCACGATGACCCCGATCCCGGCCAGGACGATGTCCATCGTGCGCTTGGCGATGCGCTGTCCCTTGCTGTAGCGCGGTGTCTCCACGTGGATGAGCGGGAGGCCGGCGACGGGTCGTGTCTGGATGCGCGGGCCCACCACGTCGACGATGCTCGGCGCGAGCACGAGGTGCTGACGCCCGGCTTCGAGC
This sequence comes from Microbacterium sp. ARD31, assembly GCF_031844425.1. Taxonomy (NCBI): domain Bacteria; kingdom Bacillati; phylum Actinomycetota; class Actinomycetes; order Micrococcales; family Microbacteriaceae; genus Microbacterium; species Microbacterium sp. ARD31. The sequence goes on from NZ_JAUZVE010000023.1 coordinate 53,990, forward strand.
TCCCACGCGATGCGCTTGACGCTCGACGGCGGCAGCTCGTCCGTACTGGTCACCGCGACGGTGTCGGCGGATGCCGCCGCCATCGCCCGGGAGACGTATGCGACGTCGCCCAGAATCGGGATGCCGGTGCCGTCGATCTCGTCCCCGGCGCGCCCGCCGGGGACGCACGCGCCCACGACGTGGTAGCCGGCGCTGGGCGCGCGCGACAGGGCGGCGCCGATCTGGGCGATCGACCGCTCCGAGCCCACGAGCACGACGCGGGCGCTGAACTCGCCGCGCGCGCGGCGGCGGACGAGCCACTGCCGCCACAGCCAGCGCTCCAGCAGCAGCATCGCGACGCCGAGCGGCAAGCTGATGAGCAGGTACCCGCGGGCGACGTCGACGCGCAGGAGGAAGGCGAGGATGGCGATCATCCCGAACAGCCGGAGGCTGGCCGACATCATGCGCACGTACTCGCTGGACCCGGTGCCGATGGCGCGGTCGCTGCGCGAATCCGCCAGGCTCAGCGCCCACATCCACAGCGCCACGAGTCCCAGCGAGAAGATCCAGTACGACACCGCGCTCAGGCGCGAGTCCTCGCGGATGGAGACCTGCGCATTGCCCAGGCCGAACCACGCGATGTGCGTGCCGAAGACCACGGCCAGCAGCACGATCAGATCGCTCACCCACAGGCGCAGCGAGTAGCGCGCGCGCCAGTCGGCGGCCGATGTCGCCGCGGTGGCGGTGGTGAGAGCGCGCAGCTGCCCCAGGCCGTACCGGTCGGGCTCCGGATCGGGCGGCATCCTCGCCGCGCCGATGACATTCGACGCCACAATTCCCCTCTCGGCCGCTCGCGGCGAGGCGGGTGAACCCGCGGTCCGCATCCCCAGTAGCGGAGGCCCGAGCGACGTCTGCCATTGTGCCACCGATCCGGTCGTATTCCCAGGGGTGGACCGGATGCCGCGACGGCGTGCGCCGGCATCCGCTCTGCTCTTCCGTGCGAACCGCCCGCCACGCCAGAATGAAGCGCGGTGCGAACGCACCCGCGGATCGGAAGGGGATCACATGGGGATCGACGACCTCGTCAATCAGGGCAAGGACTTCCTCGAGAAGAACAAGGATCAGATCGAGCAGACGCTGAAGTCGGATCAGGCCGAGGATGTCAGCGACAAGGCGCTCGACGCCGCAGCGGAGTTCGTGAAGAAGATCGCGCCGGACTCCGTCGACACCCACGTGGACGGCGTGCGCGACAACATCGACAAGGCCATCGGAAACGAGTAGACACGGCCCGCAGAACGGCTCCGGACGCGAAGACCGGGGCCGTTCTGCTGTGAACCCGCCGTATACCGCCGCGCGCGACACGCCCGGGTTTGCGACACGCCCGACCGGCACGTAGACTAGACCAGTTCCACATTCCCGCGCTCTGCTCAGGATCACTGCCAGGGCAGTGCATAGGCGGCGCGATACGCGCAGGGTCCTAGGCCGCGGGCAGCAGAACGAAACATCCGACAACCCACCTGGAGACAGGTCCGCACGTGCGCGTGCGGAGCGGGCGGCCGGAGCCGGGGGAGCCCTCCGGTTTGACAGCAGAACAGCGGTGCAGCAGCACCAGCTTCGGCTGGTGGAAGTGCCATGGCGCAACAGCGTCATCGTGCGTCCGATGCCCCCGGGGAACCCGGGAGGTAAGACGCGAGAAAGAGAGTGAGCAGACAATGGCGGGACAGAAGATCCGCATTCGCCTGAAGTCGTATGACCACGAGGTCATCGACTCGTCGGCACGCAAAATCGTCGACACCGTGACCCGTGCGGGCGCGACGGTCGTGGGCCCGGTGCCCCTTCCGACCGAGAAGAACGTGATCGCAGTCATCCGTTCGCCGCACAAGTACAAGGACAGCCGCGAGCACTTCGAGATGCGCACCCACAAGCGCCTCATCGACATCATCGACCCGACGCCCAAGGCCGTCGACTCGCTGATGCGTCTCGACCTCCCGGCCGACGTCAACATCGAGATCAAGCTCTGAGGTCGATCATCATGGCTGACATCAACTCCAAGGTTTCCAAGGGCCTGCTGGGCACCAAGCTCGGCATGACCCAGGTCTGGGACGAGAACGGCAAGGTCGTTCCCGTCACCGTCATCGAAGTCGCCCCCAACGTGGTGACCCAGGTGCGCACGCCCGAGCGCGACGGCTACAACGCCGTGCAGATCGCTTACGGCCAGATCGACCCCCGCAAGGTCAACAAGCCGCAGACGGCCCACTTCGAGGCTGCCGGTGTGACCCCGCGTCGTCACCTCACCGAGGTGCGCACGGCGGATGCCGCTGACTACTCACTCGGTCAGGAGCTCACCGTCGACGCCACCTTCGAGGCCGGCCAGCTGGTCGACGTCGTCGGCACCAGCAAGGGCAAGGGCTTCGCCGGTGTCATGAAGCGTCACAACTTCAAGGGCGTCTCCGCTTCGCACGGTGCGCACCGCAACCACCGCAAGCCCGGTTCGATCGGCGCCTCGTCGACCCCGAGCCGCGTCTTCAAGGGCATGCGCATGGCCGGCCGTATGGGTGGCGAGCGCGTGACCGTCCTCAACCTCACGGTGCACGCCGTCGACGCCGAGAAGGGTCTGCTGCTCGTCAAGGGCGCCGTCCCCGGTGCTCGTGGCCGCATCGTCTACGTCCGCAACGCAGTGAAGGGTGCCTGAACATGGCTGACTCGACTCTCGCGCTCGACGTCGTGAAGGCAGACGGCAAGAAGGCCGGCTCCGTGGAGCTGCCCGCCGCGCTGTTCGACGTCAAGACGAATATCCCCCTCATCCACCAGGTCGTCGTCGCGCAGCTCGCGGCGGCTCGCCAGGGCACCCACTCGACCAAGCGTCGCGGTGAGGTCTCCGGTGCCGGCCGCAAGCCCTTCAAGCAGAAGGGCACGGGTAACGCCCGTCAGGGCTCGATCCGCGCGCCGCACATGACCGGTGGTGGCATCGTCCACGGACCGAAGCCGCGCAACTACTCGCAGCGCACCCCCAAGAAGATGGTCGCCGCCGCCCTCCTGGGCGCGCTCAGCGACCGGGCTCGCGGCGGGCGTCTGCACGTCATCGACTCGTTCGGCATCGAGGGTGCGCCCTCGACGAAGGCTGCTGCCGCGGTTCTGGCTCAGCTCGCGCCGACGAAGAACGTCATGGTCGTCATCACGCGTGATGACGAGCTGAGCGTCAAGAGCGTCCGCAACCTCGCGTACGTCCACGTGCTCACGTTCGACCAGCTCAACGCCTACGACGTGCTCGTCTCCGACGACATCGTCTTCACCAAGGCCGCCTACGACGCGTTCGTCGCTGCGAAGGCCGGCTCCACCGAGGAGGTCTCGGCATGACCGCCGTCAACAAGGACCCGCGCGACATCATCCTGAAGCCGGTCGTCTCCGAGAAGAGCTACGGGCTCATCGACGAGGGCAAGTACACGTTCCTCGTGGACCCGCGCGCCACCAAGACCGAGATCAAGCTCGCCATCGAGAAGATCTTCGGCGTCAAGGTCGCGTCGGTGAACACGCTCAACCGCCCGGGCAAGTCCCGCCGCACCCGTTTCGGCACCGGTAAGCGCAAGGACACCAAGCGCGCCATCGTGAGCCTGAAGTCGGGCACCATCGACATCTTCACGGCCGTCGGCTGACAGCTGGGATAGAGGACTAGAGACATGGCTATTCGCAAGTACAAGCCCACGACCCCCGGTCGTCGCGGTTCGTCGGTCGCCGACTTCGCTGAGATCACGCGGTCGACGCCCGAGAAGTCGCTCCTTCGCCCGCTGGCGAAGACCGGTGGTCGCAACAACCAGGGCCGCATCACGACCCGTCACATCGGTGGTGGCCACAAGCGCCAGTACCGCGTGATCGACTTCCGTCGTAACGACAAGGACGGCATCAACGCCAAGGTCGCTCACATCGAGTACGACCCCAACCGCACCGCGCGCATCGCGCTGCTGCACTACTTCGACGGTGAGAAGCGGTACATCCTCGCCCCGAACAAGCTGTCGCAGGGTGACATCGTCGAGTCGGGTGCCGGCGCCGACATCAAGCCCGGCAACAACCTGCCGCTGCGCAACATCCCCACCGGTACGGTCATCCACGCCATCGAGCTCCGCCCCGGCGGCGGCGCGAAGATGGCGCGCTCGGCCGGTGCGTCCGTCCGCCTCGTGGCGAAGGACGGCCCGTACGCGCAGCTGCGTCTGCCCTCGGGTGAGATCCGCAACGTCGACGCGCGCTGCCGCGCCACCATCGGCGAGGTCGGCAACGCCGAGCAGTCCAACATCAACTGGGGCAAGGCCGGCCGCAACCGTTGGAAGGGCATCCGCCCGACCGTCCGCGGTGTCGCCATGAACCCGGTCGACCACCCGCATGGTGGTGGTGAGGGTAAGACCTCCGGTGGACGTCACCCCGTCACTCCTTGGGGCCAGGCCGAGGGTCGTACCCGGCACCCCAACAAGGAAAGCGACAAGTTGATCGTTCGCCGTCGCAACGCCGGCAAGAAGCGGAAGTAGGAGTAGAGGAAGATGCCTCGCAGCCTTAAGAAGGGCCCCTTCGTCGACGAGCACCTGCTTCGCAAGGTCGTCTCGCAGAACGAAGCCGGTACCAAGAACGTCATCAAGACCTGGTCGCGTCGTTCGATGATCATCCCGGCCATGCTGGGTCACACGATCGCCGTGCACGACGGACGCAAGCACATCCCCGTGTTCGTGTCCGAGACCATGGTCGGTCACAAGCTGGGCGAGTTCGCGCCCACCCGCACCTTCCGCGGCCACGAGAAGGACGACAAGAAGGGCCGTCGCCGCTGACGCGGCGACGCTCTCAGAGAGAGGAAGAGGAGGAGTACAAATGGTGGAATCCATCGCACGCGTGAAGCACATCCGCGTGACCCCTCAGAAGGCTCGTCGTGTCGTCGCGCTCATCAAGGGCAAGCAGGCTCAGGAGGCTCTCGCCATCCTGAAGTTCGCTCCCCAGGGTGCCAGCGAGCCCATCTACAAGCTCGTGGCCGCTGCGGTCGCGAATGCTCGTGTGAAGGCCGACAAGGACAACGAGTTCCTGGACGAGCAGGACCTGTACGTGAAGAACGCGTACGTGGACGAGGGCACGACGCTCAAGCGTTTCCAGCCCCGCGCCCAGGGTCGCGCGTTCCAGATCAAGAAGCGCACCAGCCACATCACGGTCGTGCTCTCGACCCCCGAGGTCGCCGAGTCCGCCCCGGCTGCCCAGACCAAGAAGGCGAGCAAGTAATGGGACAGAAGGTCAACCCGTACGGCTTCCGCCTCGGCATCACCACCGACCACGTGTCGCGTTGGTTCTCGGACTCCACCAAGCCCGGGCAGCGCTACGCCGACTACGTGGCGGAGGACGTCAAGATCCGTCGCCTCCTGACGACGTCGCTCGACCGTGCCGGCGTGAGCAACATCGAGATCGAGCGCACGCGTGACCGCGTCCGCGTCGACATCCACACCGCCCGCCCGGGCATCGTGATCGGCCGCCGCGGCGCCGAGGCCGAGCGCATCCGCGCCGACCTCGAGAAGCTCACCGGCAAGCAGATCCAGCTGAACATCCTCGAGGTGAAGAACCCCGAGGCCGACGCTCAGCTGGTCGCGCAGGGCATCGCCGAGCAGCTCTCCGCCCGTGTGGCCTTCCGCCGCGCGATGCGCAAGGGTCTGCAGGGTGCGCAGCGCGCCGGTGCCAAGGGTGTCCGCATCCAGGTCTCCGGCCGCCTCGGCGGCGCCGAGATGAGCCGTTCGGAGTTCTACCGCGAAGGCCGTGTGCCCCTGCACACCCTCCGCGCGAACATCGACTACGGCTTCTACGAGGCGAAGACCACCTTCGGCCGCATCGGCGTGAAGGTCTGGATCTACAAGGGCGACCTCACCAACAAGGAGCTCGCTCGCGAGCAGGCCAACGCGCCGAAGTCACGTCGTGACGACCGCGGTGGCGACCGTCGTCGTGGCCCCCGCAGCGAGGCCCCCGTCGCAGAAGGAGCGTCTGCCTGATGCTTATTCCCCGCAAGGTCAAGTACCGCAAGCAGCACCACCCGAAGCGTGACGGCGCCGCCACCGGCGGCACGACGGTCAGCTTCGGTGAGTTCGGCATCCAGGCCCTCACGCCCGCTTACGTGACGAACCGTCAGATCGAGTCCGCTCGTATCGCCATGACGCGTCACATCAAGCGTGGCGGAAAGGTGTGGATCAACATCTACCCCGACCGTCCGCTCACCAAGAAGCCGGCCGAAACCCGCATGGGTTCCGGTAAGGGTTCGCCCGAGTGGTGGGTCGCCAACGTCAAGCCGGGTCGCGTCCTCTTCGAGGTCGCGGGCGTCAACGAGCAGCTCGCTCGCGAGGCCCTGACCCGTGCCATCCACAAGCTGCCGCTCAAGGCACGCATCATCAAGCGCGAGGAGGGCGACGCGTAATGGCCGTCGGCACCAAGACGCTCGCCCCGAGCGAGCTGGACACGTTCGAAGACCAGCGCCTCGTGGAGGAGCTGCGCAAGGCCAAGGAAGAGCTGTTCAACCTGCGCTTCCAGTCGGCCACCGGCCAGCTCGAGAGCCACGGCCGCATCCGTGCGGTCAAGCGCGACATCGCGCGGCTCTACACCGTCATCCGCGAGCGGGAGCTCGGCATCCGTGCCACCCCCGCCCCGGTCGAGACGGCCACCAAGGCGAAGAAGAGCAAGGCCAAGAAGGCGGACGAGTCCGCTGAGGCCGCGAAGGAAGAGGCCGAGTGATGGCTGAGAAGAAGGATGCCGCTACGGCGCCCGTGACCACTGGTCACGAGTCGGCCGAGCACGACGTCCGCGACGTCAACGCCCGTGGGTACCGCAAGGCCCGCCGCGGCTACGTCGTCAGCGACAAGATGGACAAGACGATCGTCGTCGAGGTCGAGGACCGCGTGAAGCACCCCCTCTACGGCAAGGTCATCCGCCGCACGTCGAAGGTGAAGGCTCACGACGAGCAGAACACCGCCGGCATCGGCGACCTCGTCCTCATCAACGAGACCCGTCCGCTCAGCGCCACCAAGCGCTGGCGCCTGGTCGAGATTCTCGAGAAGGCGAAGTAAGCAATGATCCAGAACGAGTCTCGCCTCAAGGTCGCCGACAACACCGGCGCCAAGGAGCTCCTCACGATCCGCGTCCTCGGTGGTTCCAACCGCCGTTACGCCGGTGTCGGGGATGTCATCGTGGCGACCGTCAAGGACGCGATCCCGGGCGGCAACGTCAAGAAGGGCGATGTGGTCAAGGCCGTCATCGTCCGCACCGTCAAGTCGACCCGTCGTCCCGACGGCTCGTACATCAAGTTCGACGAGAACGCCGCCGTCATCCTGAAGAACGACGGGGAGCCCCGCGGCACCCGCATCTTCGGCCCGGTCGGTCGTGAGCTTCGCGACAAGAAGTTCATGAAGATCGTCTCGCTCGCACCGGAGGTCATCTGATCATGGCGAAGATCAAGAAGGGCGACCTGGTTCAGGTCATCTCGGGCGCCAAGCCCGAGCGCGGCGGCGACCGCGGCAAGCAGGGCAAGGTCCTCGAGGTCCTCACCGAGCAGAACCGCGTCATCGTCGAGGGCGTGAACTACGTCACCAAGCACAACCGCGTGGGCCAGACCCAGCGCGGCACCAAGACCGGCGGCATCGAGACCTTCGAGGCGCCGATCCACATCTCCAACGTCGCACTCGTCGACCCCTCGACCAAGAAGCCGACCCGCGTCGGCCACCGCGTCGAGGAGCAGACGAAGGACGGCGTGAAGCGCACCGTCCGCGTGCGTTTCGCGAAGAAGTCAGGCAAGGACCTCTGATATGAGCACCACCACTGCCGCGCCGGCTGGCAAGATCCAGCCGCGCCTGAAGCAGAAGTACCGCGCTGAGATCCAGCAGAAGCTGCAGGAGGAGTTCGGCTACGCGAACGTCATGCAGATTCCCGGTCTCGTCAAGGTCGTCGTCAACACCGGTGTCGGTGAGGCTGCTCGCGACAGCAAGGTGATCGATGGTGCGGTCGACGACCTCACCAAGATCACGGGGCAGAAGCCGGTCGTCACCAAGGCCCGCAAGTCGATCGCCCAGTTCAAGCTGCGCGAGGGCCAGGCCATCGGCGCCCACGTCACCCTGCGCGGCGACCGCGCGTGGGAGTTCGTGGACCGTCTGGTGAACCTCGCCCTGCCCCGTATCCGCGACTTCCGCGGCCTCTCGGGCGCGCAGTTCGACGGACACGGCAACTACACGTTCGGTCTGCAGGAGCAGTCGGTCTTCCACGAGATCGACCAGGACCGGATCGATCGCGTCCGCGGCTTCGACATCACCATCGTGACGTCGGCGTCGACGGACGCTGAAGGTCGCGCCCTGCTGCGCCACCTCGGCTTCCCGTTCCGCAACGAGGACGCTCAGGCGTAATCCCCGCTCGGCAACCCGGTTGCCGAGAAGGCCGCGACGCGGCCGAATCGAAACACACCACAGGTCGGCCGTCGTGTAACGGCGTACGAAACCTGGTGAACGAAGGAATCACTCATGACAATGACAGACCCGGTCGCAGACATGCTGACCCGTCTGCGCAACGCGAACTCGGCGCACCACGACTCCGTGTCGCTGCCGAGCTCCAAGCTCAAGACCAACATCGCCGACATCCTCAAGCAGGAGGGCTACATCTCGGACTGGACCGTCGCGGACGCCCGCGTCGGTCAGACCCTGACCCTCACGCTCAAGTACGGCCCGAACCGCGAGCGGTCGATCGCCGGCATCAAGCGCGTGTCGAAGCCCGGTCTGCGCGTCTACGCGAAGTCGACCGAGATCCCCACGGTCCTCGGCGGCCTCGGCGTCGCGATCCTGTCCACCTCCTCCGGTCTTCTCACCGACCGTCAGGCCGAGCAGAAGGGCGTGGGTGGGGAAGTCCTCGCCTACGTGTGGTGATCTGACATGTCCCGCATCGGACGTCTTCCCATCGACATCCCCTCCGGCGTGACCGTCGAGGTGGCCGGCCAGAACGTCGCCGTCAAGGGCCCGAAGGGCGAGCTCCAGCTCACCGTCGCCAAGCCCATCGCGGTCGAGGTCGAAGAGGGCCAGGTCGTCGTGTCCCGTGCCGACGACGAGCGCGAGTCGCGCTCGCTGCACGGCCTGACGCGCACGCTCATCAACAACAACATCATCGGTGTCACCCAGGGCTACACCAAGGGCCTCGAGGTCGTCGGTACGGGATACCGCGTCGCGCAGAAGGGCAGCTCGGTCGAGTTCGCCCTCGGCTTCTCGCACCCCGTCCTGGTCGAGCCCCCCGCGGGCATCACCTTCACGGTCGAGGGCAACAACAAGCTCACCGTGAGCGGCATCGACAAGCAGGCCGTCGGCGAGGCGGCCGCCAACATCCGCAAGATCCGCAAGCCCGAGCCGTACAAGGGCAAGGGTGTGCGGTACGCCGGCGAGGTCGTTCGGCGCAAGGCCGGAAAGAGTGGTAAGTAACCATGGCTGTCAAGACCAAGACTCAGGCGCGTACGCGCCGTCACGCCCGCCTTCGCAAGAAGGTCGTCGGCACCGAGCTGCGTCCGCGCCTCGTCGTGACCCGCTCGGCCCGTCACGTCTTCGTCCAGGTGGTCGACGACGCGAAGGGTCACACCGTGGCCTCGGCCTCCACCCTCGAGGCGGACCTGCGTTCGTTCGACGGTGACAAGACCGCCAAGGCGCGCAAGGTCGGCGAGCTCGTCGCCGAGCGTGCGAAGGCCGCCGGCATCGAGGATGTCGTTTTCGACCGCGGTGGCAACCGCTACGCGGGCCGGGTCGCGGCGATCGCCGACGGCGCCCGTGAAGGAGGTCTGAACCTGTGAGTGACAACAAGGAGAGCAACGTGACCGAGCAGGCTGCTGCCGAGGCTCCGGCCGAGGCGGCCACGGCTCCGGCCGAGCGCGAGCGCGAGCCGCGCCGCGGCGGGCGCGAGCGCAACCCCAACCGCGACCGCGGTGGGCGCGACCGCAACGAGAGCCAGTTCCTCGAGCGCGTCGTCACCATCAACCGCGTGTCGAAGGTCGTCAAGGGTGGTCGTCGCTTCAGCTTCACCGCGCTCGTCGTCGTCGGCGACGGCAACGGCGTCGTGGGCGTCGGCTACGGCAAGGCCCGTGAGGTCCCCCTCGCCATCTCCAAGGGTGTCGAAGAGGCCAAGCGGAACTTCTTCCGCGTGCCCCGCTCGGCGTCGACCATCCCGCACCCGGTGCAGGGCGAGGCCGCTGCCGGCGTCGTGCTGCTGCGTCCGGCCGCTGCCGGTACCGGTGTCATCGCCGGTGGCCCGGTCCGCGCCGTGCTCGAGTGCGCCGGAATCCACGACGTCCTGTCGAAGTCGCTCGGCTCGTCGAACACGATCAACATCGTGCACGCGACCGTCGCAGCGCTGAAGCAGCTCGAGGAGCCCCGTGCCGTCGCCGCTCGTCGCGGACTCGAGTTCGATCAGGTGGCCCCGGCGCGCCTCGTGCGCGCAGAGGCCGAGGCTGCCGCTGCCGCGAAGGTTGGTGCATGATGGCCGCCCGTCTGAAGGTGACCCAGGTCAAGTCCAAGGTGAGCGAGAAGCAGAACCAGCGTGACACGCTGCGTTCGCTCGGTCTGAAGCGGATCGGCGACTCCGTCGTCCGTCCGGACGACGCGCAGACGCGCGGTTACGTCAAGACCGTCGCGCACCTCGTGAAGGTTGAGGAGATCGACTGATGGCTGAGAAGGCCGAGAAGGCGACCGAAGAGGTCGTCGAGAAGAAGGCTTCCGCCAAGAAGGCTGCGCCCAAGGCCGCCGCCAAGGCAGACGCCAAGCCCGCCGCCGAGAAGGCGCCGGCGAAGAAGGCCGCCGCCAAGAAGGCGGAGCCCAAGAAGGACGTCGCGGTTTCGCGCCCCGGCGTGCTCAAGGTCCACCACCTGCGTCCCGTCCCGGGTGCTCACACCGCCAAGACCCGTGTGGGTCGCGGTGAGGGCTCGAAGGGCAAGACCGCGGGCCGTGGCACCAAGGGCACCAAGGCCCGCTACCAGGTCAAGGTCGGCTTCGAGGGTGGGCAGATGCCGCTGCACATGCGCACCCCCAAGCTCCGCGGCTTCAAGAACCCGTTCCGCGTCGAGTACCAGGTCGTGAACCTGGAGAAGCTCGCCGAGCTCTACCCGCAGGGTGGGGACGTCACGGTGGGCGACCTCGTCGCGAAGGGCGCGGTCCGCAAGAACGAGAAGGTCAAGGTGCTCGGCACCGGCGACATCTCGGTGAAGCTCAACGTGACCGTCGACAAGGTCTCCGGCTCCGCAGAGCAGAAGATCGTCGCCGCCGGCGGTTCCGTCAAGTAGTGCACCAGAGGGGGTCGGAGCTTGCTCCGGCCCCCTCTGCGTTACCCTGGACGTCGGTGCGCCCTGTGCGCCCGGCATCCCCTCTGGAGGCATCCTCTTGTTCAGCGCCATCGCGCGGGTCTTCCGTACCCCCGACCTTCGTCGGAAGATCGCATTCACCCTGGCCATCATCACGCTCTACCGACTGGGCGCCCACGTCCCGGCGCCGTTCGTCGACTTCCCCAACGTGCAGTCCTGCCTCAGTGCGAGCGCGGGCACCGAGGGGCTGCTGTCGTTGGTCAACCTCTTCTCGGGCGGTGCACTGCTGCAGCTGTCCATCTTCGCGCTGGGCGTCATGCCCTACATCACCGCGACGATCATCGTCCAGCTGCTGCGCGTGGTCATCCCGCACTTCGAGACCCTCTACAAGGAGGGGCAGGCGGGCCAGGCCAAGCTGACCCAGTACACGCGCTACCTCACCATCGCGCTCGCGCTGCTGCAGTCCACGACGCTCGTCACGGTCGCCCGCAGCGGCCAGCTCTTCGGGATCACCGGCGTTCCCGAGTGCGAGCAGCTGCTGACCAACGACGTGTGGTGGGCCCAGCTGCTCATGATCATCACGATGACCGCCGGCACCGGCCTCATCATGTGGTTCGCCGAGCTCGTCACCGAGCGCGGCGTCGGCAACGGCATGTCGCTGCTGATCTTCGTCTCGATCGCCGCGGCGTTCCCGGGCTCGCTGTGGGCCATCTGGCAGTCCCGCGGCTTCGAGGTGTTCCTCCTCGTCCTCGCGGTGGGCGTGCTCGTGATCGCGCTCGTGGTCTTCGTCGAGCAGTCGCAGCGCCGCATCCCGGTGCAGTACGCCAAGCGGATGGTCGGCCGCCGCACGTACGGCGGGACGAACACGTACATCCCCATCAAGGTCAACATGGCCGGTGTGGTGCCCGTCATCTTCGCCTCGTCGCTGCTGTACATCCCGGCGCTGATCGCGCAGTTCAACCAGCCGCAGGCCGGCGAGACCGTTCCGGCGTGGGTGGCGTGGATCCAGCAGTACCTCGTGACCGGCGACCACCCGCTCTACATGGCGCTGTACTTCCTGCTGATCGTCGGCTTCACGTACTTCTACGTCGCGATCACGTTCAACCCGGTCGACGTCGCCGACAACATGAAGAAGTACGGCGGCTTCATCCCCGGCATCCGCGCGGGTCGTCCGACCGCCGAGTACCTCGACTACGTCCTCACGCGCATCACCCTGCCGGGCTCCATCTACCTGGGCCTCATCGCCCTGCTGCCGCTCATCGCCCTGGCCACGGTCGGCGCGAACCAGAACTTCCCGTTCGGCGGCGCCTCGATCCTCATCATCGTCGGTGTGGGTCTCGAGACCGTGAAGCAGATCGACGCGCAGCTCCAGCAGCGCCACTACGAGGGACTTCTCCGATGACGCACGACCACACGCAGGCACGGCTCCTCATCGTCGGGCCCCAGGGCTCCGGCAAGGGCACGCAGGGCGTGCGGATCGCCGAGGCCTTCGGGATCCCCGCGATCTCGACCGGTGACGTCTTCCGCGCGGCCGTGGCCGCAGGCTCCGACCTCGGCCAGCAGGTGAAGGCCATCATCGAGGCGGGCGACCTGGTTCCCGACGAGCTGACCAGCGCCGTCGTGCGCGAGCGGCTTTCGCAGGGCGACGCCGCCGGGGGCTTCCTCCTCGACGGGTACCCGCGCAACCTCGGTCAGGTCCGCGACCTGGACGCGTTCCTCGAAGACCGCGGCGAAGCGCTCGACGCCGTCATCGAGCTCAGCGTCCCGCGGGACGAGAGCATCACCCGCCTCTCGCTGCGCGCGCAGGAGCAGGGTCGCACCGACGACACCGAAGAGATCATCGCGAACCGCCTGTCGATCTACGAGCGCGAGACCGCTCCGATCCTCGAGGTGTACCGCGAACGCGGCATCGTCGACGCCGTCGACGGCGTGGGATCGCTGGACGAGATCACGGCGCGCATCGTCGCCGCCCTCGAGGCGCGCGGCTTCGTGCGCTCCGCCGCGGCCTGAGCCGTGCTCCGCCGCTCGATCTACAAGACCCCCGCGCAGCTGCGGGCGATGGTGGAACCCGGTCTCATCACCGCCGCCGCCCTCGACGCGGTCCGGGCCCTCGTCGCCCCGGGAGTGACGACGGGCGCGCTGGACGCCGCGGCATCCGAGGCGATCGTCTCGCGTGGAGCGCGGTCGAACTTCCAGCTCGTGCGCGGCTACCGGCACACCATCTGCGCCTCCGTGAACGAGCAGGTCGTGCACGGCATCCCCGGCGATCGGATGCTGGAGCCCGGCGACATCGTCTCGATCGACTGCGGAGCGGAGTACAAGGGCTGGAACGGCGACTCGGCCTTCACCGTCGTGGTGCCCGATCCCTCGCGGCCCGAGCTCGTCGCCCAGCGGGAGCGCCTGAGCGAGGTCACGCGAGGGTCCCTCTGGGCGGGTATCGCGGCATTGGCCTCGGCGTCCCACCTCGGCCAGGTCGGCGCGGCCATCCAGGACTACATCGAGGCGAATGCACCCGAGGGCGGGTACGGGATCCTCCGCGACTACGTCGGCCACGGCATCGGGCGCAAGATGCACGAGTCCCCGTCGATCTTCAACTACCGCACCCCTGAGCCCGGCGCCGAGGTGCGACCGGGACTCGCCGTCGCGATCGAGCCGATGGTCGTGGCGGGAGACCAGGCGACCTTCACCGAGGACGACGATTGGACCGTGTCGACCCTCGACGGGTCGTCCGGCTCACACTGGGAACATAGCGTCGCCGTGCACGATCAGGGCGTATGGGTGCTGACCGCACCCGACGGGGGCGCGGCCGAGCTGGCGCGCTTCGGCGTGACGCCGCAGCCCATCGCGTGAGCGCACCCGCATTCGACACCGAGGAGAAGTGATGGCAGCGCAGGCGCGCAAAGTGAACTGGTTCGCGATCTGGGTGAGCGTCGGCCTCGTCGTCGCGCTCGCGCTCGTCGCGGTGCTGGTGGTCACGCTCAACAACGCCGCGAACGAGCCGGGCGAGGCCCCGCAGGCGTCGAACATCGAGGCCGAGACCGGCGCGATCCTCATCGGCGACGGCGAGAACCGCCTCGACACCTACATCGACTTCATGTGCCCGGTGTGCAACCAGTTCGAGCAGGCGTACGGCGAATCCATCCAGGGACTCGTCGACGACGGCACGGCCACGCTCGGCATCCACCCGATCTCGATCCTCGACCGCGCGTCGCAGGGCTCCGAGTACTCGACCCGCTCCGCCAACGCGATGTACTGCGTCGCCGTGGCCGACGCGGATGCCGCGCTGCCGTTCATGCAGACCATGTTCGCCAACCAGCCGGCTGAGGGGACGACGGGCCTCACCGATGAGCAGATCATCGAAGTGGCAGGATCGGTCGGCGTCACCGGCATCGACACGTGCGTCACCGAGGGCACCTATGCGGACTTCGTCGCGGAGATGACCGAGGAGACCCCGGTCCAGCCCGGCCAGGCCGGGATCGCCACCCCGACCATCGCGGTCAACGGCGAGGCGATCTCCAACTCCGACCTGCCCGAGCCGGCGGCGCTCGCCTCGCTCTTCGAGTGAGAGGAGCCCGCGGCGGGCGGTATCGAGACCGAGTTGCCGCGGCATCCGCTATCACGTACTATTGATCTTTGGTGCTTTGCGCCTGTCTCGGCGTGTCCGGGCACCACCCACCCCATCCACCGCAGACCGACCGGTCTGCACAAGTGTTAGCGAGCGTATGGCGAAGAAAGACGGTGTCATCGAGATCGAGGGCGTCGTGTCCGAGGCTCTGCCCAACGCGATGTTCCGCGTCGAGCTGACCAACGGTCACAAGGTACTCGCCACGATCTCGGGAAAGATGCGGCAGAACTACATCCGCATCATCCCCGAGGACCGCGTGGTCGTGGAGCTCTCGCCCTACGACCTGACCCGCGGCCGCATCGTCTACCGCTACCGCTAGACCGGTCGAGAAGTAACGCCCCCGCCCTCGTGCGGGCGGCGAAGACAGCGAAACAGGAAATCATGAAGGTCAACCCCTCCGTCAAGCCCATCTGCGACCACTGCAAGGTCATCCGTCGTCACGGTCGCGTCATGGTCATCTGCAAGTCCAACCCGCGTCACAAGCAGCGCCAGGGTTGATGTGAGACGTGTCGATGCGCCAGCCGCATCGACACGCGAACGTCAAGGCTGAGCGAGGCCGCCGCAGGCGACCGAGACGAAGCCACACACACCTACAACTGAACACACAAACGGCAGGATCAGACGTTTCGACGGGCTCAACGGCCCGACGAGACCGACACCTCGGGGCGGAGGCCCGGGCACCGATCCTGCTCCACACCTCCACGACACTCCTAGGAGAGCCGCATGGCACGTCTCGCCGGCGTCGACATCCCGCGCGACAAGCGCGTGGTCATCGCCCTGACCTACATCTACGGCATCGGCCGTACCCGCTCGAACGAGATCCTCACCGCGACGGAGATCGACGAGAACATCCGCGTCAAGGACCTCACCGACGAGCAGCTCGTCGCACTCCGTGACCACATCGAGGGCACCTACAAGGTGGAGGGTGACCTTCGCCGCGAGGTCGCCGCCGACATCCGCCGCAAGGTCGAGATCGGCTCGTACGAGGGCATCCGCCACCGCCGTGGCCTCCCCGTCCGCGGCCAGCGCACCAAGACCAACGCGCGCACCCGCAAGGGCCCGAAGCGCACCGTCGCCGGCAAGAAGAAGGCGCGCTAGTCCGGCGCCCCCTGGTTTAGGAGAGAACGAACATGGCACAGGCCAAGACCGCCGCGCGCAAGCCGCGCCGCAAGGAGAAGAAGAACATCGCCGTGGGCCAGGCCCACATCAAGTCGACGTTCAACAACACGATCGTCTCGATCACCGACCCCTCGGGCGCTGTCATCAGCTGGGCCTCGTCGGGTGGCGTGGGCTTCAAGGGCTCGCGCAAGTCGACCCCGTACGCCGCAGGCATGGCCGCGGAGTCCGCTGCCCGCCAGGCGCAGGAGCACGGCGTCAAGAAGGTCGACGTCTTCGTGAAGGGTCCGGGTTCGGGCCGCGAGACCGCGATCCGCTCGCTGACCGCCGCCGGTCTCGAGGTGGGCTCGATCCAGGACGTGACGCCGCAGGCCCACAACGGCTGCCGTCCGCCGAAGCGCCGCCGCGTCTGATCTTCCGTGCCGGGCGTCGGGGTCTCGCACCCCGACGCCCGGCCACCGCACGTTCACGGATGCCGGAGGACCGGCATCCCGGATCAAAACTCAACACCTCACCCACCGCACGTGTCATATAGCGGGCACGTGATCGAAAGGAACACATAGTGCTCATCGCACAGCGTCCCACTCTGACCGAGGAGAAGATCGGGGAGTTCCGCAGCCGCTTCATCATCGAGCCGCTCGAGCCCGGCTTCGGTTACACGATCGGCAACGCGCTGCGTCGCAGCCTCCTGTCGTCGATCCCCGGCGCAGCCGTCACCTCCATCCGCATCGACGGCGTCCTCCACGAGTTCAGCACCATCCCGGGTGTCAAAGAGGATGTCACCGAGATCATCCTCAACATCAAGCAGCTCGTCGTCTCGAGCGAGCGTGACGAGCCCATCACCGCGTACCTGCGCAAGACGGGCTCCGGCGAGGTCACCGCGGCGGACATCTCCGCCCCGGCCGGCGTCGAGGTGCACAACCCCGACCTGGTCATCGCGACCCTGAACGACACCGCCAAGTTCGAGCTCGAGCTCACCATCGAGCGCGGCCGCGGCTACGTGTCGGCGACCCAGAACCGCAACGAGTACGCCGAGGCCGGCCAGGTGCCGATCGACTCGATCTACTCGCCGGTGCTGAAGGTCAGCTACCGCGTGGACGCGACCCGTGCCGGTGAGCGCACCGACTTCGACAAGCTCGTCCTGGACGTCGAGACGAAGTCCTCGATCGCCCCGCGCGACGCCGTCGCTTCGGCCGGTCGCACCCTCACCGAGCTGTTCGGTCTCGCCCGCGAGCTGAACGTCGAGGCCGAGGGCATCGAGATCGGCCCCGCGCCGGTCGAGACCGTCCTGTCGAACGAGCTGTCGATGCCGATCGAGGACCTCGACCTGTCGGTCCGCTCCTACAACTGCCTCAAGCGCGAGGGCATCAACACGGTCTCCGAGCTGGTCGCCCTGTCGGAGACGCAGCTGATGAACATCCGCAACTTCGGTCAGAAGTCGGTCGACGAGGTGCGCGACAAGCTCGTCTCGCTCGGCCTGTCGCTGAAGGACTCGGTCCCCGGGTTCGACGGCGCGCACTTCTACGGCGGCTACGACGACGAGAACGTCTGAGCCGTCCGGCTCCCTCCCCGACCGACTTTTCCCACTGGAGTAATCGAGAATGCCCAAGCCCACGAAGGGTCCCCGCCTCGGAGGCGGTCCCGCACACGAGCGTCTGCTGCTGGCGAACCTGGCCGCCGCGCTGTTCACCCACAAGTCGATCAAGACGACCGAGACCAAGGCCAAGCGCCTGCGTCCGCTCGCCGAGCGCCTGATCACGTTCGCCAAGCGCGGCGACCTGCACGCGCGTCGTCGCGTGCTGTCGATCATCGGTGACAAGGAAGTCGTGCACGTCCTGTTCGCCGAGATCGCGCCGCTGGTCGCCGACCGTGAGGGCGGCTACACCCGCATCACCAAGGTCGGCAACCGCAAGGGCGACAACGCGCCCATGGCCGTCATCGAGCTCGTCCTCGAGCCCGTGACCCCGAAGGCGAAGTCGTCGTCGTCGAAGAAGGCCGCCCCGGCGGCCGCCGCTCCGGCTGAGGATGCTGCTCCGGCTGAGGATGCTGCTGCCGACGAGGCCGCTTCGGCTGACGCGGACGAGACCGCCGCGGACGAGTCGGCAACCGAAGCCGGCGCCGAGTCGCCGGAAGAGGGCGCTGCCGCCGAGGCCGCTGCCGAGGACGCCGTCGAGGACAAGAAGTCCGAGTGACCCTGCGGGCTCCCTGAGCCCGCAGCGGTCCTCCCCGCGAGACCCGCCGCCCTTCGGGGCGGCGGGTCTCGCTGCGTCCGGGGCGGGTGATGCGGGCGGGGGCGCGGGGTCACAGCCCCTCCACGTGGCGGCATCCGCGCCCGGTCCCGTGTCTGGGTGGATCACAACTCCTGCACGTGCGCTATCCGGTCCCGTGTCTGGGTGGATCACAACTCCTGCACGTCGCGGCATCCGGTCCGCCCGTGCCCGCGGAAACCGGGGGTGCGCGCACTCCTTCCGCCGTGCGGTGCAGGAGTTGTGATCCGCGGATGCCTCCCCGGCGGCTCGGTCCGCGAGGAGCCGTCCCGCGGATGCAGGAGTTGTGATCCCCAGCCGAGCGCGAGACGAGCCGAGGGAACGCCGGGAGCCCGGCGTGAGCGGTTCCGGCTCTGTGACGACGCAGGAGTCGGGTCAGGCGACCCTGGGCGCCCATGCCCGCGCGACGTCGCGGAGCACGTCGCGGACGTCGTCGGGGTGGTACATGACGTCCGCGGCCATAAGGCGGATGGTGGCGTAGCCGAGGCGCGCCGCCTCGACGTCGCGGATGCGATCCTTCTGCTGCGACTCCCACCCCTCGTGGTGCGCGCGGCTGTCGCACTCGATGATGAGCACGCCGCCGATCACGAAGTCGACGCGTCCGACACCCGGAATGCTCACCTGGATCTCGAACGGGATGCCGAGCTGTCGCAGCATGAGCCGGAGGAGCGATTCCGGTCCCGACTCGGCGCGCGGGTCGACGAGCGTGAGCAGGATGCGGTAGCGCGGCGGAAGCGAGGCGAACACCTCGCGTAGCTGCCGTCGCTTCACCGTTCGCGAACGCAGGAGGCTGTCGAGAGTCGCGACGACCTCCCGCGGGGGCTGGCACCGGATGAACTGCCGGAGGGCGTCCTCGAACGGGACGGACTCGAGCGAGCCCCCGGTATCTGCGCAGTCGCTCCAGTGGAGCCGGATCTTCGCCGCCGAGGCGCGGCTGCGCAGCCAGCGCTCTTTGCTCGTGTTCGGGCTGCGAAGACGGGAACCCCGTCGCTCGACCTGCACGTGCACGCGCTCGTCGCCCATGGTGAACGCCCCCGTCGCCGCGATCGCGGTCAGACAGGAGACCCGCCCGCCGATGCGCACCGCGGTGTCGCCATCCGCCGACGGCGTGATCGCGTAACGGTCGCGTCGCAGGCGCACGAGCACCCCGCGCTTGACATCCCGCGTGATGGTCTTCGCGGTGTAGCCCGCCTCGATGAGCCCAGCCCGGGTGAGGACTCGCGGCAACGTCGCATCGTGCATCCGTCGACGCTCGCACCGGGCGCGGGCGGCGACGGTCGTCCCCGGGCGGCTGTGCACAACGGTGCTGCCGGGGAGGGTTGGGGAGGAGGGGAGTGGGGCCGGGGCGGATCACAACTCCTGCACCCGGCGGCGTCGGCCGCGGCGCAGTGACGTGTTTCCGCGGATCGCGCTCGGGGTGACCGGCCGAGGTGCAGGAGTTGTGATCCGGCGCCGCGAGGATGGGGCAGGCAGGTACCGCGGGCGTAGGGTGGCGGGGTGAGTGACACCGCGACCGCACCCCTCGCCCAGCGTCTCGCGGATGCCGGGGCCGACGCGTCCGGACCGGCTGAGCCGCGGCATCCCGACATCGCCCGGTGGCGGGGCGCGACGCGCGACGACATCGACGCCATGCACGCGGTCTTCGCCGCCGCCGATCAGGTCGACCACCCGACATGGGTGACGCCGCGCGAAGAGGTCGAGGACACGTTCGACCTGCCGGACGTCGACCACGCGGTCGACACGATCCTGGCGATCGCGCACGACGGCACCGTCGTCGCGGCAGGGACGGCGATGCGGCATCCCGACACGACGACCCGCGTGAAGTCCTACCTGCAGGGAGCCGTTCACCCCACGTGGCGCCGCCGCGGCATCGGCGCCGAGCTGATGAGGTGGCAGTACTCCCGGGCGCTGCAGCAGCTGGCAGCATCGGGTTCGACGCTTCCGGGCGAGATCGACGTCTACGCCAGCGACGGAAACGACGGCGCCGTGAGGCTCGCGGAGGCCCTCGGACTTCGCACCGCGCGGTGGTTCACCTCGATGGTGCGGGACAACTCCGTGGCCGTCGCCGAACTGGCGGACCTCCCGGGCATCACTCTCGTGCCCTACAGCGCCGATCGCGCCGAGGATGCCCGACAGGCGCGCAACGACGCCTTCCGCGATCACTGGGGAAGCCTGCCGTCCAGTCCCGACCGGTGGCAGAAGTTCGTCGGCGGGCCGTTCCTGCGGCCGGACCTGTCGACGCTCGCCCTCGACGCCGACGGTCGGATCGTGGCCTTCTGTCTGGCGTCCGTCAACGAGGACGACTGGGTCACGCTCGGCGCGACGAACTCCTACATCGACCTCATCGGCGTCGTCCGCGACCGACGTGGGCAGGGACTTGCGCCGCGCGTGGTCGCGCGGACCCTGAGGGCCATGACGGATGCGGGCCTGGCGAAAGCCGTGCTCGATGTCGACACCGAGAGCCCCACCGGCGCGAACACGCTGTACGAGCGGCTCGGGTTCATCGCGACCGAGCGGGACCGCGCCCTCGTCCGCGAGTTCTGAACCGCGCGCTGTCCGCGAATACTCTCCGCGCCCACGGGCGAGGTCGGCGGGCGGCCACCAGCAGGTGGCCGCCCCCGCCCGCCCGCATCCGGCCGCCGCGTGACGCACGGTCGGGCGAGGCCGGCCGACGGCGCCACCAGCAGGCGGCCGCGTGCCCGCATCCGGCCGCCGCGTGCCGGGGGACCGGCGCCAGGCCCTACACTTCGGATGTGCCCGAGGTGTTCTGCGTCGACGCGGTCGGTGCGCGCATCGGGATCGACCTGAGCGGTCTGGATGAGGTCCGCGCCGCCGCGATCCGTCAGGCCTGGGCGGATGCCGCAGCCGACGGCATCCCGGATGTCGTCGTCACCCCCGCCGACGCTCCCGTCGAGAGCATGCTGTCCGGGCTGTCGCAGCTCGTGACGATCACCGCCATCGACGCGGCACGCGGGCAGGCGTGGATGCTGCACGCGGCGGGCCTCGCGAATGAGACCGGTGAGGTGGTGGTGCTCGTCGGTCCGTCGGGACGGGGCAAGACCACCGCCTCGCGCGTCCTGGGCCGGGAGTTCGGCTATGTGTCGGACGAGACCGTCGCCATCGAGGAATCCGGCCGCGTGCGCGCCTACCGCAAGCCGCTGTCGGTCATCGAGGATCCCGCGCTGCCCAAGGCGCAGGTGCCGCCTTCGGCCGCCGGTCTGCGGCCGCTGCCCGACGCGACGCTGCGCGTGTGCGCCATCGTGCTGCTGGACCGGCGGCCCGACCACGACGGAGCGCCCGAGATCGAGGTCCTCGACCTCGGAGACGCGCTCGGCGACCTGGTGGAGCAGTCGAGCTTCCTCACCCACGCCGACGCGCCGTTGCAGTTCATCGCGGACGTCGCCTCAGCCGCCGGCGGCGTCCGGCGCGTGGTGTACCGCGAGGCGGACGAGCTGGTGCCGGTGATCGCTGCGCTGATGGACGCCGGTCCCGCGGTGCTGCCCGCGCGCACGACGCCCGCCCAGAGCGGGTGGGAACCGGCATCCGCGGCCCTGCCGCAGGCCGTCGCGAGCACACCGGGCGCCGCGCCGCGCTTTCGCCGGGCCGACTGGGCGGACCACATCGAGCTGCACGACCCGGATCGCGTCGCCGTCCTGAGCGTGGACACCCGAGGGCGGGGCACGGTGCGGGTGCTGGCCGGCATCGCGCCGGCTGTGTGGCGCGCGGCGGACGGTGCGAGCCTGGACGAGCTGGCGGCGGCCGCCGTGGCCGCCTATGGCACTCCTCCCGGGCCGGATGCCGCTCCCGCCGTGCTCGTCGCCGTCGGCGCCCTGCTGGATGCCGGGCTGCTGGTCTCGGACGAACCGCGCCTGCGGCGTCGCGACGACGTCGCGTGGGTCGACCGCGACGACCGGGTCTACGCCCTCGCTCTCGACGACGTCGACGGACGGCCGCGCCTGCTCGAGGGCACAGCGGCGGTGCTCTGGGACTGGCTCGACGATCCGGTGACCTTGACCCAGCTGAGCGCCCGGGCCACGGAGCAGTCCGGCGCGTTGGACCACCGCGTCGCCGAGGACGTGGCGGTCTTCGTCGCCGAACTGGTCGACCTGCGCCTGGTCGCGCCGGTGGGAGAGCCGGGGCACTAGATCCTCCGGTGCCCTGAGTTCTCCGGGGTGTGGGGGTCTCCCGGCGCACCGGGTCTTCGCGCACGGGCTCTTCGAGCGCAGCGGGTCTTCCGGCCACTGGGTCTTTCGGCCCTGGTCGGTCGCGGCCGCCGCGCATAGCGTCGAAGCACACCTATCCAGACAGTCCCGAAGGGAGTGCCGAGATGTCGAAGAAGAAGATCGTCGTCGGCGTGGTTCCGACCGAGGCGGGGCGTCGCGCCGTCGAATGGGCGGCCGAACGGGCCGCCGCGACGCACACACCGCTCGAGCTCTTCCGCATCATCGGCGGCGCCGTCGGCGTCGTGGGCGAGGCGGCGCTGGTGACCGAGATCGAGGCGGCAGCCGCCGAGCATCTCGCGGCCGAGGCGGACAGCATCCGCTATCACGGCGTGCCTGTGACCACTCGCGTGGACCACGGCAACCCGGTCACGAAGCTCGTCGAGGCGTCGAAGGATGCCGGACTGCTGGTGATCGGCAGTGATTACCGCCCGGGGGGCAAGGGCCCGGCGCGCGGATTGCACGGCATCCGCATCAGCGCCGGCGCGCACTGCCCGGTCGTCGTCGTCCCCGACTCGGAGCACGGCGAACGCGCCGGCGTCGTGGTCGGGGTGGACGGATCGGAGCTCAGCGAGAAGGCGATCGCGTTCGCCGCCGCCGAGGCCGACCGGATCGGAGAGCCGCTGATCGCGGTCACCGCGTGGCAGCCCATGGAGGTGCCGCGCTCGCCGGGGCTGCAGCCGGCGAGCTACGTCGACGCGCTGCGGCAGCTCGCCGAGGAGGCGCAGGCGATCTCGCTCGCCGGTCTCGCGCAGACCTACCCCGACCTGCAGGTGGATCGCCACGTCGACGAGGGTGCCGCCGCCGACGTGCTGAGCGCCTATGCGGTGACGGCACGGATGACGGTGCTGGGATCCCACGGACGCGGCGCGGTGCGACGGTTCCTGCTGGGGTCGGTGAGCGAGCAGATGCTCTACCGCCTGCGTGGGCTCACCGCCATCGTCCGCTGAGGGCAGGGGCTGGGTTGCGAGACGGCGGGGGTGAAGCTGGGGTCGTGCCCGCTCGTCCTGGGGAGGCGGGCGGGCACGGTTAGGCCGGCAGGGCCCGGTTAGGCTGGGCGGGTGCGCATCCGGCTCGACATCGCCTACGACGGCACGCACTTCCGCGGCTGGGCCCGCCAGCCGGGTCTTCGCACCGTGCAGGGCACCCTCGAGGACGCGGTCGCCCGCATCCTCGGCGGCGAGCCGCGGCTGGTGGTCGCCGGCCGCACCGACGCCGGCGTGCACGCCAGCGACCAGGTCGCTCACCTCGACCTCGACGCCGACCAGCAGCTGCGGCTCCTGAACGTCCGGGGCCGGCGTGCGGCGGATCACAACTCCTGCACCCCGGCCGCGACGGCGGGCCCGGATGCCGCAAGAACCGCGGAATCCCGCGGGGGCGGTGCGGCGGGACCGGACCCGGCTGCAGGAGTTGTGATCCATCCGGCTCCGGGAACCGCACCCGCGCCGGCGACCGAGGCCGCGCAGCCCGCCGCGGCGCTCGCGGCACGCATGACGGGCGTGCTGGGCCAGTATGCCGACGTGGCGGTGGTTCGCTCCGCGCTCGCCCCGGCCGGATTCGACGCGCGGTTCTCGGCGGTGTGGCGCCGGTATGCGTACCGGATCGCCGACCGTGAGAGCGGCTACGACCCCCTCGAACGGCACCGCACGACGACGGTGCGCTCATTGCTGGACGTCGCGGCGATGGATGCCGCCGCGCGCAGTCTCATCGGCCTGCACGACTTCGCCGCGTACTGCAAGCCCCGCCCCGAGGCCACCACGATCCGAACGCTGCTGGAGTTCGACTGGCGGCGGGAGGCCGACGGCGTGCTCGTCGCAAACGTCAAGGCCGACGCGTTCTGCCACAGTATGGTGCGCGCCCTCGTGGGTGCGTGCGTCGCCGTCGGCGAGGGGCGCCTCTCCGTGGCCGACGTCGCCGAGATTCGCGACGAGGCCGAGCGCGTGCCCGAGGTGAAGGTGCTCGCCGCGCGTGGCCTCACCCTCACCGAGGTCGGCTATCCGGCGGACGAGCTGCTTGCGCAGCGTGCGGAGCAGACCCGCGCCCGTCGCGACGGCGACGCCGGCGGCGACGCCGGCACCGGCGCCGCCGACCCCGGCCCGGGCGCCGCCGACCGCGCCTTCGACCCGACCCGCGCCCGTCGCGACCGCGACGGCGACCGCGACGGCGCCTGATCGCCGCCCTCTAGAATGAGCCGAGTCGCGGGCGATCGTCGCCCGCGTTTCGTCTTCCGGGCTACCGGAGATTCTCGGGGGAGCATGAACACTGTCGCGCGCCGGTGGGTCGCCGTCATCGGGATCGCCGTCGCCGGGGCGGCGACGCTGAGCGGATGCGGGGTCGCACCGTGGGACGAGGCCGGCGGCTCCGCCACGCCGACCCCGACCGCGAGCGTCGCGCCGACGCCGATCCCCAACGACCTGTCGGGGGGCGCGACGGCGCGCGAACTGACCGCGGGAGCGGTGACCGCCGAGGTGGACTACTGGTCGACGCTGGGTATGGAGCGCTGGACGGCCACGGCGCTCAAACCGGTGAGCCTGTCGATGACGACGACGGTGGCTCCCGACGACGGGCAGAAGGTGTACCTGCAGTCGGCCACGATGATCGCCGTCCCGGGCACGGCCGAGGCCGACCTGGCGCCCCTGGAGGCGCAGCAGGACGCGTCCACCGTGAGTCCCGGCTACCTCGTGCTCGACCCGTACAGCTACTCGCAGACCTTCGTCACGGGCCCCGTGCCCGACGAGGCGACGCACGTGACCCTGCAGTTCACGTTCGACTTCCTGGTGCAGACGACGCCGACGTCGAAGGAGTACGCAAAGCAGACCGCGACCGACACGCTCACGGTCGCTCTGACGGACTGATCGCCCCCAGCACCGTCTCGGGGCTGACCCGCTCCCACCGGTCGCCGCCGCGCGCCTGCGCATTGGCGGCGGCCTGCGCGGCGAGATACAGCAGGACCGTCAGGTCGTAGCCCGCCGTCGAAGCCGGAACCCACCCGGCGCTCGCCGAGGGGCGCACCGGGATGCGGCCGTACGGCGGCAGCTGCGAGATGCGGCTGAGGGCCACGCGGATGAGCTGACGCACCTGGGGGTTGGGGCTCGGGGTGAGCACGACGACGACGCCGGCGGCGGGGGAGGAGATCTCGGCATCGGGCGGGAACGTCTCGCGCAGCACCTGCTCGGCGCGGGAGGTGGTGGTCGCGAGCGCGGGCGCGCCGGCGACCCGGCGCACCTCGGCGGCGTCATCGAGCTGGAACGAGATCACCGACCAGGGGGTGCCCGTCTCGCGCCCGCGGACGAGGCGGGCGTGCGCGGACTCTTCGAACCGGTCCCACTCCCGTGTCGGCCCGGTCCGCAGCCTCCGAGCGATGTCGCGGATCGACGGCCCGATCGTGGCGATCAGCACGCACCCGAGGAAGAGCACCAGAAAGCTCGTCCGCACGAGCCGCATGGTGATCAGCTCCAGCCCCATCAACGGCGTCCCGACGAGTCCGGTGACGTAGACGAGCACGCCGATCGCGACGAGCAGAGCGGATGCCGCCACGAGCGGCACCAGGAAGGGGTCACGCGGGCGGGGCTGCACGACCCACTCGGCGACCACGAGGGCGGCGAAGACCCCCGCCGCGAGCAGGGCGATGCGCCACACCGGGCCGAGTGCGAGCGGGTCGTCGCTGAAGAGCATCGCGACCGACGCCCCGGCGCTGACGAGAGGTCCGGCCCACACGAAGGCGAGGGCCGTGCGGCGGGCGCGCATCCCCGACCACACCAGCGCGGGTACGCCGGCGAAGAGGCCGAGGGCAGCCAGCCGCATGCTCGGCGAGCCGACGGCGTCGGCGGCGACGACGCCGCACCCGGCGATCATCGCCACCGTCAGCGCCGTCGACCAGAGAAGGGTCGTCCGGCTGGGGCGGAAGAGGAACCCGACGCTGTACGCCGCGATCGTCGCGAGGGTCGTGAACAGCGCCAGCACCAGGCCGAGAAGCCCCTCCAGTCCGGTCGTGGCGACGGCGTGATGGAAATCCGCCGAGATCATGCCATCGCCTGCCGTTCGGTGGATGCCGCCGCGTACGGCAGCCGCAGCGTGACGGTCGTGCCGGCGCCGCGCTCGCTGTCGACCGTCAGCCCTCCGTCGTGCTCGAGGACGATCTCGCGGCTGATGCCGAGGCCGAGGCCGGTGCCGGGAGCGCTGGTGACGGCTTCGTCGGTGCGGAAGTACGGGGTGAAGATGTCGGCGAGGTGCTCGGCGCCGATGCCGATCCCGGTGTCGGTGATCGCCACGACGGCGTCGGCATCCTCCCGGCCCGCGCTCATCCACACGTGTCCGCCGCGCGGGGTGTACTTGACCGCGTTGCTGACCAGGTTGTCGACGACCTGGCGAAGGCGGAACGCGTCGCCGACGATCGGCAGCGGCTCGTCCGCCTCGACGGCGAAGGCGATGTCCTTGGCGGCGGCGGCGGCGGCGAAGGACTCCACGGATTCGCGGACGATGTCGCGCAGGTCGAGCCGGTGACGGGGGCGGCTGGCGGGCCTGCGCTGCCCGGGCTCGGTGAGCAGGGTCGTCGTCATCTCGAGCATCCGCTCGCTCGCGCGGTGGATGCTCTCCAGCTGATCGCGGGTGCGCGGCGGCAGATCGTCGGCCTCGAGCGCCAGTTCGGCGTAGCCGAGGACGGCGGTGAGCGGGTGCTTCAGCTCGTGCGAGGCGATCGCCGCCAGCCGCCGCCGCTCGCGTTCGGCGAGCACGACCTCGGTGACGTCGTGCACGAAGAGGAGTGTGCGACTGGCTTCGTCGCCCTGGTCGCCCTCGCGCTTCGTGGTGATCGAGAGCGCGCGCCACGAGCCGTCGACGGTGTACAGCCAGACCCGCAGGTCGTCGAGCGTCTCGCCGCGCGCCGCGCGTGCGACGGGACGCTGGTCGACCGGCAGCGGGATACCGCCTTCGGCGTCGTACTCGATGGAGCGCGCGGGCTGGGCGGCGTCGTGCGGGTCGAGCCCGTAGAGGCGGACGTAGGCGTCGTTGGTGGTGACGATGCGGCCCGAGGGGGTCACGCGCGCGACGGCGGTGTCGAGGCCGTTCAGCAGGTCGCTGACGCGTCGCTCCTGCCGCGAGCTGCGGTCCAGTGTCGCCTGGAGGCGACGCGCCTGACGCCGCATGAGCGTGCGGTAGGCCTTCGCCGCCCGCATCGTGATGTGGGCGGTGATGCCGAGGAAGCCGAGCGAGAGCAGCGTCAGCACGATCCGCAGCGGCGACTCGCCGGTGCCGGAGGTGAGAGCGGACGCCAGCAGCATCGCCGCGATGAGGGCGAGCATCCCTGCCAGTGCGATGGGCGAGAACCGCATCGCCACCCACATGACGGGGAAGATCCAGAACGCTCCGAAGCGCAGATCGCTGTCGTACGACATGAGACCGATCGCGACGGCATCCACGAAAGGAATCGCGATGACGGCTTTCGAGCGAAGCCATCGTCGCGGAGCGGCGAGGCTCGAGATGGTGGCGATGACGATGATCAGGATGCCGGTGGCCACGGTCGGGCGTGCGAACAGCACCGGGTCGATCACGAGGATCGCCACGATCAGCACCACGACGCTCACCGCCAGTGAGAGCTGGGTGAGCCAGATCGACCGCGTGCGGGAATCAGGCACGCCGAGCGCCCCTGACTGCTTCACGGTCATGGGGGGAGTCTATCGGCGGTGGCGTACGGTTCCCCTCGGTCGACGGTGCGTCGTCCGGTGGATTCCTTGAGGTTTTCTTGCGGTTACCTCGGGGCCTTCCGGTCGGGTCCTTGCGGTCGACCCGGCAGAGTGTTCCTCGGCAGCCACGAGGCGCCCCGACCGGAGAACCGAGAATGACCGACATCGTCCGCCGCACCGAGCGCATCGCCGCCGGCTCGACCCCCGTCGAGGCCGAGCCGCAGCGCGCCAGGGCGGAGGAGTTCGAGTCGGTCCTCGAGAGCATCTCGGTGCACCGCTCGACGATCGGCTGCGTGATCCCGGCGTACAACGAGGAGGAGTCGATCGCCCAGGTGATCGAGAGCCTGCTCGCTCAGACGCGGGTCCCGGACGTCATCCACGTGGTGGTCAACAACACCTCCGACCAGACGGTGAAGATCGCCTCGCAGTACAGCGGCCCCCACGAACTCGTCACGGACCTCGGCGATCAGTTCACCGAGGTGTTCGTCCACGACATCGGCAAGAACCCCGACAAGAAGGTCGGCGCTCTGAACTACGGGTACGCGCTCGTCGAGGGGTACGACTATCTGCTGGGCGTCGACGGCGACACGGTCGCCGACGCGCGGGCCGTCGAGCTCCTCGAGGCCGAGGCCGTCAAGGACACCCGCATCGGCGGCATCTCGGCGATCTACTCGATCGACGACCGTCCGATCACCGGATTCATCGCGAAGTTCCTCATCGCCGGCCAGCGCACGCAGTTCGCCGCGTTCAACATGCAGAACCTGCTGCGCGGGCGCAACATGGCGGTGCTCGGCGGGCAGTTCTCTATCTTCGCCACGCAGGCGCTGCGCGATGTCATGCGCGACAACCACCAGGCCACCCCGTGGGTGAAGGACAGCGAGGTCGAGGACTCGCTGCTGTCGCTGCAGATCAAGAGCGCCGGCTACCTGACCAAGATCAGCCCGTTCGCCCGCGCCGATGTCGGCGGCATGACCACTCTCCGCGGCTACGACGCCCAGCAGGTGAAGTGGACCTACGGCGCGATCGAGCTCATGTGGCCGGGTCAGCGTGGCGACACCAAGGGGCAGCCGTTTCACCCGAACCTGCGGCTGCGCTGGTTCGAGAACGTCGGAATGCTCACGAACCTCTTCGTCCGCATCGCGTTCCTGGTGCTGCTGGCGGGCTCGCTCTCGATCAACGCGTTCGTGTTCTCGCCGTGGTGGCTCATCCCGCCGGCGGTGGCGGTGCTGCTGAACCTGCGCATCGCGCTCACGCTGAAGACCCGCACCGCGCGCGACGTCCTCTTCGCGCTGCTGATCGTGCCGGCGGAGCTGTTCATGTGGATCCGGCTCAGCCACTTCATCCGCTCGTGGACCCGCTTCCTCTCGCGCAAGCAGGTCGACAACTGGGCCATGCAGGCCAAGGCAGAGAAGGGCGGTGGGCACGCCCACTGGGCTCCCTTCGTCGTGCTGGCCGCGGTCCTGGTTGCCGTCGCGCTGATCTGGACCATGCTGGGTCCGGTCGCGCAGTCGTCGATCCTCTGGATCGGCTGGCCGATCGTCGGTGTCGTCACCGTCCTACAGACTCTCCTCATGTTCGTGAAGCTGATGCGCAGGCAGCACGGATACAGAGTGTGAGAAAGCCGCGTGGGGCCGACTGGGGATCTGGGGATTCCGGCCGCACGCACCGGGAGCGCTTCACCCGAAGAGGTGCTCCCCCGAAGCTCCCCCCGGGACCGACCCGAGGTCCCGGGGTGGAGCATCCGGACGGCGGCGCTGGGGCGCCGCGGACCGGGACTGGGGATGCTGGGGGGTCAGGGCTCTGGGGAGCCCTGGCACGAGGCTGAGGAGCCGGGCCGGGCTGGGGAGCCGGGCCGGGCTGGGGCTGGGGAGCCGGGCTGTGAGGTCGGGGCTGGGGCCCGGCCTCAGGAGGCCAGGAGCTCGGAGGTCAGGCGGTAGCCGACGCCGCGCACCGTCTCGATGTAGCGCGGCTGCGTCGGGTTGTCGCCGAGCTTGCGACGGAGATTCGTCATGTGCGCCTCGATGGCCCGCTTGTCGGCGTCGCCGACGAGGTAGCTCGTCACGTACGACTCCCCGCGCAGCACCAGGGTGAGGTCGGCCTTGCTGCGCACGCGTCGCTTGGAGTGCAGCAGCGTGGTCAGCAGGTCGAATTCGGTGCGCGTGAGCTCTACCTCGGCGTCGCCGATCAGCGCGATGCGGGTGTCGGGGTCGACGCGGAGATCGCGGTGCTGCAGCCACGAGCCGGTTGCGGTGGCGACGTCGCCGGCGGGGAAGCCGTTCTCGGCCGACGCGACCTCGGCCGCCTCGCCTCTCGCGCGACGCGCGGAGCGGGTGTCGCCGACGATGTTCGCTGCGCCGGTTGCGATGGTCGCGCTCGGCGCCGTGGACGGGGCGGGGTGGGCGGCGCCCGCTGAGGCGTGCCCCGGGAAGGACGGGCCGACGCTGTCCTGCAGGGGAATCGAGGTGGGCGCGGTCGTCGGTGACGCCTGGCGGCGAAGGATGGCGTCGATGCGGGCGCGCAGCTCGCGCGGCCGGAACGGCTTCGAGAGGTACTCATCGGCGCCGGCCCCGAGGCCGAGCACGACGTCGGTCTCGTCCTGCATCCCGGTCAGCATGATGATGTACGTGCTGCTCTGCGAGCGGATGCGGCGGGCGGCTTCGAAGCCGTCGATGCCGGGCATGTTGACATCCAGCGTCGTGATGAGCGGCTGGTAGGTGGTGACCGCCCGCACGCCGTCGATGCCGTTGCCGACCGTGACGGTCGAGAACCCCGCAGATTCGAAGACCTCGGCCAGGATGTGGCGGATCTCAGGGTCGTCCTCGACGATCACCGCGGTGCGCTGGACCTCGGAAGTGCTGATCACGTTAGCCCCCCGGCCGATCGCATGACAGGACCCCGCCGACCGGATCGTTCCGGACCCGCCGCGCGAGGTCTTCTCGATGGTACACATCCGTCACACCCGCAACAGCAGGATTTCGTCCCGGTGACGAAACATTCCTCGTTCGGCTAGTGAAAATTCCGACCCGGACGTCGCTGTCCGATCATCGGAGCACGTCGCGTGTGAGCTCGACCGCGGCTAGCGGCATCCATTCCCCCGCGGGGGCGCCGCCGTTGCAGGGGCCGTCGCTCTCGCCCGGGGGCTTGATCCAGAGGTTCGTGTCCACGACGTCGTCGCCGTGGGCGCCGGCGGGTGCCCCGATCGTGCGGCCGGGCGCGTTGCACCACTCTCCGGCGGATCCCGAGCCGTTGCGGGAGGTGTCGATCACGGCGTGCGCGCCGGGGCCGAGGCGCTCGGCGACCTCGTGGGCGTACGCGATCTCGAGGGCGTCGTCGTTGCTGTTGGAGACGTTCGTGGCGAAACCGCGGGCGCGCTCACGACCCGCCACGCCGGCGATCAGATCGGCCATCTCCGCGGGCGGCAGCCAGCGCGAATGCCCGCCGTCCAGGTACACGAAGACGTTCTCGGAAGTCAACGCGGCCAGGGCGTCGCTCAACTGAGCCTGACGCTCTGCGACGTTCCCGCATTCCGGCGCGAGCGCGAGGCTGTCCGGCTCCAGCACGACGACGGTCGTGACCCCGCCGTCGAGCGCTTCGCCGATGGCGCCCACCCAGTCGAGGTAGTCCGGTTCGGCGAGGCCCCCCGCCGACAGCCCGCCGCAGTCCCGCCCGGGGAGTCCGTAGACCACGAGCGCGAGGGCGCGGCCCTCGGCGCGGGCGTGATCGACGAGGTCGGTCACGCGGGCGCCGACCTCGTCGACCGGGGAGGTCTCGGGTGTCAGCCACACCGCCGTGGGCCGGCCGGCGAGGTGGGCCGCGGCCTCCGCCTCGGGCGAGCCGGCGGCCGCGGACTCCGCGGCGCGCGCGGCCGACGAATCAGGAGGGACGAGGAAGTCCGTGCCGGGCGAGGGAGCGGCCCCGGTTCCCGCGGTGGTCGCCCAGATCGCGACCGACAGTGCGGCGGCGACACCGAGGACGGCCGCCGCCACGGCAACGGCCCTGCGGGGCGTCACCGCAGCGCCGGGTTCGGGTCGCGCCAGTTCTGCGCGGTCTGCAGCACCCAGAACGTCGCGAACAGGACGAGGGCGATCGACTCGCCGATGAGCACCGGGCGGGCGGGATAGAACCGCTCGTCGCTGAACAGCAGCGTCGCCACCAGCACGACGGCGAGCCCCGCGCCCAGGACGATGTACGCGGTGCGCAGCCACCGGGGGAGCGTCCGCGACGCCGGACCCAGTGCCTCCACGAGCGCGGTGACGGCGATGAGGGCGAAGAACGAGACGGCCGCAACGACGTGCCCGAAGCGGAGCACCGCCTCCGGCGCCACCGCCCACGAGATGGCGACGATGACGAGGATGCCGCCGCTCACGCCGAGGGTGAGGGCGGCCGCGCGGCGCTCGACCTCGCCGGTGAGCGCCAGACCTGCGCCGACGGCCATGACGAGCACGCCGATCACGAGGTAGGTCGTGAGCCCGACCGCGACCTCGTCGGCAGCGGCTTGGGGAGCACGGGCACCCGGCAGCCCCGAGGCGGGAATGATGGCCACGAGCGGGGCGAAGAGGGCGGCGGCATCCAGCAGGGCGCGCGAGGGGCCGCGACCCGACAGTGCGAACAGGCAGACGGCCGCGGCGACGAGAGCGCCGGTGAACACCGTCCGGGCCGGCGAGTAGTAGTAGTGGCTGATGCTCGGCAGCCAGCCGACGGCGGGCACGGCGGCGAGCACGCCGACGAAGATCGCCACGACCGTGAGGGCTGTCGCGATCCTCAGGTACCGGTAGGTGCGCTGCGACGACGTCGACGCGAGGATCGCCGCCGGCGCGCTCGCGCTCACAGCCCGCTCCATCGGTCGATCGGCCACAGGATGACGGCCGCACGGCCCACGGCCTCGCCGTCGTAGCCGAAGCGCCAGCATCCGTCCTCGGGCGCCGGTGTGCGGCAGAGCGCCGCGGAGTCCGCCGACGAGGTGCGGTTGTCGCCGAGGGCCGCGAACGCCCCCTCGGGAACCGTCGTCTGGGGGAGGCAGCGCAGCGACCGGGGCTCGGTGTCGCAGTCGAGGACCCCGGGTTCGAAGTCGTAGTCCGATCCCACGTACGGCTCGTCGACGGGGTCGCCGTCGACCAGCATCCTGCCGTCGTCGCTGCAGCAGGCGATGGTCTGTCCGCCGACGGCCACCGCTCGCTTGATGAGGGTGTGGGGCCCGGTGGGTCCGAAGCCGGTGACCTCGCCGATCCACCGCAGGGCGGCGCCGAGCGGGGAGTCAGCCGTGTTCTGCTGAATGCCCCACGCATCTCCGGCGTCGAAGACGACGACGTCGCCCGCGCCCGGCCCGCCGCCGAGGTAGGCGAGGCGATCGACCAGCACGCGGTCGCCGGGCATGAGCGTCTGCTCCATCGACGACGACGGCACCCAATAGGGCTTCGCCACGAAGCTCAGCACCAGGCCGGTGATCACGAGCGCGGCGGCGAGGTGGAACCAGGTGCTGCCGACCACGCGGCGCCACGCGGGCCGACGGGCGGGGTCGGCGGTGGCGGGGGAGTCGGCGGGTGGGGGTGCCTCGGCGTCGTCCCGGGCGGGGCGGGGCGAGTCGTCGGTCACCCCGCCACCGTACCGGTCGCCGGTGACGCCGCGTGCGATGCGACTGCCGGAAAAAGCAGGATCCCCTCGGCGGACCATGAAGCAGTTAGGAGACGCCGAGGGGACCTCGAGAAGCAACGGCAAACCGGGCGAGGCCTGCAAGGTCGTCGTTCGGGTGAAGTCGAGCCTCTATGCCGCTGTTCCTGCAGAAACTGTAACCCCGTCAGAGGGCCGTGTCCATCACCGCGTCGAGGAGTTGTCCACGAGTTCGCCGGGAGTCTTCTCGTCGTCCTCCGCTGCGTCGCTCGCCTCGAGGGCGGCGGCGTGCTTCTCGGCACGCCAGGCCCGCCACGAGACGGCCACCGCGGCTGCCCACAGCACCGCGATGCCGGCCAGGACCCAGCCCGTGACGGCGCCGTCCGTGTCCCACGCCAGCAGCAGCGTGCGGGCGTTGGTGAAGACGATGATGCCGCCGACGAGCGAGCCCAGCAATCGAGCCGGGAGTTTGCGGACCAGCCATGCGGCGATGGGTGCGGCGATGAGGCCGCCGATCAGCAGCGCGCCCACCCAGGTCAGGTCGAAGCCGCCCGAGCCGAGCCCGATGAGGAAGCCGAGCGAAGCCGAGATCGCCACCAGGAACTCGCTGGTGTCGATCGAGCCGATCACCTTGCGCGGTTCGATGCGGCCGCTGGCCAGCAGCGCCGGGGTGCCGACCGGGCCCCATCCGCCACCGCCGGTGGCGTCGAGGAAGCCGCCGACCAGGCCGACCGGTGCCAGGAAGCGCAGACGAAGCGGCTTGCTGCGGTCCACGCGGGGGAGCGAGCGGAAGGTGAAGCGGGCGAGGATGTAGAGGCCGAGGACGAGGAGGATCACGCTCATGATCGGCTTGGCGACGTCGGTCGACAGGGCCGAGAGCACCGTTGCGCCGAGGAAGGCCCCGATAGCGCCGGGGACGCCGATGCGCAGGACGACCTTCCAGTCGACGTTGCCGAAGCGCCAGTGCGACACGCCCGACGCGAGGGTCGTGCCGATCTCGGCCAGGTGCACCGAGGCGCTCGCCGCAGCCGGGTTCGCCCCGATCGCCAGCAGCAGCGTCGTCGATGTCACGCCGTACGCCATGCCCAGCGCGCCGTCGACGAGCTGGGCCCCGAGGCCGACGAGCGCGAGGAGGACGAGAGTCTGCATGGGCAGGCCTTTCCGTGAATTCCGACTGGTTTAGTCGGTATTCATTCACGGAAGCCCGGATGCCGCCAACAACGTGACGCAATGTGTCGGTGCGCCCGGGCCGAGACCGCGGGGTGCGGGTGTCGCTCGGCTTCAGCGTCCGCTGACCCACGACTCCGGGTCGGCGGCGAGCTCCTGCACGACCGGCGGCAGATCGCCCGAGGCGAGGGCTGCCAGCGAGGTGTCGTCCAGCACGCGCCGGACGCTCGCCCGCAGCGCCACCCACAGCGTCACCAGAGCCTCGCCGCCCGGGGGGTACTCGATCTCGCTGGGCCGCTCGTCGCGCACGAAGACGAGGGGGCCTTCGACGGCGCGGATGACGTCGGCGACCGAGATGTCGGATGCCGGGGCGGCCAGTCGGTAGCCGCCGGCGGCTCCGCGGCGGCTGGTGACGATGCCGCCCTTGCGGAGGGCGCCGAGGATCCCCTCGAGGAAGGTCGCCGGGATCTGCTGCTCGGTGGCGATCCGCTCGCCCGAGACGTGCTCGTCGGCTCCGGCGCGGGCGAGGGAGACGGCGGCGCGGACGGCGTAGTCCGCTCGTGCCGAGATGCGCATGACGGGTCTCCTCGCGACGGGGTGGCAGGTTCCATTGTCGTGCAGGGCGCGGCATCCTGAACGAATCCGATCCGCCCCCTGTGCGACCTGTCAAGGACGCCCGTCGGCCACCGGGCCGGGTCTAGGCTGGCGTCGTCATGAGGGTCATCTCGTACAACCTGCGCAAGCACCGGGCCGCGACCGAGCTCGATGCGCTGGTGGAGCGCCACAACGTCGACGTCCTGTGCCTGCAGGAGTGCGACTCCGCCGACATCCCCGAGGTCATCCACGGTCTCCGCCTCGCCCACGCCACGCAGCGCAACCGGCTCGGATTGGCGGTGTACTACCGCGAGAACACCTATCGCGCCGTCGACATGCGCCTGCTGTCGCTGAAGAAGTCGCTGCACGACCGCGTGCTCAAACCGGCCGAAGAGCGGATGCTGGGCGTCCGCCTCCACGACATCGACGCCGGACGCGACGTCATCGTCGCGTCGTTCCACGCCGCGCCGCTGACGGCGCTGAATTCGCTGCGGCGCCATCAGATCCGCACCGCCCTCGCCGAGATCCAGCACCTGGGCGAGGGGCTCCCGGCGCTCATGGTGGGGGACTACAACTACCCCGTGTTCAAAGAGCACCTCGGCCAGCACGTGCGCGAGCAGGGCTACGAGCTGTCGCTCAGCGACACCCGCACGTACACGCGGTACCGGTTCTTCCGCGGTCACTACGACTTCGCGACGTCGTCGGGGTTCACGATCGACAAGGTGACGACCCTGCCGCAGGGGCTCAGCGATCACCTGCCGATCCTCGTGACCGCGCGGGTCACGGCGGAGGCCGAGCTCGGCGTCTCGTGACGCGGGCTCGCGAGGCGGGTCAGCCGGCCGTCGGCGACACCGGGCAGGTGAGGCCCGCGACATCGCTCCCGATCCATCGCGCTATCGTGGCCGCAGACCCGTCATGCCGAACGTCCGGAGGTGCGAGCCCGTGACCCCTGACCGGTCCGCCCGAGCTCCTGTCACCACGGCCGATGCCGGGGGAGCGGGCGGTGGTCCTCGGCTGCTGGTGCCCGACGTCCTGCGGGGCGTCGCGCTCCTGGCGATGCTGATCGCCCACGCGGTGCCGTTCCTCCCCGAGCGCCCGGCCGCGCTCGCCGTGGTGATGGCGAACATCAACGACCTCGCCTCGCCGCTGTTCGCCCTCGTCATGGGTGTGTCGGCGCAGCTCGTCCTGCAGCGGACGGTGCGCAGCGGCATCCCGTTCATGCTCTTCCAGCAGATCATCCGAGGGATGATCCTCATCGGCCTCGGCATGATCCTGTCGGAGTGGGGGACGTGGGTTGCGATCGTCCTCAGCTACCTCGGCGTGCTGCTGATCGTGGGGGCACCGCTGCTGTTCCTGTCGTCGCGGTGGCTGGCGGTGGTCGCCGTCGGGCTGGCGGTCGTGAGCGATCCGCTCAACGCGTGGGCGCGGGCGCTGCTGTCGGGCGTCGTCGGGGCTGATCCGACCGGGCTGCTGCGCGAAGTGGCGTCGTGGTTCGTGCTCGGGCAGGCGTACCGGCTGACGAACCTGCTGCCCTTCTTCCTGCTCGGCGCCCTGCTCCTGCGTCACGGGTTCGTCCGCGACCGGGTGCTGTGGCTGATGCTCGCCATCGCCCCCGTTGCCTACGCCGTGCGGCCCGTCGTCGAATCGTCGGGAGTGCTCGTCGTCTCGGGCTCGTGGCCCGACACGCTGCACGATGTGGGGCTGGTGTTCGCGGTGTACGTGACGGTGGTGGTGCTCGCCACCGTACGGCGGCCGGCGGCGCAAGGCGCGATCGGGGTGGCGTTCGTGCCGCTGCGCGCGATCGGCGCGGTCGCGCTCAGTCTCTACGTGCTGCACGTCGGGCTGCTCGCGTTGTGGCAGGGGGTGTGGCCGAACGCGAACGACTACCTCGGGTGGCTGCTGATCGTTCCCGGCATGGTTCTCGTCGGCTGGCTGTGGTGGCGCTTCGTCGGCCCCGGCCCGATCGAGTGGGCCATGGGCTGGATGACCGGCCGTCGTGTCGGCCGTCCGGTGCGCGCCGCTCGCTGACGGCGGCGAGTGCGTGCCGTCGCGGCATCCGGAAATCTCACTTGACCCGTTCGCCTAACACGGGTTAGCATCGTGGCACCCCTCACCTAACACGAGTTAGCACCACCAAGGAATCCGCAATGTCGCGTCAGACCCCTCACCGCCGCCCCGTGACGATGAAAGACGTCGCTGCGGCAGCCGGGGTCTCGCGCACCGCGGTCTCGCTCGTGCTCAACGACCGACGGTCGGTCACGCTCGCCGACGACACCCGCGACCGCGTGCTGGCTGCGGCGGCCGAGCTCGGCTACCGGCCCAACGCCGGCGCCCGCGCCCTCGCCCAGCAGCGCAGCGACTGGTACGGCCTCGTCACCGAGATCGTCACCGCCCCGTTCGCCGTCGACATCATCAAGGGCGCTCAGGACCGCGCGCTCCTGAGCGACAAGCACCTGCTGATCGCCTCGTCCGAGTCCGACCCGGATGCCGAGAACGCGGCCATCGAGCGCCTTCTCGAGCAGCGGGTCGAAGGCATCATCTACGCCACGACGTGGCATCGCCCGGTCGTCGTCCCCGAGCTCGCGCGCGAGGTGCCGACGGTGCTCGTGAACTGCTTCGACGCCGAGGGGCGCTTCCCCGCGGTGGTCCCCGACGAGCGCACGGGCGGACGCCGGGCGACCGAACGGCTGCTCGCGGCCGGCCACCGGCGCATCGGATTCGTCAACCTCGACCCCGACATCCCCGCGGCCGTCGGACGGCGCCAGGGATATCACGAGGCTCTCCGGGATGCCGGCATCCGCATCGACGAAGCCTTGGAGCTGTCGGGGCACGCCACCGCCGACGGCGGGTTCACCGCGGCCGAGGCGCTGCTCGACCTCGCCGACCCGCCCACCGCGCTGTTCTGCGCGAACGATCGCATGGCCATGGGCGCCTACGACGCGATCAAAGAACGGGGTCTGAAGATCCCCCACGACGTCGCCGTCATCGGATTCGACAATCAGGAGCTCATCGCGGCCTACCTGAGACCCGGTCTGACGACGGTCGCACTGCCCTTCGATGAGATGGGCGCCCGCGGTGTGGACATCCTCGCCGCGATCACGGCGGGCCAGCCGACCGACACGAGAACCGTGACGGTCGACTGCCCGCTCCTCGAACGCTCGTCCGTGTGACTGGACATCTCAAGACGAGCGCGACCCTTCGGCTTCAACGAAGAAGAAAGGAACAGCACCAATCATGGCACTGCACACCAGGGCGGCACGACTGTGCGCGCTCGCAGCGGTCGGCGCGCTTGCGCTGACCGGCTGCGCCGGCGGCGGAGGAGAGACCGCCTCGAGCGACCTCGACGGCTCGCAGCTTCTGACCATCCCGCGGGAGGACATGGGGACGTTCGACCAGAACTTCAACCCCTTCGCCAACCCGGACTTCCCGATGACGCATCAGGCGATCTACGAGTCGATGCTCATCTTCAACCCCGCCGACGGCTCGACCACCCCCTGGCTGGCGACCGAGTGGGAGGTCGCCGAGGACGGCTCGGGCATCACCTACACCCTGCGCGAAGACGTGCAGTGGTCGGACGGCGAGGACTTCACCGCCGAAGACGTAGTGGTCTCGTTCGACCTGCAGCGTGAGATCCGCGGCGGGTTCGACTACATCGACACCGTCACCGCGCTCGACGACTTCACGGTGGAGTTCGACTTCTCCGAGCCGTTCTCGCCGGCGCTGCTCGACATCGGCCAGCAGATCATCGCGCCCGCGCACGTGTGGAGCGAGATCGAGGACCCGACGACGTTCGCCAACGAGGAGCCGGTCGGCACCGGTCCGTACACCGAGGTGTCCAACTTCCAGGCGCAGTCGTTCGATCTGCTGCGCAACCCCAACTACTGGCAGCCGGACAAGCAGAAGATCGAGGGCATCCGGATGCTCGCCTTCGCCGGCAACGACGGAGCGAACCTCGCCGCCGCGAACGGCGATGTCGACTGGGCGCCGCAGTTCATCCCCAACATCGACGAGGCCTACGTCGCGAAGGACCCCGAGAACCGGTTCTACTGGTTCCCGCCCACGGGCTCGATGATCAACTGGCAGTTCAACACCACCAAGGCGCCGTTCGACGACCCGAACGTGCGCAAGGCGCTGTCGATGGCCGTCGACCGCGAGCAGGTCACCGAGATCGGGATGCAGGGGTACACCGGTCCCGCCGACTGCACCGGCCTCTCGGGCGCCTACGACTCGTGGCGCGACGACGCGGTGGCGGGCGACTGCGACTGGACCGAGCGCGACCTCGAGGCCGCCGGTGCGCTGCTGGACGAGGCGGGCATCACCCTCGGCGACGACGGCACGCGGACGCTGCCCGACGGCACCCCGTTCGCGTTCGACTTCTCGGTCGGCTCGACCTCGAGCGACTGGGTCTCGGTGGGCAACGTCATCTCGCAGAACCTCGCCGACCTCGGCGTGACCGTCACCGTCGCCGCGCGCGACTGGGGCGACGTCGTGGCCGGGTACGAGAACGGCGACTTCGACTCCGGCATCGTGTGGAGCGCGGGAGCGCCGACGCCGTACCAGTTCTATCGCGGCGTCATGTCGACCGAGACGGTGAAGCCGGTCGGCGAGCAGACGTTCGAGAACTACCACCGGTACGGCAGCCCCGACGCGGACGCCCTGCTGGATGCGTTCGCCGCGGCATCCGATGAAGCCGAGCAGCAGCGCATCATGGGTGAGCTTCAGGCGCTGTTCGCCGACGCCGCGCCGGTCGCGCCGCTGTTCCCCGGCCCCGAGTGGGGTGCGGCGAGCAACGAGCGGTTCACCGGCTGGCCGAGCGAGGACGACCCGTACGCGACCCTGTCGGTCCGTGCCCGCACCGCGGTGCTGATCCTCACGTCGCTCGAGCCCGTCCAGGGCTGATCCCGCCGGCTTCGCCCGGGCCGCGTGCGCACGCGCCCCCTGCGTGCGTGATTCCCACGCACGGATGTGCAGCGTGCGCACGCGGCCCCG
This sequence comes from Microbacterium sp. ARD31, assembly GCF_031844425.1. NCBI lineage: Bacteria > Bacillati > Actinomycetota > Actinomycetes > Micrococcales > Microbacteriaceae > Microbacterium > Microbacterium sp. ARD31. Next base: position 94,549 of record NZ_JAUZVE010000023.1, read on the forward strand.
AGGCCAAGCCCCAGCCCCCACCCCGACACCACCGCCCCGCCCTCGAGGAGGACCCCCATGGGCTACATCGTCCGACGACTCGGCTTCTACCTCGCCGCGTTCTGGGTCTCGATCACCCTCAACTTCATGCTCCCGCGCCTCATGCCCGGCGACCCGGTCTCGCGCATGGTCGCGCGGCTGCAGGGCGAGATCCGCCCCGACCAGATCGACGCGCTCCGCCGTTCTTTCGGCCTCGACGACGCGCCGCTGTGGGAACAGTACTTCCGCTACCTGGGGCAGATCTTCACCGGCGACATGGGCTTCTCCATCTCTCGGTTCCCGACCCCGGTGACCGACGTCATCTCGGCCCAGATCGGCTGGACCGTGCTGCTGGGCCTCAGCTCGCTCATCATCGCCGTGCTGATCGGCAACCTGCTGGGCATCCTCGCCGCATGGCGGCGCGGCGGCATCCTCGATTCGGTCCTGCCGCCGGTGCTGATCTTCATCGGCTCGTTCCCGTACTTCTGGCTCGCGATGGGCGCCCTGTGGCTCTTCGGCGTCACCCTGGGCTGGTTCCCGCTGCGGCACGCCTTCGCGGTCGGCTCGACCCCGGAGTTCTCCCTCGCCTTCCTCGGCGACGTCGCGTACCACCTCGTTCTGCCGGCCACCTCGATCGTGCTGGTCTCGATCGGGGGCTGGATGCTGGGCATGCGCAACACGATGATCGCGACCAACTCCGAGGACTACATCGTGATGGCCGAGGCGAAGGGCCTGCGCCGCAATCGCATCATGCTGCGCTACGCGGCCCGCAACGCCATGCTCCCGTCGGTGACCGCCTTCGGCATGTCGCTCGGTTTCATCGTCGGCGGAGCCCTCCTCACCGAAGTCGTCTTCGCCTACCCCGGCGTCGGCTACCAGCTGCTGCAGGCGGTGTCGAACCTCGACTACCCGCTCATGCAGGGCCTGTTCCTCACGATCACCACGGCGGTGCTCATCGCGAACTTCGCCGTCGATGTCGTCTACGTCCGCCTCGACCCGCGCGTGCGCGTCAGCTGAGAGGTCTCAACATGTCACTCGCACAGGACCCCCGCGTCATGGCCGAGCTCGATCTCGGCGTCGCGCCCGACGGGGCGCCCGGCAGTCATCGGGATGCCGCGCCCGCAGCCGCCCGCCGCCCGCGGCGCGCTCGCAGCGGACTGATCCACGGCCTGCTCTCGAACGCCAAGGCGGTCACGGGCCTGATCATCCTGGCGGTGTTCACGCTGGTGGCGCTGCTTGCGCCGGTGATCGCCCCCGGCGACCCCACCCTCATCCAGGGCCTTGGTGCGCAGCCGCCCTCGGCCGAGCACTGGTTCGGCACGACCGCGAAGGGGCAGGACGTGTTCGCCTTGAACGTGTGGGGATCGCGCTCGTCGCTGTTCGTCGGCTTCGTCGTCGGCATCGCCTCGACCTTCGTCGGCCTGCTGGTCGGGCTGGCGTCGGCGTACTTCGGACGCGCTGTCGACAACCTCCTGTCGCTCGTGACGAACGTCTTCCTGCTGCTGCCGGGACTGCCGCTCCTGGTGATCCTCGCCGCGTTCCTGCCGCAGGGCCTCGGCACGGTCATCATCGTGCTCGTCATCACCGGGTGGGCGGGGTCGGCGCGCGTGCTGCGCTCGCAGGCGCTGTCGATCCGCGGCAAGGACTTCGTCGCTGCCGCCCAGGTCACCGGGGAGCGGGGCGTGCGCATCATGTTCCGCGAGATCCTCCCCAACATGGCCTCGATCGTGATGTCGACGCTGCTGGCCTGCGTCATCTTCGGCATCGGCGCGCAGGCGGGTCTGGAGTTCCTCGGCCTCGGCGACATCTCCACGATCAGCTGGGGCACGAACCTCTACTGGGCCAGCAACGACGGCGCCCTCCTCACCGGGGCCTGGTGGGTGTTCATCCCGCCGGGCGTGTGCATCGCGCTCGTGGCGTTCGCGCTCGCCCTGGTCAACTACGGCGTCGACGAGACCACGAACCCGCGCCTGCGGCGTCCGCGCCGGCGCACGTCGCCCGACGAGCCCACACCCGTCGCGGCATCCGTGACCGGCGCCGCCGGCGCGACCGAGACCCGGAAGGGGGCCCGCCGATGAGCGCGCTGCTCGAGATCCGCGACCTCACGGTCGAGTACGTCACCGAGGCCCGCACCGTCCGCGCCGTCGACGGGGTGAGCTTCACCGTCGGCGAGGGCGAGGTGTTCGGCCTGGCGGGGGAGTCGGGGTGCGGCAAGTCCACGATCGCGAACGCGATCCTGCGGCTGCTGCGCGACCCGGCCGTCATCGCCGGCGGCTCGGTCCGCTTCCGCGACACCGACGTGCTGGCCCTCGACGCCGACGAGCTGCGCGCCTTCCGCTGGCGGCAGGTCGCGATGGTGTTCCAGAGCGCGATGAACTCGCTCAACCCGGTGATGACCATCGGCGACCAGATCGCCGACATCTTCACCACGCATGAGCGGATGCCGCACAAGCAGGCCCTCGCGCGGGCGGCCGAGCTGCTCGACCTCGTCGGCATCCCCCGGGACCGTCTGCGTTCGTACCCGCACCAGCTGTCGGGTGGGATGCGGCAGCGCGTGGTCATCGCGATGGCGACGGCGCTGCGTCCGCCGCTGCTCATCCTCGACGAGCCGACGACGGCGCTGGACGTCGTCGTGCAGCAGGAGATCATGGCGCAGATCAAGGACCTGCAGCGCGAGCTCGGCTTCGCGGTGCTGTTCATCACCCACGACATGTCGCTCATGGTCGAGCTGTCCGACCGCATGGCGGTGATGTACGCCGGCCGGTTCGTCGAGACCGCCGCCGCACGCACCGTGTTCGCCGACCCCCGGCATCCGTACACCCGGGCGCTGATGAACGCGTTCCCGCCCCTGACCGGTCCGCGCACGAGGCTGCGCGGGCTCGGTGAGGGCGTCCGATTCCGCCGCATCCCCGACCTGGAGCAGGTCGCGGCGGGCCACTTCGTCGCGCCGGTCGGCGCCGACGACCTGCAGACGGCGGTGATGTCATGACCCTGACCGAATCCTCCGACGCGCGCACCGGCACCACCGTTCTGAGCGTGCGCGGACTCACGAAGACGTTCGCGACCGGCGGGCTGTTCTCGCGCGGACGCGTGCGCGCCCTCGGCGGGGTCGACCTCGACATCGCCCACGGCGAGATCGTCGCGCTCGTCGGCGAGTCCGGCAGCGGCAAATCGACCCTCGCGCGGTGCCTGGCCCGCCTCGAACAGCCGACCGGCGGCACGTTCGCCTTCGAAGGCCGCGACATGCTGCGTGCCGAGCCGCGCGGAGCCAGCCGGCGGTACCGCTCTGCGGTGCAGATGATCTTCCAGGACCCCTTCGGCTCCCTCAACCCCGCGCACCGGGTCGGGCACTTCCTCAAGCGACCGCTCACGGTCCACGGGGTCGTCGGCCGCGGTCGCGACGCGATGGAGGAGGCGAAGCGGCGCCTGATGGCCAAGGTCGACCTGCCGGCGGAGCTGCTCGAGCGCTACCCGCACGAGCTGTCGGGCGGACAGCGCCAGCGCATCGCGATCGCGCGGGCGCTCGCGGTCGGTCCACGGCTGATGCTCGCCGACGAGCCCACCTCGATGCTCGACGTCTCGGTGCGGATCGGGGTGCTGAACCTCATGCGCACGCTGTGCGAGGAGCAGGGCATCTCGATGCTCTACATCACCCACGACCTCGCCTCGGCGCGATATCTCGCCGATCGCATCGTCGTGATGTACGCCGGCGAGTTCGTCGAGGGCGGCGAGGCGCTGCAGCTGCTCGCCAACCCCGCCCACCCCTACACGCGGCTGCTCATCTCGGCCGTGCCCGACCCCACGCGCACCGAGGGGTTCGACCCGGTGGAGCGTGCGCGGCTGCGCCGCGAGGTGCTGCATCCGACCGGGTGCGCCTACGAAGGACAGACCGACACGGCGTGCGCGACCGATCGCGCCGTGTTCCACCGTCTGAGCGACCAGCCCGAGCACTGGGTGCGCTGCGGTCGGTACGCCCCTCCCGCCGACGCCCCGGGCACCGCGCTGCAGCGCAGCGTGGAGGCCGAGCAGGGCACCCACGCCGGCACCGACATCGATACCGACACGGAGAACCCCGCATGACCCTCATCGACGACCCGCGCGCCGGACTCACCACCGCGGCGCTCGCCGCGCGCGCCGCCGCCGACCCGCACCGCCCGGGGTTCCACTTCGTCGCCCCGGCCGGCTGGCTCAACGACCCGAACGGCCTCTCGCACCGCGGCGGCGAGTACCACCTCTTCTACCAATTCAACCCCGAAGGGCCGGTGCACCACCGCATCCAGTGGGGTCACGCCGTGAGCTCCGACCTGGTGACGTGGCGCGACCTGCCCGTGGCGCTCGAGCCGAGCGCCGGTCCGGACGTCGACGGGTGCTGGTCGGGCGTGCTCGTCACCGACGACGCGGGCGTGTCGCACCTGATGTACTCGGGGCGGCACGACGGACGCGAGCTGCCGTGCCTGGCGACCGGAAGTGCCGACCTGACGACCTGGACGAAGGATCCTGCGAACCCCGTCATCGCGTCGCCGCCTCCGGGGCTCGATGTCGTGGCGTTCCGCGACCACTGCGTGTGGCGAGAAGGCGGTCGCTGGCGGCAGATCGTCGGGTCCGGCATCCGAGGGGTGGGCGGCACGGCGCTGCTGTACGAATCCGACGACCTGCGCTCGTGGACCTATGTCGGCGAGCTGTTCACCGGCGATGCGCGCACCGGGTCTCCCGGGGCTCCCGACTGGACGGGCACGATGTGGGAGTGCGTCGACCTCTTCGCCGTGCCCGGCGTCGGCGACGTGCTGGTGTTCTCGGCGTGGAACGACGGTGAGACCTTGCATCCGCTCTACTGGTCGGGTCGGTACGAGGGCGATCGCTTCGTCCCCGAGGCGCTTCACCGGCTGGATCTCGGCGGCCGCTTCTTCTACGCGCCGCAGTCGATGCTCGATCAGTCGGGCCGGCGCATCATGTTCGCCTGGATGCAGGAGGGCCGATCGGATGCCGCCACCGGCGACGCGGGCTGGTCCGGTGTCATGTCGCTGCCCCGCGTCGTCACCGCCCGTGCGGCCGGGGCGGGTTCCGGCGGCGGGCTGCACCAGGAGCCGGCACCCGAAGTGGAGGCCCTGCGCCGCGAGCTGCTGTTCGACGGGGACGCGACCTCCGCCGGCGGTGTCATCGGAGGCGATCAGCTCGACCTCGAGCTCGATGTCGATCTTCCCGACGGCGGCGGACTCGCGCTGACGGTGCGAGCAACTCCGGACGGCGCCGAGGGCACGGTCTACCGCCTCGCGCGCTGCGGCGACGAGGTGACGCTCGAGCTCGACCGGTCGCGGTCGAGCCTCGACGGCACGGTCGACGTCGCACCGCTCGGCGGTGTCGTTGCGGGCGGTGTCGTTGCGGGCGGTGTCCCGACGGCGGCCGCGGGTCGCGGCATCCGTCTCCGGGTTCTCGTCGACCACTCGGCGCTCGAGGCCTTCGCCGACGGCGTGCCGTTGGCGGCGCGGGTGTACCCCACGCGAACCGATGCGCTCGGTGTGCACGCGGCCGTCTCGGGTGGCGCGACGGCGACCCTGCGCGCGTGGCGTATGACGACGGTCACCCGCTAGCACCTCCGCTGCCGGTCGGTCCGCCGCCCGGTTTTCCGGCTGCGCTCCCGCCGGCGCGGTCCACCTGGCCGCGCACCCGCCGGTGCGGTCCATCCGGCGAACTCCCGCTCCGATTCCTCCTTCCATCGACGAAAGGTGATCCCATGTCCGAATCCCACCTGTCCCGCCGCGGACTGCTGACCGGCGCCTCGGTCGCAGCCCTCGGCAGCGCGGTCGCCCTCACCACGGGCGGCTCCGCCGCTGCGGAGCTTCGGCCCGCGGCATCCGGCACCATGTCGAAAGGACGCACTCGCATGCGCCCGCAGTACCACTTCAGCGTTCCCGACAACTGGAAGAACGACCCGCAGCGGCCGATCTGGCTGGACGGCGAGTACCACTACTACTACCTCTACAACGCCGACTATCTCGAGGGCGGCGCGGGCACGTCGTGGCGTAGAGCGACGACGCGCGATCACGTGTCGTTCCGCGACCAGGGGGTTGCCATCCCGAAGTTCAGCAACGGCAACGGCGACTGCTGGTCGGGAAGCCTCGTGGTCGACGAGCGCGGCACCGCCGGCTACGGCGAAGGTGCGGTGATCGCCCTCGTGACACAGGCGCCCCAGGGTCGGCAGGCGCAGTACCTCTGGTACTCGACCGACGGCGGGCGTTCGTTCCGTCCGGGCGGGTCGGCGCCCGTGCTGCCGAACCCCGGTGTGCCCGACTTCCGCGACCCGAAGGTCGTGTGGGACGACGTGCGCGAGCGCTGGTTCATGCTCAACGCGGAAGGTCAGCGACTGGGCTTCTACGCCTCGGCCGACCTGAAGTCGTGGCGTGAGGTGGGCCAGTTCCGGCGCACGGACCTCGGGCTGCTGGAGTGCCCCGATCTCTTCCGCATGACCGCGGACGACGGCACGGTGCACTGGGTGCTCGGCACGAGCGCCAACGGCAAGGGCCGCGGGCTGCCGGCGACATACGCCTACTGGACCGGGTCGTTCGACGGGGCGTCGTTCACCGTCGACCACGACGAGCCGCAGTGGCTCGACCGGGGCTTCGACTTCTACGGTGCGGTGACCTACGAGCACCACGACGCCTCGGGCGCGGTCGACGAGTCGCTGCGCCACGCGATCGGGTGGGCGAACTTCTGGGACTACCCGCACAACACCCCGACCCTCGTCACCGACGGCTACAACGGCGACGACATGATCGTGCGCGATGTGCGGCTGGTGCGCAGCGGCAGCGGGTACGCGCTGGCGTCGCAGCCGACGGAGGCGCTTCGTGATCACGCCACGCGCACGCATCGCCTCGGCGACGTCACCGTCGCCGGCACGCGCGACCTGGAGGTGCGCGCCCTCGCTTACGAACTGTCGTGCGAGATCACGTGGAACACCTCCGCCGCGCCGGGGAACATCGGTGTCGAGGTGTGCCGAGCGCCCGGCGGCGGAAGACATGTCGCCGCGGGAATGTTCCTGCCGGGCCCCTTCACCTACGTCAACCGTCGGCCGACGATCAACCCCACCGGAGGCGAGTCGCAGTTCACCGCCGACCCGTCGTCGGGTCGGCTCCGCCTGCGGGTACTCGTCGACCGCACGAGCGTGGAGGTGTTCGTCGACGACGGCCAGGTCGTCCACTCGCACCGGGTGTTCCCGCTGGAAGGCGATGACGGCATCCGGCTGTACTCGTACGACGGCACGTCGGTGTTCCGAGGGCTGACGGTAAGGGAGCTCGCCGTTCGGTAGCGCGCGCCGCGTCTTCGGCGGAGGGGGCGCGGCTCGACCGGATGCCGCGGGTTGCGGCATCCGGTCGGCGTGCGCTTCACCGTGGCTGTCTGCGGGTGCGAGCGGTGGCAGGTGCGGGTGGTGGCGGGCCTTTCGTGGTGCGGGCGACGGCCTCGGCTGCCTCCGTTCGCGCCGGAGTTGGCGCCAGACGCGGTCACGACGCCGGGGAGCAGCATCCATCGACAAGCGAACGGATGCTTCCGCGCCAGAGTCGTCGCAATCTGCTGCAATCGCGCAAGATGACCGCCGACCGCGCCAACTCGCGGCTACCCGCCCGGGTCACCGCCCGGCCTACCCGCCCACCCGGCCGCCCGGTCACCGGGTCGGCGGCGCGGTGGACTCTCGCGTGACGAGTGCGGGTGGAAGGACGCGCAGGTCGAACCGCTCGCCCTTCTCGATGTGGCGGCGCAGGGCGGGGATCTGCACGGCTCGTCGCCGGCGCGGATCGCGTTCCTGCGGCGCATCCTCGATGAGGGGCCCGACGTGCTCGAGCCCTCACCCCTGGACTGGGACATCCCGCGCGCCGGCGTCGAGGGGGAGTACCTCCTCTACTACTTCGGGTTCAATCAGCCCACGTACCGCCGCTTCCTGCTGGACCCGTCGTGCGCGTACACGATCGACGTGATCGACACGTGGAACATGACCGTGACCCGCCTCGACGGTACGTACTCGGGGCGTTTCCGGATCCCGCTCCCGGGCAAGCAGTTCATCGCGGTGCGGCTGCAGGCCGTGCGGTAGGAGTGGGTGGGCCCGGCGGGTGGGCTGGCGCGGGTGGGCTGGCGCGGGTGGGCGGGCTGGCGCGGGCGGGGTGGTGCCGGCGGGGCTGGCCGCGCCCGCGAGTTGGCGCGATCTGTCGCTTCCCGCGCGGTTGACCGCGGATGCCGCTAACTGCGCCGCGCCTGAGCGGATGCCGCGCCCGCGAGTTGGCGCGATCTGTCGCTTACCGCGGCGTTGACCGCGGATGCCGCCAACTGCGCCTCGGCTGAGCGGATGCCGCGCCCGCGGGTTGGCGGTATGTGTCGCTTCCCGCGGCGCTGACCGCAGTTGCCGCCAACTGCGCCTCGCCTGAGCGGATGCCGCGCCCGCAGCACTGCGCCGCCGGCCGAACTCGCGTTGTAACGCGTTCCGGCGCGGAGTGCAACCCCCCTCGTGAACGGCGTACCAGCACGTACCGTCGATGTCACGGCCCCGGTGTACAACACCGGTCTACTGATCGAGAGGAGCCTCTCATGGGAATCGACGACAAGATCCGGAACGCGGCTGAAGAAGCCGGCGGCAAGGCCAAGGAGGGGGCCGGCAAGGCCACCGACAACGAGCGCCTCGAGCGTGAGGGCCAGGCCGACCAGACGAAGGCCAACCTCAAGCAGGCTGGCGAGAACGTCAAGGACGCGTTCAAGTAACCAGACACCCGAAGCCCCGGCATCCGATCGATGGATGCCGGGGCTTCGGCCTGTGCCCGACCGAACCCGTTCGCGCAAGACCCGCCCCGAGGCCGCTCGGATCGGCCATGATCGAAGCATGGACGCGTCACGACTTCCCCTCTTGATCTCGCTCGCGGGCGCAGCGGTGATGCTCGCCGCGATCGTCTTCGTGTTCGGCATGGTGCTGCTGAGCATCTTCACCGGTGACAGCCTGGAGTTCTCGGGTGGGCACACCGAGGCGCTCGCCGCATCGTTCGGAGTGGTGGCATGAGCGGGCGCGACGACGCCGTGGGCGACATGGATCCGTCGGCCGGGAAGCCGTCCGACCAGAACGGCGCCGACCAGACCGTCGCCCCGTCGCAGGACGGCGCCGACCAGACCGACGCCCCGTCGCAGACCGAGGCCCCGTCGCAGACCGACGCCCCGTCGCAGGGCGAGCAGCCGGTCCCCGAGACGGATGCCGCACGGGCCGAACTCCAGGACGAGCTGCGCAGCATCCGCGGTTACGGCGAAGACCGCGTCTGACCTGCGGCGTGGGCGGGGTGGGCGACGGGCTCGTCTGACGAGGCCTCGCGGACGACCACGTCTGAGCTGCCCCTGCGAGGATGGGTGGCGTCCGCGTCTGACCCGCGGGGCGCGCGGGTGGGTGGAGGGATCTTTTGACGACGCGAACGGGTGACGCGTGAGTCCGGACCAAGCGCGGCATCCGCCGCAACGCTGAGACCGCCTCTGTCCTGAGCCTCGCGCGGCCACGCCTACGCTGGGCCGCTCAGAGCTGGGTGCTGAGGAAAGACAACCCGTCGGTCGGGCACAGGAAACCGCCCGGCACGTCGCGCAGCAGCGTGCCGCACTCCGGACACCGCGGTTGCGCCGCGGCGTCGAAGATGTCCTCGTTCGGGTCGAGGTCTTTCACGTGAGCCCCAGTCTCTCGTCGCTCCCACAGCGACAGGGAGAACTCTACGTCCGATCCCCGACATCGCCTGCACCGCGCCCGCGCTAAACTCGCCCCACACACGCGCGGCACCGTCGCGGCGCCCTTCTCGAGGGAGGTCCGGATGCCGCAACCCGCCGACGATGAGGCGCTCGACGCCGAGCTCCGCGAACTCGGCATCCCGCCGCGGCCGGTGGGCCCGATCCCGCCGAAGCCGCCCCTGCCCGCGACCGCCGCTGCGGCATCCGGTGTCTCGGGTGGTGAGTCTCCGGTGACGCGTGCGCACGCGTCCCGTCCTGCCCCCGAAAACCCGGCCCTCCCGGTGCCGCGTGCGCACGCGTCCCGCTCTGCCCCCGAAAACAAGGCCCCCGGGGTGCCGCGTGCGCACGCGTCCCGTCCTGCCCCCGAAGACCCGGCCCTCGGGGTGCCGCGTGCGCACGCGTCCCGGCCCGACCCCGCAAACCGTGCCCACTCCGACCCGGTGCCCCGGCCGACGCCGGAGTCCCACGCCGAGAGCCGCTGGGCTCGCACCGCGCTGGGGATCTACATCGCCGTGCTCACGCTGATCGCCATCTGGCCGGTCCCGGTCGACAGCGGCGCGGGGCCGCTCATCCGCGCGATCACGCGCGTGCTGCCGATCGTGACGAACGCGCGGCTGGAGTTCGGCGCCAACATCCTGCTGTTCGTCCCGCTCGGGGCGCTGCTGGCCGTGATCCTCTCGCGCCGCTATCTCGTCGTGCCGATCGCGTTCGTGACGACGGTCGGCATCGAGTCGGTGCAGGCGCTCGCGCTCGATCGCCGCGTCCCGAGCGTCATGGACATCATCGCCAACGTCACCGGCGCCTGCCTCGGCCTGCTGCTGGTCGGCCTCGTCGAGTGGTGGCGCTCCCGCCCTCAGCGGCCCTGACCCGTTCGCCTCACGGTCTCACCCCGGCAACCCCGCTGACCGGATGCCGCCCGGACCAGTGTCTCGATGGAGCCGTCCTCGGCGCGACGTTGAGGGCGGCGGGACCGAGAATGTCCCGGGGGTGCCCGCACCCCGCTGCCCGCACCCCGCGCCCCGCGCCCCGCTGACGGGATGCCGCCCCCGGCGACTCTCGGGACGGAGACGGGTTCCGCTCGAACGGGCCCACTCGCGACCAGGCCGGCTTCCGGGCGAAGCACGGCACAACGGTAGGGCGGCCCGCGTCAGCGCGGCGGCAGTGCCCCAGATGTCGCCGCCGGGTCAGCCCTCGCCGGACACCGACACCTCGGCGCCGTCGGGGGCGATGAGGGTCACGGTCACGACGACGGGCGAGCCGAGGGGGACACCTATCTCGATCGCGGAGCCGGTGAGTCCCGGCATCCTCCTGAGTCGTCGGAAGGTCACCGTCCCGACGGTCAGCGGCGGACGCGGAGCGGCCGGGATGTCGCGCAGGGCCGCCTCGGCCGTGAGGGGTCGGAGGGCGAGTGGTCCGCCGCCGATCGGTCCGCCGAAGCGGCCGCCCGGCCCGAACGGCCCGCCACCGCCGAACGGCCCGCCACCGCCGAACCCGCCTCCGCCGAACCCGCCTCCACCGAACCCGCCACCGCCGAACGGCCCGCCTCCACCGAACCCGCCTCCACCGAACCCGCCACCGCCAGCCCCGCCACCGCCAGCCCCGCCACCAGCCCCGCCGAACCCGCCGCGCCGGCGGACTGCCGAGATCCGCAGCCGGTAGCCGACGAGCGGGGGAGCATCGGTGAGCACACCCACGACGACGCCCGAGAGGGCGCGCGGGGTGATGCCGAGCAGCTCCAGCGTCGCCGCGGCAGGCGGGGGCGGCGGCGTCCAGCCCGGGATCGCCACCGAACGGCTGGCGGTGCGGCCGAGGGGGTCGGTCAACGACACGTCCACGGTCACCGGCGCTGCCGGATCGGGCCGGGTGAACCACAGCGCGAGGGGCGAACGGCCGGTCGCACGCGCGCCGCGCCGCCACGTCGGGGCCCCCCCGGTGCCGACGGGCACCGTCGACAGGTCCGCCTCGACGACCTCGGGCACGGTCACCGCCGCGACGTCGACCGGGCCGGGCCCCGCACCGAGCCCGCTCACCGACGCCCGCAGCACGTGATCGGCGACGCCGGCCCGGGCCGGTGCGGTCGTGCCGGTGCGGACGACCAGACCCGTGTGCGCGGCATCCTCCTCGACGACCAGGTCATCGAGCACGGGCGGGCCCGAGGGCACCGCGTCCACCCGCACGATGTCCGACGGGCCGGACTCGAGTCCCCTCACGGCACGCTGCGGGTCGACGGCCTGCGGCACGGCGACGGCACGGACGAGCCACGGCAGCCAGCCGGCGGGCAGGGCGCCCTGCCACGTCGCCTCGTACAGCGGGTGTCCCGTCACGGCATCCACCGCGGGTCCCCCGCCCGAGGCGGTCATTGCGGTGGCGAGCGGCTCGGCGAACGCGGGTCCCATGGTGTCGGCGCGCAGGGCCGCGCGGTCGCTGCGGGTGCGCAGCAGCCGGAAGCGCTGCACCGGCACGGCGCTCGAGGTCTGGACCCGCAGTCGCACCTCGACACCGCCGCCGGCGGCGACGGGTGCCGAGCGGATGCCGGGGGGCTCGGGTCGCACGAGACGTGGCGCGATCACGGCTCGCAAGTGCTCGTGCGGCACGGGGCCCTGCGGCCAGGGCGACTCGATCGCCGTCGACGAGACGATGGTCACGGCGAACAGGTGGATGTCGGTCGAGCCGCGCGGCAGCGTGATGTCGGTGGTCCGCGCGGCCGCGTCGACTTCGGCGATCCGCCGGAATGCGCCTCGCTGGCGGTCGACGCTCAGCCCGTCGTATGCCGCGCGCAGGGCGACCAGCCGGTCGGACGGGGTGTCGGCGGCGTCGGCGCGGGCGGGCAGGCCCGCCGTCTGCCGCATCGCGGTCTCGGCGCACTCCCACACCACGGCGGTGCGCGCATCGGCGCCGGCGGCCAGGCTCCACGTCACGGCGGCGTGGGCCGAACCGCCCGCGTCGGGCAGGCTCGCCAGCGGCACGCCCGGCGGCTGCGGCGGCGGCAGCGGGTGCACCGGCACGGGACTTGCCGCCTGCACGTCGGTGCGCGCGCCGAACGGCGTCGGCGTCGGCCCGACCCGCAGTCCCCGCGACGCCCACAGTGCCACGCCCCAGCGCCGCACCGTGGCGAAGTCCAGGGTCGGCACGGTGGCGGTGAGCCGGTAGCGGCGGGCTCCCTCGTCCCGCGCAGCGCCGCCGAGAGGGGCGGTGCCCTCCTGGTTGAGCTCGACGACCGTGCACCCCACCCCGGTCGGGGTGTCGCCGGCGAACGTCACGGCGAGGTCGCGGTCGAAGCATCCGCTCGGCACGGCGCCGGTCGGCGACAGGGCGAACGGGCTGGCGGGAGCGGGAGTCACGGGGTGGAACACCGCGCGCACGTCGATGCGGGACGGGCGTCGCTCCACCCATTCGCACGCGACGTCCACGACGAGCGTCGTGGGGGCGGCGGTCGACCCGGCGTAGCGGGTCTCCAGGCTCGCCGAGACGATGGCCGGCAGCTCGGGCGCGGGCTCGCCGCCGCTGTACGCGGCATCCCGCCACGGCGACCACACCCCGAAGACGTCGGCCACGGCGAGGGCGTAGCGGGCGCTGCGGCCGCCGCTGCCGATCGGGATCTCGACGGGGGCGTGCATGAGCGACGCCCGGTCGAATCCCGGCTGGCCCTGCTGTGCGTCGGGCGAGACGGCGACGGTGCGCCAGCCCTGCGGGTCGCGGCGTTCGATGATCGCGGATGCCGCACCCGAACCGGTCTCGTCGACGGCGGCGGCCTGCTGGGTGGGCGTGCCGAGCATCGCCGAGGCGAGCGTGCGGCGATACGACAGGCGGATGCTCTCGCCGAACGCGGCGTCGGGAACCCGCGGTTCCACGATGCCCACGCGCGTCGCCGTCAGCTGCATCGGTGCGGGGATCTGCGCGAGCGATGCGCCGCGGGGCGCGTAGGCCGCGTACTCCGCGGGTCCGGTGCCCGCGGGCAGCGGCTGGCCCTCGACGACCTGCTCGCCGGGGCCGAGCGTGTTGCGGTAGGCGGCGGTGACGAGCAGTTCGTCGCCGCCGATCTGGACCTGCTCGTCGTCGAAGCCCTCGCTGGTGTAGACGGCGCCGAACCCGGTGGCGAGGTTCAGGAACGGGTCGACCTGCGCGGTGAGACCGAGCACCGCCCACGGCCGCGGGTCGGTGCGGGTCTGCAGCGACGAAGTGCGTGCGGCTCCCGGCACGTGCGGCGACGTCGTCGAGGTCCAGGCCTCGGTCTGCATCTGCGCGAACTCCGGCAGCGCCGCGTCGTAGAGCGGCTGAACGGCCGGCAGCACGAACTTCCGCAGCTCCTCCACGAGCGCGACGGGGTCGGGTTCCTCCCACGGCGGCGCCTGCATCCCGCCGGGGGTGAGGGCGTCCCAGCCGAGGGGCGGGGCGCCGCGCGTGAGGCGATGCAGGGCGGCGTCGAACGGGGGGCGCGGCGCGTCGACGGGTCCCTGCTCGCGCGGGTCGTAGTCGGCACCCGCCCAGGGCTGGTCGATCGGCAGGCCGACGTACTCCAGCGGCTCCCAGTCCTTGGCGTTGACGATGTCGTGCAGGGTGGTGATGCCCACGTGCGGCGAGTGGGCGTTGACGAGCACGGCCCACGTCGCCCCGCTCGTGCGCACCTCCAGGCGCACCGGGCCGCCGGTCGAGCGCGCGGTGGTCGCGCCGACGGCGCCGACGACGCCGTCGCGCCCCACGCGGTACACGAACAGGCCCACGGGGCGTCCGGCATCCAGCGGTGTCGCGCCCACCACGACCTGCCCCGCGACCGTGCCGCCCCAGTCCAGGCGCACGCCGTCCGGATGCGGCGAGTCGACGGCGTCGACCGGCGAGGCCTTCGACCGCCCGACCGCCCGCCGCCACACCAGGAACGGCTCGTGCGGTACGCCCAGCTCGGCCGAGCACGCCCACAGCAGCCGCACGTCCATGGAACGGCGCTTCAGCCGTTCCCAGTCCACCTTCTCGCCCAGCAGCTGCGCGCGCGCCCGAGCCACCGACGTCCAGTCGATCTCGACCGCCTCGGCCCGCAGCCGGAAAGGATCGGCGATGCGTACCATCAGTCCTCCACCTCCCATGGCGCCCGCTGCAGATCCACCCGCAGGGCGGTCGTCGGCGTCTCGGTCACGCTCGTCGGCATGACGTCCCGGTGAACGAGGGCGAACCGGGCCTCGCAGCCGCGTGCGGCGGGTCCGAGGATCGCGATGGCTCTCGTGCCGCCGGGTCCGCGGATGATGCGCTGCACCGTCGCCCGCGGCAGATCCCCGGATGCCGGGGGTGCGGCATCCGCCCGGAGCACCAGCCATTCGCCGGGTCGACCCGCCCAGTACCCGTGGCTCGGGTCGGGGGCGTCGGGCGGCGCGGTGATCCAGGTCGGCACGGTGCGGGTGCGCCACATCGGCTCGCTGCACTCGATGACCACCGCGAGCGGCTGCGGCACGGCGGCGGTGCTCCACAGCACCCGGGTGCGCGGCCACGGGGGCACCGGTTCGACGCCGAGTCCCGCCTGCTGCAGCGCGTCGTCGACGGCGGCGCCGGTGGGCTGGTCGGCAAGTGCCAGGATCGCCGTCAGATCCGCGACGGCGCGATGCTCGACGGACGCGCCGCCGGTGAGGGCGGCGAGGTCGGCGGCGTCGCGGAACCGCGACGTGGTGAACCCGACGCGGTGCACGAGGATCGGGTCGGCGCCGGTGGTCTTGACGACACTGCGGACGTCGACGAGGTAGTCGGTGAGCGGCTCGAAGTCGTACGCGACGGTGAGCGTGTAGACCTCGCTGCCGTCCTCGTCGACGTTGACGCACGTCAGCCCCTCTTCGCCGATCACCTCCAGCACGGCGGTGTGCCATGGCTTCAGCACGCCCGCCGCCGATTCGAGGGTCGTCAGCACGCCGTCGGGGTCGACCGGCAGCACGAACCCCGTCGCGGGATCCCCGCCGCCGGGGGGAGCGGGGTGATGACCGGATGCCGCGCGCACGGTCACGCGCAGCTCCCGGCCGTAGGCGTCGAACAGTCCGGTGACCCGCTGGGTGGCGAAGACGATCCGCACCCGCTCGCGGGTGAAGACGCCCGTCTCGTCCATGCTGGGCGCGGTGCTGGTGATCCACGGGTCGAGGTCGATCGGCGCGGTCGCCTGCGTGCGGAACCGGTAGGTCTGCGGGGTGGCGACCGTCGTCCATCCGTCGCCGTCGTCGGCGGCATCCGGTTGGTCATCGCCTTCCTTCGACGTCGCCTCCCACGTGACCGACAGCGCGTACTCCTGGTTCGGTCGCAGCAGGGCGACGTCGTCGGCGCCCTTCGACAGCGCGTTCGAGAGCGCGGTGCGGCCGCGGTGGATGCTGGTCTCGTCCCAGTCGTAGCGGAGGGTCTCGCTGGCGAAGGATCCCGTGGCGGCCACGACGTAGAAGGCGGTGGCGGGGTCTTTGAACGGGTCCTCGCGGCGGTTGCCGATGACGATGCGGGCGGCGCCGTCGGGCACGTGCTTGAGGGGCACGAACGCCGCCAGCAGCACTCCGCGGTCGTCGCGGCGCAGCCGGCCGGCGATGACGCCCGCGCGCCACACCTCGTCGGCCCAGGGCTGCGCCGGATCGACCCACTCGTCGGGAAGCCGGTGCGCGCCGCCCAGCATGTCGGCGCCGTCGACCGGCCGCTCGTCCAGGACGGTGCCGTCGGCGGTCTCGCACCGGATCACGACGCGCCCGTTGAGGCCGCGCTCGTCCACGAGCAGCAGCACGTGGAAGGCGGTGAACGTGTCGTCCTCGCGGATGAAGGCGACCGCGTCGCCGAGCTCGTGCGGGCGGAAGCCCGACGCCTCCCACGCGATCTTCACGCGCTCCTGATCGTCGGGGCTGCCCGCCGGCGCCGGCTGGTCGATGTCGCGGACGGGGGAGCGCAGCACCGCGCCGTGGCAGAGGCCGCGGCGGGACTTCGACGTCGTCGTGCCTTTCGGCGGGATCGGGTCGGGCTCCCATCCGGCGCTCTGCGCGGCAGCGGCGAGGTCGTGCAGCGAGCCGCCGCCGTCGAGGTACGCGGTAGCCTCGGCGAGCGAGACGCCGCCCTCGAGCGCGCCGGCGCTGAAGGTCGCGGGAGCCAGCTGATCCCACCGTGCGAACGGGTCGTGCGGGTCCACGGGGTCGGCGTGCGGATCGAAGCACGCGGCCTGATCGCCGACGACGATCGCGGGGGTCGTGCCCTGTGTCAGGTCCGTCACCGGATCGATGCGCCAGAGTTCGACCACGTGCACGCGGGCGTCGGCGGGCTGGCCGCGGACGGTTCCGGGCGGGTCGGGCCACAGCACGCCGGTCAGGCGCCACCCGGTGTCGCTCGGGCCGTTCGGGCAGTCGTCGAAGGTCCACAGCACGCGCGCCGGCGGAGCGCCCTGCGCGCACACCGTGCCGTACTGGTGGCGGACGGTTTCGACGAGGTTCTCGCCGTACGGCACCGCGGTCGGGGTGGCGGTGGGCTGCCAGTCCAGAAGTGCGAGCGAGGGCCCGGCGTGCGGGCCGGCGGTCGCCGGCGGTGTCAGCCACGTGCTGGGGGCGTCGCCGGCGCCGATTCCGCCCGTCAGGCCGATCGCGTTGACGCGGTAGCGCCACCAGCGGTCGCCGACGTGCGTCCAGAAGTTCGGTCCCGCCGGCGGCAGGTTCACCGGTGCCGCCCCGAGGATCTCGACCTCGGCCCCGCCGGCGGCGCCGTCCATGTGCGGCGCGGTGTGGAAGGCGATGATCGGGATCGCGTCGATCGGCACGACGGGTACGGGTTCGGCGGTGCCTGCGGTGGCGGCATCCCCGAGCTTGCCGTCGATCGGCGCCCCGGCGCCGGTGCCCTCGACCTTGGCGGGGGTGCGTGAGATGAGCGAGACGCCGGCCACGAGTGCGCGGGGCTTCGGCGTCGGGGTGGGCGGTTCGCCGATCGTGAGGCTCACGCAGCCCTTGACCGAGAAGAAGAAGAAGTCGACGCTGCCGCACACCTCGCCGTGCACGTACGGCTCCTGTGTGGTCGAGCCGTCGGGGTTCTGCCGGGTGCCGACTTGCACGATGAGCGTGGCACTCGCCGAGATGCTGATGATCCACAGCCGCAGCTCGCCGCGGACGTAGATGATGCCGCCGAGGTAGAACGGGTCGAGCCCCAGGATCGCGTCGAACCCCGCCGCGACCTCGAGGTAGAGCCCGATGGACTTGCTGCCCATGAGGACGGCCTGCAGATGGAAGCCGGTGGCGACGGCGAAGCCCGACGGCACCGTGAGCACCGGGTCGGTGGCGAGGGTGATGCCGTTGCCGTGGACCATGAGGTAGCCGCTGCCGCTGATGACGTCGAGCACGCTGACGCTCACCCGCTCGGCCTGCGGGAAGCGGCCGAGGTCGACGAACCAGTTCTCGGGGTTCGCGGTCTCGAAGCTGGCCGTCACCGGCACACGCACCTTGAGGATGTTCGTGATCTCGTAGGCGGCGACGATGCCGATGAGGATGCTGCCCCGCCCGAAGTCGATGTCGAGCACCGCGAAGAAGGTGGCGGTCTGGTCGCTGCCGAACACCGGCGGCAGGCTCAGCACGTCGGCCTTCATGATGAGGAGCAGCCGCGGGCCGGGGACCTCGATCACGACGATGCCGTCGAGGTGGACGGTGAACCCGGCGTCGACGGTTCCCACGGCGATTCCCGCGGCGAAAGCGAACGCGCCGGGTTCGAGGGTCCAGCCCTCGGGGGCCATGACCTGCCCGGTGCGGGGGTACTGGTCCATCACCCAGTCCAGCGCCGGGGTGAGCGAGCCGGCGTAGGGCGACTCGTCGCGCCGGTAGTTGACGCCGATGCCGCCCATGAAGCCGTAGATGCCGAGGCCGGAGTTGCCGAGCAGGATCGGCACGGGGAACTCGACGCGGCCGCCGACGAGGACACCGGTGACCCCTCGCGCGGGGTCGCGTTCGACGGCGAGCACCGCCGCGACGCGGATGTTCACGGGTGTGACGGTGAGGTCGAAGGCGCCCTTGAATCCGAACTCGGTGAACTCCAGCGACCCCGAGCCGTGCAGGGTGCCGGGGATCTCGATGCTGGCGCGCAGCTTCGTCAGCTGCAGGTCCAGCGGCGGGCCGTCCAGGCGCACCCGCACGCGCACGGCGTCGACGGTGACGATGCCGAGGTCGACTCCGAGCCCCACCTCCACCTCGAGGTAGGTGGGGTTGTCGCGGCTCACGCGGAAGCCGAGGATCCGCAGGATCTCGTCGAGCGGCGGTGTGGCGGTGAGCGCGCCGGTGGGCACGTCGAGGCTGTATCCACGGCTCGGGTCGAAGACGGGGAGCGGCACGTACTCCACGCCGCCGGGTGCGGCATCCGTGCCCCATTGCGACCGGACGCCGATCGCCTTGTAGCGCGCGGTGATGGGGTTCGCCGGATCGACGCGGACGAGTTCGAGGTCGAAGCTGAAGGCGATCTCGAGGTCGAGCAGGATGCTGATCTGCACGCCGCGGTCCGACGCGGCCGTGATGCCGTCGGGGCCGAGCACGCCGCGCGAGACGACGAGCTCTCCGCCGCGGAGCATGAGGGCATGGGTGTGCAGCACATCGCTGGCGCCGAGGGCGACGCTGCCGAGGGCGACGATGGCGCCGGCGGCGGGCGAGAGCTCGGTCGCGCTCGCGGTGAGCGGCGCCATGACGGCGAGGGCGCCGAGGATGTTGAGGACGTTCGGGTCGGCTTCGTCGTCGGTCATGAGCGCCAGGCCGTCGCGGTCGGCTTCGGCGGCGCGGAACTCGGCGGTGACGTCCCACGCGGCGCGGTCCTCGCTCAGGCGCAGTCGCACGAGGAAGAGGCAGATGCCGTCGCTGGGGTTGCGTCCGCCGCTGCGCAGCGCGCTTTCCCCGCGACGTGCGAGGGATGCTTCGACCGCCGTCTCGATGTCGAATTCACCGTAGATCTCGGCGCGGACGAGGGTGTCGCGGACGATCTCGACGCGCACGCCGATCTTGCGGAAGCAGTTCGGCCGCTGCGCCTGCGGCGGCCGCGGATCGGTGCGGGGCGCGGGCGGCAGCACGATGCGGACGATGTCGGCGCGGGTGATCTCTTCGGTCGCGGGCGACGGGGTCCAGCGGGCGACGGCGAGCCACCAGTACGCGGCGTTCTTCGCCGGACGGGGGGTGAGGCCGTCCATGAGCCCGGGGATCGTGGCGGTGCTGTCGGCGAAGCCGGAGCCGTGCGGGGTGCCGGCCTGCACGTTGGTGAACCCCGCGGTGCGGAGGGCGCGCATCGCCGCTTCCATGCGGCGGCGCGAGAGGGCGAGGTTGTGGGTGTCCTGCGCGGTGGAGCCGGGGTCTTCGTGAGAGGCGTAGCCGTCGACGGTGATGAGCTGCCCGGCGCCGATCTGGGTGAGCCGGGCGGCCATGGCCGTCTCGAAGCGCTGCCCGCCGGTGGCACTCGTGCTGCGTCCGGTGGCGGCGCGGTCGCGCATGTCGTCGTTGCTGTCGGCCCACGCCAGGCGGGCGTCCTCGCGAGCCTGCTCCTCGGGAGAGAGGGGCGGTGTGGGCGCGGGGGAGGGTGCCGGAGGCAGCTGCGCCACCGTCGGCCGGTCGTAGTGGAACCAGCATCCGGCCGTCTGGGCGACGCCCGCCGGGATCGTCGCGCTCACCTGCACGGGTGCGCCCGCGGGCACCGGGACGGTGAGGGTCTCGCCGGTGTGCGTGCCGCCGGCGTGGGTCCAGGTGACGCTGCGGCGCGGTTCGAGGCGGACGGTGACGTGGGTCGCGGTCTCGCTCTCTTTCACGATCACATGGGTGCCGCGCCGGGTGGGGCGCACCTCGGTGCTCGAGCCGCCGGGCGCGCTGCCGGCGGGCGTGGCCGTGTCGCGGGCGACGTTGATGGTGCGGACGGTGGCGGACGAGGGGCCGACGTCGTCGGCGGTGACGGTGATGGTGAGGGTGCCGGTGGCGGGGACGACGAGGGGGCTGCGGTCGTCTTCGACCGTGGCGTGGCCGGGGGCGGCGATCGTGATCGTGACCGGCGCGATGCCGCCGGCGGTGTCGACGATGATCTCGGAGTTCTCCGGCAGCAGCGCGGTGCCCGTGCCCGGGTCGCCGACGTGGCGTCCGCCGATGCCGCGGAAGCGCACGTGGATGGCGGGGGCCTGCCCGCGGTTGACGACTTCGGCTTCGAAGATGCCGGTGATGCCGCGGTGCTCGCCGACGCCGATCCAGAGGTTGCGCACACCGGCGCTGACGGCGATGCCCTCGAGCCCGTCGGGGGCGACGAACAGGCGGACTTCGGGTAGGAACAGGCCCTGCCAGGCGTCGGGCTGCACGCGCGCGTCGGCGGGAACGCCGCTGGGCGCCGCGTTGCCCGAGAGGTCGAGGACGGCGGTGCGGTAGGCGAAGCCGACGGTCGAGCCCGGGCCGACGAGGGCGTAGGGCGGTTCCATGCGGACGAACTCGTAGATGTCCTCGGTGCCGCCGCCGGCGCTCGTGGCGGACGAGAGCAGCTTCACGCCGACGGCCTGGGTGCCGAGCTGCATGATGCGCACCCGCAGCTGGGGTACGACGAAGGCGACGTCGGGGAAGGCGGGGTCGGGGATGAGCTGGCCCTGCGGGTCGAGCTTGGCGCCGACGAGGCCCGGGATCCTGAGGGCGGCCAGCGGTGCGGTCACGATGACGCGCCACCCGGATGCCGGGGCTTGCAGGATCCCGACGGCGACGGTGATGTTCGGGTCGCGGAGTTCGAGGAACGAGCCGGTGCCGCCGGTGGTGGCGCCGGTCGCCAGGTCGAGGCCGGGGAGGCCCGCGATGCTCTGCTGGACGGTGGCGACGTCCCACGTGCCGAACTCGTCGGTCTCGGTGGAGGTCGTGACCGTGTCGGTCATCTGCTCGAGCAGAGGGCGCAGTCGGTCGGAGCCGCCGCCGGCACCCGCGAGAGTATCCCAGAGGCTCATCTCGCCCCTTCCGCCATGTGTGGTTCACCTGGCGGGCGCGCGCAACAGCGTGGCCCGATAGTCACTCACGAAGAGTGGTGCGCATGCCCTGCTGATACGTCTCCGCTGCGATGGCATCGTGTGCCGGCGGGGCCAGACCAGGTTCCCCCATGCGTGTTGCGATGCACATCATCCTCCCGACCGGGGGTGCCCGCAAGGGTCAGTGCCGTTCGGCCCAGATCGGTGGATTCGCACCCCACCTCCCGCCCACGGTCGCGTAGTCGTCGGGTGCGCCGGTGAACGCGAGCACCGGCGCCGCGTACGTGAGTCCCTCGCGGGTGCGCGTGGGGAGGGGCTGCTCGGCGTCGGGCGCGGGCGCGGTGAGCCGCAGGTGGCTCCGATCGGCGGGTGGTTCGTGTGTCGCGCGCGTGTGCGACGGGTCGCGCGCGTCGGCGGGTGGTTCGTGTTCCGCGCGGCTGGGCGACGGGTCGTACGGATCCGTCAGGAGCTCGTGCGCCACTCGGGCGAGCGACATCCTCACGTCGATCGATCCGCCATGCGTGCGCTGTTCGATCAACGCCGTTGCGATGGCCGCCGCGAGGAAGTGTCCCGTGGAATGATCCAGCGCCTGCACCGGCAGTGCGCCGGGGGTGATGCCGTCGCGGCTTTCGATCATCGCGATGCCGGTTACCGCCTGCACGATGCTGTCGAACCCGCGGCGATGCGCCCAGGGTCCGGATTCGCCCCACGCCGAGACGGCGGCCGTCACGACTCCCGGATGCCGCTGCGTCAAAGTCTCGGCATCCAGGCCGTAGCGGTCGAGCGCGCCCGGGCGATACCCCGTCAGCACGACGTCAGCCGTCTCGAGAAGCTCGTCGAATGCACGTCGGTCGCCGAGGTCGTCGAGGTCGAGGAGTGTCGAGCGCTTGCCCTGTCCGGTGTCGAGATGGATCCAGTCCGTCTCGGCGAGCCGCGGTGAGTCGACGCGCAGCACCTGCGCTCCCGCCAGGGCGAGGTCGCGTGCGGCGACGGGCCCGGCGAGGACGCGCGTCATATCGATCACCCGGATGCCCGCGAGCGGCAGTGTCGCTCGTCCACCGCCCGAAGCCCACGCCCGCGGCGCCGCATCACCGCGACGGGTCACCGTCACGGTCGGAGCTTCGGCCACCACCCGAGCGTGCGGGTGCAGCATCCATTCGTGCCGCGTGCGCACGGCGCCCACGATCGCGCCGACGGCGTGTGCGGCGTCTTCGAGCTCGGTCGACGACCAGCGCCCGATCGCACGCTCGATCTGTGCGCGATCAGCGTCGGCGGCAACGCCGAGCAGCCCCCGGAGCGCTGCGTCGTGGTGCGGATAGTTGCCGTGCGTGCGCACCCACCCGTCCGAGGCTCGCCAGAAGCCGGACAGCGGCCCCCACACCTCGGGTCGCGCCCCGTCGATGCGCAACAGCCGCTCGCTTCCGAAGGACGCCGCGACCCGCGCTCCGTCCACCTGTACCGGGGCCGTGCGTGCTCCGCTCCGGGCCGAGCGCGCGAGGTCGATGGCATGAGAGGCGAGGGCGACGCTGTCGACGGCGAGCTCGGCCACCGGCAGTACCGAGGTCCACGTCGGCCGCGTCCGTGGCGCCAGGATCGCTCCGTGGCTGCCGATCGAACCAACCTCGAGCCCGAGCGCATCCGCGACGCGTCTGCCGACAGCGTGCAACCCGCCCCCGGCTTCCCCTGCGCCGCCGTTCGCCGCCACGGCTTCCCCTGCGCCGCCGTTCACCGATCCGGCCTCCGCTCCGCCGCCGTTCACTGATCCGGCCTCCGCTCCGCTGCCCCCTCCGCCGACCGCACCGCCGACCGCTCCGTTGCCGGTTTTCCGCTGTCGCCGTGCACGCTCACATCACAGTCCTCTGATCCGCAGCCGTCCAGTGCCACTCCCGTCTCGGTGGCATGGTCGTGACCTGTAACCCGCCTCCCGCGACCGCCGCCAGACTCCTTCCTCGCCCTTGACATCTCGGTTTGTATCGGTAAATGTATCGGTACAAACCCCATCGCAAACCCTCCCCGACTATCTCCGGAGCTGCTTCATGCCTGCCGCCGACACCGCCGTCCGTGCCGTGATCAACCTCGACCTGCCGGGGGCGACGATCAGTCGCCACCTGTACGGACACTTCGCCGAGCACCTCGGCCGCTGCATCTACGGCGGCTTCTGGGTGGGTGAGGATTCCGAGATCCCGAACGAAGGCGGCATCCGGCTCGACGTGGTCGACGCGCTTCGCAAGCTCGACATCCCGAACCTGCGGTGGCCGGGGGGCTGCTTCGCCGACGAGTACCACTGGCGCGACGGCATCGGCCCGCGCGACCAGCGCCCGCGCACGGTGAACAGCCACTGGGGCGACATCGTCGAGAACAACGCGTTCGGAACCCACGAGTTCATGCAGCTGTGCGAGATGCTCGACGCCGACCCCTACGTCAGCGCGAACGTGGGTTCGGGAACCGTCCACGAGATGAGCGACTGGGTCGAGTACCTCACTCGCGGCGACGACTCCCCGATGGCCGACCTGCGCCGCAGCAACGGCCGCGACGAGCCCTGGCGGGTGCCCTTCTGGGGCGTCGGCAACGAACCGTGGGGCTGCGGCGGGAACATGTCGGCGCAGGCATATGCCGACCTCGCGCGCCAGTACGCCACGTACGCCCGCAACCACAGCGGCAACGCCCTCTACCGCATCGCGGCCGGAGCGTCGGACGGGGACTACCGCTGGACCGAGACCCTCATGCAGGCGATCAGCAGCGTGGCCGACCCCGGCTCGCTGCGCGACGTCTTCCAGGGCGTCTCGTTCCACTACTACACGATGACCGGACCGTGGGACCGCAAGGGCAGCGCGACCGAGTTCACCACCGATGAGTACTACCGCGCGATCTCGATGGCCGCCAAGGTCGAGACCTTCATCCGCGGGCACGCCGCCGTGATGGACGTCTACGACCCCGAGAAGCGCATCGGTCTCGTCCTCGACGAGTGGGGAACCTGGTGGGACGCCACCCCCGGTACGAACCCGGGCTTCCTCGAGCAGCAGAACGCGCTGCGCGACGCCCTGGTCGCCAGCGTCCACTTCGACGCCTTCCACCGTCACGCCGACCGGCTCGTCATGGCCAACATCGCGCAGACGATCAACGTGCTGCAGGCGATGCTTTTCACGGATGCCGCCACCGGTGCACTCGTCCTCACGCCGACGTATCACGTGTTCGAGATGAACCGCGGCCACCACGACGCGCAGTCGCTCGACGTGCGCCTGCTCGACGAGGCGCCGCGCCGCGAGCTGGAGGACGCGTCGTCGGTCGCCACCCTCTCGACGTCGGCGTCGCGGAAGGGTGACGCGGCCCTGCTGTCGATCACCAACGTCGACGAGTCCACGCCCCGCCGCCTGCAGTTCGACCTGCGCGGCGCGCAGGTGACGGCCGTCCGCGGGCGGGTGCTCGGCGCCGACGCGGTCGACGCGCACAACACGTTCGAGACCCCGGATGCCGTCGCGCCCCGTTCCCTCGACGGTGTGACGCTCGAGGGTTCGACGCTCACCGTGGACGTGCCGCCGCACGCATACGTGACGGTGGCCCTCGACCTGGCAGGCTGAGCAGGCTGAGCAGGCTGCGGAGACGCGCGGCACGGGACGGAGAGGCGGCTCATGGCGACGATCCGTGATGTGGCGCGCGAGGCGGGCGTCTCGGCGATGACGGTGTCGAACGTCCTCAACGGCCACGCGCACGTGCGGCCGGCTACACGCGAGAAGGTGCTGGCCGCGATGGCCGCCCTCGACTATCGCGTCAGCCCGGCCGCACGGCGCCTGCGCAGCGGCCGCACCGGCACGATCGGGCTGGCCGTGCCCGACATCACCCAGCCCTATTTCGGCGTGCTCGCCGGCGAGGTGATCGAAGCCGCGGCCGCGCGTGGCCTCCACGTCGCGATCGAGCAGACGAACGCGTCGCGCGAGCAGGAGCTCGAGGCGGTCGCGCTGGCGCGGCGCCTCATGATCGACGGCTTGATCCTGTCGGCCTTGGCGGTGAGCACCGACGACCTTCGGGCCCTCGACTACCCCCTGGTGTTCATCGGCGAGAAGGCTCTCGACGACGATCTGTCGCAGGTCGCGATGCCCAACGTCGAGGGAGCCCGCGCAGCCGTCGCCCACCTGATCGCAACGGGTTCGCGCGCGATCGCAGTGATCGGCGGCCAGACCCCCGATGAGGGGATCGGATCGAGCCGGCTCGCCGGATACGAGCAGGCTCACGCCGATGCCGGGCTCACCCCGGAACCGGGGTTGCGGGCGGTGACGGGCTATACGAGTGAGGACGGCGCGGCCGCCATCGAGCGGATGCTGGCGCGCGGCATCCGCTTCGATGCGGTGTTCTGCATGACCGACTCGATCGCGCTCGGAGCTTTGCATGCCCTGGTATCGGCGGGTGTGCGCGTGCCACAGGATGTGCAGGTCATGGGGTTCGACGACCTTCCACTCTCGCGGTTCGCCAATCCGTCGCTGTCGTCGGTGAGTCCCGACCATCACTTCATGGCCGAGGCCGCCGTCGACCAGCTGCAGGCTCTCATCGATCACCGCGACACCCCCAGTCGTCGCGTGACTGCTCCGTTCACCCTCACCCTGCGGGGCTCCACCCGCTGATTGTGGTGCGCGCCTGCCGGCCTGATCGCTGTGCGCGCTCGCCGGTGCGTTCGCCCGCCCGGGCCGCCGCCCGCGTCGCGGTCGCACGCAGGCCCGCGTACGCAAGCCCGTGCACGGAAGCCGCACCCGCACACCCGTACCCGCCGGCGCCCGCCGCACCCCCTCCACCACCCGTCATGACACCAGGTCGTACCGGGTTCGTCCGCCGAGGCGCGGCGTGCGTGTCGGATCGACGTCAGGCGGTGGGAGGAACCACACGTGACCACGCGTGCCGAGGCCGTCGATCCGTATCTCCCATCCGTTGTCGTGGATGCGATGGTGGCAGCTTTCGCAGAGCAGGACGCCGTTGGCGAGGTCGGTGGGTCCGGCATCCCTTGCCCACCATCGGATGTGGTGGGCCTTCGTATGGGACGGTGGCGCCCCGCACATGGCGCAGCCCCCGTCGCGTTCGACGAGCGCGAGTCGCTGGGCGGGGGAGAAGAGGCGGCGACGGCGTCCCCAGTCGAGGATCTCGCTATCTCCACCGAGCACGCACGGGATGACGCCTCCGCTCGCCGCCATCCGCCGCGCGGTCGCGACGGACACGGGTGCGGCGACGCCGTCGATCGTCGCCGATCCCGCGCCCGATTGCAGGTCTGCGAGGGTGATGCGCACGACGACGGTGGCTCCTTCGACCGGCATGTCGCGGTGCTCGCATCCGAGGAGGTGCTCCGCCATCTTCACGAGCGCGTCGGCCTGGATCTGCGGGATGCTGCGCCGCGGCGCCCCCGGCAATCCCCGCGAACCCGACCCCAAACCCGAATCCGACCCCGACCCCGACCCCGAACCCACATCCGTCCCGACACCGTCACCCGCATCCGCACCCGCACCACCCCCGTCCCGCTGCGCACTCAGTTCGGCGCGTACATAGGCCTCGAGCACGGCCTTCACCGGAGCGCCCCGTTCCGGATCGAACACGGCGATGATGTGCAGCATCCCCTGCTTGTCTTCGTACGAATGCGCCTCGCTCTTGGCGCGCATCTCGTCTTCTCGCAGGACAATGCCGCCTGGGTCGAGCCACGCTTCCGCGCGCGTGAGCAGGCGGTGCAGCTGATTCGTCGAGAGTCCGCGCGCCTTCTCCACGAGGGTTCGCTCGCTCTCGTCGAGGATGTCGGGGTCGACGCGGAGGGCGATGCGGTCGAGCATCGAGATGATCGCCGCGGCGGGGTTCGTGCCGATCCATCCGGCCTCGATCGCCGCCGCCACGTGGGGTCGGCGGGCCGGTTTGTCGCCTCCGAAGCTCTTGCGCGGCGCGGTCGCCTCGCCGACCTGGAGCAGGCGCGCCGCCTCGCCGTTCGAGGTGCCGGCCGTGCCCGCGATGAGTGTCACCGGCGATCTATACCCTTGCTTCTTCGCGAGGCCCTCGGGCCCGAGATCGGGGGAGGACTGGCGTGCGATTTCACTCGCCACCCGCGCGCGAGCGGAATCCAGCACGCGCTGCGCCTGCGCGAGCTCGTTGTTCAGCGTGATCAGTGCCGATTGCGAAAGCGCTTCGAGCCCATCCCCGCCCGACCACAGACCACGCGCGGAAGACACCGCGGTGGCGAGGAGGTCGAGCGGATTGGTCATGTGCCAAACCTACTCTGACCCTCGGACATTGCTTCGATAAGCACGGCTCAGAGGCCGGATCTGTGGATAAGTGACTCTCCACAGGTTTACCGCGGCGCTCGACGCATATAGAACAAAGATACGACATACCGCAAAGCCCAATCACACCGCCCGGCACCCGCCCCGCCCGGCACCCGCCCCGCCCGTCACCCACGCCGCCCGTCACCCACTCACCCGCTCCGGCGGAACCGCGCCTTCCACCGCGCGAAGTCCTCCGCGGTCGCAAGCTCCGGATCGGTCACCGCGAACTCGCGGATCACCGGAACCCGCACCGACACGTCGAGCGTCCGCGCCACGACCGGCGCGTCCATCCGCTGCCGCTCCCAGCACACGAGCGCCGTGGTGAGGCTGTACGCGAGCGCCGCGTCCGCGGTGTACAGGTCGTCGCGCAGCGCGCCCTGCACCACATCGAGGGCCTCGAGGTCGTCGCCGACGGCTTCGAGTGCGCTCTCGGCACGTTCCAGAGCGGATGCCGCACCCGCCCGCGCTGCGAGCGCGGCGTCGCGGTCCGATTGAGTGGCGCCGGACGCGGCGACGAGCATCACCGCCCGGTCGGCGTCGCGGAGCGCGAGCCGGGCTCGCCGGACCTCCGACTCGGCCGGCGCCCGCAGCCCCTCGATGCGGACGCGCGCCCGCGCGAGGGCGCCGTCGACGTCGGGCTCGGTGCGGGGGAGCGGCTCATCGTTGCGCAGGATCATCCGCGCGCGGGTCAGCACCGCACGCCCGAACCGCAGTCGCTCGACGAGGGGCGCGTCGTCTTCGTCGACCCTGGCGATCAGGTGCGTGAGGCTGCGCCGTGACCGGTCCAGGGCTGTGATGGCCCGCGCCCGGTCCGCGCGCGCCTGGAGGTCCGCGAATGCGGCATCCCAGCGACGGACGACGGCGTCGGCGGCGTCGAACACGCCGGTCGGGCGCTTCACCGGGGGCGTGCCCGCCAGCCTCCGCGCGAGGACGTTGGCGGCGAGGTTCCGCGCCGCGGCCGCTCGCGCGAACATCATCGCCCGCAGCAGTTCATCGCCCGCACGCTCGTCGCCCGCCCCGCCGAACCCCGCCCCGCCGAACCCCGCCCCGCCGAACCCGGCACCCGCCCCCGCCCCCGCCCCGGCACCCGCCCCAGTCCCACCCGCAGACCCCGCCCGCGCCTCGATCCACCGGTCGAGGGTCTCGCCGAAGGCGACGAGCTCGTCGGTGTCGGTCGCGTGCCGGTGCTGGACGTACGCCAGCGAGTACCGCGCGAGGTCGTTGCGCGGGTCGATGCGCAGCGCGGTGGCGAGCAGCGTCTCGGCGTCCGACGTGTCGAGCCGCGTCGCGAACCACTCGATGGCGATGAACTGCAGCCCCACACTGCGTCCCTTCGTCGCCCCATACAGTCCGGATTCGAAGTCGTCGGGGTACCGCTCGGCGAGGGCGAGCAGCACCTCGGCGGCGATGACGACCGACAGAAAATCGGATGCCGAGACCGGCGACTTCGCGGGAGGTTTCGTCAGCGGCTCCCATCCGTCCCCGGTGGTCGAGACGGCGCGCACCCACCCGGCCGAGCTGTTGCGGGCGATGGTCACCGTCGCCCGCGTGCCCGAGGCGACGACCGCGGTCGCCACCCACGGTGTGACCCCGATGAGGAAGAGGACGACCTTCTGCACCGCGGCGACCGCGCGGTTGCTCGAGAAGTCCTTGAGCGCGTCGCCGAGTCCCGAGATCGACGGCCCCGCGGGCAGGTCGATACGGCCGGACTTCTCCGTGAGCTGGCGCAGGCGTGCCGCGACGAGCGCCGAGGTCACCCGCTTCCCCTCGTCATCCGCATCGGGCGCGGTGACCTCGATCCGCAGCACCCGCACCGTGGCCAGCCATGCGCACAACGCGACGAGAGCGACTCCTGCCAGGATCGCGATCCCGCCGAGCATCAGGGGCGCGAGGGCTCCGAGCGCGGCGGCGTTCGCGCCCACGAGCACCGCCGCGATCGGTGTCGTGGCCAGCAGCAGCCACCCGAGCCACGCCGCCCGGCGACGCGACACGCGGTCCGAGGTCAGATCCCGCATGCGGGGCAGCTCGACCAGCAGGCGCGCGAGCACGAAGAGGGCGAGCCACCCGCCGACGACGAACCCCGCGGCCGCGGCGAGCGGCGTGAAGGTGGTCTTGACGAACGCGTCCCACCCGGATCCGACGCGCTCCGGCATCCCCTTCGCATCGGATGCCGGTGCTGCCGGCGCGGCGAGGGTCCACGTCGTGAGGCAGTCGGTGTCGAGCTCGGCCTCGGCGTTGTCGTCGGTGATGCCGGCGGCGGTCAGCAGTGTGTGGGCGCCTTCGGTGTCGGCGCGCGCGAGACGCGCGTCGGCGAGCGCGCAGGCCCGGTCGACGACCGCCGGATCCGGCGCAGCATCCTGCTCGGCATCGTCGTCGGTCGCGGTGCCTGTACTGGTGGCCGCGGGCGAGGGAGCGGGCGCCCCCGCAGCGGCGACCGCGAGAGCTCCGAGTGTCATCGCGATCAGCAGCGCGCCGACGACCAGCGCGATGGTTCCCAGCACGAGGACGGTCCGGCGCAGTCCGCCGTGACCGTCGCGCGATCGATGCCCCTGTGCCATCGCCGGCCTCCCCGGGCCGACCCCACCGCCGGCCCCGAGCCGGCTTCATCGCCGACCCCCGTTGCCGACCATGGTGGACCCGCCACCCGGCCCCGTCAACGGCCCCCGGCGCACCCGTCCCCACGCGCGCCCACCACACAGCCCGGCGCACTCGCCGACCGGCGCACCCGTTCACCACGCCCCCGCCACCCGGCCCCTGCCCCCACCGCCCCTCTGTCCGCGGCCCCGCGCGTGCGCTAGCATCGCGCCATCGCGGGTCGACGAAGACTCCCGCCATGGCCTTGGGGGGCGACATGGTGCAGCACGATGCAGGGCGAGCGCCCACCGCCGCGCCCGCCGCCGCGCCCGCCACGCCCGCCACGCCCGACGAGCCGCCCGACGATCCGCCCCCGCCGAGCATGCCGGCAGCCTTGGCCGCGCCGGTCCGATCGACCATCAGATGGATGCGGCTGGCCATCGCCGCGGCCATCGTGCTGATCTGCATGGGAGAACTCGACCGGCTCATCTCGGCGGTCGCCAGCGGCGAGGGGCGCACCCACTCGCTGGCGACGGTCATCGGTCCGCTCTCGTTCACCGGGCGCGGCGCGTGGACCGACTGGGCCGCAACCGACCTGCACGGCCACCTCGCCGGTTGGATCGCCCTGCACACCGGCTTCGACATGCTGTTCGTGTGGGTCTACGGGCTCGCCGGACTCGCCTTCCTCACCCGCTGGGCCACGCCCGCGCCCACCCCGACACCCGCAACAACACCGTCCCCCGCCCTCCCGCAGACGGTCCTCAACCCGCTCACCCTGCGCCGCACGCTGCAGACGCTCATCGTCCTCGAAGCGATCGAGGCGGTGCTGCTGGTCGTGGCGGCCGGCTTCGTCGGCGCGAAGATCGCGACACCCTGGCTCGCGATCCCGATCGCGCTCGTCGCGACCGTCAAGTGGGTGACGGTCGCGGTTCTGATCGTGCTGGTCCTCCGGCACGCCCCCACCCGGCACACGCTCGCTGCCGCCGTGCACCGCGGCTGGCAGGCGGTCTGGGTGCAGCGGCTGTCGGTGGTGGGAGTCGTGACGCTCGGCATCCTGTCGTGCGTGCCGAGCGACGGAGTCCTCGACCAGCTGCCCGACGTGCAGCGCCAGTGGCTCGGCCCGTACTTCGGTCAAGCGACCACGGCCCTCGTGACCGTCTTCCTCGCCTTCATCGCCGCGTTCGCCCTCGGCCGCGCCCGCGCGCGGCTGATGTACGAGCGCTACGGGGCGGTGCGGCGCACCAAGGTCGACGTGCCGATGGCTCGCGTGTTCGGCTGGTGGATGCTGCCCCTGGCGGCCTTCGCCGGCATCCTGCTCCTCGGCTGGGGACTGCACCAGCTCACCCCCGAGCCGCGCTCCGCCCTGCTCGGCCCCGCTCCCGCGATCACCTTCGTGGCCGTCCCGCTGATCGTCCTGATCGCCTCGAAGGTGGTCGAGGCCAGCTCGATGCCTCCGTCGACCCTCCGACCTCCCGACCCGGGCCGCGCGCGGTACGCGCAACTGGTCGGGGATGTCCTGGCGATCAGCGTCTTCGTGGTGGCGGGCCTCGGACTCGTGCGCTCGGCCGCCTCGCCCACCTTCCTGTGGCTGGCGCGCGAAGAGGTCCCGCTGCCGTGGGCGGCTCCGCTCGTCGGCGTGATCGCGGTCGTCGCGGCGCTCGCCGTCCCGAGCCTGCTCACCCGCCTCGCGACCGTGACACCGAACCCGCGTCCACTGTCGCTCGCGCGTCTCGTCGCCGAGAACGACCCGACCGAGCCCCGTGTGCCACCCGGGTCCACTCCCGTGGCGACCGCCGAGCAGGGTCGCCAGTGGCGCCTGCACCAGCTCTCGCTCCTGATCATCATCGTCGGCGCCGTCGTCCTGCTCGTGCTCATGACGGTCTTCCCCCAGATCGGGGGAGCACTCGGCCCCACCGCCACCACCGTGCTCGCGATCACCTGCTGGACGGGCGCGCTCGGCGGCTTCGCGGTCGCCCTGCAGGCGTACGAGCCGCTGCCGATCTTCCGCAAGCTGCACCTCAGCGCCACACCGGTCCTCACCCTCGGCATCGCCGTGCCGTTCGTCTACGCCTCGATCTTCGGCGTCCTCTCGTGGGACGGCCAGCCGCACCTGATCCGCACCCTCGAGCAACCCGCCGACACCGAGCAACCCGCCGACACCACCGAAGC
Source organism: Microbacterium sp. ARD31 (assembly GCF_031844425.1). Taxonomy (NCBI): domain Bacteria; kingdom Bacillati; phylum Actinomycetota; class Actinomycetes; order Micrococcales; family Microbacteriaceae; genus Microbacterium; species Microbacterium sp. ARD31. The sequence continues at coordinate 127,249 of NZ_JAUZVE010000023.1, forward strand.
GGATGCCGCACCCGCCGTCTCCGAGACCCTCACCGCGCGCCTCGACGACAACTCCGGCTGCGTCCTCGAGGCGGGCGGCCGGGCGTTCCGGCCGGTGCTGCTCGTGGCGGCGGAGGGTGGCGGCATCCGGGCGGCGTACTGGACGGCGACGGCGATGGAGCGGATCCTCGGCGCGAGCTGCCTCGACCAGACGGTGCTCGCTTCGAGCGGCGTCAGCGGGGGATCGGTCGGGCTCGCGCTCACCGGCCTCGACCCGGCTGAGCCCGCGATGGGCTCCGCCGACGCGCAAGACGACGACCCGCCCGCCCCCGGCCAGGCAGATCCCGAACCGACTCCGGCCGAGACGCAGCTCGCGGCGCTCGCCGGTCCCGACACCCTGGGCATGGCCGTCTCGGGTCTCTTCGTCGGCGACGTGATCGCCGGTGTGACCGGGATCAAGCTCCCGTCGCTGGTGTCGACGCCCCAGGGATTCGAGAGGCCCGAGGGCGGGTCCGACCCGTTCGGGTGGCAGTGGCGCGACCGGGCTGCCCTCATCGAGACGGGCTGGATCGCCGACGTCACCGACCTCAGCCGGCCGCACACCGTCACCGCGAACGAGCGCACGGGCCTGACGATGCTCAACTCCACCGATGTCGACTCGGGGTGCCGCGTGATCGTCGGCGACGAGTCGATCCTCCCGACGCCGTCACCGACCGCGCCGCCAGAGGCGGCATCCGCATCGCCGACACCCGCAGCCTCACCGCGCTGCGACAACGTGCGCACGGACCCTGCCGTCACCTGGTGGCTCGAGCAGGAGTGTCTGGCGCAGCTCGACCGGGCGACGGCGGCGATGCTGTCGGCGCGGTTCCCGATCGTGACGCCGGGCGGACGGCTTCCGGGTGACGGCTGCGACGGCAACGCGCAGCTGATCGACGGCGGGTACGCCGAGGGGTCGGGCCTCGGCACCCTCGCCGACCTTGCGCCGCATGTGACCGCGGCGATCCGTGCCGAGAACGAGGCCTCGCCGACCGAGCCGCCGTTCGTGCCGATCGTGGTCTACCTGCGCAATTCGGCCGGATTCGACGTGACCGAGTCGCTGCAGGACGTCACCGCCGAGCCGTTCGTGCCGCTCGTCGGCTACGGCGCGAAGGCGACGCAGCTGTCGGACTGGGCGTGGCTGCAGCGGCTGTCGGCCGGTGTGCGCGACGTGTGCCCGGCCGGCGACACCGACACCGACACCGACTGCGCTGACACCGTGGTCGCGGTGCGAGAGACCCTCCGCAATCAGCTCGTCGTGGTGTCGGCGGGCACACGGCCGGCGGTCGTTCCGCCGCTCGGGTGGGCGCTGTCGGACTACAGCGCCACTTCGATGCGCAACGCGCTCGCCGCCGAAGCCGACCTCGAAACCTGCGCCGCGGCCGCGGGCAGCTCGGACGGCGCCGCGCGCCTGTGCGACCTGCTCGGGCTGCCCGAAACCGACTGAATCCGCACCCCGCCTCGCGCAAATAGCACAGTGCCCCACCCGACCGGAAGGGGGGCGAGCCCGAAAGTGCCCTGCGCACATACTGAGACGCACCATGGCCCGCATGCACGCGGCATCCCCCTGAAGGAAAGAAACAAAGGTCATGAACTTCCCAGACGCTTTCGAGAACGCCCTCGCGGCAGTTCTCACATTCATCCCGCTGTTCCTGTTGTTCCTCGTCATCCTCATCGTCGGCCTGATCCTGGCCAAGCTCATCTCGAAGGGCCTCGAGAAGCTGCTCGAGAAGGTCGGCTTCGACCGTCTGGTCGAGCGCGGCGGCGTCAAGCGCGTGCTTGCGAAGTCGAAGCTCGACGCGTCCGACATCATCGCCAAGATCGTCTACTACACGCTCGTCCTGTTCGTGCTGCAGTTCGCGTTCGGCGTCTTCGGACCCAACCCGGTCAGCGACCTGCTCGAGGGCATCATCGCCTTCATCCCGAAGATCATCGTCGCGATCATCATCGTGATCATCGCCGCGGCGATCGCGACCGGTGTGAAGACGCTCATCGAGAACACCCTGGGTGGCCTGTCGTACGGCAAGGTGCTGGCGAACATCGCCGCCATCTTCATCCTGTTCATCGGCATCACCGCCGCGCTGAACCAGGTCGAGGTCGCCACCACGGTCACCACGCCTATCCTCATCGCGGTGCTCGCGATCATCGCCGGTGTCATCATCGTCGGTGCCGGTGGCGGTCTCATCAAGCCGATGCAGGCTCGCTGGGAGGGCTTCCTCAACAAGGCCGAAGAAGAGGCTCCGAAGATCGCGGCCGAGGCCAAGTCTTCGCCCTCTGCCGGTGACCAGCTGAAGGATGCCGCGCGCCGCGCTGCTCCCTCGTCGCAGTCGCCGTCGTCGCAGCCCGCGCGCACCGCTCCGACCGCTCCGGTCTCGGCACCGCCGCAGTCGGCGACCCGCACGCAGTCGGCACCCCCGGCCGCACCGGGTGCGGTTCCCCCGCCGCCGCCCGTGCGTCGTCCCGACGAGGTCTGAGTTCAGACACCGGATGCCCCCGCCACACATCGCGTGTGGCGGGGGCATCCGTCGTTCGTGGCTCAGCGGCGAATCAGGTCGCGCTCAGCACCGTGAGCCCGCTGTCGTCGACCACGACGATGTCGCCGTCGTCGGTGATCGTCACGGCCTGCACTCCGCCGTGGGCGCGCCCGACCTGCTCCCACGCGTCCGCTCCGGCTGTCGTCACCCAGATGCGCTCGCGCGCGTCGATGCCGACGACGCGCTGCTGATCGGGCGATGACGACAGCGCGTACATCGACGGGGTGCCTCCCCACGCCGTGAAGGACGCGCCGTCGTCGAGGCTGACCTGCAGTCCCTGCGGGGTGGCCGCGATGAGGCGGCCCGTGGCGTCCACGGCGAGGTCGAGCGCCGGAACGCTCGCGCCGGCTTCGCTCCAGGTCTCCCCGACGTCGGTGCTGACCAAGAGGCGCGAGCTGTCGGTCGAGATGCCGAACACCGCGCCGCCGACACCGGCCGCGAGCACGTGGAAGTCCTTCTCGCCGGTGAAGGTGACCGGCGACCACGACCGGGCGCCGTCGCTGCTGCGGATGATCCCCAGGTGCGGTGATCCCCACTCCGCCGGCGTGTTCGGGCCAGGGTGCCCCGAGGCGAGCAGGTCGTCGCCGACGACCGTCAGGCCCATGGCGTCGAACGCGTGCTGTCCGAGCCGTCCGCCGACCTCGCCGTCCGTCGAGGCGGCGAAGAGTCCGTCGTGCGTGCCGAGCAGGAAGCCGTCGCCGGCCGGGTCGACGACGATCTCGTGCACGTGGGCCGACGGCGCGGCGTGTTCGGTGCCGGTCGACGGCGGCTCGGGTGCCGCGCAGCCCGCGAGGGCGAGGAGCGAGAGCGCGGCGGCGGATGCGGCCACGCGCCGATGTGCGAGCATCGGGTGTCCTTTCGTCGAGGGTGCGGGGGCGCCGGATCCTCGGCATTCCCCGCACGGGCTCAGAAGTCGGCGAGCAGCTCGCGCATCTCGGTGATCTCGGTCGCCTGGGTTTCGATGATCGTCTCGGCGAGCGCGACCGCGTCGGGGTTGATGCCGTCCGCGATCTCGGCTTCGGCCATGTCGATGGCGCCTTCGTGGTGCTGGATCATCTGCTCGAGGAACAGCCGCGATGCGTCGTCACCTGTGGCGGATTCGAGCGCGGCCATGTCGTCCTCCGACATCATGCCGTCGCCGTGCCGCATGTCGCCCATCTCGGCGCCGGACGGCATGCCCCAGTCGTCGAGCCACGCTTCCATCTGGTCGATCTCGGGGGCCTGGGCGGCCTTGATGCGTTCGGCGAGCTCGGCGACGCGCTCGTCGACGTCGTCCTTGGCGAGCAGCATGTCGCTCATCTCCACCGCCTGCTCGTGGTGGGGGATCATCATCGACGCGAACATCGTGTCGGCGGCGTTGTACTCGCCCTGCACCTCGACCGCCGGGGTGGACGACATGGCCGTCTCATCGGAGTCGTTCATGCCCGACGTCGCCGTGGTTCCGGCATCCGTGCACCCGGCCAGCAGGAGCGCGAGAGCGAGAGGGGCGGCCGCGAGCGCGGTCGTGCGGTTCTTCTTCATCAGTTGTGTCCGTTCCAGTCGTTCGTGAGGGTCGCCCCTGAGGGGCGCGGCGCCATGCCGACTCGGCGAGTCGGCGGCGGCCGGTCACGTCCGGCTGATGGACAGTTCTACGAGCGAAGGCGGGCGCGGTGACGGCTCGACCGGGGGCCGGTCGTCACCGATGACGAGAATCGGATGCCGGTGGTGCTGCATCGCGCGACCGACCCGACCGATGAGGATCATCGCCACCATCAGGGCCAGGGCGCACGCGAGCATCATGGCGCTGTGATCGTGGCCGGCGCCACAGTCGGCGCATCCGACCTCGGTGTCGGCAGTCGTCGCGGCGAATTCCGTGACGGCGTGAGCGTGCGAGTGCTCAGCCGCAGCCACCGTCGTGAGCCCGGTGTCGCCGTGGCCGGTCGACAGGGTGTGCATCCCCAGGAGTCCGAGGACGACGAGCGCTGCGAGCATCGCAGACGCGGCCCAGCGCCAGAACACGGGCTGCTGCGCGTGACGTCGAGTCAGAGTGGGGGACATGTGGCTCCGCACACAGCGTACTCCGGCGGGCTGTGTTCCTACGGGCCGGCCGGGGCTGCGGGGTTGACATCCCCGCGACCAGGGGAGAGGCTCGCGTCACGGACGGGCAACGTCGCCTTCGTCCGACGGACATGCGCTTTGGGGGCGACATGGACACACAGTGGACCGCGTCTGCGCACAGTCCGAAGCGGCGCAGACCGATGAGCCTGTTCAACGCGATCGCGCCGTGGGTGCTGCTGCTGCTGCCCGGCGCGCTGACGATGATGTTCGGGCCCGCGATGCCCGACCTGTTCGCCCCGGCGCTCGACGAGCGCGGGGGGATGCCGGGGGTGATGGTCGCCGTCGTCATCCTCGCTCTGGCCACGGCCGCGACGGTGCTGATCGCCAGGCGCGATCACCGTTGGTGGGTCGTGATCCCGCTCGCGCTCGCGGCGTTGATCATCGCGAACGTGCTGGCGCTGTGGCTGGGTTTCCAGAGCCTGCAGCCGCGGGTGTTCTATCCCGGGGTCGCGTCGTCGGACGTGTGGCTGCCGATCGCCGCGTCGTACCTGATCGCCGGCACGCACGTGTACGGCTGGGGCGGTGCCGCACTGGGTGTGGCCTGCGGCTCGGCAGCCGCGTACCAGCTCGGCAAGTGGGGCGAGCCGCGCGACCGCGGGTGATGGACGAAAAAGTGATCCCCCAGGAGCCGAAGCTCCCGGGGGATCACTGCAAGCGATGCTGTGGATCAGACCTCAGCGTGCTGGCGGTTACGGCGAACTGAATCGGCCTGACTTTCGTTCCTATCGGGAGCCGTGTCCGGCAGGTGCCGGTTGGCCTGATTCTTGGTCAGCGTAATACGCGTCCTCGGCCTCGGCGGGGGTGCGCATGTCGAGCTCGCCGTGGAGCCGCTGGTTGTTCCATCACCACACCCACTCCAGCGTCGCGAGCTCGACCTGCTCAACCGTCCGCCACGGGCCGCGCTGACGGATCAGCTCGGTCTTGTAGAGGTTGTTCACGGCCTCTGCCATCGCGTTGTCGAAGCTGTCGCCGACCGTTCCCGTGGAGGGGACGGCACCGAGTTCGACAATCCGCTCGGTGTAGACCATCGCGGTGTAGTTCGACCCGT